>JAFTPT010000004.1 GCA_017463155.1 Blautia sp.
AAAGATTGTTGCAGCCGCCAGAGCAAAGGCGGAGGCGATCAAGAACTCTGCTTTTGCGCTGGGAAAAGCCCCGGAGCACCTCACGGAGAACCAGCAGACCCGGATTGCCATGATCGCTGAGAACAACAGCCGTCTCTACCGTGCGTACCGTATGAAGGAGACCCTGCGCCTGCTTCTCAAGCTTAAGGATGCCGGGGAAGCGGAGGCTGAGCTGGACCGGTGGCTATGGTGGGCCAGCCACAGCAGGATTCCAGCTTTCAAGGAACTATACAAAAAGATCAAGCGCCACAAGGGCCATATATTGAACACCATACGGCTCGGCATGAGCAATGCAAGGATCGAAGCTACCAACAACAAGATCAAGCTGATCATCCGGAAGGCATATGGCTTTCGCAACATCCAGAACATGCTGGATATGGTCTATCTGGTTTGCTCTGATTTACGGGTTCCATTACCTAATCGAAAATCAAAAGCCGCTTGATCCGCATAACTACTGGGGTTGTGGGTGTTTTTCACCCACTATTACCCCTGAAGAGCCTTAAAAATGGACAAAACTAAAAGGTTGGCAAAATAGACAAAAAATGAAGAGAAAATTTTGCAATATTGGCAAAATTGATATTCGTTATTGACTTTATTGCGAAAACATGATATAAAGCTTTTAGGATGTTAATGGCTGACGTCCGACTGATGTGTAACGTATGCACTAGTATTTATTACTAGTGCATTTTTTGTTTTTTCGGAGAATTACCGTCTCTCCGAAGAGTTTCAATTCACTGAGTAGGAATGCTGATGGGCAGCATTTCACATAAGCACTTATAAAAAGGAGGAAATCAACATGAAAAGAAAACCGTTAGCAATTCTATTGAGCTGCGTGATTGCTGCGTCCGTAATGGTTCCGGTTGTCGCAGAGGAAGATGCCAAGACTATCGCATTCTGCCAGATTGGTAATTATAATACCTGGCGGATAGCTGAAACTGAATGGATTGAGAATGCATGTGCCGACAGGGGATGGAACCTGATTTACACAGACGCTCAGAGCGATACTGCAAAACAGGTATCTGACATGGAAGACGTTATTGCACAGAAACCGGATTATATACTGCTTCCGCCAAGGGAAACCACAGGATTTGAGACAGTCCTTGGAGAAGCTGCAGATGCAGGAATCCCAGTCCTTCTGATTGACAGATACACAGAGGGTGAGTATGTGACACAGGTTTCAGCCGATTTTGTTTGGGAAGGAGAACAGTGCGCAGAACTCCTCCACAATTATTTCGGAGATGATGAACGCTGCAATATTGTAGTCATTGAAGGTACCCCGGGTGCTGATAGTGGCATCAAGCGAGGGGAAGGGTTTGATGCATTTATTGAAGACAAAGACAATATGAACATCATAGCTTCACAGGTTGGAAACTTCAACCGGGCTGATGCCCAGTCTGTTATGGAAAACCTGATTCAGGCATATGGCGATGATATAGACGCTGTTTTTGGACAGGATGATGATAGCGCCATTGGAGCGATTCAGGCTCTGAAAGCAGCAGGCTATACGCCAGGTGAGGACGTAATGGTAGTAGGAGTTGGCGGTTACGCTGATGCTTTAAAGGCAATCAAGGCAGGCGAGATGCTTGGATCTGTAGAATGTAGCCCGTATTTTGATAAGGCTTTTGAAGTAATTGATACATTAGAGGCTGGTGGAACAGTAGAAAAATACATTCAGAATGATGGACGTATTTTTACAATTGATAACGTAACAGATGAACTGATTGACGTTGCCTGGTAAGAATCTTGAAGTAAATGTAGGGAAGGGGGCAACCTCTTCCCTGTTATACAAAGGGGGCATGGATAGTGAGAGAAATACTTCTTTCAATGAATAAGATCAGCAAATCATTTCCCGGGGTGCAGGCATTGAAGGATGTAGATTTTCATCTTGCAAAGGGAGAGATTCATGCATTGATGGGAGAAAATGGAGCAGGAAAGTCTACCCTGATCAAAATTTTGACTGGAATATATCAGAAGGACAGTGGGGAAATACTACTTAACGGGAAACAGATTGCCCCGTCTTCCTCTAATGAGGCCCAGTCTCTTGGAATCAGTACAATTTATCAGGAAATCAATCTTGTACCAAATTTAAGCATCTGTGAGAACATTTTCCTTGGGCGCCAGCAGAAAAAAAATGGACGGATTGACTGGCATCAGATAGAGAACAAAGCAAAGGAATTACTTAACAGCATTGGAATAGACATTGACGTGACGGAAATGGTAAGCAGCTTAAGTACACCTATGCAGCAGATGGTTGCTATTGTAAGGGCAATGTCGTTAAATGCCCAGATTATGGTCGTAGATGAAGCGACGTCTTCCCTGGACGAAAATGAGGTCAAAATCTTTTTTAATATACTTAGACGTTTAAAAGAGAAAGGAATTTCAGTCATATTTATTAGCCATAGGTTGGCTGAAATATATGAGATTTGTGACCACGTCACAATACTTAAAGATGGTGAAAATGTAGGGGATTCTCCGGTCAGCGAAATTTCCAGATTGGAACTAGTGTCAAAAATGATCGGAAAGGATGCTTCCGGTATCAATACAGATAAGAAAAAAACAACTTCTGATTTCTCTCAAAGGCCTGCTGTTGTTGAAGTTCATGACATTCGAACCAGAACTAAGCTTAGAGGAGTTTCTTTCCAAATCCATGAAGGCGAAGTTGTTGGGCTCGCAGGCCTTTTAGGCTCAGGAAGGACCGAACTTGCAAGGATCATTTTCGGAGCGGATCATGACTATACAGGAGAAATAGTTCTCGATAAAAAAACTGTCCGGTTTAAGCAGCCTAAAGACGCGATACAAGCAGGAATTGCTTATTGCTCGGAAAGCAGGATGCTGGAAGGAATTTTGCCAAACATGTCTGTGAAAGATAATCTGACAGCAGCTATGCATCCAGAAGTTGCAGAAAGAGATTGCATTGTTCGGACCATTGATGCGTTTGCCAACATGGCAGATTTTGCCTCTACTATGGGAGTGCGCCTTGTCTATGAGAACCATGCTATGCCTGGCGCATGGGGGAAGTATGATTTCAGTTATGCCCCGCGGCTGTTTCTCGAGATATGTAAAGAACTCCGGGAGATAGATATCGGAATCAATTTTGACATGGGTAACCCTGTTGCTTATGGTTACTCATCAGAGGAGCTTCTTGAAAAAGTAATTGATATGGTTGAAACTGTACACATTTCTGACATGAAAGTCGCTGGATCATTCGAGCCATGCGCTATCGGTAAAGGTGCCGTACCAATTCGTGATCTGATACAAATGCTCGATGAATATGGTTTCGAAGGTTGGTATAGTATTGAAGAAGCCAGCGGGAATTCAGTAGAGGGGATAGAAGAGGCTCTGAAATATATCCGGTCTATTACAGAATAGACAAAAGCGCCTTCGAAGATACTTTTGTAAGACAAGAGCCCCCCGTTTTGACGTTTGAATTACTTACAGATTGGTATGGGGGATCAGTTTTACACCTAACGCCCGGACCGTGCATAGTCCGGGCGTTGCTGTGATCTGCTCCTACGACATATTCGCGAAGCGTTCCACGGCCTTGGAAAAATCCCTGATGGTCTTATCGACGTCGCCGTGGGTCAGGCCGTCCTTGACGCAGTGCTGGATATGGCCTTCCAGCACGATCTGCCCGCATTTGTGGAGGGCGGACTTGGCCGCGTTGATCAGGGAGAGGACATCCTCACAGGGAACATCCTCCTCAATCATGCGGTCGATGGCGGCCACCTGGCCCTGGATCTTTTTTAATCTTTTGTGCAGATTCTCTGCATCCATACATTGCTTCATGTCTGTTTCCTTATCCTTCCTGAACAAGCTCGGGCATACGGCTGCCGATCGCGGGGATCGTCTGCCCTTCCGTCTGCAGGTACGGTGTCGTATTTCTTTCCGGTAGCAGGTTCGTCATGTTCTCGAGACAGAGTCCGATGGTCGACGCGTTGTGAAGAAGAGCCGCCGTTCCGGGCACCACAAGCCCTGCGATACCGGCCACCAGGATCGCCGCGTTGAACGCGATCCCGAACCGGGCGGTGGAGTTCATACGGCTCATCAGCTTGTGGCTCATCTGTTTTAAGGTAATCAGCTGCTCGAGCTCCCGGCCGGACAGGGTGATGTCCGCGATCTCCCGGGCGATGTCCGCGCCTTCCTTCATGGCGATGCCGACGTCCGCGGCGGAGAGAGCCGGTGAATCGTTGATGCCGTCGCCGATCATGATGACCTTGCGGCCCTTGTCGCGCTCCTGCTGCACATAGCGCGCCTTATCCTCGGGAAGCACCTCGGAATAGTACTCGTCGATGCCCGCCTCGGAGGCGATGGCGGCGGCGGTCTTCTCGCTGTCGCCGGTCATCATCACGATGTGGCGGATGCCGTTCTGCCGAAGAGCGGCGATCACACCGGCCGTCTCGGCTTTGATGGGATCCGCGATGCCGATCACCGCGGCAAGCCGTCCGCCGATGGCCATATACAGCCGTGAGTACTGGAGCGGCATCTGTTCGACCTTCGCCCAGTCCTCCGGCGAGACAAAGGCATTCTCATCCTCCAGCACAAAATGATAGCTGCCCAGCACGACACGCTGTCCGTCCAGCGTGGAGACGATCCCGTGGGCCACGATGTAGGTGGGCTTGCTGTGGATCTCGGTGTGCCGGAGCCCCCGGTCCTTCGAGGCCTTGACGACCGCGTTGGCCAGGGAATGGGGGAAATGCTCCTCCAGGCATGCGGCCAGGGAGAGCATGTCGTTCTCGTCCCGCCCCTCCATGGTGACGATCTGCTCCACGACGGGGGTCGCGTAGGTGAGGGTGCCGGTCTTGTCAAATACGACGGTGTCCGCCTCGGAGATCAGCTCCAGGAATTTGCCGCCCTTGACGGTGATCTGGTGGCGGCTGGCTTCCCGCATGGCGGAAAGGACCGCGATGGGCATGGCCACCTCGATGGCGCAGGAGAAGTCGACCATCAGCACGGAGGCGGCCTTTGTGACGTTCCGGGTCAGAAGCCCGGTCAGGACCGCCGTCCCGAAGGTGTAGGGGATCAGGCTGCTGACCACCTTTTCGGCCCGGCTCTGGGTCACGGAGGACATGCTCTCGGATTCCTCGATCATCCGGACGATCCGGTCGTACCGGGTCTCGCCGGAGATGCCGTGCACCTGAATGACAAGCGCACCCTCCTCGACGACGGTCCCGGCAAAGACTGTGCTGTCCGGGCGCTTTTCGACGGGGATGGATTCGCCGGTCAGGGCAGCCTGGTTGACCAGGGCCTCGCCGGATACGACCACGCCGTCCAGCGGGATCATGCTTCCGATGGAGACCTCGATGCAGTCGCCGTCCTGGATCTGGCCGATGGGGACCTGGACGGTCTGGTCACCGGCGACCTTCCAGACCCTGCTTACGTTCAGGGCCAGGGACTGGGCCAGGTTGTCGACCGAGCGCTTGAATGTCCACTCCTCCAGGATCTCGCCGACGTCCGTCAGGAAGATGATGGAGCTGGCGGTGGAAAAGTCGCCGGTCAGGAGGGAGGCCAGGATCGCGGAGGCGTGTACGATCTCCGCGCTGAAGTTCTTCTGTGCCAGATCACGAAGCCCGTGGAGGATGTAGGGGCTGCCGTTCGCGATGGTCCAGACGGCACGGATGGGGGCCGGCAGGAGCAGCTTTTTGAGATACCGGACCACGGCCTTCATGATGATCTTTTCTTTGTAATATTCGTTGGTAGCCCGCGCGGATACCTGTGGAAGCTGCCGGATATTTTCCGGATCATGGAGGTCAAGTCTGTCCAGGAACCGGAGTGTTTTTTCACTGACGGGGGCGTAAGTCCGAAGAACGGCCTGCCCGGTCCGGGCGAAGACACGCACCGATTCGACCTCCTCCTGCTCGAGGAGAGCGTAGTAGAGCACATCCGCCTCCTGGTCCGACAGTCTTTGCCATGCCAGATCGATATGGAGCTGCCGGGGCCCGCTGTGTTTGATCCTGTACCGCACGGCTTACTCCTCTTCGGACGCTTCGAGGGCGGTCCCGTCGGTGCCGCGGTCATAGACGATCCCCTTCTGTGCATAGTAGCGTTCCACGTTCTCCTTCGCGTCCGCCGTGATATCGGCGGCACCGGCCTGGATCTTTTCGACGCTTTCCATGATGGAATCCTTGGCAATCAGGGCGCCGGTGGCAAGCTGGGTATAGACCTTGCGCGCTGTCTGGCTGCCGAAGATGAAATTCCCGGCCTTGCCCAGAACATAACCGCCTGCCAGTGAAAGAATGATACCTGTTTTCATATGGATGAACCTCGCTTTCTTTTTTGATAAGAATTTGTTTTGCAAGAAACCATATACCCATATGGGTATATGTATATCATACACGAATCCGTCCTTTTGTCAAGAGAATGATTGGCGGAAATAAAAAAAGAGAACGCGCTTCCCGGAATGGAGCCTGTCAGAAGGCGATTTCTGGGAAACGTGTTCTCTTTTTTTCAGATCTTTATCCGATAAGCAGGAACAGGATCACGCTGACGATCGTGGAGGTCAGGCCCACACAGGCCTCGAAGGGGATAAGGGCCATACGGTCCTTGATGGTCAGGTTGACGCTTCCGCCGGTAGCGTGGAAGAAGGAGCCGTGGGGAAGAGAATCGACCACGGTCGCGCCGGCATGGATCATGGCGGCTGCCGACAGGGCAGGAACGCCGGCCGAGATCAGCGTGGGCGCGAAGGTCTGGGAGGCGATCGTGGCGCCTGCCGTGGTGGAGGCCGTGGCGCCGGCCATCAGGATCCCGGCGAGGGGAGCCAGCACAAAGGCGGGCATGTGGAACTGCTCCAGCAGGGCGATCACGTCATACTGCAGGGCGGATGCCTTGATGATGCCTGCGATGGTCCCGGTCCCGATCAGGAGGATGGAGACCCCGACGACCTTGGAGAGACCGAACTCGGAGATCTGTACCACCTGCCGGATCCTGCCGGTACAGGCCATGCAGACCAGTCCGCCGGCCGGAAGAGCGATCAGCGGGTCGATGGAGATGCCGGCGATGGGGCGAAGAGCCAGCAGCACGATGACCACCAGCGGTCCGATGACGGCGCTGATGAAACCGGGCAGATCGGCATCGGTCGTCTCGATATCCTTTGCTTCGACGGAAAGACCGTTCTTCTTTTTGGAAAGGAGGGACGAGAGCAGGATGGTGACCGCCAGCGCAAAGATGGCCGGCACGATGTTCTTGAACATGAGCGACGTCAGGTCGACGCTGAAGGCCTCGGAGGCCGCGATCGTATTCGGGTTCGGCGAAATGATGTTGCCGGCCTTGCCGCCGCCGATCATGGCAAGCAGCAGGCTCTGCTTGGACAGCTGCGCTTTTTTGCCGATCGCCAGGGCGATGGGGGCGACCGTGATGACGGAGATATCCACAAACACGCCGACGGCACAGATGATCATGGTTGCCAGGGCAATGGCGGCCAGGGCCAGACGTTCGCCCATCTTGTCGACGATCGTCTCGGCAATCTTCTGGGCAGAGCCGGTTTTGATCAGGGCACCGGCCAGGATGCCGGATGTCATGATCCGGAGCACGGAGGACATCATACTCTGCGCGCCGGAGATCATGGTGTTCGTGGTCGTCAGAAGACCGCCCCCGCCGATCAGACCGCCCAGCAGGGCGCCGAGGATCAGGCTGTAGGCAGGGTGTACCTTCCGGATGATCAGGATGATGGCGATGGCCAGTCCGACGATCGCCCCAAGGGTCGTAAAATCATACATAACGGCAATTCCTCCTGCTTATTTTTTGAGTGACATGCCTGCCTTCAGGAAGCGGAACATGCGGACAGCGCCAAGGTAATAGAGCTCTTCTGCCCGTCCGAGGGCTTCCTCGAGAGGCATAGGGGCATCGACGGTGGTCATCAGGGATTCGATCCCGTGATCAAAGATCCGTGCGGCATCTCTTCCAAGTGAACCGCTGAGCCCGACGGCGACGACGCCTTTTCGCCGGGCACGTTCACCGACGCCCTGCATGACCTTTCCAAAGCAGCTCTGCCAGTCCGTGCGGCCTTCGCCGGTGACCACAAGATCCGTACCGTCAAGGCGCTTGTCAAAATCGATAAGATCGAGGACGGTGTCGATACCGGAACGCATCTCACCGCCCAGGAAGACGGTCAGAGCGGTGCCCAGGCCGCCGGCAGCTCCGGCACCCTTGATGGCGTCCGGGTCGATGCTGAACTGGCGGCGGATCACATCGCGGTAGTTGACCATGCCGGCCTCCAGACGGGCCTGCATCTCGGGAGTTGCTCCCTTCTGCGCACCGAAGGTATAGGTGGCGCCGTTCTCCCCGCAAAGCGGGTTGGTCACATCGCACATGACCGTGATCCTGGTATCCCGGATCCGCTCGTCCAGGGTGGAGACATCGATTGCCCGGACCTTTTCAAGATCTTCACCGCGGCCTTCCAGCTCCTGCCCGTTCGCGTCAAGAAAACGGACGCCCAGAGCCCTGGCGCAGCCCATGCCGCCGTCATTGGTGGCACTGCCTCCGATGGCAATGGAGATATCCCTGAAGCCCTGATCCAGGGCATGGCGGATCAGCTCACCGGTCCCATAGCTGGTGGTCTTCAGCGGGTTCCGTTTGTCCATGGGAACCATCGGAAGACCTGAGGCCTCAGCCATCTCGATCACGGCCCGGTTATCGTCCAGCTTTCCGTAGCGGGCTTTGACCGGCTCCATCAGCGGACCACAGACATCTGCTTCGATCCAGGCACCGTTCTCGGCCGCGATCACGGCTTCCGTAGTGCCTTCACCGCCATCCGCCACGGCGACGCCGCTGTAGGAGATCTCACCGAATACCTCGGCAGCTGCTTTGGCCAGCAGCTCGATCGTCTGGGCGCTGGTAAGTGTTCCTTTGAAGGAATCCGATGCAAACAGGAACTTCATGGAAATGTACCTCCTCACGTTTTTTTGATAAATCCATGCTATCATAATCGGCGATGATATGATATGTTATATATAATAAATAATAGATGATAAACAGCAAAAAAATCAGTACAGATGACATATATGCCGGAAGGAGGGATTTTGCATGCCTGAGATGATCCATGTACAGCTGGCCAGGCAGATCGTGGACACCCTGAAGACCATCTGCAGTCATGATATCAACTACATCGACATTCATGGCCGTATCTGTGCCAGTACGGACAGTTCACGGGTGAACGGATACCATGAAGGCGGGTTTGAGGCCGCCCGGCGGGGAGAGATCGTGACGATCGAGGAGGACGATGAACAGAAAGCGATCCGGCAGGGCATCAATATGCCGATCCGCTATCATGGGAAGACCGTGGCGGTGATCGGCATCACCGGCCCGCCTGCAGAGGTAAGGAAATATGCGGATCTTGCCCAGCGGATCACCCTGCTTTTACTGCGGGAGCATGAGATCGATTTCAGGGATTATACCAACCGGACGCAGATGGGACATCTGGTCCGGGCTTTGATCGAGAATGACACGGTTGCACCTGACTTTGTAGCGGAGGTGCTGAAAAATGCCGGCCTTACGGACCGGGCGGAGAGCTGGCGTACGCTTCTCGTCAGGATCCGGAACAGCCATCCGAGTCCGTTGTCAGCCCTGGAGGCAGGGGTCCGTAACGTCGTGGAAAGGCTCGGGGGATGTCTGTATACATTTCTGTATCCGAGCGAATATGTGATCCTGGCCAGGCATGCGGGGATCGACCGGTGGGAAAAGGAATTGAAGAGTCTGGCGCTGCGTTTTCCGGAGGATTTGAAGATCGGGATCGGCTCTGCACGGCGTATCTACCGGCAGGATCTTTCCTACCAGGCGGCCCGGCTTGCGATCGCCAGTCTTGCGGAAGGAGAAAACATAGCCTCCTTTGAGGAGCTTCGGCTGGAGCTGCTTCTCAGCAGCGTTCCGGAGGCAGCCGGGCGGGCCTTTACCGGGAAATGCCTGACAGGACTGGACGAAAAGGACAGAGAGCTGCTGGAACTGTATTACACAGAGGACATGTCGTTGAAGCAGACGGCAGAAAAGTGCTTCCTCCATATCAATACGTTGCAGTACAGGCTGAAGCGGATCCATGAAAGATGCGGCCTGGATCCGCGGCGTTTCCGAGAGGCCGCTGTGCTGTATACGGCGCTGCAGCTGGAGAAGCTGCAGAAGAGCGCGCTGGAACCGGCCGGGTAAAGAAAGCTCCGGCATCTCTGCCGGAGCGGTCGGTTACTGTATTTCGTTCATAAAGGCCAGCACCTGTGCACGGCTTTGGAGCGCAGCTCCCGCGCCCACTGCGGTGGTGCAGATCGCGCCGCAGGCATTGGCAAAACGGATCGCGTCGCAGGGAGAACTTCCCCGCAGGATTTCGGAGGCGAACCCTGCGATGAAATTGTCGCCGGCGCCGGTGGCGTCCACGGCCTTGACGGGATAGGGTGGAAGCGAGAGAGTGGTATCGGCGTTTTTGAAGAAACAGCCGCGTCCGCCCAGCTTGATGATGACATTTCTGACACCGGCATCGAGGAAGACATCCGCCATATCCTCGGGCTCCTCCTTGCCGGAATAGTAACGCGCCTCATCCTCGTTTGGCGTGATGTAATCCATGAGGGAAAGCGAATCCCGGATGTCGGCAAGTGTCAGCGCCCGGAAATTCGGCAGCTTGGTATCGGCGAAGATGAGCTGTCCGGCCTGTGAGGCGGCCCGGAGCACCGCCTGTATGATTTCCGGATCGTCAAAGGGAGCCCGGAAAAGAGAACCCAGGAGCAGCGCCCGCGCACAGGTGAACCTGGAACAGTCCTTCTCCGGATGGAAATTGAACCGGTGGGCGGTGTTGGTGATGGACTGCCGGGTCCCATCGTCCTGCACGAACATGGTGGTGACGGGCGTACTGTGTGCCTCGGGGTACAGGATCAGTCCGGTGTCCACGCCGCTGCCGGAGAGCGCGCTTTTTACCATATCCCCTGCCGCGTCCCGGCCGAGGGCACAGAGGATCGCGGTCTTCATGCCGAGCCTGGCGGCGGCGATGGCTTCGTTGACGGCTTCCCCGCCCACGTTCAGGGAACTCGAGACGGCCCGGTAGCCGGAGGCGGAGACGGGTACGGGATCAAAGCCCTTGATGATGGAATCGACAAGGGCCATGCCGATACAGATCATATCGAAATGCTGGTTCATATGGAAACCTCCTGGAAATTGTCGGGATCAGATCTGCCAACATTGTAGCATCCCGGATCTGCAGCGTCAACCGGACGGACCGGGTAGGAATCGCAGGCACCGGGCTTTTGCGGAGAGCCCGTCTGCCTTCTTGTGGATGCGGCGCGCTTGTGGTATTCTGAAGATACTACCTGCGGGCGCGGGTTCGTGAATGACCGGAGGTGCTGCCTGCCGACGGCAGATATCCGGCACCGGCGGGCATAAAACAGAGGAGGTTTTTTCATGAAGATCGGATGTGTCAAAGAAATCAAGAATAATGAGTTCCGGGTAGGCCTTACGCCGGACAATGTCAGGGCGTATGTTGTCGCCGGACATCATGTGTATATGGAAAAGGGAGCCGGAGTCGGCTCCGGGTTTGCCGATACGGAATACGTGGAGGCCGGCGCTTCGCTGATCGACAACGCGGCCGATGTCTGGCATCTGGTGGACATGATGGTCAAGGTCAAGGAGCCGCTCGAGGAGGAGTATCCGCTGTTCCACGACGGGCTGATCCTGTACACCTACCTGCACCTGGCCGCCGACAAGGCGCAGACGGATGCGCTTCTTTCCGGCAAGGTCAAGGCGGTCGCCTATGAGACGATCCAGGAGGCGGATCGTTCCCTTCCCTGCCTGTCCCCCATGTCCCAGATCGCAGGACGTCTCTCCATCCAGGAGGGTGCCAAATATCTGGAAAAGCGCTTCGGCGGAGAGGGGATCCTGCTGGCTGGCGTTCCGGGAACGCCCAAGGCGAACGTGGTCATCCTGGGCGGTGGTACCGTGGGCATGAACGCCTGCAAGATCGCCGTCGGTATGGGTGCCAATGTGACGATCCTGGATGTGAACCTGAAACGGCTGGAGGAGCTTGACAATATGTTCGGCGCCCATATCCAGACGCTGGTGAGCAATGACAGCAATGTGGAGCGGGTGCTCCGCGACGCGGATCTGGTGATCGGCTCCGTGCTGATCCCCGGCGCGTCCACGCCCAAGCTGTTCAAGAAGAAATACCTGCCCGAGATGAAGCAGGGCTCGGTGTTCGTGGACGTCGCCATCGACCAGGGAGGCTGCGGCGAGAGCAGCCATGTGACGACCCACGACGACCCGGTCTACATCGAGCAGGGCGTCGTGCATTACTGCGTCGGCAACATGCCCGGTGCCGTTCCGAGGACGAGCACGATCGCGCTGACGAACGCGACGCTCCGGTACGGCCTGGCGATCGCGGAGGCCGGACTTGAGGAGGCCTGCAAAAAGAGCAAAGCCATCGAAAGCGGCGTCAACTGCTACATGGGCAAACTGACCAACCGGAATGTGGCGGAGGCCCACGGCTATGAATGGACAGAGCTTAGTGAACTGATCTGAGTAAGAAAGGAGAACCGGACATGAAGAAACTGCTTATCGCCCTGCTGCTGATCGGCATCGGCTGCTGGATCGGCATCCACAGAAACGTGATCAAGGCCTGGCTCACGGGCGCGGAGATGCCCGAAGCACCGGCTTCCCACTGGTGGGTCAAGTAATGACGATCACCGAGCTGAGGAAGTATTTCAAGGAGAACGACTCCATCGGTGAAAACAAAGAGGCCGTCGATATGATGCGGCTGTGCAGCCGTGAGGCGCAGAAGATCACCATGAGGATCAACACACAGTACCACGAGCCGGAGGAGATGGTCGAGCTGTTTTCCGAGCTGACCGGACGGGAGGTCGATCCGTCCTTCCGCCTCTTTCCGCCATTCTATACGGATTTCGGAAAGAATATCGTTCTTGGCAAGGATGTCTTCATCAACGCCGGCTGCAAGTTCCAGGACCAGGGCGGGATCTTCATCGACGACGGAGCCCTGATTGGCCATGGCGTGGTCCTCGCGACGCTGGATCATGACCTGGATCCGGCAAAGAGGCAGTCGCTTCATCCCGGACCCATCCATATCGGCAAAAACGTCTGGATCGGCGCGAACGCCGTGATCTGCCGAGGCGTGACCATCGGAGACAATTCGGTGATCGCGGCCGGGGCCGTGGTGGTAAAGGATGTCCCGCCGGACACGGTGGCAGGCGGAGTTCCCGTAAGAGTGCTCAAGAAAATACCGGGATCGGAGATCGATACAGACGCCTGAACGAAAAGAAAGAACCCCTTTGAAGGGGTTCTTTCTTATTTTCGGGAAAGGATTTCGCAGCGGGTCAGCCGGCAGCGGCTGCCTGGGAAACGGGTGCCTCGGCGGCCGGCGCCATCACCTGTCCTGTCAGGACCTCCACCTGTACGGGCGCGGGCTCCTCCTCCGGATTCCCGGAAAGGTAGAGCGTGTAGCCACAGGGGTGGCGGACGTCGTCCCGGACGACGGTGGTGGGGATCGCTTCGAACAGGACCTCCCCGTTGAGCCGCAGGTAGATCTGCGTGCCCGCGGGCAGTGCCTCGTCATCCACAAAGCCCTCAAGCTTCAGGTACGGATTCGCTCTTGTAAAGGAGCAGGGGCCCTCCTCCTGCTCAAAGGAGACGGTAAAGGAATCCAGGACCTGCTCGTCTGCAAGCCCGGGAACGCGAAGGGCCGGGATGATGGACGGATGCTCCGCCATGTCTGGGAGAAAACGCTCCACGCGCTCCATGATCACCGTGTCGGCCGGGTATTTGTCCAGGTCCGTCAGCGGGTAGGGGACGGTCCGTGAGAAGTAGGCGTTCCGGTATTCCTCCGCGATAAAGGGCACGAGGGCGTTTCCGAAGGAGTCCCTGTACATGATCAGGTCGCCGGTCTTCTGCTCGTTTACGGTGTTGATCTTGGGGTCGAAGGTGCTGTCGATCTCCTCCACATACTGATAGGTGAAGGCTCTGTCGTAATAGACCTCGCTGTCCGGGTCCGGATGCCAGGGATGCAGCATGGTCTCCAGATCGCCTTCATAGTCCTGCCGGACCGTGAAGGTTTCGTCGGTGAAAGCGTCGTGCTCTTTTCCGAGGGCATCCATGATCGCATCGGCGGCCAGGGCGGCTCCTTCGCTGGTCCAGTGGGAATCCTTGACATGGTACAGTGTGCCGGGCTGCTCCTTCAAAAGGGAATACAGATCGAGCCAGGCGACATTTTCTGCGTCCAGGAACGGATACAGGCGCAGCAGGTTGTGCTCCTGTGATACCTTGTAGTCGTAGTAGTAAGGCATGTTTTCGCCGTAGAGCGTATTCTTGTTCGGTACGGGAACGTACAGAAAACGGATCTGGCGGCTGGCCAGGTAATCCTGGGCCATGCGGAAGGAATGGGCAATGTTGTAGAGCTCCCGGTCCGAAAGGGCGGACGTTCCCTGGTAATCCTTCAGGGAATCCATGTAATAAAGCCAGCCGTCCCGGCCCCTGATGACGCCGTCGTCGGCGGATGTCCCGAACAGGTCCATCACCCTGGCGTGGAGCGTCACCAGCTGGTCACGGAAGGCAAAATGCTCCTGAAAATAGTCTCCGGCTTCGGAGAGGAACTGAAGGTTGGCGGCGCCGCCCTCGGTCCTGACGGAAGGGAACGAGGCGAGTTCCCGGTTTTCAGAGCTGCCCTGCGCCGTAGAGAACGGAAGGCCCGCAAGAGGAAACAGGCAGAACGAGAGAAACAGGATCACATACACGTATTTCCATTTTTTCATCTGCGTGTCCTCCTAAAACTGAAAATAGATAAACGGGTTGTAGGTGTTCGCGGCCAGGGCCAGGATCGCGAGGGCCAGTACAAGAAGGCTGGCAAACTGCGCGATGACGTCGGAGGCCGGGAGCTTCTGTCTGATCTTTTTGAGGAGCGGCCCGGAGAACAGGATCCCGAGCACAAGCATCGTCAGATAATACGGGGTCAGCTGCTGCAGGAACAGGGCGATGGACGTCCGTTCAAAATGCCAGCCTGCGAACATTTCCCGGACCCAGACGAAGCCCTGGGTGAGGGTGTCCGCCCGGAAGAATACGAATCCGACACAGACCACCAGAAGGGCGTAGGCGCGGGAGAGGATCTTGCCGGGAAGGCCCATGGAGGCCTGCTTCTCCGGCAGATGCAAAAGGCTTTCCAGCGTCATGAATAAGCCATGGTAGATGCCCCAGAACAGGAAGGTCAGATTGGCCCCGTGCCAGATGCCGGTACAGACGAACACGATAAAACGGTTCAGCATCGCGCGCCCGGCACCCTTCCGGTTTCCGCCGAGGGGAATATACAGATACTCCCGGAACCAGGTGGAGAGGGAGATGTGCCATCTGCGCCAGAATTCCCGGATACTGAACGAGACATAGGGGTAGTTGAAGTTTTCCCTGAAATGGAAGCCGAACATTTCGCCCATGCCGATGGCCATGTCGCTGTAGCCGCTGAAATCAAAGTAGATCTGCAGCATGTAGGAGACGGCGCCAAGCCAGGCCACGGGGGCGTTCAGCGCGTTTGCGGCAAACAGCGTGTCCACCACGGCGCCCATGGAGTTGGCGATAAAGACCTTCTTGGCAAGTCCCAGGGAAAAACGCTGAAGACCGTGAACGGTCCCGTCGAGGGAGACATTCCGTTCGGAAAGCTCCCGGTCGATGTCGCGGTACTGAACAATGGGACCGGCTACCAGCTGGGGGAAAAGCGAAATGTACAGGAGCACCCTTGGGTAGCTTCGGGAAGCCCTGGCGTTTCCTCGGTAAACATCGATCACGTAGGACATGGCCTGGAAGGTGAAAAAGGAGATGCCGATGGGCAGGCGGATCACAGGGACCGGAACGGAGGCCCCGGTACACTGGTTGAAAAGGGAGGCCAGAAACCCGGCATACTTAAAGACCACCAGCAGGCCGATGTTCACGACGACCGCGCAGGCCAGCACAGCCTTTGACCGTCCGGCACCGAGGATCCGCCCGAAGCAGTAGTTTGCGATGGTGGAAAACAACAGTAATAGGATGTAGACCGGTTCGCCATAGGCATAAAAAACCAGGCTGGAGACCAGCAGGACCGTGTTTTTTGCCCGGATGCCGGGCAGCAGAAGATGCAGCAGGTATGTGAGCGGCAGTAAAATGCTCAGGAACACAAGGGAACTGAAGACCATAAAATCCTCCTGACAGGAAATCGGCCAACAGCATTGCTGCTGTTGGCCGTTGTGTTTTTAAACAGGGAATTCCGTGAACGGGAACTGTTTATCAATACTCGACTACGTCTACGGAACCATCCGAATATTCGATGTAGGTGGTGCCATGGCTTCCGTCATCACAGCTGGGGACGTCTTCCTGGCTGACGACATATACGTCACCGCCGCCGGAGGATTCGGAAGACCCGCCGGAGGATTCAGAAGAACCACCGGAGGATCCGGAGGAACTGCTTGAAGAGCTCGAAGAGCCGGAAGATCCGGAACTGCTCGAGGAGCTGGAGCTGCTCGAGGAACTTCCGGAAGAACCGGAGCTTTCATAGCTGTAGTCGTAGGAGGCTTCGGAGTAGGAGGAAGCCTGTACGGGAGCTGCCGTCGGAGCCGTATATTCGGTGGACAGGAACTCTGCGGACATGTAGCCGTACTCGGTACCGTCCTTGACCAGGTACCAGCCGTCAAGCTCGCCGTAGGCCGGAAGCTTGGTGCCGGCGTTCTGGGTCTTGATGATCTGACCGTCCATGTTGGGAGCTTTACGCATGTTGACGGAGGTCGTTGCGTAATAGTCGGTCACAGCGTCGAAGGCCTTGAAGGGAACGGTCTTGACGTCCTTCTGCTCGGCGTCCTTGTAGGAGATGCAGGTGCTGCCGTTCTCTTCCAGAAGGGTGAAGGAATCCGCGGCAGCCAGGTCTACATTGTAGAAGAAAAGCTTCTGCTCGCCGTTCACGATCTCGATGTCATAGGCGGAAGCGTCCACCGCGTCGGCGACCTCGGGGGTCACGGCGGCGTCGAGGGTCCATTCTTCGTCGGCGGCCTTCTTGATGAACAGCTGCGCGGCGTCCACGGTCGTTCCGTTTACGAGGGTCACCTTCTTGTCATTGGCGAAGGAGATCACGAACTCTTTGGCAGCTGCAACGGCTTCGACGGTATCAGCGGCTGCATCTACAGTCTCAGCGGCTGCGTCAACGGTCTCGACAGCGGCATCTGCGGTCTCTGTGCTCTCGGCGAATGCGGGAGCGGCCATGAGCATGGCGGACATCCCGACAGCGATTGTCATACGTACTACATTCTTTTTCATGTTGGATCTGTTCCTTTCTTTTATAATGCCATCAGCCGACCAGGATATAGCCTCCGGCTGCTGCGTTCGAGGTTACATAGGGCCTGTTCTGGTAATTCCCCGATGCGGGATCCATATGACGGTTCACGAAATCCGTGATGGTCATATGGAAGGTGGTGTGGGAAGCGTGGGCATAATTCATCTTGCCGGTAGAGGGATCGATAAAGATGCCCTTGCCGCTCGCATCGATGCCGATCAGGACCATCGCATGGTGGCCGTTGGCGACCTTGTTGCCGTTGGAGGTACGGTTGTGTGCCTTCAGGATGACCGGCTTGCCGCTCTTGACATGCGCGGTGATCTCAGCGATCGCCGTATTCCTGCTGAAGGTCTGGTGTGCCTCGGCCGGGATCCCGAGATCCCGCAGGATCTGTGCGGACGTCAGCACGGAGATCGCGGCATGGTCAAAGAGAGCGGTGCTGAGGCCGAGCTTTTTGACGGCATAGCGCTCACTCCAGGTCGTGGTCGCGGATGCATCGTGGATCTGCTTCGGGGTGTAGGTGATCCCGAACCCGGAAGCCACGATGGCGGTCGCGGTCGAGACGCAGCCGTAGTTGCCCCAGAAGCTGCCGCCGTAGCTGTTCTGGGCGTACCGCTTGTAGGTACGCTTTACGCCGTTCATGGTGACCGTCACCTTTTTGTTCGTATTGTCCACCGTATAATTGTTGACGGTGATCGTGCAGGTGGCCTTTTTACCGCCGTTCACGGTGGCGGTGATGGTGGCCTTGCCGTAGCCCTCCGCATGGACGACGCCGGTCTCGCTGACCGTTGCCACAGCCGGATTGCTGGTCGAGTAGGTCACGGTCTTCGGCTCCTTGGTGTACGCCGGAGCGGTGGTGGCCTTGAGGGTCAGATTCCCGCCTACGGACAGTGTTTTTGCGGTCTCGTTCAGTTTGATGGAGGTGGCGTACTGACTGCCGACGTAGACCGTGCATTTAGCGGCTTTTTTGCCGTTGGCGGTCTTGGCGGTGATCGTAGCTTTTCCGTATTTGACGCCTTTGATGACGCCTTTGCTGGAGACGGAGACGATCTTCTTATTGGAAGAGGACCACTTGACCTTCGGGTATTTGACCTTGTCGGGTGTGATCGTCGCTTTCAGGGTCGCAGATTTGCCCTTGTAGATCAGGATGGTCGAGTGATTCAGCGAGATGGACGAGGGATACTTGGGTGTCGTGGTCTTGGTGGCCGCAAAGGACGGCGCGCTGAGAGTCAGGACCATGACCGCGATGAGAAGAACGGCCAGGAGCCGCCGGGTTGCTGATTTCATGTCTGTGCTCCTTCCTGGTTCAAGGATGAACCGCGGATGTAAATGCATATGTTTACACGTAAATTCCCTCGTTTTTGAGACGTCTCAAATTTAATATTCTGGGAAATATTCCAGCTCAATGACCATGCAAGCGTTGAAAAATAAGGCGCTTGCATTTTAAAATTATTTTTAAAACCTCTTGAAAAATTCTGCATTTTG
>JAFTPT010000005.1 GCA_017463155.1 Blautia sp.
AGCATCACGATGGCGTTCGAGTACTGCCGTCAGGCAGGGCAGGTGTACTTTGACGGGCTGTCCCTGTTCCGGGAGGAGTTCGGGCAGAGCTTTGTCTACGATGATAAAGAGCGCGTGACTTCCTCCGTGGACGCGGCGAAACAGAGCAGCACCTTCAGCTACAACGCGAACAGCGAACTGACCGGGATCACAGATCCGTTGGGGAACAACTTTACTTATACTTACGACAGCAAACACAACGTGACCCAGGGCAAGTCCGCAGAGAACGTCAAATACTGCATGACTTATGACAGCCATGGCAACATCACCAGGAGCGGTGCAGCTTCTTCCGGTGATGCGGCGAACGGTACATGGGTAGACAGGTCCATGTGTGCCCTCGGGCACCATGCCGCGTCCGTAAAAGACACGGAGGGAAAACAGACATCCTATGTCTGGGAAGAACAGACAGACCGGCTGGCCTACATAGGTGACCCAAATGGGAATATCCGCTCATTCTCCTATGATACAGCGGGCAGATTGGTAAACACATCGCAGCACGCGGATGTGGACGGGGTTGAACAGGAGATCCAGAACAGTTATACTTATGGTACAGGCAGCGACAGGCTGGCACGGATCACCCATAACGGCTTCGACTATGTATTCACTTATGACGGCTTCGGGAACCTCACCCGCGTGCAGACGGCGGCATCCGGTACAGCGCACGACCTTGCTTCCTACACGTACGGGACCGCGAACAGCCACCTGAACGGGAGCCTCCAGAAGATCACCTACGGGGACGGCTCGGAGATCAGCTATGTCTACGACGACCTGGACCGGGTGGTGGAGACGAAGTATAAAGCCGCAGGCAGCAGCAGCGCTGCAACACTGGGGACCTTCACGTATAACGGACAGGGGGACCTGTACTGCACTTCCATACCGAACGGGCGCAGCTATTATATGGAGTACGACCTCCTGGGAAGGCTGATGCATGTCCGCGATTCTGACGGATGTACCTTCCAGTATACCTATGACGCCAACAACAGGATGAAAAGGCTGGAACACTGGAACGGTGCCCGGCGGGGGCTCATGTCGTACTCGTATGACGGGGATGGAAGGGAGACCCTCGTCAGTATGGGAGGCCTTGACAGGGAGAGCGCTTATGACAGCTGCAGCCGTCTCACATCCCGGATATGGAATGAAGGCGGGACAGCCCTTGCGGACAATGTCTCTTCCAGATACCGTTATACCAGCACGGAGAGCGGGACACGCCTCGGTACCCTCCCGACAGCACTGGAGACAGGCGGCGGAGAGTTCCAGTACACCTATGACGGGAACGGGAACATTACGCAGATCAAGAGGATCGATGTCCTGACTACCGGCACGGTCACCGACAAGTTCCATTACGATGCGGCGAACCAGCTTGTCAGGGAAGACAGTAAGTCTCAGGACAAGACCTTCCAGTACCTGTATGACGCAGGCGGGAACCTGAAGGCTATCCGGCAGTATGACTATACGACGGGGACTCTTCCGTCAACGCCGTCCGTCACGGTCACGGCCACGTACAGCACAGGCGTCTGGAAGGACCAGCTGACGAACTGGAACGGGAAGGTCATCACCTATGACGCCAATGGCTGCATGACACAGAAGGGCACAGGCACCACGTACAGCTGGGGAGCGAACCGGCGGCTGGCGTCAGTCAGTAATGGGAGCACTGTCAGTTATGCCTATGACTTAAGTGGCGCCCGGATCAGGAAAACTGTCAACGGGACCCTGACGGAATACCGCTGGGGAGGCAGCCTGCTGCTGTCGGAGAAGACAGGAAGCGACACGATCTGCTATTACTACGATACTGCGGGGATCCTGACGGGCATGGCGCTGAATGGTACGCTCTATCTCTACATCCGCAATCTTCAGGGGGACGTGATCGGTATCGCGAACCGACTCGGCATGGTAGTCGTCCAGTATGCCTATGACAGCTGGGGAAACATCATCGGGATCACCGGCAGCATGGCCACCACAGTCGGTGCGAAGAACCCCTTCCGTTACCGCGGCTACTATTATGATGCAGAGACCGGAATGTACTATCTGGGTAGCCGGTACTACGACCCGGAGATACGGCGATTTATCAGTGCGGATAGTTATGCTGCAACAGGATTTGTAAACGTAGCAAAGAATACGTACCTTTATTGCTACAGTAATCCTATAACATTCTGTGATGCGAAGGGACATTTTCCTATTCCTGCATTAGTGGGAATTGGACTGTTGTATGTTGGCCAAGCAATAATAAAAATATCACCCCAAATAACGAATTGCATCAGAGAAGGCACCGAAGACATAACTCAGAAATTAGATCAACAAATGCAGATTGCAACAGAAACAATAGATTGTTTTCGCAGAAACGGTGACTTCCTTGGTGCGGTATTCTTTTTTGCTTATTCTTTTAATAATTTCAAGCAATGGGATTTAAAACGTCTTAGACCAGGAGATGCTAAGAACAGACTAAACTGGGATTTACAAAAGAACAAGACGTATATCTGGCATGGAAAATATCTGCGTTATGATGATCCTGGAAATATACTGTATGGTTATGTTGGAGCACGGCTTTTTTCTGAAAAAACTCTGTTAAAGGCCGGAGATGCGATACAATTCATCACAGATTTAAAGCACCTTAAATTGACATTCCACGATGACCCACATGATCAGGAAATGATTCAACTTGGATATGCATTGTGGGAAAGAACAAGATAAAAAGACAATGGTTCTTGTACAGGAATTATTCTCTGCACGAGGACTACGAAAGGAGGAAACCCTTAATGGACTGGCAGAGTGCCATATATCGTAAAACTTCTCTGGAAGGAGTGATAAGGGGATTACTGTGTGAGTGCTGGTTGGCCATCGTCTTATTAACAGATGAAAAAGGGAACATGCTGACCAGAATACCTGCTGAAATATCGGTATTGATAAGTTTCCTGATCGTTGATCTTTCAGTATGTTCCGTTATCTCCCTGATCCGGCGTTTTCAAAATAAAATGCACTGGTTTATTCTGCTGAATGGAGGCAGCTTTTTTGCGGCAGTCTTTGTGCTTAATAGAATATTCATATATGGGAGAATAGCATCTGAAAATGTAATAGAGGGAGTGTATTTTTTAAAAAACTTCTTCTATGCTGGTTATGTATTGCTGATGATCAATACCATGATCTGCTGCTTCTTAATAAAAAGGGGAGCGTCTTTTAGATGGATGCATCGTACGAATGCCAATACAAATCGGAAGGTACATGTAGACGCAATGAATCGGGATATACTTGTCAGAACAGCGGTATATACAGCGATATATCTGCTGGGGATCTTAGACCATAAGGAGTATGATTTCGTAATACTGATCTTCTATACAATGTTATCCACAGGTATCTGTGTCAGTACATCTTCTAAATTCTTTGAGGATGAGCAGGGTAAGCGGATCAGGAAAGAAGTAATAAACGAGGTCGCATTTTTTTTGATCACAACATTTGTCATTTGCTGTATCAGGTGTTTTATAGCGATGAGGATAGAAGATTTCCCGGGAATATTTGTTATAATTACAATGGTTACGATGTTGATGCTATTGCATCTCATCAGGATTCCCATGTTGATCTGCGCGGCAGTGGAGTGCGGCGAAAAGGTGAGACACAACTTATAGTATCATATGAAAGGGGTGCAAAGTGAATACCTTTGCACCCCTCTGGAATTTATTGTGTGTTCTTTTTGAATGCGGCGCGCTTTCGTTCCCTGGGATCCAGGATCCGCTTGCGGATCCGGAGACTCTTGGGCGTGACCTCCAGAAGCTCGTCCCAGTCGATGAATTCCAGGGACTGCTCCAGGGAAAGGATCCGTGGAGGCGTCAGTTTCAGGGCTTCGTCGGCGCTGGAGGAACGTGTGTTGGTCAGGTGCTTGGTCTTGCAGACGTTCAGCTCAATATCCTCGCCCTTGCCACTCTGGCCGATGACCATGCCGCTGTAGACCTTCTCGCCGGGACCGACGAACAGTGTACCGCGCTCCTGGGCGGAGAACAGGCCGTAGGTGACGGTCTCGCCCGCTTCGAAGGCAATCAGGGAGCCCTGCTTGCGGAAGGGGAAATCTCCCTTGTAGGGAGAGTATCCGTCAAAGATCGTATTCAGGATGCCGGTGCCCTTGGTGGAGGTAAGGAAGTCACCGCGGAAGCCGATCAGGCCGCGGGACGGAATGTGGAACTCCAGGCGCATGGAACCGTCGCTGGCGGTGCTCATGCCCTGCAGCTCACCTTTACGCTCGCTCAGCATCTGGATGACCGTGCCGGAGAATTCCTCGGGGACGTCCACGTAGGCGATCTCCATGGGCTCCAGTTTGCGGTTGCGCTCGTCATATTTGTAAAGGACCTCGGGCTTGCTGACCGCGAACTCGTAGCCTTCCCGGCGCATATTTTCGATCAGGACGGACAGGTGCAGCTCACCACGGCCGGAGACCTTGAAGCACTCGGTCGTCTCGGTGTCCTCCACGCGGAGGCTGACGTCGGTGTTCAGCTCCCGGTACAGCCTGTCGCGGATGTGGCGGGAGGTCACGTACTTGCCCTCCTGGCCGGCCAGCGGGCTGTCATTCACCATGAAGTTCATGGCGATGGTGGGCTCGGAGATCTTCTGGAAGGGGATCGCTTCGGGGTTGTCGCCGCCGGCCAGCGTATCGCCGATATGGATCTCGGAGATACCGGAGATGGCCACGATGGAACCCACGGAAGCCTCGCGGACCTCGACCTTGCTAAGTCCGTCGAATTCGTACAGCTTGCTGATCTTGACCTTCTGGCGTTTGGAGGAATCATGGTGGTTGAGGAGCAGCAGCTCCTGGTTGACGGCAATTGTGCCGTTTTGGACCTTGCCGACGCCGATGCGGCCCACATATTCATTGTAGTCGATGGTGCTGATCAGCACCTGGGTATCCGCCTCCGGGTCGCCTTCGGGAGCGGGGATATACTTGAGGATCGTGTCAAAGAGTGGCGCCATGTTCTCGGGCGTGTCGGAAAGGTCCAGCATGGCGACGCCGGTCTTGGCGGAAGCGTACAGGAACGGGCAGTCCAGCTGCTCGTCGGAGGCGTCCAGATCCATCAATAGCTCCAGCACCTCGTCGATGACCTCCGACGGCCGGGCCTCCGGACGGTCGATCTTGTTGATACAGACGATCACGTGCAGATCCAGCTCCAGGGCCTTCTTCAGCACGAACTTGGTCTGGGGCATGGCGCCTTCAAAAGCATCCACCAGCAGGATGACGCCGTCGACCATCTTGAGCACACGCTCCACCTCGCCGCCGAAATCGGCATGGCCGGGGGTGTCGACGATGTTGATCTTGACGCCCTTGTAGTGGACGGCCGTATTTTTGGAAAGGATCGTGATCCCACGTTCCCGCTCGATATCGTTGGAGTCCATGACACGCTCCTGGACCTCCTGGTTCTCACGGAATACGCCGCTCTGCTTCAGCAGCTGGTCCACCAGGGTGGTCTTGCCATGGTCGACATGGGCGATGATCGCTACATTACGTACATCTTCTCGCTTGATCTTCATCAAAAAACCTCTCTTTTTTTCTGCTTTCTATTGTATCGCTGCGGCAGCGAACCGGCAGCGCATCGTACGCTTGATTCTAAATTTCTAGTTTATCATAATCCTTATCTCATGTCAAAACATTCTGATGTCCACCAATAGGAGCGATTCTGGAGTTTTTTGCGTCGTTAATATCGAGGGGTTTTATAATCGCAGACGGCGGCATTCCAATATGGAAAGCGGGAAAAACTGTGGTATAATGGATTTGCAGCAAATGGAAGAAGCGCAGGCCCATATACTACAGAAGGGAGCGATGATCCATGACAAATTATGAAAAAGCTGTTGCTTTATGGTAGCGGAGAATGATAAAAACCGACGCGGAGCTTGCCGAGGCGTTGAAAAGGAATTTCATACATTAGATAGTAGACACACAGTTGATAAGGAGGCAAGGACATGAGCATTATTGGCATTGAATATATAGTGTCATCAGATGAAAGAAAGACGTTATTAAATAGTTTTAAAGGGTTCAATATGGAAAAGTATACATGGCGTATTGTCTTTGATCAAACAGAATTAGTCCCTATAACAGAGAATGGAAAGTTGGGATTTGAGGCAGAGCTGTATAGTGGATCTGACTTTGAGAAAGAAATAATAAAAGAGCACTATATTATTTTTATGAAATTAGAGGCTTATAGAAACAGTGAGGTGAATATAACTGAGATTGAGTCCTATGAAGATTTTATTCAAAGTGATTGTCAATTATTATTGTTGATTAATGATGTTCAGTTCGTGGAGATTTATACAAAAAGCCAAACAGAATTGGAAATACTATATGATAATGCTCTGAAAATCGGATTTTCCGGAATTCGATATATAACAAAAGAAACGAACGAACGCGCTTGCTTTAATGTATTATAAGAATTATTAAGGGGCTGTTGTTTTGGAGTAGTGCGACAGCCCCTTCTTTTTTTATAAATAAAAACTTGCCAGACGGATCTCAAGATCGGGGTAGAGAGAGGGGTGAATGGTATCTTCAAAAGAGTAGGTCAGCGCCTGTTCCTTTGCGGCGTCTTCCATATCAAAAAGATAGACGCTGACGGTGCGGGAAAAGGGATCGATGATCCAGTATTCTCTGACGCCGGCCGTCCGGTATTTCAGCATTTTTAGGATGCGGTCCTTTCCGGTAGAAGAGGGGGAAAGAACCTCCACCACCCAGTCAGGAGCACCGACGCAGCCTCTGTCATCCAGTTTGTTGGGATCACAGACAATGGTCAGATCAGGCTCCAGGTAGGTAGAATCATCGCCGAACAGAAAAACCGCAAACGGAGGGATATATACCTTGCAGGAGCCGCCATGGGATTTGATATATCCGGCAACCGCGAAGTGCAGTTCACCGATGATCTCCTGATGCTGTCTGGTAGGTGACGCCATGTAATAGATCTGCCCGTCGATCAGCTCGGCATGAACACCCTCCGGAAGAGCGTAGATCTCGTCGATCGTATGGATCCTTTGACTTGCAGCATAGGCGGCGGAGGCTTCGGCCACGGCAGAAGCTCCGCCGGGAGATGCCTGCGGATACCTGTATCCGGAGACGGTCTCCGGAGCGGTTCGCACTTGAGGGAATAAGGCCTTCTCCAGGGCCCGGATGGTTGCCTGCCGGGGAGATTTTGTGTGACCGCTGAAGATCTTCTGGATTGTCGGCTCCGGGATACCCGAGATTTTGGAAAGATACTGATTGCTGTAACCAAGTTCCTGCTTTTTGTTTTTCATCTCCTGAATTGTCATATACGACCCTCCTTGTCTTACGATGCAGACAGATCATGAAAACATCTTAAATACATCTTAATTATACCAATTAAACCGAGAAAAGTCAAGAATATACCATCTTGTGATCCCGGTATGATGACAGCAGTCCTCACCCGGATTCATACAGGAGGATGCACATGGCGGGAAAAAGATAATTATTATCTCGAAAAAGGTTCTAAAAAGGAACCTCCCTGCATATATTGATATGATGCCGGATGGTAAGGCCGGATCCAGAAGGGGAGGAAAAAGAACATGAAGACGGAAGAAAAAACGGAAAGCAGTCTTAACAGCAATCAGGTGGTGGTCCACGGCCGGGTCGTGGAGCAGCTCACAGCCGATTCCGCCATGTACGGGACCGGCTTTCAATGCATGCAGCTCCTGGTCGAGGGACGAGGAGGACGCGTGGACTTGCTGCCGGTGCTGCTGTCAGACCGGCTGTCAGACCCGGAGGAGGATCATACCGGGGAGGATATGGAGATACATGGGGAACTCCGTACTTACAATTATTACAGAGACGGCCGGCGCCACATGCAGATGATGGTCTTTGCGAGGGAGATGCAGCTCTTTCTCGACGATCACGCGTACTCCCGGAACCAGATCTACCTGGACGGATATCTGTGCAAAACGCCGTTTTACAGGCGGACGCCCTCCGGCAAGGAGATCACGGAGATACTTCTGGCCGTCAACCGCGTCTATGGGAGAAGTGATTACATTCCCTGCATCTGCTGGGGGAGGACCGCCAGGTACGCGGACCTTCTGGATGTCGGCACACAGGTGCGTCTGTGGGGGCGGATCCAGAGCCGGGAATACCAGAAAAAAGAGCCCGGGGCTGCCGCCAGAAGGTACATGACATATGAGGTTTCCGTCGCCAGGCTGGAGGACGTAAAAGAACCCAGTATTGCATTTCTGCCCGATCTGCGGTAAACTAAGCATGATACCGTATCGTTGAACAGCGAGGCAATATCATGAAAGAAGAAATAGAAATTTACTGCGGAAACGGCAAGGGCAAATCGACACTGGCCATGGGACTCAGTATCAAGGCAGCCCTGCAGGAGAAGAGCGTCATCATCATCCAGTTTCTGAAGGGAAAGGAACTTGGTGAATATGAAGCCATCGAAAACCTGAACGGCGTGGATATCAAGATCTTCCGGTTCGAAAAGCTGGATGCCTTTTTTGAAGACCTGACGCCGGAGGAACAGGAGGAAGAGAGCCGCAACATCCGCAACGGCGTCAATTTTGCCCGTAAGGTGATCGCGACGGACGAGTGTGATTTTCTCGTCCTGGACGAGATCCTGGGCCTTCCGGACATCGGGATCATCACGGAGGAGACCATCGAGGATCTTCTGAAGGCCCGGAGGGACGAGGGAATGCACATCGTGATGACCGGCCGTGTCTGTCCGGACAGCCTCCGGAAATATGCGGACCGGGTGACGACACTGACGACCGAATAACAGCGTATACATATAGAAGATCGAGGAGGAAGAGATATGGCTATTTTCAAAGGAGCAGGCGTAGCGATCGTGACACCGATGCATGAGGACGGGAGTGTCAATTACGAGAAGCTGAAGGAGCTTCTGGAGTTCCAGATCGCGAACGGGACCGACGCGATCATTATCTGCGGGACCACCGGGGAATCATCCACGCTGTCCCACGGAGAACACCTGAAGACGATCAAATTTGCCATAGATACCGTCAACAAGAGGATCCCGGTCATTGCCGGGACGGGCTCCAACTGTACCGAGACTGCCATCATGATGTCCAAAGAGGCAGCCTCCTACGGCGCGGACGCGCTCCTTCTCGTGACGCCCTACTACAACAAAGCGACCCAGAAGGGTCTGATCGCGCACTATACCGCGGTCGCCGAGGCCGTTCCGGATACGCCGATCATCCTGTACAACGTGGCCAGCCGCACGGGCGTGAACATCGAGCCTGCCACGGCAGCGTACCTGGCCAAAAATGTGAAGAACATCGTCGGCATCAAGGAGGCCAGCGGCAACCTGTCCCAGATCGCAAAGCTTAAATCACTGGCGGGCGACGATATCGAGCTGTACTCCGGCAACGACGACCAGGTGCTTCCGATCCTTTCCCTGGGCGGGCTGGGCGTGATCTCGGTGCTTTCCAACATCGCGCCGAGAGAGACCCACGACATGGTGGCTAAGTTTATGGAAGGCGACCTGAAGGGTGCCATGGACATCCAGCTCCGGGCTATTCCGCTGATCAACGCGCTTTTCTGCGAAGTCAACCCGATCCCCGTCAAGGCGGCGCTCAATCTGATGGGCTGCGAAGTGGGACCGCTCCGCATGCCGCTCTCCGAGATGGAGGATGAGCACAAGAAGGTCCTGGCCCAGGCCATGAAGGACTTCGGGATCGCGCTTAAGGACTGAACATAAAGGAGCAAACATGGTACGGATCATTATGCATGGCTGCAACGGCCATATGGGCCAGGTGATCTCTCATCTGGCAGAACAGGACCCGGGCGTACAGATCGTAGCCGGGATCGACATCGCGGATCAGGGTAAGAATCCCTATCCGGTCTTTACGGACATCAACGCATGCGACGTCGAGGCGGACGTGATCGTCGATTTTTCGACGGCCAAAGCCGTGGACGCGCTGCTGGATTTCAGTGTAGAGCGGCAGCTTCCGGTGGTGCTGTGCACCACGGGGCTTTCAAAGGAGCAGCTTGCCCATCTTGACGAGGCAGCGGGGAAGGTCGCGGTGCTCCGCTCCGCCAACATGTCCCTCGGCATCAACACGCTGCTGAAGCTTCTGAAGGACGCGGCAAAGGTGCTGGCCTCTGCCGGCTACGATATGGAGATCGTGGAACGTCACCACAGGCTCAAGGTGGACGCGCCCAGCGGAACGGCGCTGGCGCTGGCGGACAGCCTGAACGAGGCCATGGACGGTGCTTACAGCTACGTCTACGACCGCAGCCGGAAGCGTGAAAAACGCACTGACAAGGAGATCGGCATTTCGGCGGTACGCGGCGGCACCATCGTGGGCGACCACGAGGTGATCTTTGCCGGCCCGGACGAGGTGATCGAGTTCAAGCATACCGCCTACTCCAAGGCCGTGTTCGGAAAGGGCGCGCTTGAGGCCGCCAGGTATCTGGCAGGCAAGGGCGCCGGCAAGTATGACATGGCGGACGTGATCGAAGGTAGATAATGACAGTATTCGGACAGCCGGGAGGGATCCCGGCTGTCCGTGTGATAAGTGAAACAATCGAAAAGGAGGCAGGTATGCGTTTCAGGCCGTGTATCGATATTCACAACGGAAAAGTCAAGCAGATCGTGGGCGGAAGCCTTCTGGACCGGGGCGACCAGGCGCAGGAGAACTTCGTCTCGGAGCAGGACGCTGCGTGGTACGCGGCTCTGTACCGGGACGCGGGGGTGTCCGGCGGCCATGTGATCCTGCTGAACGGAAAGGACTCACCCTTCTACGAGGCGACCAAGGAGCAGGCGCTCTCGGCGCTCCGGACATTTCCGGGAGGCCTGCAGCTGGGCGGAGGCGTGACGCCGGAGAATGCCGGGGAGTACCTGGACGCGGGAGCGAGCCACGTGATCGTCACCTCCTATGTCTTCCGGGACGGTGAGATCGCCTGGGAGAACCTGGACAGGATGGTCTCCGCTGTCGGCCGGGAGCACCTGGTGCTGGATCTTTCCTGCCGCAGGCGGGGGGACGAATACCTGATCGTCACCGACCGGTGGCAGAAGTTTACCCATGTGCCGGTCACCCTGGAGACAATGAAGAAGCTCGGCGGATACTGCGATGAATTCCTGATCCATGCCGTGGACGTGGAGGGAAAAGCTTCCGGCGTCGAGAAAGACCTGGCGGCTCTTCTATCGGAATATGATGAAAAGCCGGTCACCTACGCGGGAGGCGTGGGCTCTTTTCAGGATCTTGAGGATCTCGGACACTACGGGAAAGGGCGTCTGGACGTGACGATCGGGAGTGCGCTGGATATTTTCGGCGGTTCGCTTCCATTTGACAGACTTTTGAGAAATTTTTTGTGAATTTTTTATAAAATAGTAGGAAAATCTGCGGAGATGTGTTATAATAATCCCATCAACCAGTAAAGGGGATGGATTTATGAAATTTATCATCAGTGGAAAGAATCTTCAGGTCAGCGACGAGCTGCGTTCCGCGATCGAACACAAGCTCGGCAAGCTCGAGAGGTATTTTACCCCGGACACCGAAGTGATCGTCACCCTGAGCGTTGAGAAGGAGCGCCAGAAGATCGAGGTCACCATACCGGTCAAGGGCAACATTATCCGTTCCGAACAGACCAGCAATGACATGTATGTCTCCATCGACCTGGTGGAAGAGGTCATTGAGCGTCAGCTTCGCAAGTACAAGAACAAGATCATCGACCGCAAACAGTCGCCCGGCAATTTCCAGCAGGCCTTCCTGGACGATGAGTACGAGGAGAGCGAGGATGTCCGGATCATCCGTACCAAAAAGTTCGACATCAAGCCCATGTACCCTGAGGATGCCTGTGTACAGATGGAGCTTCTGGGACACAGCTTCTACGTGTTCTGCAATGCCGAGACCGACCAGGTGAACGTGGTCTACAAACGGAAGGGCAACACCTACGGGCTGATCGAGCCGGAGGCATGAGCTGCCCGGTATACGGATTATAAATGAGGGGTGCCGCGCTGCGGCACCCCGTTTTCTTTTATTCCTTCTTATACCTGCGGCGCCAGCCGGTGGCAGGCGGCTAAATGATCCTCCCCGATCCGGTGAAGCTCCGGTCTGTTCCGCATACAGTCATCCGTGGCATACCGGCAGCGCGGGGCAAACTTGCACCCCGGCACGTCCTCCCTGGATTCGTTCGCATTCTGCTCGAGCATCCTGCGGCGTTCATTCCGGTCTTCGTATACGTCGAAGACCGCCTCCAGAAGGACTTTGGTATAGGGATGGGCCGCCGTCTCGGTCAGTTCACGGCTGTTCATCACTTCGACGATCTCTCCCTGGTACATGACGACGATCCGGTGGCTGATCTGACGTACAAGGGCCAGGTCATGGCCGATGAACAGGTAGGACAGATGCCACTGGTTCTGAAGGTCCACGAGCATTTTTACGACCTGGTTCTGGATCGAGACATCCAGTGCGCTGGTGGCCTCGTCGCAGACGATCAAATCCGGCTCCAGAAGCGCGGCCCGTGCGATCACGACCCGCTGGAGCTGCCCGCCGGACAGCATGTGCGGATGACGGGAAAGAAACTCGCCGGAGAGCCCGACGGCTTCCATGTATTTCTCGATCCGGCCTTCGGCCTGGTTCCGGGAAAGCTTCTCGTAGTTGCGAAGCGGTTCATACAGATAATCCCCGATGGTCATCCGGGGGCTGAAGGAGGAGATCGGATTCTGGAAGACCATCTGCACATGACGGCGGAAACGCCGTTTTTCTTTGGCCTTCATGTTTGCGAACTGTTCTCCCTGAACCTTGATCTCACCCTGCGTGGGAGGGTAGCTCCCGATGATCATCCGGGCAAGCGTGCTCTTTCCGCAGCCGCTTTCCCCTACGATCCCGAGGCATTCTCCCTCGTACAGGTGAAGATTGACGCCGTTTACGGCGAGAAGTGTCTTCTTTTTTTTGCTGCGGACCGAGAATTCCTTGACGACGTCGTTCACAGCCAGCAGCTCCGCGCCTTTTTGGCGCTCTTCGCGGAGCTCTTTTTCTCCGCGCATCAGCTTCGGAACGGCGCCAAGGAGCATTCTGGTATAATCGCTCTGCGGAGACAGGATCACCCGGTCACGCGTGCCGTATTCAACGATCTCGCCGGTTTTCATAACGGCAATGTCGTCGGACAGGTAAGAGGCGACGCCCATGTTGTGCGTGACCAGGATGATCGCTGTGTCGTATTTTTCCGTAAGCTTCTGGAGTTCATAGACCACCTGCGCCTGCACGGTCACATCCAGCGCGCTGGTCGGTTCATCCGCCAGGAGAAGCTTCGGATTCTGCGCCATCGCCATCGCGATGGCGGCCCGCTGCTTCATTCCGCCCGAAAGCTCGAACGGATAGGATTCCATCACGCGGTGAGGATCCGTAAGATTCATGCGCCGGAGCCATTCTTCGGCGAGCTCTGTTGCCGCCGTCTGTGACAGATCCTGATGGGTATTGATGTACTCCAGGAACTGCTTTCCGATGGTCTTGACGGGATCCATGGCAAGTCCCGCGTCCTGAAAGATCATGGCGATGTCTTTTCCGCGGAGCTTCTGCATCTGCCGCTTTGACCGGGAGAGCAGACTCTGCCCGTCAAACAGGATCTCACCGCTTTGGATCTTTCCGTTGCCGGAGAGCAGGCCGAGGATCCCGCGGATGATCGTGGATTTTCCGCTGCCGCTCTCGCCGACGATGGACAGGATCTTCCCTGCATCCAGGGAAAAGCTCGCATGATTGACAGCTGGTGTGCTGCCGCCGTAGCTGATGGTCAGGTTTTTAACTTCCAGAAGGCTCATAATGGTAGATTCCAGATTATTCTGCGAATGTGGTCTGCGGGGTCAGGAAATAGTAGTCGATGGGGAAGGTGGACATGTTCTTGACCTTGTTGGCGTTGCAGACGTTGATGTTGGTCACGCTCACCAGGTAGCAGCCGAAGGCGTCGTCGATGATCACCTGGCTGGCCTGTTTTGCAAGGTCCATACGCTCGTTGACATCAAAGGTCGTGGACAGGGATGCGATCAGCTCATCCAGCTTCTCATCGCTGTATCCGCCGTAGTTGTCGGTCGCGTCGGAACGGAACACCTGGTCCAGGAACCACTGGGGATCACCGGTGGAAAGGGTCTGCCAGTTTCCGAATACCAGCTGGAAATTGCCGGCGTCACGCTCGTCCGTCAGGTTCTCGGTGAGTGTCAGCTCGACGTCGATGCCGCATTCGCGGACCTGGGACTGGACGGCTTCGCCAAGGGTGTTGTTGTTCGTTTCGGTATCGCTGCTGGTCATCAGGATGTTGACAACAAGGTTTTCACCATCCTTGTCGACATAGCCGTCGCCGTCGCTGTCGGTGTAGCCTGCTTCTTCCAGATAGGAGGCAGCTGCTTCGGGATCATAGGTCCAACGGTTCAGATCCTCATAGAAGGTAGCGCTGGGCGGGAACGGGGAACCGACGCCTGCCACGCCGCCGCCGATGATCGTTGCAAGGGCGTCGTAGTTGACAGCGGAGTTGAAGGCCTTACGGACATTGATATCGTCAAAGGGAGCAGCCTTCGTGTTCATGAACAGGAACCATTCACGGGTACCGGTCGCATACTGAACTTCATAATCGTCGTTGCCTTCGAAGAGGGTCAGGTCAAGCGCTCTGACACGCTGCATCATGTCCAGCTCACCGGACTGCAGGGCCATGGCACGGGAGTTGTCATCGGTGATATCATAGCAGGTGATGCTGTCGAAGCCGGGCTTTCCGCCCCAGTAGCCGTCGTAAGCCACAGCGTCGAAGGAGACATCCGGCTCGAAGGAGGTCACCTTGTAGGCACCGGTGCAGATCGGCTCGTTGCCGAAATTGCTGGTATCCACGCTGGTATCCACGATCACGAACAGCGGCTCGGTCAGGTTTGCGAGGAAGGCACCGTAGGGCTCCTCGGTCTTGAAGATGACGGAATCTCCGTCTGCCTCGACGCTTGCCAGCTTCAGGTTGGTCTGGCCGCGCTCGTTGACCTCGAGGGAACGCTGGATCGAAGAGACGACCGCCTGCGCGTCGCAGACGTTTCCGTTCTGGAAGGTCACGCCGTCACGGATATGGAATTTCCAGGTCGTGTCATCGACGGCTTCCCATTCGTCCGCGATCTGTCCGACAAACTCAAGGTTTTCGTTCACTGTGATCAGGGTCTCGCCGACAGCGGCTCTGGTCAATGTCCAGCCGTTCCAGCCGTTGCCCGGATCCAGGTCATCCCCGAACCAGTAAATGCCGAAATTCAGGTGCGAACCGGCGGCTTCTTCCGCAAGTGCGGGTACGGCACCGGCAAACAGCATCGTACCGGTGAGTAAAAGGCTTATCCATTTTGTTTTCATTTTTCATTTCCTCCATTTCTCCTTTTTTTTGAAAAACGCGCCGCGAGGGGCGATTCTTCCCGCTTTGTGATGCCTCTGGGATCGAGCACGTCGCGCAGGCTGTCACCCATCAGGTTGAAAATGATCACGCAGATCAGGATCACCATACCGGGGAATATCAGCATCCACGGTGCCGTCTGCATATAGCCTTTTCCTTCGCTCAGCATGTAGCCCCATTCCGGGGTCGGCGGCTGCGAACCCAGTCCCAGCAGCGACAGGCTGGCGAGCGTCAGCAGATTGTTGCCGATATCCTGCGTGATCAGGACGATCAGGTAGGGGATCACGTTGGGCACGATATAGCGGAACATGACGGCAAAGCTGCCTGTCCCGGACAAACGGGCCTGTTCGATGTAATCTTCATTTTTGATCGTGATGACCATGGAACGGGTGACCCGGGCGTACATCGTCCAGCTGATCACGGTCATGGCGATGATCAGGTTGCGGGTGCCGACGCCCAGAACCGCGACGACGGCGATCACGAAAACGATGTGCGGGAAGGCCAGCAGCATGTCCGTGATACGCATGAGGACGGCGTCAACCATGCCGCCGAAATAGCCGGAGGTCATGCCGATGATGACGCCGATCAGCGCCATCAAAAGTGTCACGATGATCGCGATCACGAGGGAGGTCCGGCCTCCGTAAAGCAGCCTCGAAAACAGGCAGCGGCCGACCTGGTCGGTCCCGAAGGGATACGTGCGGCTCGGCGGCTGCAGGAGCGCGTCGTAGTTCTGCTTGATGGGGTCGTGAGGCGCTATGTAGCCGGCAAAGATCGCGAGGAACATAAACAGGACCGTGATCATGAACATGAGCATGAATTTCCGGTCATGCAGGGCTTTTCGGACATAATACATGTTCACTCACCTCCCAGCCGGATCCGGGGATCCAGAAAACGATAGAGAATATCCACGAGCAGGTTGACGCCGACGAAGATCACGGCCATCCAGACCACGTAGGCCTGCATCAGATTGTAATCCCGCCCGGTAACGGCGTCCGCGGCCATCTTGCCCACGCCCTGGTAGCTGAAGACGGTCTCCACGATGGTGGCACCGCCGAGAATGCTTCCTACGGACATGCCGAACATGGTGATGATCGAAAGAAGCGCGTTCGGGAGGACATGCCGGAGGTTCACCTTCCAGCGGGGAAGCCCTTTTGACAGAAGGCCCATCACATAGTCTTTGTTGATCTCTTCGAGGATATTGGCACGGAGCCGCCGGATGTACGTGGCCGTCATCCAGAAGGCCAGTGTAATGGACGGCAGGATCAGTCCGATCACATCGTTCCCACTGATGGACGGCAGCATGCCGAGCTTGATGGAGAAGACGTAGATCAGGAGCATGCCGAGCCAGAAGCTGGGCATGGATACCCCGATGAACGAAATGAAACGGATGATATAGTCCGCAGCTTTATTCTTGTAGACGGCGGACAGGATCCCGAGAGGGATCGAAAAGAGCACTGTAATAAGGATCGCACAGACAGAAAGACGGATGGTCTTCGGCAGGCGCTTGAGCATCTCTTCTTTGACAGAGTGATTGAATTTGACAGACTCGCCGAAATCGCCATGCACCGCGTTCCGAAGCCAGCGGCCATAGCGGACAAGGACCGGGTCGTTGAGGCCCAGTTCCTCCCGTTCGGCTTCCATGACGGCCGCGTCGCCGGAGACGCCCATGGAAAGATACTTCATGGTGACCGGGTCGGACGGCGCGTAAGAAAGCAGAAGAAAGGTAAGAAACGTAACGCCAAGCAGGACGGGGATCGTCTGCAGCAGGCGCAAAAAGATATATTTGAGCATAAAAAACCAGCCTTTCCTATACATCGTAAGATCAGCTTCATCCTTGAAAGAGCAGGTCTTCTGACTGGAGGTCATCATCCGCGGCCGCCTTCCCGCTTACGCAGTGGCATCGAAGGCAGCGGACTCGCTCATACAGCGGCGGGACCGTACCGGAATCGCACCGGTTTCCCTTTTACTCCTGTATGCCGGCACGGCAGCTGACATCCAGGAGACTCTTTCAAGTTATCAACTATAAACTATATATTTACTATACCAGTTAAACGCCGCACCGTCAACCGCAAAAAGGGTGTACGGGGCGCTGTGTCCCACGGCCGGATTCAGCCTCTCCCAAAATCCTCCTTGTTTTTGCCGGCGGGAAATGGTAGAATAAAATCGATTCACTATATGACCACCGGGACAGCGGGCACGTACCGCTGTTATTCGCGTGAGATAGAACAATAACAGGAGCAGCATATGAACATAATCGAAAAAATGTTCGGGACACATAGCCAGCGGGAGGTCAAGCGTATCATGCCGCTGGTGGAAAAGACCGAGAGTCTTCGCCCCGCGATGATGGAACTGAGTGACGAGCAGCTGAAGGACAGGACGATCGAATTCAAAAAGCGTCTTTCCGAGGGGGAGACCCTGGATGATCTTCTGCCGGAAGCATTTGCCACGGTCCGCGAGGCCGCAAGGCGTGTGCTGGGCATGGAGCATTACCGCGTCCAGATCATCGGCGGCATCATCCTGCACCAGGGCCGTATCGCCGAGATGAAGACCGGTGAAGGTAAGACCCTTGTATCCACCCTGCCGGCCTATCTGAACGCGCTGGAAGGGCGCGGCGTCCACATCGTCACGGTCAACGACTACCTGGCCAAGCGTGACGCGGAGTGGATGGGCAAGGTCCATGAATTCCTGGGACTGACCGTCGGGTGCGTCCTGAACGACATGAAGCAGGACGAGCGCCGGGCCGCCTACAACTGTGACATCACCTACGTGACCAACAACGAGGATGGTTTTGACTATCTTCGTGACAACATGGTCATCTATAAAGAGCAGCTGGTGCAGCGGGAGCTGCATTACTGCATCATCGACGAGGTCGACTCGGTCCTGATCGACGAGGCCCGTACCCCGCTGATCATCTCCGGTCAGAGCGGCAAATCCACCAAGCTCTACGAGGTCTGCGACATTCTGGCCAGACAGCTGGAGCGCGGTGAAGCCAGCCATGAGATGACCAAGATGGCCGCCATCATGGGCGAGGAGGTCATCGAGACCGGTGATTTCGTCGTCAATGAAAAGGACAAGATCGTCAACCTGACCGAGCAGGGCGTCCACAAGGTCGAGAAGTTTTTCAGCATCGACAACCTGGCCGACCCGGAAAACCTGGAGATCCAGCACAACATCATCCTGGCGCTGCGCGCCCACAACCTGATGCACAAGGACCAGGACTATGTCGTCAAGGACGACGAGATCCTGATCGTCGATGAATTTACCGGCCGTATCATGCCGGGCCGCCGGTATTCGGACGGCCTGCACCAGGCCATCGAGGCCAAGGAGCACGTGAAGGTCAAGCGTGAGAGCAAGACGCTTGCCACGATCACCTTCCAGAACTTCTTCAACAAATACACCAAGAAGGGCGGCATGACCGGTACCGCGCTTACCGAGGAAAAGGAATTCCGTGACATTTATGCCATGGACGTGGTGGAGATCCCCACCAACGTACCGGTCCAGCGGCGCGATCTGGACGACGCCGTCTACATGACCAAAAAGGAAAAATTCAACGCTGTTGTCGAGGCTGTCAAGGAAGCCCACGCCAAGCACCAGCCGGTACTGGTCGGTACCATCACCATCGAGACTTCCGAGCTGATCTCCCGCATGCTCAAGCGTGAGGGGATCCCGCACAACGTGCTGAACGCCAAGTTCCATGAGCTGGAGGCCGAGATCGTGGCCCAGGCCGGGCAGGCGGACGCTGTGACCATCGCCACCAACATGGCCGGCCGTGGTACGGATATCAAGCTGGACGACGTGGCCAGGGAGGCCGGCGGTCTTAAGATCATCGGTACGGAGCGCCATGAGTCCAGACGAATCGACAACCAGCTGCGCGGCCGTTCCGGACGTCAGGGCGACCCGGGCGAGTCCCGCTTCTACATTTCGCTGGAGGACGATCTGATGCGTCTGTTCGGTTCCGAGCGTCTGATGAAGGTCTTCACCTCCCTGGGCGTGGCCGAGAACGAGCAGATCGAGCACAAGATGCTGAGCAACGCCATCGAGCGTGCCCAGGAAAAGATCGAGTTCAACAACTTCGGTATCCGTAAAAACCTGCTGGATTACGACGCTGTCAACAACGAACAGCGTGAGATCATCTACAAGGAGCGCCGCCAGGTGCTGGATGGCGAGAACATGCGTGACGCCATCTACAACATGATCACGGACACCGTGGACGGAACCGTGGACATGGTCTTCTCCAACGACGTAGATCCGGAAGAATGGGATCTGAACGAATTCAATTCCGTCCTGCTTCCGATCATTCCGATCGAGCCGGTGACCGCCGAGGACGTCAGGGGCAAGCGTGCGGACGAGATGAAGCACATCCTCGAGGACAAGGCCGTCCGCCTGTACGAGGTCAAGGAATCCGAGTTCCCCGAGCCCGAGCAGCTTCGTGAGCTGGAGCGCGTCATCCTCCTGAAGAGCATCGACAGCAAGTGGATGGATCACATTGACGATATGGAGATCCTTCGCCAGGGCATCGGCCTGGCGGCCTACGGCCAGAGAGATCCGGTCGTGGAATACAAGATGCAGGCCTTTGACATGTTCAACAACATGATCAACTCCATCCAGGAAGACACGATCCGGATGCTGTACCATGTCCATGTGGAGCAGAAGATCGAGCGTGAACAGGTCGCCAAGGTGACCGGCACCAACAAGGACGACAGCGTCGCCAAAAAGCCTGTCCAGAGGAAGGACGTCAAGGTCTATCCGAACGATCCGTGCCCCTGCGGAAGCGGAAAGAAATACAAACAGTGCCACGGCCGCAAGGATATGGCCAAGGCATAACATAAGTGCATAAACAGTCACAGTGCCCGGCATGGCGGTGAACCATGCCGGGAGAATAGAGAATCACGTGAGAATCGTGAACGGTACCGCCGCTGTATATACGATGGACATTCCGGGCGAAAGCCGGTCATTGGGAAAACGAGAAGGCATGGGATGCTCCGAAGGAAACGTATTTTCCGGAAGTGTATGAGTCAGAAGAACTGCTGTGACGATATAACCCAGGACCGGGCGGAATATCCGGGAGAGGGTGCTTTTATGCTGCATAAAGAGAACGGATGCGGCGGCAGACATGCGTATGTGTGTCTGCCGCCGTTTTTACGTTATAAAAACATTTTAAAGGAGGATTTACGAGATGAAAGGCAAGAGGATTCTTACAGTATTGACAACAGCAGCGGTCACCGCAGCCGCAGTGCTTCCTGCCTATGCAGAGGCATTTACCGTTGCGAATGAGATCGGCGGAGTCACAACAGAGGTGACCTACGACAAGGTTCCGGAAAAGGCCGTCAGCCTGTCCGGGTTTGCGACCCAGATGATGCTGGCCCTGGGCCTCGGCGATCGCATGGTGGGATACGGCTACATGGACAATGAGATTCCGGAAGCCTACAAGGAGCAGTTTGACAAGCTTGTCTGCCTGGCAGACGGCAATCCGTCCCAGGAAGAGCTTCTGGCCGTGGAACCGGATTTCCTGACCGGCTGGGCTTCGACCTTCTCCGAGAAGAACTTCCCGATGGAGTTCTGCGCGGACAATGAGATCATGGCGTATGTGCCGCAGGTCGAGTATGCGCCTGCATCCATGGAGAGCGTCTATGCGGATTTTGAGAACCTGGGCAAGATCTTCGACGTGGAGGATAAGGCTGAGGAGATCGTCAACGATATGAAGGACCGCGTGGCGGCTGTGCAGGAAGCTGTCAAGGATCAGGATCCGGTTTCCGTATTCATCTATGACTCCGGTGAAGATGCTCCCTTCACGGCGAGCGCCGGACTTCCGACCGATATGATCTCCCTGGCCGGCGGTGAGAACATCTTCGCAGGCGTTGAGTCCAACTGGACAACGGTCGACTGGGAAGACGTCATTGCGGCCGATCCCGAATATATCATCATCATGGACTACATCGATTCCGATCCGCTGGATGCCAAGGAAGAGTTCCTCAAGACCTCCGACTTCACCAAGGATCTGACGGCTGTCCAGAACGACAACATCTTCGTCATCGGCCTGACGGATGTGACCGGCTGTTACGAGAGCGTTGACGCGGTGGAAAACATGGCGCAGCATTTCCATGCTGATTGTTTCTGATTCACGGAGAAGGATCCGCGCCGGGGAAGCCCGGCGCGGGCTGAGTGAAACGATATGCTGAAGAACGCGAAAAAATCAACCATAACCCTGATCTACATTCTAATGGCAGCAGCACTGGTGGCAACCATTGTTGCTGCCATCAATATCGGCTCCGTGGACATCAACCCTGAAACGATCTTCCGCATCATCATCGGAAAGATACAGAAGCAGGATCTGACAGACGTGTACAGCAAGAGCCAGATCAACATTATCTGGAACCTCCGTTTCCCGAAGGTTCTGGTGGCCTGCTGTACGGGGGCGGGACTTGCCCTGTCAGGCATCCTGATGCAGGCCCTGACCCAGAATCCGCTGGCAGATCCCTATATCCTGGGCATCTCGTCAGGTGCTTCCACGGGTGCGGTATTATCGCTCCTCGCAGGCCCGCTGCCCCTGATCGGACAGCTGCCGCTTGCGGAAGGGGCTTTCTTCGGTGCCCTCGTGACCTCTGTGCTGGTCTTCGTGATCGGCAGTGACGGTGCCAGGATCAACACGACCAAGATGGTGCTGGTGGGCATGTCCTTGTCGGCACTCTTTGGAGCGCTGACAGAGCTGGTGATCTTTCTGACGCCGGATTCCCGAAAGGTACAGAGCGCGTCCTTCTGGCTCAGCGGCTCCTTTGCCGGTACCGGATGGGCGGACGTTCCTCTGACCATCATCATTTCGCTGGCCGGGATCCTCGTCATTTATCCGCTCCGGAGGGAACTGGACGCGCTTCTGATGGGCGAGGATATCGCGCGGAACGCGGGCGTCAACACGACGGCGATCAAATGGGTGCTGATCCTTGTGAGTACGCTCCTGACGGCCGTGCTGGTGTCCATGAGCGGCGTGATCGGCTTTGTGGGACTGGTGATCCCGCACATTGCCAGAAGCCTGGTCGGAGCGGCCCACAGGCGGCTGATCATCGTTTCCATTTTTATCGGGGCGATCTTTATGATCTGGACCGACGTGGTGGCGCGTACCATGGCGGCGCCCAGGGAGCTGCCGGTCGGTGTCGTGACCGCGATCTGCGGTGCGCCGGTATTTCTGACTCTTTTGCGGCGCAGCCGCTATTCCTTTAAGAATTGAGGGGAGGCGGAGAGATGAAACAGAATGTGATCGAAGTCAGAGACCTCAGTTACGATATCAACGGAACCAGGATCCTCTCGGATATATCGGTGGCGGTGGATGCCCACGAATTCGTTGGCCTGATCGGGCCGAACGGATCCGGAAAATCCACGCTGCTGAAGAACATCTACAGGCATTTTACGCCCCTCAAGGATACGATCTTTCTGAATGGGAAGGATGTCACGGCCATGCGCTCCCGGGAGATCGCAAAGCAGATGGCCATTGTGGCGCAGGAGAACAATCCGGATTTTGATTTTTCGGTGCAGGAGATGGCGATGCTCGGGCGATATGCCCACAAGAAGATCTTCGAGAAAGACAATGCCGATGATTTTGACGCCGTGGAACGGGCACTTCGGATCGTCGGAATGGAGCATCGGAAGGAACGCAGCTTTCTGAGCCTTTCCGGAGGGGAGAAGCAGCGCATCTATCTGGCCATGGCCTTCGCTCAGGAGAGCGAACTGATCATCCTGGATGAGCCGACGAATCATCTGGACATCGGCTACCAGCTGTCCATGATGGAGACCCTGCGGCAATATGAGGGAAGAACGATCTTCACCTCGGTCCACGACATGAACCTGGCCGCCTGGTACTGTGACAGGATCATCATGCTGGATGAGGGCCGGGTGGTGGCGCAGGGAACGCCGGAGGAGGTGCTGACCACGGAGAAGATCCGGGAGATTTTTCATGTGAATACCCGGATCACAAGACGCGAAGAGGACGGAAAGCTGGAAGTGTCGTATCTGTCCTACCGGAAGTAAGCAGGGAAAAGGCAGGGGACGGTTCCAAGAACCGTCCCCTGTCTTTCTGTTTCAGGAGAAGAATCCTTCTGCGATATTGATGTCCGCCACGTAGCCGACGGTGCCGGTCATGTAGATCGTGCCGTCTTCTCGGATGTCGATCTGGATCATACCGCCGGGCTGGTTGACATTGATGCGGGATTCAACATAGCCGAGGCGGTAGGCCGCCATGGCGGCCGCGCAGCTGCCGGTACCGGAAGCTCTGGTGTAGCCGGAGCCTCGCTCCCAGATCTCGATATCCAGGTTGCCCCGGTCGATCAGGTGGCAGAGCTGCAGGTTCATCCGGTTCGGGAACTCGTCCGCGTTTTCGACGTAGGGGCCGAGCTCCGTGACGGCTTCTTTGGTGACGGCGCTCTTGTCCGCAAAGATGATGCAGTGCGGGTTTCCGATGGTAAGACAGGTGGCCTTGTATTCCTGGTCGTGGAAGATAAAGGATTCATTGATGACCTCGCGGATCTCGCCGGTCACCGGGATCTCCCGGGAAAGGAAGGAGGCCTTTCCCATATTGACACGGAATTCGGTGGCGCGCATGTTCAGGGATTCGACTTCGATCGTGCCGGCCAGAGTTTCGATCTCGAACTTTGACTCGTTCACGTATCCCTGATCCATGAGATATTTGGCAAAGATCCGTACGCCGTTGCCGCTGATGGGGGACTCGCTGCCGTCCGAATTGTAGATGCGGACGCCCAGCTTTCCATTGATATCCACCGGTCCGTACAGAACACCATCCGCTCCGAGGCCGAAGCCCCGGCGGCAGAGGAGAGCCACCTTCTTACCGATCAGATGCATTTTATTTTTGCGGGCGTCAAGGATCAGATAATCATTCCCGAGCCCCTGGTATTTTGAAAGAATGATGCTGTTCTCGCTCATGTTCATGCTCCTGTAGAATTCGACAAGATGAGACTTTACATAAGTTTATTGTAGCAGAATAAAATGCCATGAAAATAGAAAAACATGCAGAAAATATTGCAAAAAGTGCTATAATAAGAATAGACGCACGTGGCATGCAGAAAATACGATTTTGCAGACAGGAATACATGGGGCATACAAGGATGGAGAAAGAAAACCAGAAGAAGACGATCATGGAGAATAAGCCGGAAACCGCGGCAGAAGCAGGCGGCGGGGAAAATTCCGCGGGGCTTCCGCAGGCAGGAGTGACCGAAAAAAGCGGCTATCTGATGCAGGCCTTCCGCCTGTTCCATCTGCGGGACCAGGTGCAGCGGACCTTTTCGCCCCACTATCATGATTTTTACAAGGTAGTCATCTTCATCGAGGGGAAGGTCTGCTACCACGTAGAAGGAAGGGCCTATGAGCTGCAGCCCTGGGATGTGCTGCTGGTGGACCGGTTCGCGATCCACAAGCCGGAGATCGACGCCTCGGTTCCCTATGAGCGCTTTATCTTCTGGATCCGGAGCGATCTTGAAGAGCAGAGCCTCCTGGCCTGCTTTGACAGGACAAAGCGGGGCGGCGATGAGCTTCTCCGGCTGAAGGCGCGGCAGCAGCAGGTGGTGCGGAGGCTGCTTCAGCAGATGGAGGAAGAGCATAAGCGTATGGTAAAGGAGGACAGGCCGGAAAAACAAGGGCCAAAGAGCGATGCGCAGGAGGAAGCGAACCCGCCGGAGGAGGGCCTCTGGGACAGGATCATGGAGGACAGCTTGTTTCAGCAGCTGCTGGTACAGCTGAACCGGTTCTTTATTGCAAGACGGACGAGGCCGGAAGAAAAGGTCTTTTCAAGTGATGAGCGGGTGGAGGACCTGCTGGGCTACATCAACCGGAACCTGACCGGCGACCTGTCCGTGGAGGCCCTTTCCAGGCGGATGTACATGAGCCGGTATTACCTGATGCGCCTCTTTAAGGAAGGCACAGGCTACACGCTCCACCGGTATATCCTGAACAAGCGCCTGATCCTGGCGCAGGGCTTGATCGACCAGGGTGTGCCGGTGGTACGCGCCGCCCACGAGAGCGGTTTCGGCGACTATACGAGCTTTGTCCGCGCGTACCGGAAACAGTTCGGGGCGGCACCCACCAGGCGGAGAGCAGGACGATACGAAGAATTCCAGCCGGAGTGACTCTGCTTATGACCAGATAAACCAGATGTACAGATATCCGACCAGCACCGCAGTCAATGTGTAGGGGATGCCGATCCGCATGAACTCCTTGAAGGAAACGGCATAGCCTTCCTTTCGCAGCATACCGGTCGCGGTGATGTTCGCAGACGCGCCGATCGGTGTGATGTTGCCGCCTAGGGTCGCGCCGGACAGCAGTCCGAAATACAGAAGATACGGCTCCGTTCCAAGTGATGCTGTCACGGCTGTCAGGACTGGAAGCATCGTCGCCACATACGGAATGTTATCAACAAAGGCCGAGATCGCGACGGAACCCCAGACGACGATGGTATACAGCAGAAAGAGGTTGTTTCCACCGAATCGTACGATCAGCTTTGCAAAATCATCGATGATGCCCACGTTTGTGAGGCCGCCGATCACGATGAACAGGCCCGTAAGAAGCCCAAGGGTCTCGAAGTCAAGGCTTTTGACGGCCGCGATTGCGCTGTCCGACTTTTTATGCTGGATCAGATCAAGCAGAACGGTGATCACCGCCAGTACGCAGCAGATCATCCCGTTGATCGTCGAAGGTGTATTGGGGATGAATGAAGCCGTGATGAGCGCGGCCACCATGAGGAGCAGCATAACGGTAGGTACATAATTGCTGACCGGAGTCCTTTCTTTTGAGGAGACCGGCGCCGTATCCTTACGGAACAGGAACATCATCACCGGAATGGTCGCAAGCGCGCCGAGCTCCACGGCAAAAAAGATTCCCGGCCGTCCCTTCATCCAGAAGAAGTTCATGAAATTCATGTTCGCGAAGTCGCCGAGCATGATGGAGGTCGTATCCCCGACCAGAGTCGCTGCTCCCTGCAGATTCGAAGAGACCGCGATCGAGAGGATCATGGGGACCGGACTCATCTTGAGCTTCCGGCAGATCGCCATGCCTACGGGAGCGACCATCAGAACGGTGGCCACATTGTCGATAAAGGCGGAGATCACTCCGGCAAAAAGCGACATCAGGATGGTCACCCACATGACATTCGGGGACTTGCCCAGAAGAATATCCGCCAGAAGGTTCGGCATGCGGGAGTCAATAAAATAATACACGATGATCATGGTTCCCGCGATCATCAGCAGTACATTCCAGTTGATCGTCGACAGCAGGCTGCCGATGGGCAGGATGCCCGTAACCAGAAAGACCACGGCCACCCCCAGGGCATAGAACGGCCGGTATTTCGGCTTCGCGATCATCAATACATACATCAGAACAAACAGGATCAAAGCGATTATTTTCATAGACTCTCCTTTCTCGTGCAACAAAAAAGAGACCTTTACCACAACCCATGCTGTGGTAAAAGTCTCGCTGCTTCGAACAAATTCCGGGGACGAACCCGTACTGACGAAAAATGTTGCGCAAAAGCGCCAGCTACTCCCTGATACCGCTAAAAAATATAACACAACAGACCATCCCCGTCAAGACGGATTCCAATATAATGGAATATCGCTCACAGTTTAAAGTGTGGGATAGGAAGGACGGACGCGGCCGAGGAGCGAAGATCTCTCTGCCCGCAAGGCCCCGGGCAACGGCTCGATGAACTAAGATCCAACTTCAACTTACAAAACGCTCAGCATGAGGCTTCGCGTTTTGAGTTTACGTAGGATCTGGATTTCATCTCGCCTAAGAGCGCCCTCAAAAGCCCTTGCTTGGAAGAGAGAATCTTTGCCCTCCCGGCCGCTGTCTCGTCCTGCCTCCACGAAAGCTTAATCGGTTCGCTCATAAGGTGTCGCAGCTCGAGACCAAAGCTATTTAGCAAGTGGAACGCTGCGCGTTCCAGGCCGTACGGAGAAGCGGCCCTCGTTCGGTTCCTTTCGTTTGCATTCTGGAACGCGCAGCGTTCCACTTGCCAGATAGCCCTGGCCGACAGCTGAGATCCCGAGCGAGCGCCGCCTGCCGCGTTGGGGGCGGATGCAGAGATATGCTGGCTGTGTAGGGCCGCTTCGCAGTCGACGCCCGGGATCGCGAGCATAGCTTTATGCGCGGAGGCAGTCTTGGAACTCACAATCGCAGCACATTTCAGTACACTGGCATTTGTTCCAAGACTTTGCCGGGAGCGCATGATCATCAGCGGCGCAGCGATCCCAAGGAGACAAGCGTGGCCCGGCAGCCACATATCTCGTATATCCATCCCCCAAGCGGCATGCAAGCGAGCCCCCATATAATAGATATGTTTTCATTTTTGTCAAAATCTGTTACAATGGTTCGTGATGTTTTTAAAGTGGAGGAGTTTTGTATGAATGCAGTGATCCTTTCCTGCACCACCTTGCAGGATTATGTGCATGCCGCGCAGGTGGCGTGTCATACGTCTTTTCCGGTCGTGTGGCTGGACCGGTTTTATCATGTGGAGCCGCAGAGAATGCGGCAGCACATCCTGGATACGATGGAGACGCTTCCGGAGGAGGTGGATACGGTCCTGGTGGCGATGGGCTTCTGCGGCGGCTCGTGGCAGGATGTCGTTTGTACACGGAAGGTGGTCATCCCGCGGGTGGATGATTGTGTGTCGCTGGTCATGACGACGTCGGAGGAGCTGAACCCCTGCACCAAGGAGATGGGGCATATGTATGTCTTCGGCGACGGGGACGAGGGTGGTTTTTCCATCGGAGGGATCTACGAAGGCCTGGTCAGGGAGCACGGGGAGGAGACGGCGGAGATCGTTTTTGATATGATGTTCGAGAACTACCGGAATGTGGACATCGTCGACACGGGTCTCTATGACTGCTATGATCCGGCGTTCGTCGAAAAGGTTCAGAAGGATGCGGACCGCATCCACGCGGATCTTGATTTTGTTCCGGGCAGCAACCTGCTGCTGGAGAAGCTTGTCTCCGGGCGCTGGGACGAGCAGTTCGTGGTCGTCGAGCCGGGGACTAACATTACCCAGGGAACCTTTTTTTAACGTCGGGATCAACAGAAACACGTTTGCGACTCACGCGACTCAGAGAGAAGATGGAGAGAACGATAGAATATGAATAACAGAGATAAATTCGGGTCAAGAATAGGCTTTATTCTGGTGAGTGCCGGCTGTGCTATCGGTATCGGGAACGTCTGGCGTTTTCCTTATGTGGCGGGAGAAAACGGCGGCGGGATCTTTGTCCTGTTTTACCTGCTGTTCCTGGTGATCATGGGGATCCCGGTCATGACGATGGAGTTTGCGGTGGGCCGCGCCTCCGGCAAGAGTGCGATGCAGGCCTTCCGGCAGCTGGAGAAGCCCGGCAGCAGGTGGCATATCCACGGATATCTGTGCCTGGCAGGCAACGTCGTGCTGATGATGTATTACACGACGGTCTCCGGCTGGATGGTCAACTATTTTGTCAAGTTCCTGTCCGGTAGCTTTACGCCGGGGATGACGCCGAAGGACGTGGACGGCGTGTTCCAGGCGTTGATGGCGAATCCCGGGGAGATGGCCTTCTGGATGGCCGTGACGGTCATCGTCGGCTTCCTCGTCTGCAGTCTCGGCGTGCAGAACGGGCTGGAGCGGATCACCAAGGTGATGATGAGCGCGCTGCTGATCCTGATCGTGGTGCTGGCGGTCCACTCCTTTACCTTGGAGGGCGCCGGGGAGGGGATCTCGTTCTTTTTGCTTCCGAGCCTTTCAAAGGCCCGCGAGCAGGGGCTCGGCCATGTGATCATGGCGGCCATGAACCAGAGCTTTTTTACCCTGAGCCTTGGCATCGGCTCCATGGAGATCTTCGGCAGCTATATCGGCAAGGACAAGACCCTGGGAGGAGAAGCGCTCCAGATCGCCGGGCTGGATACCTTTGTGGCCCTGATGTCCGGACTGATCATCTTCCCGGCCTGCTACGCGTACGGCGTGAAAACGACCCAGGGACCGCCCCTGATCTTTGTGACGCTTCCGAATGTGTTTGCCAACATGACGGGCGGCAGGATCTGGGGAGCTTTGTTCTTCCTGTTTATGTCCTTTGCCAGCTTTTCCACGGTCATCGCGGTCTTTGAAAACGTGATCGCCTGCAGCATGGATGCCTTCGGCTGGAAGCGGAAAAAAGCCTCGCTCATCGGCTGCGTGTTCCTGCTGATCGCCGGCCTGCCCTGTGTGCTGGGCTTTAATGTCTGGTCGGGGCTGCGTTTCCCGGGGATCGGGAACGTGCTGGATTTTGAGGATTTTCTGGTCAGCAATCTGCTGCTGCCCGTCGGATCGCTTTTGTTCCTGCTTTTCTGCGTGTCCAGGTGGGGCTGGGGCTTTGACAGGTACCTTACGGAAGCCAACACGGGGGAGGGCTTCCGGATCCCGGCCGGGTTCAAGCCCTATTTCCGCTACGTGCTGCCTGTGCTGATCCTGATCATTCTGGTGCAGGGACTTCTGGGGTGACCGCGGGATTCCAAAGATTCGCAGGTTGTGTTTTGAACCGGGATATGCTATGATTGTACGCGGTATATATTGCCGCCTAATTTACAGAAAGAAGGTGAAGCTATGGTTGAATTAGATCAGTTCAAGTCGATTCTTGCGACGTATACCGAACCATTAGTGGAAGTGAGGGATTCACTTTGACCTCGCTAACAAAGCGCAGAGGGTAGAAGAACTGGAACGGGAGATGGAAGCGCCCAATTTCTGGGACGATGCCGAAGCCTCCCAGAAAAAAATGAAGGAACTCAGTGCCCTGAAGGACGACATCAACACCTACCGGAGTCTGGAAAGCCAGATGGAGGATATGGAGACGATGATCGAGATGGGCTATGAAGAGAATGATCCGTCGATCATTCCCGAGATCCAGGAGATGCTGGATCAGTTCCGGTCCGATTTTGATGCGATCCGCGTCAAGACGCTGCTTTCCGGCGAGTACGACAGCGAGAACGCCATCGTCAAGCTGAACGCGGGTGCCGGCGGCACGGAGGCCTGTGACTGGTGCGGCATGCTGTACAGGATGTACACACGCTGGGCCGAGCGGAAGGGCTACCAGCTGGAGGTGCTGGATTACCTGGACGGCGATGAGGCGGGCGTCAAGTCCGTGACCTTCCAGGTGAACGGGACCAACGCCTACGGCTATCTCAAGTCCGAAAAGGGCGTGCATCGTCTTGTCAGGATCTCACCGTTCAACGCGGCCGGCAAACGGCAGACCTCCTTTGTATCCTGCGATGTCATGCCGGATATCGAGAAGGACCTGGATGTGGAGATCAACGATGATGATATCCGCATCGATACCTATCGAAGCAGCGGCGCCGGCGGGCAGCATATCAACAAGACCTCCTCGGCGATCCGGATCACGCATTTCCCCACGGGGATCGTGGTACAGTGCCAGAACGAGCGTTCCCAGCACCAGAACAAGGACAAGGCCATGCAGATGCTGAAGGCCAAGCTGTTCATGCTCAAGCAGGAGGAAGCCGAGGCCAAGCTTTCGGGCATCCGCGGCGAGGTGACGGACATCGGCTGGGGGCACCAGATCCGGTCCTACGTCATGCAGCCCTACACGATGGTCAAGGATCTTCGGACCAACGAGGAGACCGGCAACGTAGACGCCGTGATGGATGGAAGCATCGACCTGTTTATCAATGCGTATCTGAAATGGATGGCCCTGCAGAAAAAGAATCTGCAGCAATGACCAGGCATGGCATTTTGTGACAAAGAATAAGCTTGCGCCTGTTCTTTGTCTGTGATAACATTACCCTCGTAAGCAGAGTTTTGTCTTTGCGGGACGGACATCTTCCGGACGATCGGGGGTAGAGGATGGAAAACAAAAACGAACAAAAGATCTACTATGTCGTAAGGGAGCGAGCGGTGCCGGAAGTTCTTCTGAAAGTCGTTGAGGCTAAGAAGCTTCTGGATTCCGGAAAGGTTCTGACTGTGCAGGAAGCAGCGGAGCAGACCGGGATCAGCCGCAGCTCCTTTTATAAGTATAAGGATGATATTTTTCCTTTCCATGACGAGACAAAGGGGAAAAAGGTCACGTTCGTCATGACGCTTTCGGACGCGCCGGGCCTGCTTTCCCTGATCTTTACGACCATTGCGCAATGTGACGGAAATATTCTGACAGCGCACCAGAGTGTCCCGATCAACGGGGTCGCGACACTTTCGCTGACAGTGGAGATACTGCCCGGAAAGGGCGATGCAGCACAGATGATGAACAAGCTTGAAAAGATCGACCGTGTACAGTATCTGAAGGTACAGGGGAGCGACTGAGGAGAGGACGAGAAGGATGAAATATGTGATCATACTCGGAGACGGCATGGCTGACTGGCCCCTGGAGCAGCTGGGCGGGGAGACGCCGCTTTCCTACGCAAAAACGCCCGCGATGGACGAGCTGGCGCGCATGTCGGAGATCGGCATGGTGGCGACGATCCCGGAGGGCATGTCGCCGGGCAGCGATACGGCCAATCTGTCCGTGCTGGGCTACGATCCGAAAAAATACTATACGGGCCGTTCACCCCTGGAAGCGCTGAGCATCGGCGCGGACATGAAGGAGACGGACGTGGTCTTCCGCTGCAACATCGTGACGCTCACGGAGGATGGCGGCAGCTATGAGGAGCAGACGATCCTCGACCACAGCTCTGACGAGATCAGCACCGAGGATGCGGCCGTGCTTCTCCGGGCCGTGACGGACCAGCTGACCGAGGAGGGCTACCGTTTCTTTGTGGGGACGAGCTACCGTCACTGCATGATCTGGGACAACGGCAAGGTCCTCGAGCTTACGCCGCCCCACGACGTGCTGACCCGCAAGATCAAGGAATATCTTCCGGAGGATCCGGTGCTTCGCCGTATCCAGGAAAAGAGCTACGAGATCCTGAAGGACCATCCGCTCAATCTGGAGCGGAAGAAAAACGGCCTGAACCCGGCCAACAGCTTCTGGTTCTGGGGGGCCGGGACCAAGCCCGTGCTGACCTCCTTTGAGGGGCAGTATCACAAGAAGGGCGCCATGATCTCGGCGGTGGATCTTCTGAAGGGGATCGCCGTGGGCGCCGGGATGGACCGGATCATCGTCGAGGGAGCCAACGGAGGCCTCCACACCAACTATGAAGGCAAGGCGGAGGCGGCGGTGGACGCCCTTGTGAAGAAAGGCTATGATTTTGTCTATGTGCACGTGGAGGGCCCGGATGAGATGGGCCACCAGGGCAGCATCGAAAAAAAGGTACAGTCCATCGAGTTCCTGGACCAGCGGCTGATCCGTCTGGTAAAGGAAGGCCTGGACCGTTCCGGGGAGGACTACCGGATGCTGATCCTGCCGGATCACCCGACGCCGATCAAGGTGCGTACCCATGTGGCGGAGCCCGTGCCGTACCTTCTGTATGACAGCACCGCTCCCCAGGCGCATACCTGGCATTATAACGAGAAGGAAGCGGCGGAAGGCGGCTGTTCGGTCGCCCACGGCTGGGACATGATGACCTACCTTCTGACGGGAGAGAAAAGATAAGAGTATGCTGATCGTAAAAAAATTCGGCGGGACCTCCGTCGCGAACAAGGAACGGATCTTTCATGTGGCCGAGCGCTGCATCCAGGATTACAAAAACGGGGACGATGTGGTGGTGGTCCTGTCCGCCATGGGCAAATACACCGATGAGCTGATCGACATGGCCCACGACATCAATGAACGTCCCTCCAAACGGGAGATGGACATGCTGCTGACCATCGGCGAGCAGATGTCGGTGGCGCTGATGGCCATGGCCATGGAAAAGCTTTCGATCCCGGCAGTGTCGCTGAATGCCTTCCAGGTGAGCATGCACACCACGAGCGCCCATTCGAACGCGCGTCTCAAGAGGATCGATACGGAGAGGATAAGGCGGGAGCTTGAGAACCGCAAGATCGTCATCGTCACCGGATTCCAGGGCGTCAACAAATATGATGATTTTACGACGCTGGGACGGGGCGGCTCCGACACCACGGCCGTGGCGCTGGCGGCGGCCCTGCACGCGGACGCCTGCGAGATCTACACGGACGTGGACGGGATCTATACGGCGGATCCAAGGCTGGTGCCGAACGCGAAAAAGCTGACCGAGATCACCTATGACGAGATGCTGGATCTCGCGACGCTGGGCGCGGGCGTCCTGCACAACCGCTCGGTGGAGATGGCCAAAAAATACGGCGTTCCGCTGGTGGTGCGTTCGAGCCTTAATGATAGCGAAGGTACGGTTGTGAAGGAGGAGGTTTCTGTGGAAAGAATGCTGATCAGCGGTGTGGCGCTGGATACGGACGCGGTGAGGATCGCGGTGATCGGACTCAAGGATGTGCCGGGTATGGCGTTCCGCCTTTTTGACATCCTGGCCAAAAAGAATATCAACGTGGACGTGATCCTGCAGTCCATCGGCCGGAACGGGACCAAGGATATTTCCTTTACGGTCGCGGACACGGTCCTCGACGAGGCGGTGGCCCTTCTGGAGGCGAACCAGAATCGTCTGGGCTACAAGGAGCTGCATGCGGACCGGAACATTGCCAAGCTGTCCATTGTCGGCGCCGGCATGATGAGCAATCCCGGCGTGGCGGCCAAGATGTTCGAATCGCTTTACAACGAAAATGTGAATATCAACATGATCTCGACCTCCGAGATCCGTGTGACCGTCCTGATCAACGAGAAGGACGGCGTCCGCGCGATGAACGCGGTCCATGATGCGTTTAATCTGGCTGACTGACAGATGATCCGATATGCTTGCAGGAGCTGACAGGAAAGAGGTGAAACTTGCGTGATCCAGGGAAGAAAAAAATGGAAGCTGCTGGCCAGGAGGGCCCTCGCCGAAAGACTCTCACTGCCCATTCTGGCGACCATCGTGGTGTCGCTGCTCAATCTGCTGAGCGGATCTCTGGGGGCCTATCTGTTTCCCGCGACCTCCATTCTGAACAGGGTCCTGAGCGAGGTCTTTGCGTTTGTGATCACGCTGGTGCTCTGCGTGTTTGAAGCGGGCATGTACTATATGTTCCTCAATATGGCCCGGAACCGGGAATACAGTATGGGCGACCTGCTGTACTTTTTTCGGAACCAGCCGGACCGGGTGATCGCCGCCTCCTTCGTGCTGGCGTTGATCGCGTGGGTCACGTCTCTGCCGGCCTCCATCTACCAGTACCGGATGCCGGTCTACACGGATGTGCTGCAGATGCAGAGCTACGAGTCCTACCTGCTGCAGCAGATGCAGAGCTACGAGACATATCTGCTCCTTTTCGGCGTGGGACTGCTCGTGAAGCTGGTGGCCACGATGCCCTTTACGCTGTCTTACTATCTGCTGGCGGACAGGCCGGAGATCGGAGGCTTTGAGGCCCTCAGGATAAGCGCCGGGATGATGAAGGGGCATATGCTGGAATACCTTCTTCTGCAGGCGAGCTTTTTGCCCTGGCTTCTTTTAACCTTCCCGACCATGTATCTGTCCATGCTCTGGACCATGCCCTACATGGAGATGACAAATGTCATGTTCTACCGGGAGCTTACCGGGGAGCTGACGGCCCAGGCGGAAGGGTCTGAATCCTATACAAATTGGTGAATGAGGTGTTTTATGGATATACTGCAGGTGATTACCGAGGAACTGGGCGTACGAAAGGGACAGGTCGAGGCGGCCGTCTCGCTGATCGATGAAGGAAATACGATCCCCTTTATCGCCCGGTATCGAAAAGAAGTGACCGGGTCGCTGGATGACGAACAGCTTCGAAATCTGTACGAGCGTCTGACCTACCTCCGGAATCTGGAGGAGAAGAAAGCCCAGGTCATCAGCACCATCGAGGAGCAGGGCAAGCTGACGCCGGAGCTGCGCGCGCAGATCGAGGCGGCCATGACCCAGGTGGTGGTGGAGGATCTGTACCGTCCGTACAGGCCCAAGAGACGGACAAGGGCCACGATCGCGAAGGAGAAGGGCCTGGAGCCGCTGGCGGAGCTGATCCTCGCACAGACGACGGATCATCCGCTGGAGGAAGATGCCGCGGCGTATATTTCAGAGGAGAAAGGCGTCTCTTCCGCCGAGGAAGCGATCCAGGGAGCCATGGATATCATCGCGGAGCAGATCTCCGACGAGGCCGACTACCGGATCCGCATCCGGGCCATGACCACGGACAAAGGATCGGTGAGCTCTGCGGCCAAGGATCCGGAGCAGAGCACCGTCTACGATATGTACTATGAGTTCGAAGAGCCTGTCAAAAAGCTTGCCGGACACCGGATCCTGGCGCTGAACCGCGGGGAAAAGGAAAAGGTCCTGAATGTCAAGGTCAATGCGCCGGAGGAGGACATCCTCCGCTACCTCGAAAAGCAGATCATCAAAACCGATGATCCCTATACGACCCCGGTCCTGAAGGCCGTGGTCGACGACAGCTACCACCGGCTGATCGCGCCGGCCATCGAGCGGGAGATCCGCAACGACCTCACCGAGAAGGCCGAGGATGGCGCCATCGGTGTGTTCGGCAAGAACCTGGAGCAGCTGCTGATGCAGCCGCCCATCGAGGGGCAGGTCGTGCTGGGCTGGGACCCGGCCTTCCGTACCGGCTGCAAGCTGGCCGTCGTGGACGCGACCGGCAAGGTGCTGGACACCACGGTCATCTATCCGACGGCGCCCACCAACGAAGCCAAGATCCGCGCCGCCAAGGAGACCCTCAAAAAGTTGATCCGCAAATACAACATCACGCTGATCTCCGTGGGCAACGGGACGGCCTCCCGGGAGTCCGAGCAGATCATCGTGGAGCTTCTCCATGAGATCCCGGAGCCGGTGCAGTACGTGATCGTCAGCGAAGCCGGTGCCTCCGTGTATTCCGCGAGCAAGCTGGCCACCGAGGAGTTCCCGAACTTTGACGTGGGGCAGCGGAGCGCCGCCTCGATCGCGCGGCGTCTGCAGGATCCGCTTTCCGAGCTGGTCAAGATCGACCCGAAGTCCATCGGCGTCGGGCAGTACCAGCATGACATGAACCAGAAAAAGCTGGGCGAGGCACTGAACGGCGTGGTCGAGGACTGCGTGAACAAGGTCGGCGTGGACCTGAATACCGCTTCCGCCTCCCTGCTTGAATACATCTCGGGCGTCACCAAGGTGACGGCCAAGAATATCGTCGCCTACCGGGAGGAGAACGGCCGGTTCAACAGCCGGAAGGACCTTCTGAAGGTCGCGAAGCTCGGCCCCAAGGCCTTTGTGCAGTGCGCGGGCTTTATGCGGATCAGCGGTGGATCGGAGCCGCTGGATGCGACCAGTGTCCATCCGGAGAGCTACGACGCGGCCAAGGCCCTGATCACAAAGCTCGGCCACGAACTGACGGATATCACCGGCGGAGGACTTAGCGGGATCTCCCGCCAGGTCCATGATTATAAGGCGCTGAGTGAAGAGCTGGGCGTCGGTGAGATCACCCTGCAGGATATCGTCAAGGAGCTGGAAAAGCCGGGCCGTGATCCCCGTGAGGAGATGCCGCGGCCGATCCTCCGCACCGACGTGCTGGAGATCAAGGACCTGAAGGAGGGCATGATCCTGAAGGGCACCGTCCGGAACGTCATCGATTTCGGCGCCTTTGTGGATATCGGCGTCCACCAGGACGGCCTGGTGCATATCTCTGAGATGAGCGATCACTTTATCAAGCATCCCCTGGAGGCTGTCCGCGTCGGCGATATCGTGGAGGTGCGGGTCATCGGCGTGGATGTCGAGAAAAAGCGCATCAGCCTCTCCATGAAGACCGGGGAAGCCCCTGCCCATAAACCAAAGAAGGACGGGGATAAGGCAGAAGAGGGCGGAAAGTCCGGACAGAAGAACAAAAAGAGCGGCAGACGCGATGGCGGCAGTGAAAGAGGACAGAACCGCAGGAATGAGGGCGGACGAACCGCAGACCGGCAGAAAAACCCGCGAAGGGATGAAAACCGGCCCGTGGAGCAGATCGACCTCAAGAACCTGGCCAGCCTGATGATGAGCGGAAATGAACGCACAAATGACCGGGGACGCGGCGGAAACCGCGGAGGAAAGAAACCGGGACGCGCCTGAGGGCAGTGAGAGAGTATGAACGAAACAGAAAAAAAGCAGCTGGCGCTTACCGTCATCGAGCGGCTGAAGAAGGAATACCCCGATGCGGACTGTACGCTGGACTATGACCAGGCGTGGAAGCTCCTGGTCTCCGTGCGGCTCGCCGCCCAGTGCACCGACGCGCGCGTCAATGTCGTGGTGGAGGACCTGTACAAAAAATACCCGGACGTGAACGCGCTGGCGGAGGCCGAGGTCGCCGACATCGAGAAGATCGTGCATCCCTGCGGCCTTGGCAACAGCAAGGCCCGGGACATCAGCGCCTGCATGAAAAAGCTCCGCGACGAGTACGGCGGGAACGTGCCTGATGACTTTGACGCGCTTCTTTCCCTGCCCGGCGTAGGCCGCAAAAGTGCGAACCTGATCATGGGGGACGTGTTCCAGAAGCCGGCCATCGTGACGGACACCCACTGCATCCGCCTCAGCAACCGGATCGGCCTTGTCGACAACCTGAAGGATCCCAAAAAGGTGGAGATGGCCCTCTGGAAGATCATACCGCCGGAGGAGGGAAATGAGCTCTGCCACCGGCTCGTGTACCATGGCCGGGAGGTCTGCACCGCCCGGACAAAGCCATACTGTGACCGATGCTGCCTTGGGGATATTTGTCAGAAGAACGGTGTAAAGCCCTAAAAAGCATAATTGAAATACACAGGAGAGGGAATGACATGAAGTTTATATATCCGGCTGTTTTCAGACAGCGGACCGACGGAACATATGAGGGCCGGTTCCCGGACCTTTCAGGCTGCATGGCCAGGGGAGCCTCCCTTGAGGATGCGGTGGACGCCGCCAATGAAGCCGCATCGAACTGGCTTTCTTTGGAATTGGAAGAAGAGGAACCGGATATCCCGCCTGTCTCAGAGCCCTCCGATCTGGAACTTGAAGAGGGTGAAGTAGTCCGGAATATCTGTGTAACGATCCGGTTCTATGAAGGATGGGACGAATGAGTACAAGATGATTGAGAAGAGCTGTCATGCTGACGGCTTTTCTTATTCCAGGGGATCGTTTTTTGTAAGAGCATTGAGTGACAAAGATTGCAGGAAGTGATTGCAATCCGCAACACTGCATTTAGATGATGTGTCCAGGATCATACGATAGGCTTTGTCTGTTTTGGAGTTGTGCAGATAATATCCAGCCTTTGAAAGAAGATTTTCACTCCAGGAAGGATACAATTTCATGGCAACACAAAGAGCGATCACTTTGTTAAGATCAGGACGCGTTTGCCCCGGTTCGCCTTTGTATTGACGATACTTGATGATCATCTTGCGATCAACACTGCTCCTGGCTTGCAATTCTTCGACGGTCATAGGGTTAACGGGATTATGCTTCATACACCAGATTAATGTTTCTCCAAATGACATATCTCCACCCGGAAAATCGTCATACAACATAAAACGGTCAGTAAGAGATACTTTTGCTGCATAAGCCGGCTCCACAAATTCTACTTTTAAACAGATGGAGTTTCTTTTCGCGCATATGTGTTTTGTGCTGTGTTTTGCTGAGTGCCTCAGTACATGTGAGCTGGAATGATTGACGATGTTATACTTGCTTTTCGAATATTTTTGCCCTAATAATGCTTTAGAAGGTGTAGAAATGACATCAGCCTTCAGCGAGTATCCAACTTCCCTAACATCACAAAAAGCCGCTGATTTTAAAGACAGATATCCGTCTATATATACATATTTACCCGTGTTCATGATTCTACGAAAAGAGTCATTTGTGCAGTATTGGCGAAATAAATCTGTACCTCCAAAATAGTAGGATACGCTGTTCGGGCTTCTGTCAATTGTATTTTTGAACGGATGGGAAGTTGTATAAACTGCCCTTTTGGCAACGTACGTGGCAGATTTGTTATGCTTTTTTATATGCTGCTGTTTGTTGACACTGTTTCTCTTTATCATTTCATATTCTCCTTTGTTTTCTGAAAACGATTTTTCAAGGTACATTCCTGGATATTTTCTACTTATAAGCTGATTATTAGTCCAATTCTAAATCAAGAAATTCATGTTTCCGTCCACACGATGTACATTGTAAATAAACACCAATTGTTGTGAACGCGTTATCTTTTTCTGTTATACCTAGCGATTCCAGTTCTTCAGCATCCGGATACCCGAGGTCAATTCCTACTTTAAAATATTCATAACAACATTTATTACATGAATAAACCTGCCAGCTTTCTTGCCCCATAGCCTCCTGTGAAGAGAATGCAAGCAGCTCAGTATCACCTGATGCATTTAAGTATCCATGCCGAGCACTGTCAAAAACAGAAATCTCATTGCCACACACTTTACAGACTGCAGTTGCGTGCATGTATCCTTCCTGACATAAAAAGTCATCACCATTTGATTTTTTTCCGATATATCGGATTGCAAATTCCGACTGTCCACAACACGTAAGACAGCCTTTTAAAGTCTCACCATATTTTGAAATCCTATGCTTAGATTCAATTACATGACCCTTGAAAAATGTTGGAAAATCCATATACAACTCCTTATTTCAACCCGTTATTTTCAGATTGCCCTTCACAAAATGATATCATCTAGTAGTAGGATTCGTTTAAATATCCAATATTAATCGTATAATAGAAGTATCTTTTTGACACAAATATGAATCGATCAGGTGCTTTTTAATTCTATTAAACGGCCTTATTACTGGCATCCACCGAATAATCAAATACAACTTTGGAGAAATCGGAATCTGAAATACTATAATGTCACCAACGACAATACAATTATTATCTCCTACTAATTCTTTCAATTTATTCAATGTTTCATCATTAAATGCTTTTCTAATAATACAGTTAACATAGAATACATCGACAAGCGTTTCTCTCCAATTCTTTCTATGATGATTGACATGATCAATAATTTGTCTGTCTCTAATTGTGAGAAATGAGGGTGAATATTTAATTCCTGAAAAACGCCATTTTGCTCTGTTTCCACTGAAGTAATCTGCATATCCATTATTAATCGAAAAGCCATTATCTTCAAAAATCGATACAATCTTAATAAACAAATCAATAAACAAATGATCCATAATATCTTTTTCACGAAGATCAACCGTTGCTTCAAGCGTGTACCCGCTATAGGAAGGATATGTCAAACATATTTCATAATCATGGTACGATTTATCATTTACTGTATTATAGAATGATATTGTTGGAGCTGATGGTATTATTTCTTTTTTTCCAAAATATAAGGATGGAATAAATTCCCTTATAAAAGAGGCACGACCATCTCTATTATTCGGATATTTATGTCCTAAATTCTTATCTGCGTAGTCTGGATGATACAAGTAGTATTCTATAGTTTTATAATTGCATCCTGTGACCTTGCTAATTGAATCTGCAATATTCAACAATTGATCGTTATTAATTGAATTCAAATAGGTATCAAATAACAGCTGTATATGATAATAACGTTCCATATCTCACCCCAGATAATCAATACTTTTTCTGTTAAGATGGGCATAGTAACAAGTCCTTAACAGATAATAAAAAAGCGAATCACTATTGTCCAAATCCATTTATACGTTACTTTCGTTCATGAATCTCCTGTTTTGAAGAACTGTAAGAAGTTTTCAAAACAGGAGAGCATGCAGTGATTTGAGTTTATTCTATATTATAGGATATCATTTAACTAACCCCAATCGTTTTAGGATTGTATGAAGTACTTTGGCAGAATTAAGAACTGCTTTATTAATGGCAGAATTAGGATTATTTGCAATCATCTGTTTACATTTTTCATTCATTTGATACAAAGTCTGGCTTTTGCTAACGACTTCAACAATTATATCTTTCCCCCATCTTGCTATACCAATAATATCAGGTCTGTTTCTGCCAATCAAGCCAGCCGTTTTGAGTGCACGATCAAAATAAATATGCGAATATCTTCCTATTTGAGCAGCCATTCCGCCAGCGAAAAATTTTGAAAAAAACTATGCCCAATTGTATGAGTTTTTTGTGCAGTTCCTATTATTTTCAATGTGCCACTTGCGATATTTCCTCCAGCCAACCCACCGCCTATTAAGCCGCCAGCCACAGTTCCATAAGCAAATCCATTAGCAGCCCCATCTACACCATTTGTCATGGCTCCAACGCCAACGCCTATTGTACCACCGACTACAGATCCACATAAGGCAGCTGCTAATACAACTCCTCCTGCCCCGCCAGTCAAGGCTGTTGCTACTGCTAAGCCAGCAATCGTTCCAACACCAACTACAACCTTTGCCCAATTAGGAATAGAAAAATATCCTGTGTCATCTGAAAGTGTTATAGGCGAATTCAGGCAATAGTTATACAGATTAAAATTTGCAAAACTATTTTGATCTAAACATAATACATTAAAGTCATCTGCACTGATAAATTTCCGTAACTCCGGGTCATAGTACCGGCGCTGCAGATAATACATCCCGGTTTCTGCATCATAATAGTACCCGCGGTATCTGAATGGGTTTTTTGCTCCAAGCGTCGCAGCCATGCTTCCGGTGGTGCTGATGGTATTTCCCCAGCTGTCGTAGCTGTACTGCACCACTACATTGCCGTTCCGGTCCGTAATGCCGATCACATCGCCCTGCAGGTTCCGGATGTACAGGTACAGGGTATTGTTGAGGGTCATTCCCACCAGCATACCAGTAGAATCATAGAAGTAGCAGATGGTATCGGTGCCTGTCTTTTCAGAAAGCAGCAGGCTTCCCGCCCAGCGGTATTCCGTCAGCGTCTCATTCACATACTTCCTGGTGCGCAGGCCGTTGTGGTCATACGCGTAGGTGATGGCGTTCCCGTTACTGACA
>JAFTPT010000006.1 GCA_017463155.1 Blautia sp.
AATGTATTAGTTGAAGCCATCTGTGGGTACTCCTTTGTGTAAAGGTTTGGTCGCTAATACACTATCGGAACACAGGTGGCTTTTCAATATGTAATTGTCAATTCAGTTGGCATGAGTACCCACTATCATGCCAGAAGCCTCTAAAAAACTAGTAGTTTATTAGAGTATCTCACAATCTCAGCCAGCAATCTAGGCGCATGGTTTGACTGTTACCCACGATCGGCACACAGAACCCGTTCCGGTACCGTGGCCAGAAAGCTAATACTGTTTCCGCGCTTGTGGCATATTTTAATCTATGATATGAAAAATACATGATCCAATGAACGGAGGTATATGGAATGGGTACGTATCTGAATCCCGGAAACAGTGGCTTTTCCCGGATCAGGAATGACGTCTATGTCGATAAAAGCGGCATGATCGCGCAGATCAAACAAAGGAAGTACCCTGCGGTCCTGCAGGATTACGGCGGCGATCTGCTGCTTGTCGGTATCAACTATGACAAGGATGCACCGGCAGGTCAGAGAAAGTACACCTGTATCATCGAGAAGTGGAAATGAGTTTTTCATATCCTGCGTATATGTAAAACCATAGTATACCATACGGCATACGAGAAGCACCCGTATCGAGTCTGATACGGGTGTTTTGTTTTTGCTTTCAAAGATACCTTGACAAATGATATACTTCGCATTATGATGTATACCATAAGAGGAGGTAAGGAATGGATATTCAATTGAAGAGGGGCCTGCTCGATGTCTGTGTCCTTGCGGCCATCAAGAATGAAGACTCCTACGGATATAAGATCATCAAAGACCTGAAGCCCTATCTGGAATTGTCCGAATCCACCCTGTACACCATTCTGAAGCGGCTCGAGGCGGCGGACATGCTTACCGTGCAAAGTATGGAACACGAGGGAAGGCTTCGCAAGTATTACCATATTACCAGACAGGGGTCAAAACGTATTGATGACTTTAAGGAGGACTGGAAAGAGATCCTTTCCATCTACCGCTTCATTACGAGGGAGGAAACAGACCATGAATAAAGAACAGTTTCTGTCTGAGCTTCGGAGAAGGCTTTCGGGACTGCCTTCCGACGAAATCGAAGAGCGGATCGCCTTTTACAGTGAGGTGATCGATGACCGTATGGAGGAAGGTCTCACGGAGGAGGAAGCCATAAGCTGTATCGGTCCGGTCGATGCGGTGGTGGAACAGATCATGACGGAGATCCCGCTGACGACGCTTGTAAAGGACAAAATAAAGCCTAAAAGGAAGCGGAAGGGTTGGGAGGTTGCGCTTCTGATCCTTGGTTCTCCGGTGTGGCTCCCGATCCTCATCGCCTTTGCTGCCGTTGTGTTCGCGGTCTTTGTGGCGTTCTGGGCCGTTGGGGTCAGCTTATATGCGGCGGACCTGGGCCTGTGGGCCGGCACGGTGGGCAGTGTGGTCGTGATCGGTACGTATCTGAAGACTGGAAATCTCATGGGTGTCCTGTTCACAGCCGGCGCAGCGATTGCCTGTGCAGGACTTGCGATCCTGCTGTTCATATTCAGTAAATGGATCACCAGATGCATCCTGAGGCTCACCGAAAGGATCCTTCTGGGAATTAAATCTTCGTTTGTAGGAAAGGAGGCCTGACTTATGGGCAAGAGTAAAAAATGGATCATCACCGGCACTGTGCTGCTGGGAAGCGGGCTTATGATCTGCGGCACTTCATTTACGATCATGGGATTCGACTGGGAAAAGCTTTCCACTGTCAAATTTGTTACCAACACCTATGAGATCGCGGATCCTTTTGCGAATATTCGCATCGATGCAGACACAGCGAGCCTCTCATTCCTGCCGTCGGAGGATGGCACCTGCAAGGTCATCTGCCATGAAGAGGGGGACGATCCCCACAAGGCGGAGGTGCAGAACGATACCCTGACGATCGAAAGAAAGAACAACAAAAGTCTCAGGCTGTTCGGTATCGGGTTCGAAACGGAATCGCCCGGGATCACGGTGTATCTGCCGGAGGATACGTACAAAACATGTACCATCGAGACCGACACAGGCGATATAACGCTCCAGGATCTTTCGGCAGGCGATATGCAGCTGGGATCCGATACAGGCAGGATCAAGCTGACCAATATAGAACTCTCTGACGATCTGGATATAGAGGAAAACACGGGAGATATTGTCCTTCAGAATGTGACCTGCCGGAATCTGAAGGCAGAGGGAGATACCGGGGATCTTCGTTTGACGGACGTGACCGCCTCCGGCGAATTCCGCCTCGAAACGGATACCGGGGATATCGTATTCGACGGGTGTGACGCCGACGCGATCCATGCCGAGACGGATACGGGGGATGTGACCGGAACACTTCTTTCTGACAAAGTGTTTTATGCCGATACGGATACCGGCAGCGTTGATGTGCCTGCATCGACAACAGGCGGCAGATGCGAGATTGAATCCGATACGGGCGACATCCGTCTCAAGATCGAGTGATAAAAGGACAGCAAAAGGAGGTACCTTGCTTTGATACCGGTATTTTACGCCAGTGTATTCGCAGCTTCTCTTCTGTTCGCAGGCGTCTATATGTATATGTGGCACAAGCACTTTGATGTGAACTTTACGATGGTCTTCACCCTTGTCCCCATCGCCTGCCTGGGTTATTTGCTGTCCTCTGTTGCAAGGACAAGAAGCAGCGCCATCACGGCGCAGCAGATCATCTATATAGGCGGCACCTTCCTGCAGCTGTTTATCGTGTTCAGCATCTTTAACCTGTGCCAGGTCAACCTGCCCAGGTGGGTCCGGACAATGCTGTTTGCGGCCTGTACGGCGGTCTATCTGTCTGTCCTGACGATTGGTCATATGGACATCTTTTATCGGTCCGTCTCCTTTGCCATCGTGGACGGCGTCCCGGTACTGACCAAAGAATATGGCTTCATGCATACGGTCTTTTATGTGCTGGCATGCTCCTTTCTTCTGGTCGGGATCATCACGATCGTCTACTCGTGGCTGCGTAAGAAGGAAGTTCCGAGACGCGTTTTGCTTTTGATCATTATTCCGGATCTCATATGTGTGCTGACCTTTTTTGTCGTCCTCAAGGTACTGGGAAGCGATGTTGATCTGGTGTCTCTAGGTTATGTGGTCTCCGAATCTATCTTTCTGCTTATCGCCTACCGGGTCAATCTGTATGATGTCAGCGACACGGTGATCGATTCCTATGTCCAGGAGCGGAAGGTCGGCTATGTATCCTTCGATTTCAGACAGCGGTACCTGGGGAGCAACGATGTAGCAAAGGAGCTGGTCCCTGAGCTCATGGATACGGCCGTGGATGAACTGTTCGGGTACAAACCTTCCCAGAGAAAGATCCGTCATTTTCTGGAAGACTTCAAGGAAAACCCGGAGAACAATACCTTTGTATATACGGTGCACACAGGGGATGAAAACCCCGATGACGAACGGATCTACAACGTGAATGTCAACTACCTCTACGACGGGAACCGTAAGCGCGGCTATATCATTACCTTTATAGATGACACCGCCAACAAGAAATATGTCCGGCTTCTGGATACGTATAACGAAAAACTGCAGAAAGAGGTGGAAGAAAAGACCGGCCACATAGTAGAGATGCATGACAATCTCATCATGAGCCTGGCCATGATGGTGGAGAGCAGGGACAATTCCACCGGCGGCCATATCAAGAGGACCAGTGAAGGCGTCCGGATCCTGACCGACGAGATCCGGAAGGAGGGTAGTATCCTTCTTTCGGAGGAATTCTGCAAAGATGTCATCAAAGCCGCGCCTCTGCACGATCTTGGAAAGATCGCCGTCGACGATGCCGTGCTTCGAAAGCCCGGGCGTTTCACGGCGGAAGAGTATGAATTGATGAAAAGCCATGCAGCGGAGGGGGCCCGGGTCACCCATGAGATCCTGATTCATACGGATGATGAATCCTTCAAGACCGTTGCCGAAAACGCAGCGCATTATCATCACGAGCGGTGGGACGGGCAGGGCTATCCCGACCATATTTCCGGGGAGGAGATCCCGCTGGAGGCCCGGATCATGGCAATCGCGGACGTGTATGATGCCCTGGTCAGCAAGCGGGTCTACAAGGAGGCCTTCGGGTTCGAAAAAGCCAACGCCATCATCCTGGAAGGCATGGGCACGCAGTTTGACCCGGCTCTTAAGACGGCCTATGAACACGCCCGGCCCCGGCTGGAGGCTTATTACCGGAACGTATCGTAACATTGAAAATCGGACGGGCCGCCGTACACTGTACGGCGGCCCGTCCGATTTTCAGGGATCCTAGCCTTCGTTGTAGTATTCGATCACACCTTCGCCGGTATCTCCGCCTCCGCCTGTGTCGTCGGGGACATCCACGTAGGTCGCAGCGTCGTCATAGTATTCGATCGGCTGCTCCTCGGTCTCGGTGGTCTCGGCATCAAATTCCGGATTTTCCTCGTAATACTCCTGATAGTATTCCTGCATGGTGTAGTAATCGTGGTAATCACAGTACTCCGTAGGCATGGTGGCTTTGTCAAAGTACTCGGTGATGGTCGGGCAGTAGTCCGTGGGAAGCAGGCCGCTTTCGCTGCAGATGCTCGCCTCCTGGACAGAGGAAGGCATGTAGAAATCCTGATACGGCAATCCCTCATGGATGCGGTTCATGACCTTCCGCCACAGGGAACGATGGTAGTTGCGGGCTTCCTCGGGAAGCTTTTCATTGTTGTCATAGCCGGACCAGATCACGCAGGTGTAGTAGGGCGTGAAGCCCGCGAACCAAAGGTCGTTGTAGGCCTCGGTGGTACCCGTCTTGCCGGCCACGGGCATGTTGTCCAGCTGGCAGGCGGTACCGGTACCCTGGGTGACGACATCCTGCATGGCGCTGGTCAGCAGCCAGGCGGTGCTCTCGCGGATGACGGACCGGGACGCGGATTTGTTCTCGATCAGCACGTTCCCGTTGTGGTCAAGGATCTTGGTATAGTAGATCGGCTTGATGTAATTGCCGCCATTGGCGATGCAGGCGTAAGCCGCACAAAGCTCAACGTTGGTCACGCCGTTGGTGATTCCGCCAAGGGCCGTGGAGAGGTTTGCGTCACTCCAGACATTGCCGTTGGCGTCCATGTCCGCTTCGGTCCCGTGGGCGAGCGTGGTAAATCCGAAATCATCCAGGTATTCGAGTCCGACCTCCGGCGTAACCTGCTCCAGGCACTTGACCGCCACTACGTTGTTGGACTGGGTGATCGCCTGGCGGATGGTCATCTCCCCACTGTGTCCGCGGGAGTAGTTGTTGACCGGAGAACCGTCCGGATAGCTGTATTCCTCATCCAGGAAGGTGGTGGCCAGCGTCATGCCCTTTTCGTTAAGAGCCGGTGCATAGGTGGAGACGATCTTGAAGGTCGAACCGGGCTGCCTGGTGGTGTCCGTGGCACGGTTCAATGTCAGGCTGGCGGTCTTGCGTCCTCGTCCGCCGATGATGGCCTTGACATAGCCGGTATGCTGGTCGATGACGCTCATGGAGGACTGGGGCTGCGGGGCAAAGTTGACCCGCTCCGCGATCACGGTGCCGCCGGCGCTCAGGATGTTCTGCTTGTAGCGGTCGACAAACTCCTGGCCTTCCTCCGGGGAATTGAACAGAAGGTCAAAGGCGGGATCCTCGTTCTGGAAATAGAGCTTGAGCATCTCCTTGCTGTAGTTGACCTCCTGCCCGTCCGCATCCTGCACGGTCAGTGCAAAGTCGAGCGCGTACTGGGTACCGGCCGGGAAGTTCTCACTGTTGGCATATTCCTCATCCAGGATGCTCTGGATGTAGGGATCCTGGGTGGTCATGATCTTGAGGCCTCCGCTGTAGAGCATGTTCCGGGCCTGTGCCTTGGTGTAGCCCTTGATGTTCATCAGGTCGTTGATGACCTGGTCGGTCAGCTCATCCTCAAAATACGTGTAGATCGTGCTGTTGGAAGCGCTGGCTTCGAGCTGGGCAGCCTGGATCCGCGCGTAGACATCGTCATTCAGGGCTTCTTCGAACTGTTTTTCGTCGATGTAGCCCTGGTCAAGCATGTGCTCCAGGACGGATTTGCGCCTTTTGGCGTTTTCCTCCGGATTTTCGATGGGGTCATACTTGCTGGGGTTCTGTGTGATCCCGGCGAGGGTCGCGCATTCGGACAGGTTCAGGTCCCAGACGTCTTTGTTGAAATACTGCCTGGCGGCGGCCTGTACGCCGTAGGCGCCTGCCCCCAGGTTGATCGTGTTCAGGTAGTTTTCCAGGATGACATTCTTGTCGTGGATCTTCTGCTCGACCTGGATCGCCAGGAATTGTTCCTGGAATTTACGTGTAAACTTTTCAAGCAGCGTGGACTCGCTGGTCCAGCTGGTGAAGACGTTGTTCTTCAGAAGCTGCTGGGTAATGGTACTGGCACCCTCGCTGAAATCCTTGGAGGTGACGGCCTTGACGCCGGCACGAAGGATACCCTTGACATCGATGCCGTTGTGCTCGTAAAAACGCTCGTCCTCGATGGCGACCACCGCGTGCTGCAGGTCCTCCGGGATCTGGTCGATGGAGACCGGCAGACGGTTGGCGTTCGGCGCGGCCAGCTTGCGGATCTGGTTGCCGTTCTCATCATACAGGAAGGAGGCGTAGCCGAGAGGCATGATATCGATGTCGTCCACATCGGGAGCGTTGTCGATGACGCCCTTGATCGAACCGACTCCGGCACAGACCGCGATCACGAACAGGGCGATCAGTGCGATAAACAATATACGAAGAAAAGAAACATGCGCCCGCTTGCCCATCATGGACGAGCGTGAGATCAGGGCGTTCCGCTTCCTTGAAGTCGCTTTTTTGCCGTATTTCATAGAGTTTCTCCTTTCATTCCGGCGGCGCGGACATGACCGCACACCCGGAATCATTACGATTCACACGCCGTAAAAGACCTTTGGCGCTGTAATCATCTTATCATTATACCAAGAAAGCACCTCATATTCAAGAAAAATGGGAAAGAAAGGCTGTTTCTGCGGTTTCCGGAGAAAAGAAACGATTTCCCTCCGGTTGTTTTTATGGTAAACTGTCTGTGATCAGGTCATGTAATCTGTGCTTGACAAAGGAGAGACGGATATGCAGTGTTATAAGACCGTTTATGCGGGAGGAGAGGCCGAGATCGTCGAGAAGAAATCCCGCTTTATTGCCACCGTCTGCCCGGCGGCGACCGAGGAGGAGGCGCTGGCGCTGGTGGAAAAAATGAAAAAGAAATACTGGGATGCCAGACACAACTGCTATGCCTACACGGTGGGCGGCAACCGGGAATTTACCCGCTGCAGTGACGACGGGGAGCCCTCCGGAACGGCCGGCCGGCCCATGCTGGACGTGCTGCTCGGCGAGGAGGTCTACAATGCGGCCGTCGTGGTCACGCGGTATTTTGGAGGTGTCCTTCTGGGAACAGGGGGACTGGTCCGGGCCTATTCAAAGGCCGTGCAGGAGGGCCTCAGGGCAAGTACAGTGATCGAAAAGACAAAGGGGATCCTTCTGCGGGTCGATACGGATTATGCCGGGATCGGCCGGATCCAGTATCTGGCGGCAGAACGCGATGTGCCGATCCTGGAGAGCGAATATACGGACAAGGTGGTGCTGAAGCTCCTCGTGGAGGAAGATGCATCCGGCGAACTGATCAAAGCCATCACTCGGGGGACCAGCGGCCAGGCAGTCATGGAAAAAGAAAAAGACCTCTGGTTTGCCATGGTGAATGGCAAACCGGAGATCTTTGAAAGCTGAGCTATTCCCTGATAAAATCAGATCTTTTCAGGTTCCGGATAGGTCTCGCCGAAGGTCTCGACGGTCATGCTCTTGATCTTCTGCTCGGTCAGCGGACGGTCGTTCCGGTCGGTGTCCGTGACAGCGATGCGGTTCAGGACATCCAGGCCTTCCGTAAGCTTTCCGAAGGCGGCGTAGCTTCCGTCCAGATGCGGGGCGTTCTTGTGCATGATAAAGAACTGGCTTCCTGCGGAGTCCGGATGCATGGCACGGGCCATGGACAGGACACCCTCGGTATGCTTAAGGTCGTTGGGGAAGCGGTTATCAGAGAATTCCCCCTTGATGGTATAGCCGGGACCGCCCATGCCGGTTCCGTCCGGGCAGCCGCCCTGGATCATAAAACCGTTGATGACGCGGTGGAAGATAAGGCCGTCATAGAAGCCCTTTTTGACCAGGCTGATAAAATTGTTGACCGTGTTGGGCGCGATCTCGGGATATAATTCCGCTTTCATCACGTCCCCGTTCTGCATGGTGATGGTTACGATGGGGTTTGCCATAAGAACTGTCTCCTTCTAAAATATTAGGTTGTTTTTCTTGTATTCGTCTATTATAATATGCAGAAGATAAATCCGCAAGGGGCGATAATGATGACGATCGAGACGTATTCACCGGAGGAGACCTATGCTTTCGGGCAGAGGATCGGAAGGGCCGTCCGTCCGGGAGAGGTCCTGACGCTGATCGGGGACCTGGGTACCGGCAAAACGGTGCTGACCCAGGGATGTGCTTCCGGGCTTGGGATCAACGAGGCGGTCAACAGCCCGACCTTTACGATCCTGCAGATATATGAGAGCGGCCGGCTGCCGCTCTATCATTTTGATGTGTACCGGATCGAGGACATTGATGAGATGGAGGAGATCGGGTACGACGACTATTTCTTTGGAGAAGGGGTCTGCCTGATTGAGTGGGCGGACCAGATCCGGGAGCTTCTGCCCGGACAATATACGAGGATCCTGATCGAAAAGGATCTGGCAAAGGGCTTCGACTACAGGAGGATCACCGTAGAGGGCCCGCTGGAGGAGATCTTATGAAGATACTGGCAATGGACAGCTCGGGAACCGTCGCCACGGCTGCGATCGTGGAGGATGACAGCCTGCTGGCCGAATATACCGTCAATTATAAAAAGACCCATTCACAGACGCTTCTGCCCATGATCGATGAGATCGTTCGCATGACAGAGCTGGATCTTGCCACGATCGACGCCATCGCGGTGGCGTCGGGTCCGGGTTCCTTTACCGGCCTGCGGATCGGCTCGGCCACGGCCAAGGGACTCGGCCTCGCACTTGACAAGCCGATCGTCGAGGTGCCGACCGTGGATGCGCTGGCCTGCAATCTGTACGATACGCCCGGGCTGATCTGCCCGATCATGGACGCCAGGCGGAACCAGGTCTATACGGGCGTTTACCGGTTCGAGAACCATTCGCTCGTGACGATCAGGGAGAGCTTTGCGGAATCCATCGAGGCACTTTGCGGTCTGCTGAATGAATTCGGAGAACCGGTGACGTTCCTGGGGGACGGGGTTCCCGTTTTTGGCGACCGGATCGTCGGGATGCTGCAGGTGCCCTGTTCCTTTGCGCCGGCGCATCTGGCACGGCAGAGAGCGGGCGCTGTCGGCACTCTTGGCCTTCGTATGTATAAAGAAGGCCGATTCTGCACGGCGGCGGAGCATCGCCCCGATTACCTGCGGCCCTCCCAGGCGGAACGGGAGCGGGCCGAGCGGGAGAAGGCAAAGCAGGAGAAGTGACGGATGATACTTAGAGAGATGCTGGTCGATGACCTGGATGCGGTGATGGAGATCGAGGAGAGCCTTTTTTCGGTTCCCTGGACCCGGGAGGGTATGTTTACATTTCTTACCCGGGACGACACCATGTTCCTGGCTGTTGAGGAAAATGGAACTGTCATCGGTTACATCGGGTGCCTGATGGTGCTGGATGAAGCGGACATCCTGAATGTTGCCGTCCGAAGCGACAGACAGAAATACGGGATCGGCGGCTTTCTGGTGAGCGGCCTGCTTCGGCTTCTTGCGGAAATGGAGATCCGCACCGTTCATCTGGAGGTTCGGACCGGCAATGAAACGGCCAGACGACTGTATGAGCGGAACGGCTTTACCGTGGACGGGATCCGCAAAAACTACTACACGGATCCGACGGAAGACGCCGTGTTGATGACTTATAACGGATAGATACGGAGATTGTTATGCTGGATATTTGTCTGCTGGGCTGCGGCGGCATGATGCCTCTGCCAAAGAGGTGGCTGACGGCGCTGATGGCCCGGTATAATGGAAGTACCCTCATGATCGACTGCGGGGAGGGTACACAGGTGGCGGTCAAGGAGAAGGGCTGGAGCTTCAAGCCCATCGATGTGATCTGCTTTACGCATTTTCATGGGGACCATATCAGCGGCCTTCCGGGCCTTCTGCTGACGATGGGGAATGCGGACCGGACAGAGCCCCTTACGCTTGTCGGGCCCAAGGGCCTGGAACGGGTCGTGAACGCACTCCGGGTGATCGCGCCGGAGCTGCCCTTTGAGCTTCGGTTTCTGGAGATCAACGGTCCGGAACAGACGTTTGACCTGTTCGGCTACAAGATCACGGCCTTCAAGGTGAATCACAACGTGCCCTGCTACGGGTATGTGATCGAGATCCCGAGGCAGGGACGGTTTTCGCCGGAGAGGGCCAAGGAGCAGGGAATTCCGCTCAAGCTCTGGAACCCGCTGCAGAAGGGGCAGACGATCGAGCAGGACGGCAGGGTCTTTACCCCGGACATGGTCCTGGGACCGGACCGGAAGGGCCTCAAGGTCACCTACACGACGGATACCCGCCCGACGGAATCGATCGCCCGACATGCCGAAGGTTCTGACCTTTTTATCTGCGAGGGTATGTACGGGGAGCCGGACAAGCTTGAAAAGGCAAAGGCCTACAAACACATGACCTTTACGGAGGCGGCTCATCTTGCCCAGAAGGCGCAGCCTGCCGAGATGTGGCTGACTCATTACAGCCCGTCGCTGGTACGGCCCGAGGAGTTTATGGACGAGGTCCGCAAAATCTTTCCCAACGCCCAGCCGGGCAAGGATGGAAAATCCGTAGAGCTGAAATTCGAAGAGGATGAGTAAACCGCATGGCGGTGAATGGTGATAAACAGATGCAGCAGATAACCGAAAAAACGGATACTTCAAAAGATATAAAGATCCTGGCGATCGAGAGCTCCTGCGACGAAACGGCAGCCGCTGTGGTCCTGAACGGACGGACAGTGCTCTCCAATGTAATCTCCTCACAGATCGCCCTGCATACGCTGTATGGAGGCGTGGTTCCGGAGCTTGCTTCCCGCAAGCACATCGAAAAGATCAACCAGGTCATCGAGCAGGCGCTTGCCGACGCGCAGGTGACTCTGGATGACATTGACGCCATCGGCGTGACCTACGGGCCGGGCCTTGTGGGCGCGCTTTTGGTGGGCGTGGCTGAGGCGAAGGCCATCGCCTATGCGCGGAAGCTGCCGCTGGTGGGAGTCCACCACATTGAGGGGCACGTGTCGGCCAACTACATTGAGCATCCGGATCTGGAACCACCTTTTTTGTGTCTGATCGTATCCGGCGGGCATACACACCTGGTGATCGTCAGGGATTACGGCGAATTTGAAATCTTGGGGAGAACGCGGGACGATGCGGCCGGCGAAGCCTTTGACAAGGTGGCTCGGGCCATCGGGCTTGGCTATCCCGGCGGCCCCAAGGTCGATAAGCTGGCCAGGGAAGGAAACCCCGATGCGATCGTGTTCCCCAAGGGCAAGCTCGGGGACAACCCCTACGACTTCAGCTTCAGCGGCGTCAAGTCCGCCGTACTCAATTACCTGAACAGTGCTTCCATGAAGGGTGAGGAGGTCAACCGCGCCGATCTGGCCGCCTCCTTCCAGAAGTCCGTCGTGGACGTGCTGGTCGAGCATACGATGCTGGCCGCAAAGGAATATGGAATGAAAAAGGTCGCGATCGCCGGCGGCGTGGCTTCAAACGGAGCCCTCCGGGAAGCCATGGAAAAGGCCTGCAGGCGGAGGAAATATACCTTCTATCGTCCGTCGCCGATCCTCTGCACCGACAACGCGGCCATGATCGGGACAGCGGCCTACTATGAATACATAAAAGGAACCCGTCATGGGTGGGATCTGAACGCGATTCCGAACCTCAAACTGGGTGAGAGATGATGAACGACAAAAAATGCACGGCCATCGTGCTGGCGGCCGGCCAGGGCAAACGGATGCAGAGCAAGGTGCAGAAGCAGTTTCTGGAGCTTGGAGGCAAGCCTGTCCTGTATTACGCGCTGGACTGCTTCCAGAGATCGCCCCTGATCCGGGACATCGTCCTGGTGACGTCGGAGGATATGACCGGCTATTGCGAGCAGATATTCATAGGAAAGTACGGCTTTGATAAGATCAGAAGGATCGTCCCGGGCGGAAAAGAACGGTACGATTCCGTGTACTGCGGACTTCTTGCCTGCGAGGATACGGAGTATGTCTTCATCCACGACGGGGCGCGGCCTTTTATTACCGGAGAGATCCTGGAAAGAGGCCTCGAGGGTGCCATGGAGACCGGCGCCTGCGTGGTCGGCATGCCGTCCAAGGACACGGTCAAGCTGTCGGACGAGGAAGGCTGCGTGAAGGAGACCCCGGACCGGCAGAAGGTCTGGATCGTCCAGACACCGCAGGTGTTCTCGTATCCGCTGATCCGCAGCGCCTATGAAAAACTGCAGGCGTCAGGCATGGACGGGATCACAGACGATGCCATGGTGGCCGAGAAGGCAGCGGGCTGCAGAGTGCGTTTTGCCGAAGGCTCCTACAGCAACATCAAGATCACCACGCCGGAGGATCTGGCCGTGGCGGAGGCGCTGCTTGCGTGGAACAGAACGAGAGAAGGATAAATGTAACAACGAAAGACAGAAATAGGAGCATATGACCTGCCGTTCCGGTGGCTATCATCGGGACGGCTCTTTTAAAAAGGTGCTGACGTATGAAAGTGGAATTACAAAAATGGACCATCGATCATAAGGAAGATCTGATACGGATCTGTAATGAGGCTGACCGGTCATTTCTTTCGGGACGGCTCCCATATCCATACACGGAGGAGGCAGCGGACTGGTGGCTTGGAATGGTCTCGGAGCATGATGGCAGAGATGGTGTGTTCCGCGCTGTGACTGTCGATGGCAGGATCGTCGGGAATGTTACGGTAGAACAGAAAGCAGATGTGTATTGCAAAGACGGAGACATCGGCTACCTGCTGCTTACGGAATACTGGTCAAAGGGAATCATGACCGAAGCGGTCCGGCTGATCTGCGAGGAGGCGTTTTCGCTTTTGGATATTGTCCGCATCACCGGCCTTGTGTATGCGCCGAATATCGCATCGCAGAGAGTGCTGGAGAAAAACGGCTTTGTCCGTGAAGGACTGCAGAGAAATGCCGTATTTAAAAATGGCATGATCCAGGATCTGTGCTTGTATGGCAAGCTGAAGCAGAAATAAAGGAGGTACGGGCAAATGGCATTACTGCAGGTGAATTATTTATCAAAGGCATTATTTCGAACGGTTCCGGTGAACGTGATCCTTCCGGTCGATCGTTTTGATGCGGACAGGAATTGTTATCTGAATGGAAAAGATCGTAAGTACAAGACCCTCTATCTGCTGCATGGACTTCTGGGAAATTATACCGATTGGGTGAGCCGGACCCGTATTCAGATGTGGGCTGAGAAGAAGAATCTGGCGGTCGTGATGCCGTCCGGGGATAATGCGTTCTACTTTAATTCCAGGACGCCCTGGAATGATTACGGAACCTTCATCGGCGAGGAACTGGTGGAGATCACAAGGCGTATGTTCCCCCTTTCTGAAAAACGGGAGGACACCTTCATCGCGGGTCTTTCCATGGGAGGCTTCGGCGCGCTTCGTAACGGCATCGTCTATTCTGAGACCTTCAGCCATGTAGCGGGGCTTTCTTCGGCACTGCATATTTTTGAGGATACCTCCGAGGAAGCCAACAACGGACTCTTTGACGACAAGGAAGCGGCGGCCGCAACCGATAAAAATCCATGGGTGGCAGTGGAGGAAATGCTGACCGAAAAACGTCGTACTCCCAAGTTCTATATGGCTTGCGGAACGAGAGATGATCTGATGCCGGTAAGCGTGGCTTTCCGGGATCTCTTACGTGAAAAGGGCATGGAGGTGACCTGGGACGAAGAGGATTACGGCCACGACTGGGATTTCTGGGACAGTCAGATCAGGAAGGTTCTGGACTGGCTTCCTCTAACATAAACGGCCGTATCGTTTAGGATCGTACTGCGGAAGGCTGAGGTTTTATCTTATTTTATATTGACACTGATTTTTCCAGATGGTAAAATAAAATTTGCTCAGCCTTCATGGGAAAGCTGCTTGTTTTTTGGCCAACAGCGGTCTCAGAGAGAGGCTTTGATACGGAGAGATATCGAAGTGGTCATAACGAGGCGGTCTTGAAAACCGTTTGTCCGCAAGGGCGCGTGGGTTCGAATCCCACTCTCTCCGCTGTATCAGGATCGAAGGTGTGATTGTGATTCAAGGATTTAGCAGCTGCAGACAGGCTGTCCGGAACTTATGTAAAACGCGCTGTGGAGTCCGTGAATGAAATCTGATTTTCATCAAAAAAAGATGCAAAATACCACTTGACGAAACCTGATATTAGTTATATAATTTCAACGTTGCCCGGTAAAAACCGGGAGTATGTAAGTAGGGCAATTTGGAGAAGTACCCAAGCTGGCCGAAGGGGCTCCCCTGGAAAGGGAGTAGGTCGTTGATAGCGGCGCGAGGGTTCAAATCCCTCCTTCTCCGCTCTGAGCGAAAGCTCAGAAGGTTTGTTATCCTGATTGAATAACAGCCATCAGGAACCTTGATAACTGAACAGTGAAACACATACGATTCTCGAAAATTCTTTTACAATTTCGTTCTGTTTAAAGAACAACCCAAAAGTAAAAACGAGAGATAGCCAAGTGCTTATCACGAGTTAATTACGATCAAACATCTTTTTAGGAGCGTAGCGACTTGCGCCGGCGAAGCCGTGTGCATCCGCACGAAGTGCGTCTCGGAAAAAACGCCTGAGCGCATGGGAGCCTTGAA
>JAFTPT010000007.1 GCA_017463155.1 Blautia sp.
CGGAAACCCAAAACGCGAAGCCTCTGCTGAGCGTTTTGCAAAATGAGCGGATGAAACAAGACAGAGAACCGTCCCTTGTCTTGTTTCATCCGCTCATTTCTGGTTGGAGTTAGCGGTTAGCTCGCTTCGACGTTGCCCGGGCTCTTGCGGGCAGAGAGATCTTTGCTTCCCGGCAGCGTCCGTCCATTTCCCTCTACTCCTTTAAACCGTGAGCGATATTACATTAAATTAGATTTGACCCACAATTTGGCAACTTGCACAAAATCCAACTGAAAAACGAAATATTTACAAAAGTATTACGGCAGTTTTCCACATTTTCCGGCGGTTAAAACCGTTGATAAATCAAGTTATCAACAAAGTTATCCACATTATCCACATTTTTTGCAGGTTTTTAAACTGATTTACATAATGCAAATCGAAACAAATGTTTTGGTGAAAAATCATAAATCGGAGTCAAAATGGAGAAAACTGGAAGAAGCCTCTTGACATTTCCGAAATGTTCTAAGTAGTACACAATGGGCCGTAAGAAAGCCGGAGTTTCATACAGCAGAACCTTGCCATATGAGAACTCCGGCCTTCTTATGTTCGTTTTGTATCGATCATGGATCGACAATATCGCTTGCTTTCAGCAGGTCATTTTCCCTGCATCAGAAGTTCGAAGCTGTATTGCATGCAGGCTTCCACGATCTCGCCCATGGAAGCGGCCTGTACGGCGGGATCCAGGGAGTTCGCGTAACGGAAACCAAAGAAGCAGTAGCCCTTGTGATATTTTCCGTACGTATCCAGGCAGCGCTTGACTTCCTTCACGATGACATCGTGCGGCGCATCAATCTGGGCCGGCGCACCGTTGCTGTCATAGCCGCCGACAAAACCGATCCGGTCACTGTATTTTTCGATCAGGGCGCTGATGTCATTGCTGATCTGGACGGAGGACCAGGCTGCCCAGCCGCAGTCGATCATGTCTTCGATGATCGCTTCGGCATGTCCACAGCAATGGTAGATCGGCATGATGCCTCTCTTTATGCATTCCTGGGCAAAGCGTTTGTGATGAGGCTTGATCAGCTGCCGGTATGTCTCCGGGGACATGAACAGATCCCGCTGGGTGGCCACGTCATCAAAATACGTGATGGTGTCCGGGTGATAGGCTTCGATGATGTAATCGAGTGCCTTGATCTTGTAATCCGTGATGGCTTCGAACAGAGCATAGGTCTCTTCCGGCTCGGCGGCCATGGAAACCAGCGCATCTTCAAATCCCATGAGGGCGGCCAGGCGCTCGAACACACCGTTGCCAAAGCCGAAATCCACGACCTCTTTTTCGCGGTCCGGCTCCCCGAGGATCTTACACTCCATCTCATAGTCAGCCTTCCAGTTATAGGCCGCCGGATCCGGAATGGTCACCTTTTCACGCCATTCCGTGATATCATCCATGACGGTGTAGTTGACATCCGGTACGGCCGCTCCGCCGCCTGTCGAAGGATATTCCCACTTGATCCCGAAGCCGTCCATGGCGTCGCCGAACTGCGCGCCTTTTTCGATGGCGGGACCGTTAATGGCACCAAAGCCCAGGATCTTGTTTCCGACAAAAGAGTTGGGGATCAGTGTGGTTGGTTTGTGATGCAGAAAATTAAGATAATTGGTCTTGAAATCAAATTCCGGTGCCTGTGACATGGTTTTTCCTCCTTTTGTATAAAGTAGACAAGATTCATATTGTGTTTGAATGAAAAAACAAGTATAATGAAAGCAGGGAACAATGCCGGGAAAACGGCATTTCATCGGTTTCTGCCTGTATTATAAAACAGTGCTGCGGACAGGAAAACGTCCCGGAATGACAAAGATCGACAAGGGCATATGCAAAGAATTGTCCAAATCAGACAAAAGAATGGTTGAGCTGTACAGGATGGAAGACACACGGGACCCATGTACGTCTCAAAAGGGAGTCTTCCCGGAGTGATAAGATGAAGCTAAGTATGTCATTGATCGCCAGATACCTACGTAAATATGAACCGGAATGTCATATACTGGATGACACCGTGACCATCAAGGGCGTCCGTTTTTTTGCGGATCAGCTTCCGGAGTATTCACTGGAATACGTTTATCTGGGAACTTCCCGGGAATACTTTCAGGATCCACGGTATGCGGATGCGCTGCTGCTTTCCAGCGGACAGAACCAGATCATCTGCCGGGGCGCGGATTACGAGGAGCTGCTGAACGACGTTCTGTCATCCTTTGAATACTACAATCTGCTGGAGCAGGAGCTGCTGTCAGCCGCCGCGGAGCATTGTCCCGTGTCCGAGATCATGCGGACCCTTGAGCGGGTGATCAGTGACCCGGTGACTGTTTTTGATCTCGACGGCGAACTGATCGCCTCAGCCAACGAATCGGCGATCCGCGACCGCGAATTTCTGGATACGATCCGGAACCTGAATATTCTGGGTACGAATATCATCGGCCGCGTGTTTACGGACCGGGAGGGAAGGATCAGTCATGATCTGACGGATCAGCCGCAGCATCTGCATACGCCGGGCGCAAAGGAGATGGGAGCGGTGGCCATGTATCTTTCCAGGCAGGAGGAAAGAGTCGGTTTCCTTCTGATGTTCCCGGCGGATGAAGCGGAAGTGATGGCGGGGCTCTGCCTGATGCCCGTTTTTGCAAAGGCGTTTGTTTCCGCATCCGAATTTGTCAGTGCAGATTCTCTGCTGCAGGGCAGCCGCTCTGTTTTTCTGCGGCTCCTGCAGGGCGAAGAGCTGTCCTCAGACGTCATGAGAAGCTTTGAAAACATGCTGAATCCGGAGACAGGGTCGGTGGTAGCCGTGTTCCGGACGATTGCCATCCGGAATTATACTTTCCGCAGTATGCTGAAAAGAGAACTTGAAAAGCTGGAAGGGTCCGGTCTGCTTTGCATCTGCGGGGAGGATCTTGTCATGCTTTCGGGAGAAAAGGAGTTTGCCGGGATCGTCCCGTATCTCAGGAGCAGTATCTGCCCACGGAACATTGTCATCGGTGTCTCCATGCCGATCCAGAAGCCGGAGCAGATCCGGATTGCCCATGAACAGGCTGTCTTTGCGGCAGGATCTTCGAACACCACCGGGATCATCTGGTGCCGGGAGCTGGCCCTTCCCTATCTGCTCCGGTCGCTGAACGGGATCGAGATGGCGGGAAAGCTCCTGCATCCGGCCATCCCGCAGCTGGAGGAGTACGATGAACAGAATGGTACGGATTTTCTGCAGACGCTGCGGATCTTCATCCGGCTTCGCTGCAGCCAGCGGGAAACAGCGGAAACCCTTCATATACATCTGAATACATTAAAATACAGGCTGCACAGGATCGGGGAGGTCTGCCGCATCGATTATAAGGATCCGCAGGAGTTGTTCTACCTGGAGCTTTCATTTTCGATGCTGCAGTCTTTCTGACCGCAGAGGAGTGAAAACATATGAACTGTCAGATCGATCTGTATGCAGGCCTTCTGGGCTGCGGCAAGACGACATTGATCAAACGCCTTCTGGAAACGGAGTATGCCGGGGCCAGAGTTGCCATCATCGAAAACGAGATCGGCAAGGTCAACCTGGACGCGGTACGACTGCAGCAGCCGGAGATCAGGATCACACAGATCACAGGCGGCTGTGTCTGCTGCACCGTGAGGGGAGAGTTTACAAAAGCCGTTGATCTGCTGGCGGAGCAGGTGGAGCCGGACTATATCGTGATCGAGCCCACGGGCGCCGCGGACATCGGAGGACTTCTGGACGCCTGCCGGATGGCCCGAAGGGCGTCCCTTCGCAGGCTTGTCATGATCGTGAATGCGCGGAAATTCCTGCTGCTCCTGCAGGTGGTCGGTACATTCTATCTGGAGCAGATCGAGGCGGCCACCTGCATCTATCTGAATTTTACGGAGCAGATGCCGGCGGAAGCACGAAACGCGGTCAGAGAGAAGATCCGTGAGATCAATCCGGATGTGCGGATCATCGACACGCCGCTTCAGGAGATCACACGGGAGACGTTCCGTGATACGGGACGGGCAGAGAAGGCTTCCGGCCACGGACCTGTCAAAGCGGCCCTGGAAGTGCTTCCCGCCGAAGAAAAGAAACCGGTCAGGATCCTGGCCGGCAGGAATAACCGCAGGACCATATATACCCGCACGCTGGAGTTTCCGGAGCCGCTCAGTGAGCGGCAGTTCGAAGAACTCATGCAGAAGCTTGCAAGGGAGGGAGAGGACGGGATCTGGAGGGCCAAAGGCATCCTGGCCATGGAGTCCGGGGAAAAACGCTGCGTGGACATGGTCTTCGGCGATGTGTTTACGGAGGAGGATGATCTCCCCGGGGAAGCAGAGGAGTTTGCCGGCAGGCTGGTGCTGATCGGGCCCGGAGTGTCGTGATCAATATGAAAAAACGCAAAGCGGAAAAATGAAAGTCCGGTTCGCCCGATCGTTGTCGGAGTCACTCACATTTTTTGCCACAATACTATCGCATGGTCAAAAATTGACAAAAACAAGGTTCTTTTTTACATGGTGTGCGTAGTCCTTTCTTGCTAAAGTAAACGTATGATGATACCGGTACAGGCAGAGTATACCTTCGAATCAGACCTCCGGTGTCATAACGTACGATCCGCAGTCGCGGAAGACTGCGCATAAGAAAGGAGAAATACCATGAAGAAAAGCTTAGCAGTAAAGGTCCTCGGCGGAGCAATGGCAGTGCTGGTGGCTGCAGTTCCGGCTGCCGCTGATACGACGATCACCATGATGGTCAGCCAGGACTGGGTCAAGGACGCAGAGCAGGAGCTCGGCAAGAAGTTCGAAGAAGAGACCGGTATCCATGTTGACTACCAGATCTATCCGTCCGACCAGTATCAGGACCTGATCACCAACGGCCTGAACAACGATGAAGCTCCGGATATCTTCGGTGCACAGTCCGGTTTTGCACTGGCGACCACTTACCGTGTACAGGACAACTGCGTGGACCTTTCCGGTGAAGAGTGGATGGATGCCTACGATGTGTTCTCCGCTGAGCAGACTTCCGTCGACGGCGTAAACTACGGCCTTACCTATTTTGATACCACGACAGACTACTACATGATCTACAACAAAAAGCTGTTCGAGGCTGCCGGCGTGACCGAAGTCCCGACCACCTTTGACGCTTTCCTGGATGCCTGCCAGAAGCTTCTTGATTCCGGCGTGACCCCGATCTACGAGCCCGTACAGGACGGCTGGCATCAGACCATGCTGTGGTGCGAGAACGGCCAGGTGTTTGACAAGCTTGAGCCGGGCATCATCGACAAGCTGAACAACAACGAGACCACCTTTGCCGAGAACGAGAACATGATCAAGGCTCTGGATCAGCTGAACCAGCTGGCACAGAACGGCTACTTCGGCGACAACTACATGAGCGACGAGTTTGCCAACGCAGAAGGCTATCTGGCTTCCGGCGAGTATGCCATGAGCTTCCTGAAGCCCGGCGCTGTTGCGGGCATCGTGGCCAGCGAGCAGAACACCGAAGGCTACACCGAGGATGATTTCGGCATGTTCCTTCTTCCGCTTCTTGACAACACCTACCTGAACGTACATCCGACCGGTCCGTCCCGCTTTATCTACAAGGGCTCCGAGCACATCGAAGAAGCCAAGCAGTATCTTGCCTACATCGCTTCTCCGGAGAGCATCCAGTACATGATCGACAACGAGCCGACCATCGAGAACCTGCCGATCAACCGAGGCCAGACCCCGGCTTACAGCCAGATGACCCGCGACTTCCTGGATTCCTATGATGACGAGCATTCCGGAATGGTCCTTCAGGATGTTGTTACCTACTTCAACGAGCAGTGGATGGACATCTCCACCAACATCGCAGCTATGTTCAACGGCGACATGGAGCCGGTTGAGGTTCTGGAAGCTATCGACGAAGGCAGAGAGATGCTCGCACTGGCTGCCGGCGACGAAGCCTGGAGCTGAAAATAAGAAGCAATGTAAATTTAATGTTGTATTTACACAACAATTATAGTATTATATGTGTATGGTTCGGCGCTTTAGCTGTAAACACTGCTTTGCAATCGGGCAAAATTGTGCAGTTTAACGGACGCTGACGAAAAAAACGCAGGAGGATATTTGCTATGATGAAAAAGATACTTGCAGGTTTGTTAACAGTTGCCATGGCAGCAACCATGCTGACCGGTGCCATCACCGTCTCCGCTGAAGAAGCGGCTGATACGCCCACGATCGCATTTGTGCCGAAGGTTATCGGACAGCCGTGGTGGGATCACGTACAGGAAAAGGTTGAAGAGTGGGGCACCGAGAACGGAATCGAGGTTATGTACCAGGGACCGTCCGACACGGATGCAACCGCACAGGTCAAGATCATGACCGACCTCGTCAACCAGGGCGTTGACATTCTTTGCTTCTCACCGAATGACCCCAATGCCTGCGAAGCAATCTGTAAAGAGGCAAGAGACAAAGGTATCATCGTTATCGCCACAGAGGCTTCCGGAATGGAGAACGTAGACTACGATATCGAAGCTTTTGATGAGGCAGGTCTTGGCGCATTCCTGATGGATCAGCTGGCTGCTCAGATGGGCGAGGAAGGCCAGTACATCACCATGGTCGGTTCCATGACCATGGAGTCCCAGAACAACTGGGCAGATGCCGCTATCGCACGTCAGGAAGAAGCTTATCCGAACATGGAGCTGGTTCCCGACAAGCGTGTCGCTGACGACTCCGACGCTGAGAAGGCTTATGAGCTTACCAAAGAGCTGATCGTGAAGTATCCGGAACTCAAGGGTATCCTTGGAACTGGTTCCTTCGATGCTCCCGGTGCTGCCCGTGCCATCCAGGAAATGGGTCTGACCGGTCAGGTGTTCGCAATCTCCGTTGCTATGCCGCTTGAGGTTAAGGATTATCTCCTTGACGGAACTCTTGGCTCCGTAGCACTCTGGGATGCAGGCCTTACCGCACAGGCTATGCTGAACCTCGGCGTTAAGCTTGCAGCCGGTGAGACGGTTGAGAGCGGTGCTGATCTCGGCGTAGAAGGCTACAACGATGTTCAGATCGACGGTACTGTAGTGGTTGGCCAGGGCCAGATCGCTATCACGACCGAGAACGTTGATGACTTTGGTTTCTAATAGCAATAGTGAGCGAATAATCAATTCATAGAATCTGAATAACAATGAGGCAGAGATGCGATGCTTCTCTGCCTCTCTTTTTTCGGATTGCATAAAAAGGAGTGTGCGCCTGTATGTCAGAATATTTACTTGAAATGAAGGGAATCTGCAAGTCCTTTGCGGGAGTCCGGGCGCTTGACCATGTGAATTTCAAGGTCCGTCCGGGCAAAGTTATGTGTCTTGCGGGCGAAAACGGCTGCGGCAAATCCACACTGGTCAAGATCATTTCCGGAGTTTACACCAGGGACGAGGGAGAAGTTATTTTTGAAGGCCAGCCTGTCACAAAGATCACACCTGCTGAAGCGACACGAATGGGCATCCAGGTTATTTATCAGGATCTTTCCATATTTCCCAACCTGACGGTTATGGAAAATCTGGCTATCAATTCGGAGATCACCGCCGGTGTAAAGTTTGTAAACCGCAAACGTTGGGAGGAGACAGCCAAGGAGGCTCTTTCCAAGATCGGCTATAATATAGATCTTTATGCCAAGATGGGCGAGCTGAGCGTTGCCGACAAGCAGCTGGTTGCTATCTGCCGTGCGCTTCTGTTCAATGCCAAGCTGATCATCATGGATGAGCCGACCACGGCCCTGACCAAAAAAGAGGTTGATGCGCTGTTTACCACCGTCCGTCAGCTGCGTGACAGCGGTATCGCCATCATGTTCATCAGCCATAAGACGGAGGAGATCTTCGAGATCTCGGATGATGTCTGCATCATGCGGAATGGTAAGAACGTCTATTCCGGCCTTACAAGCGAACTGACGCCTGATCAGTTTACCTATTACATGACCGGCCGTGAGCTGACCAATGACCGTTTTGAGCCGAAGAACATCAGCCGGGAGCCGGTACTTAAGGTGGATCAGCTGACTCTTCCCGGAAACTATGAGAATGTCACGTTCTCTCTCCGGAAGGGTGAGATCCTCGGCATCACCGGCCTTCTTGGATCCGGACGTACGGAGCTTGCGCTCAGCCTGTTCGGTCTGAACAATCCCAAGAGCGGTACGATCACGCTGAACGGAAGCCAGGTAAAGATCACCTCGCCGATGAAGGCCCAGAAGCTCAAGATCGGATATGTGCCGGAGGATCGTCTGACAGAGGGACTCTGCCTGCAGCAGCCGATCGCGGACAATATCACGCTGGCATCGTTAAAGCGGCTTTCCAATGCACTGGGGATCCTGAAGCACCAGGATATTCTGGATGACGCGCAGATCTGGAAGGAGAAATTCTCGATCGCGACGGACGATGTGCGTAAGTTCGCTTCGACCCTGTCCGGCGGAAACCAGCAGAAGATCGTTCTTTCCAAATGGCTGAGCAACGATCTGGACGTGCTGATCCTGAACGGACCGACGGTCGGTGTTGACGTAGGTGCCAAGCAGGATATCCACGCGCTGGTACACGAACTGGCCAACGAAGGCCTTGCGGTCATCATCATCTCGGATGACCTTTCGGAGGTCGTGACAAACTGCAACCGTGTCATTGTCATGAAGGAAGGCCGGATCGTCGGCGAAATGGACGGCGATCAGGTAACCGAAGACAATATACTGGAAATCATCAGGTAAGGGGGGTCATCAGAAAAATGAGTGCTTCAGCAGGAAGTTCCAGATTAAAAAGAATGACCAAGCGGACGGAATTTTGGATTTTTCTGGTCCTGATCGTCATGTGTATCTTTATCCAGGCCAGGTCGGGCGGCCAGCTGTTTACGGCCAATACCATCGTGACTATTCTGCGTTCCATGTGCGTGGACGGCATGTTCGCGATGATCTGCCTGATCGTTATGGTCTCGGGTGGTTTTGACCTTTCCTTCCCGGCGGTGGCGGCCCTTGCCTATTCTTTGGCGACCACGATCTGCCTGAACAACGGATGGTGCCAGACCAATCCGATCGCCGGCTTTGTCCTGTCCATCATCATCGGTGCCGTTCTCGGCATGCTGAACGGCTGGATCATTTCAAACTTCAAACTGAATACGATGATCGTTACCCTGGGAACGCAGACCTTCTTTACGGGACTGTCCATGGGCCTTCTCAAAATGAAGGAGATCACCTCCACCCTTCCGGCGGGACTTGCTTCCTTCGGAAAATGGGCTCTGTTCACGGTCAAGGTCGACATGAACGGCCGTGAGCTCAGCTACGACATGACGGGTATGTTCATCCCGTTCGTAATCTTCTGCATCGTAACCTCGTTTGTGCTGAACAAGACCATGTTCGGACGCGCGCTTTACGCGATCGGCGGCAACGAGACCTCTGCGGAACGTGCCGGCTACAATGTAAAGCGGATCAAGTTCATCCTCTACACGGTCGTCGGAGCGGCTTCCGGCTTTGTCGGTATGGTCCGTGTGTGCATGGCCAGACAGTCGATCCCGAAGGCCATGATCGGCAAGGAAATGACGATCATTCCGGCCGTCATCCTCGGCGGCGCGAGTATCTTCGGCGGTGAAGGTACCGTGTTCGGAACCGTCTGTGCCGTGGCGATCATCACGGTCGTGTCCAACAGTATGCTGCTGATCGGCATCGACAGCTACTGGCAGGATTTCTTTAACGGCCTGATCATCCTGGTCGGTGTCACCGTATCTGCCGTACAGGCGATGCGCAGGAATAAGTAAGGAAGGAGGAAAGAATAATCATGAAAGAATTTGTCAATAAAAACAGATATATGACCATGCTTCTTGGCCTCCTTGCGGTGATCCTCGTCCTGTTTACGATCACGAAGGGTTCCCTTCTGTGGACGGGAGGTACCTGGAAGGGTATCGTCATGCAGTTTCCGGAGTACGGCGTGATCACACTCGGGATCATGTTCTGCTTCGTGTCCGGCCATATCGACATGTCCTTTGTGGCCCTGGGCGACTTTGCCAGCATCATCGCCGTCCGCTATATGGCGGCACATACGCCTGAGAACGGCACAAACGGCCAGATCATGGGCGTGATCCTGGTCGGCCTTCTGATCGCGGTTCTGATCGGTGCTCTCGGCGGCGTGATCAACGGCGTGCTGATCGCGTACCTGAACATCCCGCCGGTCATGGCAACGATCGCCATGCAGCTGGTGTGGCTGGGTCTTTCCACGGCTCTGACGCAGGGCTACGCGGTCAACGGTGTTCCGGCGCTTTATACCGAGATCGGTCACAGCAATGTGTTCGGATTCATTCCGTTCCCGCTGCTTGTGTTCATCATCGTGTTTATCATCTGTGCGTTCCTGTTAAAATTCACCACTTACGGTGAAAAGCTGTATATGCTTGGCTCCAATATCAAGGCGGCCAAGTTCTCCGGCATCAACACCAAAGCGATGCTGATCGGAACGTTCGTATTCGCGGATGTGGTGGCCACGATCGGCTGTATGCTGATGGTATCCTCCAACAATTCCGCAAAGGCGGACTACGGTACTTCCTATGTGATGCAGGTCATCCTGATCCTGGTGCTGGCGGGCGTGCTTCCGGACGGCGGTCTCGGAAAGATCACGAACGTGGTGCTGGCCATTGTCACCGTGCAGATCATTTCTTCCTGCATCAACATGTTCAAGGACCTCAATATCTACTATGCAAACATGATCTGGGGCGGACTTCTGATCGTTGTCCTGATCCTCGGAACAAAACTGAACGGAGAAGGACTGATCCGGAAAAAGAAAAAAGCCTAGGAGGAGAAAAAGATGGTACGCAGATTTGGGCAGATCATCAAGATCAAACCGGAAGGACGCGAGCAGTACATCAAGTATCATGCCAATCCGTTTCCCGGCGTGAACGAGATGATCAAGGAATGCAACCTGAAGAATTATTCCATTTACATCCGTGGAGATTATCTGTTCGCCTACTTTGAGTATGACGGAGATGATTTTGACGCGGATATGGCTAAAATGGCCGCGGATCCGGCCACGCAGAACTGGTGGGATCACGTCAAGCCGCTGATGCAGCCGCTCGATGATATCAAAGAAGGCGAGTTCTGGTCCGATATGGAGGAGATCTATCATCTCGACTAAGGCGGACGCTCTGTCCTGAATACGAAAAACCCCGGCAAGCCATCAAGCTGATGGAACCGGGGTTTTTCGTTTGGAGAACATCTGCAGGTCTACCACCGGCATTCTTCTTCGGGAAGCGTGCAGGCGGCAAATTTCCAGTAGGGGGCGTTGACCCGCTCCTGGTAGGCTGTCATATCCACCTGGTTCCAGTCGTAGAAGCCGCGCTTTTCCGGCGCCCGGGCGCCCCAGGCATCCGGACTCTCCGCTTTTTCGCGGACGAGAGCCGGAGCCTCGTCATAACGCGGGAGATTCGGGAATACCGCGTCGCAGGTGGCCCGGTTCAGCCGGTATCCACCGTTGTCAAAGTGTTCAAAGATGCCGATCGAGGTGTACCTCGGGCAGAAGCTGTACTTGAGGCAGGTATCGATATCCCGGGGATCGCAGACGCCGTCCTCCACGAGCTTCAGGGCAGCCGCCCACAGAGCGAACTGCAGGTAGTTCCCGATAAAGCCGGGGTTGGATTTTTTGAGAAGGACAGGCTTGCGGTCCAAGTCCGTAAGCAGCTCCATGGCCGTGTGGACCGCTCCCTCGGAGGTCTCGCCGGAGGCACAGAGCTCAAAATAGGGCACCATATGGACCGGGTAGAAGGGGTGTGTCACCAGGACCCGGTCCTTGTATTTTTCCGCGGAGGCGGAGAGTATTTCCGGCTTGATGGAGGAACTGCAGGAGCCGATGAACAGGAGCGAAGGACAGTTTTCCTCCAGCTCCCGGTAGCAGGCCCTTTTCTGCGCGGGATCCTCCGCGATCGCCTCAAAGACGGCCTGGCAGTCCCCAAGCTCCGCATACGAGGTGACATAGCGAAGGTAGGAACGGCAGATCTTTGTCTGCTCCCGTGTCAGGAGACCGTGCGCCTCCATCTCCCGGTACATCTGATCAAATTTCTCTTCATACAGGGGGATCTTTTCGGGTGTGCGGGCGTAGCAGAGCGTCCGGTACCCGTGCATGGTGGTGAGAACGGCCAGGCTGTTTCCAATCATGCCAAGACCGACGATCCCTATGACGTCTATTTTTTTCATAAAGAACCTCCTTTTGCGATAAGCCCGAGCTCCTGACTAACAAGGGACGGGCTTCTTTTTATAGCTTCACGCAAAGTTGATATGCGCTCTGGCTGCCAGCAGAGATCCCCGGCGAGCGCCGCCTGCTGCGTGGGGGGATGCAGAGACAAGCGTGGCCCGGCAGCCACATATCTCGCATCCCCTCCTGCCGACAGGCAAGCGAGCTCCATGAACTCAGCTCTCCTCCTGGCCCTGCCGGCGGAACGCGGACGGGTTCATGCCGGTTGCCTTCCGGAATGTTTTGCTGAAATGAAACTGGTCCGGATATCCGACCAGCTCGCCCACCTTGGCGATGGAGAGGGAGGGATCCATCAGAAGACGCTTGGCCTCGTGGATCCGGATGTTGGTGAGGTACTTGAAGGGCGACTCCCCGGCATAGCGGTTGAACAAGCGGGCCAGGTACGCGGACTGAAAGCCCAGCTTTTCGGCCATCAGGCCGATGTCGATCTCCTCCATGTAGTGTTCCTGCATGTATTTGATGGCGAAATCCACCGTCTCGGAGGCACTGCGGGCGTCTCCGGAGGTGTCCTCCGGCAGCTCGAAGCTTTTCTGCAGCTGCAGCCGGGCGTGGGCGAGCGCCGTCTCCAGATCCTCGGCCCCGACGGGTTTTAAAAGATAATCAAAGGCCCCGTGCCGCAGCGCGGTCTGGGCATATTCAAAATCAGCGTATCCGGTGAGGATGATGACCACGATATCCGGATACTGCTCATGAATCTGCTTGCACAGCTTCAGTCCGTCCATCACGGGCATCCGGATGTCGGTAATGACCATCTGGATGTCTTTTTCTTTGAGAAGAGCGAGAGCTTCCTCGCCGTTGCCGGCCTCCGCCGTGATGCGGAATTCCGTGTCCAGCTGCTGCATGATCCGCTGGATCGACTGCCGCAGATAATATTCATCATCCACCAGCAGGATGTGGTAGTGATTGATCTTCCTCATGGATCGTTCCTCCTATGGTGACAAAAGCCCCGCCCTCCGGCAGGGTCCCGAATTCGAAGATAAAGGGGATTCCTTCCAGCAGGTACAGCCGTATGAAGATGTTCAGGATGCCCATGCCCTCGATCCGGAGGCTTGGGAGGGTTCCGGTCTCCAGGATGTCATCCATCTGCCTGCGGAGACTTTTGTCGACCTCCGGGGAAAAGCCGGGACCGTTGTCACTGACGGTCACGGCCCAGGCATTGTTCTCGCGGATCTCGCCCCGGATCAGGATCTTCCAGGGGGGCGCCTGTGAGGCGGTGAATTTGATGGCGTTCTCGACCAGCAGCTGCACACAGAGCTTGGGGATCTTAAGGTCCAGCATCTCATCCGGCACCTCGAAGGTGTAGATGAGGTCATCCCCGAAACGCATCTTCATGCAGTCCAGGTACATGTCGCAGAGCTCCAGCTCCTCCTCGAGACTCAAAAGCTGTTCCCGGTTGGAGGAGATATACCGGAAGATCCTTGTGATCTGCCGGCACATGTGGGCGACGGGCGTTGTGAGCCCTTCCTCCGCCATCTCCGCGATGGTGGAGAGGGAATTGTACAGAAAATGCGGGTTCATCTGGGACTGAAGGGCCAGCATCTGCGCCTGCACCTCCTGCTCCTTCAGGGTCATCATACTGTCCGTGGCGTTCTTCAGCGAATGGATGCTCTCGTCCAGGGAATGGTGAAGCTTGTCGATCTCGCGGATGCCGGTATTCTCCATGTCGATGGTCTGGAACCGGTCCTTGTCCTCCCTCGACAGAAAATGATAGATATGCCGGATCGGCAGGCTGATCCGCCTGGCCAGAAACCAGGAGAGCAGCAGGCAGAAGACGAACAGAAGCAGGGACACCGCCAGGATCGCCAGCAGCGACCGGAAGATCGGCGCCAGAAAACGTGAGTAGGGAAGCGCTGTCACCACGGTAAAGCGGTTTTTGGGAGCGGTGGAGAAGCAGACGTACTCTCTTCCCCCGGTGGCCGGGCTTTTGAAATCACCGTTTCCGGTCTCCCGGAGCTTAAAATAGGAACGGCTGCCTGTGTAAGAAGTTTCCGCCGGGAACAGCTGCCGGCCGTTCTCATCATAGACGATCACGATGGGGGCGTAATTGCTGTCCGGAAGCGACGCCAAGGCAAATACGGTATCGTAGAACTTTTTGACTTCGATAAAGCCCAGCGGAACATGCATGGTGTTGTAGAACTGGCGGCAAAGAGAGAAATAAAGCGTATCCTGCGCCATGCCGGCCTTGTCCGACAGGAAGGCGTCCGTGGCCGGAGGCGCCAGATAGAGCGCACCTTCCGCGTCTGCGGTCGGGGAGTACCAGGGCATCTCCGTCGCTGAGAAGGGAAGGTCCCCGTTGTAGCCGCCGAGCCCGTAGCCTCCCTCCTCCATGTGGAACAGATTCAGCTGGCGGATGGAAAAATCAAAGCCCTTGATCTCCGCCAGGCGGTTGGACAGCTCACGCCGGATCAGGTTCTTCTGATAAGAGGAAATATCCGGGTCCGCGTATTCGACAAAGTTTTCCCGAAGGCCCGAAGAACTGATGACGTTCAGCGAGATGGTGTTCATCTGATCGACCTGCTGCTCCAGACTGTTCTGTACGGCCCGGCAGGTATCCTGCAGGCTTTCGATGGTATTCGCGCGGAGCGTATGGTACTGGATCAGTGAAAAGACGGCGGAGGAAAGCAAAAGGAAGATCACCAGGACGATGAGAAAGTACCTGGTCAGGATCGACTGGATATTCTGTTGTCTGCGGAACGGGTTTTCAACATGCATGAACAGCTCCTGTGTCAATGGATTTTTACACAGCGTCCGGGTCATCCGGACCCTTTTTCATCTGGTTTCCATTATAACACAGACCTGCACATCCCGGTAAAAAAAATACATAAATCGGACAAAAGGGTGCATGGTTTACGTTTCCCGTGCAGATTACAATAGAGGTATCCTGAAGATAAAAATGGAGGTAGTATTGTGAACAAAGCGAAAGTGTATCCATGGTATTTTGCCATAGGAGCCGTTCTCGTCTACACGGTTCTGAACGTGGTTCCCGGAATCCTGGGTCTCGGCTATTCCTTCACCGACTGGTCGGCCTACTCCAAGGAACTTCATTTTGTCGGCTTCAAGAACTTCATCGACGTATTCAGCGGCAAAGGAAATTATCTCACCTACATTCTGAACACACTGCTGTTTACGTTCGTGACGACGGTGGCCAAGACAGGGCTCGGGCTTCTGCTGGCCCTGGCGCTCAGCAAGGGCATCAAGGGAATGAACTTCCACCGGGGCGTCATGTATATGCCTTCCGTCCTGCCCGTGCTGGTGACCGGTCTTACCTTCACCTCGATCCTGAACCCCAAGATCGGTTTCCTGAACACGTTCCTTCGCGGGATCGGTCTTGACTTTCTGGCACAGAAATGGCTGGTCGATTCCAAGCTGGCCTTCTGGTCCGTCATGGCGGTCGATATCTGGAGAGGCACCGGCTACATCATGACCATGCTGATCGTCGGTATCCTGGCAATCCCCAACGTGTACTACGAGGCGGTCGCGGTGGACGGAGCCAGCGCCTGGCAGAAATTCCGCTACATCACGTTGCCGATGCTCAGACAGACTCTGGCTGTGACCATCGTGCTGAACGTGATCTACGGCCTGAAGGTCTTCGACATGGTCTACGCGCTGACCAACGGCGGCCCGGGACACCGGACAGAGGTCATGTACACGGCCGTCTACAAGATGATGTCCAAGGGGCTGTACGCGGCCGGTACCACGATCAGTACGCTGCTGTTCGTGTTCATGCTGATCGTCGGCTACTTTATGGTTAAGATCCTGACGAAAGACGAGGTGGTTGAATAATGGTATCCACAACAAAAAATCGTTTTGTGACGCTCTTTCTCAAAAACCTGCTGGCCTGGTGCGCATCGCTCCTGGTGCTCGTACCCATGGCCCTGATCATCCTCAACGCGTTTAAGTCCGACGGGGAGACGCTGACCATGACCATGGATCTCCCGAAGATCTGGACCTTCACCAATTTCGGCGTCGTCATCGAAAAGGGCAAGCTGGTACGAAGCTTCTTCAACAGCTTCCTGTACGCGGGCTGCGCGACCATCGTGGTCGTGATCCTCTGCACCATGGCCGCCTACGTGTTCTCCAGAAGAAGGACCAAAGGCTTCAGCATGCTGTACATGTACGTGGTGCTCGGTATGGTCATCCCGGTCAACTATGTGACATTAACCAAGGTCATGCAGGTCCTGCATCTGACCAACTCGGCCCTCGGCATCATCCTGCTGTACACGGCCATGCAGACGCCCTTTACCGTGTTCCTGACCTACGGCTTCGTCTCCAAGGTCCCCGAGGAACTGGACGAGGCCGCGATCCTGGACGGCTCTACTCCGGCGAACCTGTTCTTCAAGATCGTTCTGCCGATGCTTCGCCCGGCGGTCATCACAGCCGGCGTCCTGTGCTTTTTGAATACCTGGAACGAGTTCATCATGCCTTTGTATTTCCTGCATTCTACGGATAAATGGCCGATGACCCTCGCGATCTATAATTTCTTCGGACAGTTTGAGACCAACTGGAACCTGATCTGCGCGGACGTCATCCTGACCTGTCTGCCGGTCGTTCTGCTGTATGTGATCTGCCAGCGGTACATCATCGGCGGTCAGACGGAGGGAGCTGTCAAGGGATGAGCAATACGACTTTTGAATACCAGTCCGCTACGGATCAGACATCCGTACAGATCCGGACGGACAAGGGGCTTCTGGCCCTGTACGGCATCAGCCGGAATATCATCCGGTGCGTTTTTACAAAAAAAGACGCGCCGGATGCGGCTTCGCCGCTCGAGATCCATCTGCCGGCCACAGAGGCGCTTTCCATAACGGAATCGGATGCGGCCGTCACGGTGGGAACCGGCCTTCTGGAGGTCCGGATCGACAAAAAGTCGCTGGATTTTACCTGGAGCCGGAAGGATACCGGAGCCGTTCTTCTCCGGGAGAACAAGGAGCTTACGGATACGCCGGTGTATGTCTATACGACCGGCGATGAGGAACCGGTGATCCGCCGTGTCCGTACGGTGGACGGCGACCGGAATTTTGTCGAGAACCTGCGCCCGGTGGAGGATCATATGGCCTGCCGGGCAAAATTATGCTTCCGGTTTGAGGACGGAGAACAGATCCACGGTCTCGGCCAGGGGGAAGAGGGTATCTACGATTACCGGGGGCATGTGCAGTACCTGTACCAGCACAATATGCGGATTCCGTCGCCCTTTTTTCTGTCAAGCAGGGGCTACGGGCTGCTGGCGGACTGCGGGAGCCTGATGACGTTCAATGACGACGAGCGCGGCTCCTACCTGTTCCTGGATACGGTGGACCAGCTGGATTACTATCTGGTCGCCGGTGAGAGCGTGGATGAGATCATCAAAGGCTTCCGGTATCTGACCGGTAAGGCCGCCCTGCTGCCGAAATGGGCCTTCGGCTATGTGCAGTCAAAGGAACGTTATACCTCCCAGGAGGAGCTTGTGTCCGTGGCTGCGGAGTACCGGAAAAGAGGCGTAGGGTTGGACTGCGTGGTGCAGGACTGGAAGACCTGGAAGGGCGACGACTGGGGAGAAAAGCATGTGGATCAGGAACGCTTCCCGGATCTTCCGGCCATGAAGCGCACACTGCATGATATGCATGTTCATTCCATGGTGTCCGTCTGGCCCAACATGAATTTTGATACGGAGAATTGCCGGGAGATGCGGGAGAAAGGCTTCCTGCTCCACGACCTGGCGACCTATGACGCGTTTAACGAAGAGGCCCGCCGCCTGTACTGGCAGCAGGCCGGGCAGGAGCTTTTCAGCGGTTTCGATTCCTGGTGGTGCGATTCCACGGAGCCATTCTCCGGCCCGGACTGGGGCGGAGAGACCCGGCGGGAGCCCTGGGAGCGCTTTATGCTCGTCGGGAACGAGCACAAGAAGTTCCTCGGGGCCGGGAAAGCCAACCTCTATGCGGTGGCCCATGCCCGGGGCATCTATGAAAACCAGCGGAAAAGCCGCCCGGATATGCGGGTCTTGAACCTGACGAGGTCCGGCTACCCGACGATCCAGAAATACGGGACCATGCTCTGGTCGGGCGACATCACCGCGACCTGGAAGACGATCCGTACGCAGCTGACGGAAGGGCTCAACATGGCCATGAGCGGTATGCCCTGGTGGACGCTGGATACGGGCGGCTTCTTTACCGTCCGCGACAAGTGGCAGAACCGGGGCTGCGGCTGTGACACCGATCCGACGCCCAAGTGGTTCTGGCAGGGCGATTATGAGGAGGGCGTACACGATCCCGGCTACCGTGAGCTCTATACCCGGTGGATGGAATTCAGCGCTTTTCTGCCGATGTTCCGCTCCCACGGGACGGACACACCCCGGGAGATCTGGAATTTCGGAGAACCGGGAGACATGTTTTACGATGCGATCGCCGGTGCGATCTCTCTTCGCTACCGGCTGATGCCATATATCTATTCCCTGGCGGGACAGGTGTATCTGGAGGATGCCACGATGATGCGGAGCCTTCTGTTCGATTTTGCGGATGATCCGGAGGCGGCTTCCATGGATACGGAGTACATGTTCGGAAAAGCACTTCTTGTCTGCCCGGTGACGGAACCGATGTTCTACGGACGGGACGGAGAAAAGCTTTCCCGAAAGGCTGAATGGCCTGTCTACCTGCCAAAAGGGTGCGGCTGGTATGATCTTTACAGCGGAACATATCAGGAAGGCGGCCGGACGGTCGTCTGCGAGACACCGGTCGACAGGATCCCGGTCTTTGTGCGGGCCGGTTCGATTCTGCCGATGGAGGACCGCCTCACCTATGCGGATGAGAAGGCAGAGACGCCTCTTCGGATCCGGGTATTCCCGGGCGCGGACGGAGAATTCGCCTACTACGAGGACGACGGAGACGGGTATGGATACGAGGAAGGACGCTTCAACCGGATTCCCATGAAATGGGACGATGGCAGTCAGACGTTCACGATCGCAGCTTGTGCGCATGATTTTGACGGAGGCATCAAGGGTAGAAAATGTGTGCTGGAGGTATCCGGCAAAAGCATGGAATTTCTGTACGGCGGAGAAGAAATGTCCGTGACCATACAATGACAGGAGGAGTTTTCGCATGAAGTACAAGGAAAACTGGCAGGAGACAAAGGAGAAATTCACCAATTACTGGCACCAGAAGAACACAGGCAGGCCGCTGATGCGGATCATCACCCGCAAGCCGGAGATCGAGCCTCTTTCGGACGGGAAGCCGCACGAGGGCAGCAATGCGGAGGTTTTCTGCCAGGGACTCTACTATGATCTTCCGGAGGAACTCAAATGGAAGGACATGGTGGACAAGTACCGTGATCCGGAACGTGTCGTGGCCAGATACAGGGATTTCTGTGAGAAGCACGTCTTTATGGCGGAGAGCTTCCCGAACCTTGAGGTGGCCTGGGGCCCCGGTTCCGTGGCCGCGTACCTGGGATCCGAGATCGGTTTCAAGGAGGACACGGTCTGGTTCGAGCCGTGCCTCGAGGAGTGGGAGGATTTCCCCGCACTCACGTATGATCCGGAGAACAAGTGGTTCAAGGAGCACCTCGCATTTGTCCGTAAGGTGAAGGAACTGGCCGGAGAGGACTTTGAGGTCGACATGCCCGACCTGATGGAGAACATCGATGTTCTGTCTTCGCTCCGCGGCGCGCAGGACCTGATGATGGATCTTCTGGAGGATCCGGACGAGATCATTGACAGGATCCGGCAGGTGGACGATGTCTATTTTGAGTATTATGACCGTTTCCAGGATAGTGTGAAGGATGCGGACGGAGGTAATTCCTGGTCCTGCTTCCAGATCTGGGCGCCGGGCAGGCTGGCAAAGCTCCAGTGTGACGCTTCGGGCATGATCTCCGCGGACTTTTTCCGGGAGTTTGTTCAGGAATCCCTGCGCAAACAGACCGAGAAGCTGGATTACGTGCTGTACCACCTGGACGGCCCGGGCGCGATCAAGCATCTGGACGCCCTCATGGAGCTTGACGGGATCAACGCCCTGCAGTGGACACCGGGCGACGCGGGCCCCGACGGGACCTGCCCGGACTGGGATCCGATCTATGACAAGGTGATCGGCGCCGGCAAATCCCTGTGGATCAAGGTCTACTCCGGAGAGTTCGAGGACTGGATCCGGAACATGGACCGGATCGTACAGAAGTACGGTTCCCACAGCGTGTTCTTCTTCCTGCCGGAGATGTCCTATGAGCAGGGAAAGACGCTGATCGAGTACGCCGAAAAGAACTGGAGCGATATCCCCGGAACATTTACCCGCTGACGACCGATTCATATGGAATATGACCCGGAATTCTTTGACGATACAGGAAGCCTCTGTTATAATAAAATGGACAGCAGAATTGGCTGACAGGAAGCGGTTTTGGTGTCCTTTGTTATCAGGCTTTACGTTTTTGCGAAGGAGGTTCCGGGTCATGCTTGATATGGAAAAGCTGGGTAGGATGGGAACAGAGTGTGGCTTTACCCATGTGGCGCCGCTGGACGTTTCAACGATCACATTGCTGCAGGATGTGCGCGATATGTGCGCGGCCAACACCTGCGGCCAGTATGGTAAAAACTGGTGCTGCCCCCCGGGTGTGGGAGAGATCCCCGAGCTGGAGGAAAGAGTCCGGAAATACAAAAAAGGAATCCTTGTGCAGACGGTGGGCGAGCTGGAGGACAGCATGGACTGGGAAGGCATGATGGAGGCCGAGCAGCAGCACAAAAAGAGCTTCAACAAGATGCACAGGCTGCTGGAGGAGGAATATCCGGACCTGCTCGCGATCGGAAGCGGCACATGCACACGCTGCAAAGAATGCACCTATCCGGATCAGCCGTGCCGGTTCCCGAACAACACCTTCGGTTCCATGGAGGCCTATGGCATGCTGGTGAGCGAGGTCTGCAAGAAAAATGATCTTGCGTACAACTACGGACCGAAAACGACCTCGTATACAGCCTGCTTTCTGATCGATTAAAACCGGGGAGGTGTAATGATGTTCCAGATTTATTTCAGCCGGGAGGACCTGACCGTACAGGCCGAACCGCAGGCTAATCTGCTTGAGGTCATGCGGAAGGCCGGGCTTCATCCGGACGCTCCGTGCGGAGGTCACGGCAAATGCGGCAAATGCAAGGTCGGGATCCGCACTGCGGAACAAAGCGAGCCGCAGACCGTCCTTGCCTGCCAGGTGCAGGTGGAGTCGGACCTGATCGTGGATTCCATGCTGTCCGGCAAGGGCTACAGCATCCTGACGGAAGGCGTGCAGATGGCGACGACCTTCGATCCCATTGTCAGGCAGGTGCAGATCGAGGTGGAGCCCTGCATCAAGGGCGAAAGCACGTCCGACTGGTCAAGACTTATACTTGCCCTTCAAAAAGAAGGCCTGCTGCTCGACGGCCCTGCGCCCGAGCCTGATCCGGAGATCGCGTCCCAGGCCGGACCTCTCCAGCGGAGCACCGGCGGCAGGATGTGGGCTCTCGTTTCCGGAAAAAACATCCTTGCGGTCTCGGCCGATAAAATGGAGTACTATCTGGCAGCCTTCGATATCGGGACGACGACCGTTGTCGGATACCTCCTGGACGGAAATACCGGGGAGGCTGTCACGGTGACCAGCCGTCTGAATCCGCAGGCGGAATACGGCGGAGACGTGATCAACCGGGCCAACTATTCCCTGGAGCACGGGACAGAACAGGTGACCGGCTGCATACGGCAGGCGATCCGCGAAATGCTCGCGGAACTTGCCCAAAAGGCCGGTATCGATGCCGGAAAGATCGCCGGCGTGTCGATCGCCGGGAATACCTGCATGCATCACCTCTTTATGGGAATCTCCGTGGATTCACTGGTCCACGCACCCTACAATCCGGCAGTATCGGAGCCGATGATCCGCCGGGCCGCCGATTATCAGTTCGGGATCCATCCGAAGGCGCCCATCTTCATGCTGCCGAACATCGCCGGCTTTGTCGGCGCGGACACGGTGGCCTGCCTGGTCTCCACGGACCTGGCGGAGGTGAAGGACTGGACGCTGCTTATCGATATCGGGACGAACGGAGAGATGGTCCTTGCCAGAGACCACGAGATGATCGCCTGCAGTACGGCGGCCGGTCCTGCCTTTGAAGGCGCCGGCATCACCCACGGTATGCGGGGATCCGAAGGTGCGATCAGCAAGGTCCGATGGGCTGAGGATCACTGGGACTATGAGGTGGTCGGCGGAACGAAACCCCGCGGGATCTGCGGTTCCGGTCTTCTGGATCTGGTATCCGAGCTCCTCTTGTCCGGTCAGATGGATGAGATGGGCGAGCTCCAGACGGAGGAGCCCAGGATCATTCTGGCTGACAAGGACGAGAGCAGTACCGGTGCGCCGGTGACCCTGGAGCAGAAGGACGTACGGCAGCTGCAGCTGGCCAAGGCGGCCATCGCGGCGGGCGTTCACCTGCTGGCGGAGAGCCGGAACATCGACGTGACGGATATCAGCGAGGTATGGCTCGCGGGAGCTTTCGGAAGCTTCATGTCTCCGGAGAGCGCCTGCAACATCGGCCTGATCCCGCCGGAGCTTCGTGGACGGATCAAGGCCATCGGAAACGCGGCCGGCGAAGGTGCCAAGAGAGTTCTGCTTGAACGCAGCGCCTGGGATAAGGCTGCATACCTGGCCGCGGAGTGCGATTTCCTGGAGCTCGCGACGATCGCGGAATTCCAGGACCGCTATGTAGACGAGCTGGAATTCCCGGAATTGTGATCCGGGATATGCCGGATATGACACAGTTACCGTTTTGATGTTGTCAGTTTTGCCCAGTTTTCGTTGGGGTTTTTGGTAAATATTGTGTAAAGATGGATCAAAATAGTAAAAAACAGGCAAATCAATATTGCTTTTTTACATAAGCATAAATATAATATTAAATAATAGCAAAGGGAGGAAATGACATTTTATGAACAGCAAAGAAAGATTTCTCGCAACGATCGAAAGAAAGCCGGTGGACCGTCCTGCTTGCTGGATGGGAATGCCGACTCCTACAGCAATTCCCGGACTGTGCGACTTCTACGGAGTAAATACTTTCAACGAGCTTAAAGTTGCTTGTGGAGATGATTTCTATGCAGTTGAGGTACCGTACAAATCACCCACCTGTTCCGCACTTTATGCTGCATTTGACTGGTATATGAACGGGAGTAACGTAGATACCGAGCATCGTACGCTGACGGCAGACGGCTGCTTTGCGCACTGTGAAGATATCGAGGATGTTGAGGCTGTGAATTTCCCGTGGCCGGATCCCGAGCTGTATATCGATCCCGCAGAATGCAAACGCCTTGTCGACGAAGCACCGGATGACAAAGTCGTGATCGGAATGGCATGGTGCTGTCATTTCCAGGATTTCTGTGCGGCTTTCGGTATGCAGACCGCGCTGATGAACATGGTTGCCGAGCCTGAGATGGTCCATTATGTTGATGAAAAGATCGTCTCCTTCTACGAAAAGGCCCTGCATATTTTCCTGGAGGCCACCAAGGGCAGAGTTGACGCGGTTCTGATCGGCGATGACATGGGCAGCCAGAGAGGACTGATGATCAGCCCTGATCTGATCAGTGAGTTTGTAATTCCGGGCGCCAAGAGACTGATCGACATCATTCACAGCTATGGAGCTAAGGTCATCTATCATTCCTGCGGTTCCATCGTGGATGCGATTCCGCTTCTGATCGAAGCAGGCGTGGATGCGGTTCATCCGATCCAGGCTCTCGCAGCCGGTATGCAGCCGGATAACCTGAAGGCCAAATTCGACGGCAAGGTTTCCTTCTGCGGCGGCGTGGACACTCAGGATCTTCTTCCCAACGGCAAACCCGAGGAAGTACAGGCCAAGGTCAAAGAGCTTCGCGGCTATTTCCCGACAGGCCTGATCGTTTCTCCGAGCCATGAAGCCATCCAGAATGATGTTCCGCCGGCAAATATCAAAGCACTGTTTGACGAGGCGACGAAAATATATTAAAATAAATATATTATATTAAAAAGGAGAACGGCTATGATTATCATTGGCGAAAAGATCAACGGTTCCATTCCGCCTGTTGCAAAAGCGATCGCGGAGAGAGATGCGGAGTTTATCAAGCAGAGAGCGATCATGCAGGACGAGGCTGGCGCTACCTATCTTGATTGCTGTGCGTCAGTTGAGAAGGATGAGGTGGAGACCCTCAAATGGATGATCGACTGCATCCAGGAGGTTTCCGATCTTCCGATTGCTGTGGACAGCCCGAGCGCGGATGTGCTGCTTGAGGTCTTCCCGTATGTGAAGCGTCCCGGCATTATTAATTCTGTGTCTATGGAAGGTGATAAGGTTGACAAAATCTTCCCGGCAATTGCGAATACCAAATGGGAAGTCATCGCCCTTCTGTCTGACGATACGGGTATCCCGAAATCGGCTGCAGACAGACTGAAGGTGTTTGACAAGCTGATGGCCAAGGCCAAAGAGTACGGCATCGCTCCGAACAGGATCCACATCGATCCGCTGATCGAGATGCTCTGTACCTCCGAGGATGGCATCGCCATGATCGAAGAAGTTATTACCACGATCCGTGAGCAGTATCCTTCGATCCATATCACGGCCGCGATCAGCAACATTTCCTTCAATCTGCCGGTGCGTAAGCTGGTTAACCTTGGATTCACAGTACTTGCCATGAAGGCTGGCCTGGATAGCGGTATTCTGGATCCGACAAACAGAGATCTTCTGGGCGTTATCTACGCGACAGAGGCTCTCCTTGGACTGGACGACTACTGTATGGAGTATATCAGCGCATACAGAGATGGTCTGATCGGTCCGAAGAAAGACTGATAGTAAAAGCGGGTAGGGCTTTTACCATACATGTCACTAATCAACAAAATAAGAGTGCAAAAAACAATTTAGGAGGAATTTTGTAATGGCTAGTGCAGAAATTCAGAAAGTTGCGGAACTTGTAGAAAAAGGTAAAGGTAAACTGGTTGGAGCAGCCGTTCAGGAAGCTCTGGATGCCGGATGTGATGCTTCCGAGATCCTTAACGAGGGTATGATCGGAGCTATGGGCGTTGTCGGTGAAAAGTTCAAGAACAACGAGATCTTTGTTCCTGAGATGCTTGTTGCCGCTCGTGCCATGAAAAAGGGTGTTGAGGTGCTGAAACCGCACCTTGCTTCCGGCGCTACCGGATCCATGGGCAAGCTGATCATCGCTACTGTAGCCGGTGACCTTCATGATATCGGCAAGAACCTCGTTGCAATGATGATCGAGAGTGCCGGCTTTGAAGTAATCGACCTCGGTGTTGATGTCCCGATCGACAAGATCATCGAGTGCTACAAAGAGAACCCGGATACCAAGATCATCGCTCTGTCTGCTCTTCTTACCACGACCATGCCGTCTCTTCGTGACACGGTTGCTGCTATCAACGAGCAGGATTTCCGTAAGGATATCAAGATCATGGTTGGCGGAGCTCCTATCACCCAGGAGTTTGCGGATGAGATCGGTGCCGATGGATATTCCGAGGATGCAGCAAGTGCTGCTACCCTGGCCAAGAACCTGGCAAGCTGATATAAGTGAAATATGCAGCATAGGAGCCAGGGGCTGAACCGCTGATTCCTGTGCCATTGGCCATGAACATGGCTGACACTTAACGGAATACCATCCATAGACAAAAAAGAACGCTGTACCGGCTGCGGAACCGGTACAGCGTTTTACTTGTGCGCCCGGCGGCGCACGTTTCTAACCGGTGAAAGTCCGGAATCCGCCCGGCAGTGGGAAGGATATAGCCGAAGACAAGGGTGTCCATCGCGAGATGGAATCTGAAGGAAGTCGGATGTCGGGGAAAGTACTAACC
>JAFTPT010000047.1 GCA_017463155.1 Blautia sp.
CCCTGTCCGATGTCAGTACATCTGTGCATGCAAGCATGCCCATCTGTCCTGCCGCCGTCCAGGAGCTTATCTGGCAGAATTTTCGAGAATCGTATGTGTTTCACTGTTCAGTTATCAAGGTTCCTGTCTTTGCGACAGCTTGTTTAGATTAGCACAATCCCAAATGCTTGTCAACAACTTTTTTCGGTTTTTTCAAACTTTTTTTTCAAACGCTAAATTCATGATTTCAAAACCGGATCCGGATGATCTTCATGCTGACCAGGCTGTCACAGAATCTGATCATCAGTTTGTGCAAAAAGTCCACGTTAGGATAGATATCCCTGTAACCGCGCATGTAGCTTCTGGCCGTGACTGCAGCACGGGGAAGGTCCCATTTTTCCAGTTCGGATTCATGCTCCAGGGAGAAGAAGGCGCCGACATCCGTGATACCGGCTTCCTTCAGCCACGTCTTCGTCATCATCTTTGCGCCGCGTCGGTTGCATGAGTCAAAGACAAGCACCGATCCCGGAAAACGGTTTCCTATCTCCCGGAACAGTTTTTTGACGTCGTCTGTCTTAAAATAGTAGAAAACACCTGTCGCGTAAAAGATCGCTCCGTGCTGATTATCGATCTGTTCCATCCAGGCATGATCGTTCAGATCACAGGCAATGTTCTTTTCCCGTTCTCCTTCGGGAAGGAGGCCATTGCGGACAGCGATCACGTCCGGCATATCGATATTAAACCCATGACACCGTCCATTGTCACACTTCCGAAAAGTGTCATCCAGCCCGCAGCCCAGATTCACCACGCTCGCCTCCGGATACATTTTCAGATAGCTTTTTACTTCGCACGCAATATCATACTGACGCTGGGCTACCTCGAGCGCGCCGAACAGTCCCATCACCGAATTCATCTTTTTTCCCTTCTCGGCAAAATCATAATCGAGCATCCCGCAGATACGCTCTGCCTCCGGGTCTTTAAAAAGCTCCGGAAAATGGTCTGAACAGACCTTTCTTCCATATAATGGAATGATCAATGTTTCCTGAACCGTATTCTTTTCGATATGATACTTTCCATTCATCCTGTCTTCCCCTTCGCTTTCGGTCCTTCTGTCACTCAGTTATTCTGAGGCAGCCGATAGTTTATAGTGGCTAACTTCTTTTCAAATCATACTCTTCCTTCCTCTACCTGTCAATGACCAATTCCTCTTTATCGCTATGACTCCCCCGGATTCATTTTCCGAATGTCGGCAGCCGGATTTTTGGCCACACAAATACGCGCACCATGCAGTTAAAATCCCGGCTGCACAGTGCGCGTTCTTATGATTACGCTTTTTTATGATCTTTTTGCCAGATACTGGTAGGCTTCCTTCACCCTTGATACAAATACAAGCTTGATCCCTTCTTTATTCTTGATGGAATTCCGGCAGACCTCCGGCAGAATGACCGTCGTAAAGCCGAGCTTTCTCGCTTCCTGGACCCGCTGCTCCGCCATCGTGACCGAGCGGATCTCACCGCTTAAGCCCACCTCTCCAAAGGCCATGACGTCATCGGGAATGACGATGTCCTTGTAGCTCGACATTATGGCGAGGCAGATCGCAAGATCAACGGCCGGCTCCGTCATTTTCATGCCGCCGGCGATATTCACATACGCGTCGCAGTTTCCGAGCTGCATCCCTGCTTTCCGCTCCAGGACTGCGATCAGAAGATTGACGCGGTTAAAATCCGTTCCGACCGTCGTTCTTCTGGGAATCCCGAAATTACTCTGGCAGACCAGAGCCTGGATCTCGACCAGCAGCGGCCTTGTTCCGTTCATCGAGCAGGCCACAACGGAGCCGGAAGCATTTTCCGGTTTTCCGTCCAGCAGAAACTCCGACGGGTTCCTGACCTCGGACAGTCCCGTCTCCTCCATCTCAAAAACACCGATTTCGTTCGTCGAGCCAAAACGGTTCTTTACCGCACGAAGGATCCGGTAGGAAGCATGCCTGTCCCCTTCGAAATACAGGACTGTATCCACCATATGCTCGAGGACTCTCGGACCGGCTACGTTTCCCTCCTTGGTCACATGGCCCACGATAAAGATCGTGACGCCAAGTCCCTTGGCGATCTGCATCAGGACATTCGTAGATTCCCTGACCTGGGAAACACTTCCGGGGGCGGCACTGATCTCTTCATCAAACATGGTCTGAATCGAATCGATCACCGCGACCTGCGGCTTTGTCCGCTCGATGATCTCCCTCACATCCTGCAGATTTGTCTCACAGAGCAGCTTCAGATCGTCCGTGAATGTTCCGATCCTGTCTGCGCGCATACGGATCTGGCGCAGGGATTCCTCCCCCGATATATACAGGACGGAGGTCCCGGCGGCGGAAAGATTGCGGCAGACCTGCAGAAGCAGCGTGGATTTACCGATTCCGGGATCACCGCCTACCAGGACAAGAGAACCTGCGACGATCCCGCCGCCGAGAACTCTGTCCAGTTCCTCCATGCCGCTGGTCTTTCGTTCTTCTTTTGCAAGACTGATCTCACGGATCCCGACCGGTTCCCTTTTGACAGTCCTCTTGTTGTCCTTGGTGCCTGATGCCCTTGTGGTCGTAACCGTTTCCTCGACCATGGTATTCCAGGCCTTGCAGGCGGGACACTGTCCCATCCATTTGGATGATTCATTCCCGCACTCCTGGCAGAAATATACGATCTTCTTATTCTTCATGCTCACATTTCACGATCCTGACTTCCGACGCCTGCTCCGGCTGCAGCTCCACGCTGAAGGAAAGCTTGCCGCCCAGGTTCGTCGTCACCGTACCTGTACTTGCGTCATTGATAAAAACCTCGTATTCCGTGTCTGCTTCGAGCTCGACAGTGATCTGGGCATCCTCCTGTCCTTCGACAAAGAAATGCATGCCGCTCTCTTCCTGGGACATCCGGCATACCGTACTCCCGGGCACCGACTCATAGACAAACATACCGTTTTTTTCAAGTTTTGTGATCTCACAAAAGGTCTTTACCTTGTAAACGTCTCCCTGATGCGGGAATTCAGGAACCTTTGCTTTCTCCTTGATCTGATAATTTCCAAAGCTGACCGTTCCGTCTTCTTCTGCACGGATCAGTTCTTTAATAACCGCCATTTTTATCCTCCTGCCGGATCATGTATCCTTAACCACAAACGTGATCTTCTTGTTTCGCTGTGTTACCTGTACTGTGTCGCCGCGGCTGATCCTGCCCTCGAGGATCTCATTTGCAAGCGCGTCCTCCACCTGGGTCTGGATTGCCCTTCGAAGCGGACGCGCACCATATTTGGTATCAAATCCGGCCTCCGCCAGAAGATCCCTGGCCTGGGTCGTCACCGTAAGGCGGATGTCCATCTGCTCTTTACAGCGCTCCGAAAGCTGGGTAAGCAGAATGCCGACGATCTTGCGGATCTCCGGCTTTCCGAGCGTATGGAATACCATGATCTCGTCGATCCGGTTCAGAAACTCCGGCTTGAAGAGCCTTCGCACCTCTTCCATGACGCCTGCTCGCATCCGCTCGTAGTCCCGCTTTTCATCATTTCCGGACACAAATCCCAGGTGCTTCGGCTCGATGATCGCCTGCGCTCCCGCATTGGAGGTCATGATGATGATTGTCTGCTTAAAATCCACTTTACGTCCGTGTGCATCTGTGATATGACCGTCGTCCAGCACCTGCAGAAGAACGTTGAACACATCCGGGTGGGCCTTCTCGATCTCGTCAAAAAGGATCACGCTGTAGGGATGACGCCGCACCTTTTCGCTGAGCTGTCCGCCTTCCTCGTAACCCACATAGCCCGGAGGAGAACCGATGAGCTTGGAAACACTGTGTTTTTCCATATATTCGGACATGTCCACCCGGATCATGGCCTGCTCCGTCCCGAAAACGGTCTCCGCCAGTGCCTTGGACAGTTCGGTCTTGCCGACTCCCGTAGGTCCCAGGAACAGGAACGACCCGATCGGCCTGCCGGGATCCTTGAGGCCGACACGTCCCCGCTTTACGGCCTGCGCGACCGCCTTCACCGCGTCATCCTGTCCGATCACGCGCTTATGCAGCTCCTTGTCGAGCCTGGCCAGTCTCCGGGTCTCGCCTTCGGTCAGCTTCTGGACCGGGATCCTGGTCCAGTCCGAAATGATGCCGGCTACGGAATTTTCCGTCACGGTCATGGATTTCCGCCGGTTCTTCCTCTCCTGGCGTTTTCGCTGCTGTTCGAGCTCCTTCCGGAGGGCCTCCTGCCGGTCCCGTATCTCTCTGGCCTTCTCGATATCCGCTTCCTTGAGCGCCTGTTCCTTCTCCTGTTCCAGTTCCTGCATTTCCTTCTCAAGAGGATCTCCCTCCAGGGAGGCGGAAAACCCGGACAGCTGGACCTTGGAAGATGCCTCGTCGATCACGTCGATCGCCTTATCCGGAAGAAACCGGTCATTGATATATCTGGCTGACATCCTGGCGGCTGCCTCAAGCGCCGAATCCTCGATCACAACGTGGTGATGAGCCTCATAGTACGGCCGAAGCCCGCGCAGGATCTCAATCGTTTCCTCCTCTGACGGCTCATCGACCGTGACCGGCTGGAATCTGCGTTCCAGAGCCGCGTCCTTCTCGATATATTTCCGGTACTCCTCCAGCGTCGTAGCACCGATGACCTGGATCTCGCCTCTCGACAGGGACGGTTTCAGGATATTGGACGCATCCAGTGCGCCTTCTGCCCCGCCGGCGCCGATGATCGTGTGCAGTTCGTCGATAAACAGGAGGATCCCCTGGTTCTCCCGCACCTCGTCGACGACGTTCCGGATCCTCTCTTCAAATTCGCCCCTGTATTTACTGCCCGCCACCATGCCGGAAAGATCCAGGACGACCAGCCGCTTATCCTTGACCGTATCAGGCACCTGCCCGGAAACGATCCGCTGGGCCAGTCCTTCGGCGATCGCCGTCTTGCCCACGCCCGGTTCTCCGACCAGGCAGGGGTTATTCTTTGTCCTGCGGCTCAGGATCTGGATGAGACGCGCGATCTCCGCCTCTCTTCCTACGACCGGATCCAGCTTATGCTCTGCGGCAAGCTCGGTCAGGTCCCGGCTGTACTGGTCCAGGGTCGGCGTTGCCGTCGCCCGGCGGGTCTTCCCCATCCGTGCCGCCTGGAATTCCTCCGCGATCGACTCATTGTCATACCCCATCGCGGAAAGAACCGCCGCGTACAGCTTCTGAATGTTTACGCCGAGCGTATACAGAAGCCTTGTGGCCACGCAGTCCGTCTCCTTCAAAATCGCCATGAGCAGATGCTCCGTACCGGCCTTCTCCCTGCGGGAATTCCCGCATTCCGCCTGGGCCTGGGTGATGATTGCCTTCGCTCTCGGGCTTAACTCCGGCTTCGGGACAGCCGTCAGGACCTCCGACGGCGCGATCAGCCGCTCGATCAGCGCCACCAGCCTTTCCTCTTCCACCGAGAATTCCTGCAGCACCCTGCCTGCGGTCCCTTCTTTTTCACGGAGCAGTCCCAGAAGAAGATGTTCCGTCCCCACGTAGCTGTGGTTCATCTGCCTGGCGGCTTCCTCCGCAAGTTTTAAGGCTGATGCTGCCTGTCTGGTTAATTTATCCTGCATATATCCTCCTGCTACATTTCCTGATATTCGTCAAGGATCTCATCGATCAGCTTATGGACCTCGTCCCGCGGAATGCTTCTGCAGCAGCCCCGTGCCAGGGCGATCTTCAGATATCCTTTCAGCTCCTCATAAGCCTTGAGTCTGTCCATATCCAGTGCGATCACCGCGCCTCTGCGCCGGTCGATGGTGATAAATCCCTCCTGGCGCAATAGTGAATATGCCTTGTTCACCGTATGCATGTTGATGCCGACACGATCTGCCATCTGACGTACGGAAGGAAGGGAATCCCCTTCCTGAAGCCTTGACGTGGCTATACCCATGATGATCTGGTTGGTAAGCTGCAGATAAATGGCTTCGTCACTGTTAAAATCAATTTCTATGACCATAAATCCACCCCTTTCGTGTTATACGCATCATAGCACAAACATGATCATCCTGCAATAAGAATATCTATACAAAGAAGGGCACCTCGTTCGAGGTGCCGCTTTCTTATTTCGCGAGGCGCTGTACCTGTTCTTTTGTCAGAGTCAGATTGAATCCCAGCGGATTCAGCACATAACGCATCGATTTGTCTCCCGGAAGTTCCGCGATCTTTTTGAAGGGGACCCGTCCCATCAGGAATTTCTGTTTTCCCACGAACTTCTGATACTCCAGTATGTCGGAGAAGAAAAGGTAGGACATTTTCCCCTCCTTATCCTTGAAGGAAGGGATCAGGATCTTCTTGGGATTCTTCGGATCGATGGTCATTGGAAGAAGGTATTCCGCCCGTACCACGTTGGCCAGCAGTTCCTCCTGCAGTTCCGCCAGCTCTGCCTGGACTGCGCCCTGCTTTCTGGCCGCCTGCATATAGTAGATCCCGCTGAGAGCGAGCGCCGGATTGAGAAGAGGTCTTTTGGCCGGCTCAAGCTTGCTGAAATCCGGAGCCGGAAACAGCTCCTCCAGTTCGACCTCCGTCCTCTCTTCCCCCTGCATCCACACAACGGCGTTCACACCGATCGCATGCAGATTGCTGAACAGGACATTAAAGCTCTTCTTTTCAAAGGACATGCCGAGCAGCTGGATCTTTTTTGCAGCCTGCTGCTGGGCGAAGGCTTTCAGCTCCTCCTCTGTCCCAAACAGGAACGCCTGGTCATTGTAGGTCTCTTCATCGCAGACCACATAGGGAAGCCTGGTCGATGCCGCATAGGGCACGAACAGCTTTTCACTTTCCTGGATCTCCTGCACCGTATTTTTATTTGTAACTCCGACTCCCATCTGAACCGCCTCCCTCGTTATGCTTCATCGATCGCTTTTCCGATATCATGTCGCATGTATTTGTTGGCAAACTCGATCCACTCTGTCGCCTCATATGCGTTTTTACGTGCATCCTTCAGGTCCATGCCCGTGGCCGTGATCCCGACGACCCGTCCTCCGTTCGTGACGATACGGCCGTCGGAAAGCTTTGTCCCGGCATGGAAGCAGTAATAGCCTTCCTTGTCCTTGAATTTTTCGAAGCCGGACATCGGGATCCCCTTCTCGTAGGAGACCGGATACCCGTCGCTTGCCAGCACGACGCACACGGCCGCATTGTCTTCAAACTGAAGATCTACCTGGTCAAGCGTTCCGTCCACGCACGCACTCATTACCTCCAGGATGTCCGTTTTCATCCTTGGCAGGACCACCTGTGCCTCGGGATCCCCGAAACGGGCATTGTACTCAAGCACCTTCGGACCGTCCGCCGTGAGCATGAGGCCAAAGAAGATGATGCCCTTGAACGGGCGGCCCTCCGCCGCCATCGCGTCCACCGTCGGCTGGTAGATATGTGTGCGGCAGAACTCATCGATCTCCTTTGTATAGAACGGACTCGGTGAGAATGTCCCCATACCGCCGGTATTCAGTCCACGGTCCCCGTCGAGGGCCCGCTTGTGATCCTGTGCGGAGGTCATGGGCTTGATCGTCTTTCCATCCACGAAGGAAAGGACCGACACCTCCCGTCCCGTCATGAACTCTTCGATGACCATGGCGTTTCCGGCGCTGCCGAACTTTTTATCCAGCATGATTTCCTTGAGGCCGTCCAGCGCTTCGGCAAGATCCTGGCAGATCAGTACGCCTTTTCCAAGCGCAAGCCCGTCCGCCTTCAATACGATCGGGAATTTCGCCCTGGTCTTCAGGTATTCCTCCGCCTCGGCCGGATCCGTAAAGTTCTCATAGGCCGCGGTCGGAATGTGGTACTTCTTCATGAGATCCTTGGAGAACGCCTTGGAGCCTTCCAGGATGGCCGCGTTTCTGCGGGGTCCGAACACCTTCAGGCCTCTTTCTTCAAACACGTCTACGACGCCTCCGACCAGCGGATCATCCATTCCGATGATCGTGAGGCCAATCTTCTTTTCCTCGGCAAAATCCGCCAGCTTCTCAAATTCCATGGCGCCGATCGGAACGCATTCCGCGATTTCGGCGATCCCGGCATTTCCGGGCGCACAGTAGATCTTGTCCGCAAGGGGGCTCTTGGCCACGCTCCAGGCGATGGCATGCTCTCTCCCGCCGCTTCCCACGATCAGAATATTCATATCTGTCTTCCTCACCTTCTGCTGTTTATTCCTTCAGAAAAACCTTTCCGTCCTTCACATCCACTCTGCCGTTCGCGATCAGGTCGATGGCTTTTGGCAGGATGATCCATTCCGCCTGCTCCATGACCCGCCTCTGCAGGACCTCGGGCGTGTCGTCCGCCCTTGTCTCTACCGGTTTCTGCAGGATGATGGGACCCGTATCCGTCCCGCAGTCCACAAAATGGACCGTCGCCCCCGTCACCTTCACGCCCCGCCCGAGCGCAGCCTCGTGGACCTTCAGCCCGTAATATCCGACGCCGCAGAATGAAGGGATCAGGGATGGATGAACATTGATGATCCTGTTCGGAAAAGCTTCCACGATCATGGGCGGAATGGATACCAGGAATCCTGCCAGGACGACCAGATCCACCTTCCTGGTCTTCAACTCCTCGAGAAGCGCCCGGTTGAAGGCTTCCCGGTCTTCATAGTCCCTGGGTGAAATGCAGACCGCCGGAACGCCGTGCTTTCCGGCACGTTCAAGCGCAAACGCGTTCCGGTTGTTGCTGATCACGACAGCTGCCTCCGCGTTTGTTATGTTTCCGTTTTCGATCGCGTCCAGGATCGCCTGCAGATTGGTTCCTCCGCCGGATACAAGTATTCCAAGCCTCAGCATAATGTGACTCCTTTTTCTCCGTTCTCGATCCTTCCGACGACATAAGGTGTCTCTCCGGCCTTTCGGATCGCATCCATCGTCTTGTCCGTATCGTTTCTGTCCACGGCAAGAACCATGCCGATGCCCATATTGTAGGTATTGTACATCATCTGTTCTTCGATATTGCCTTTCGCGGCCAAAAGCCCGAAGATCGGCGGTACCGGATAGCTGTCTTTTTCGATGACGGCCCGTGTTCCGTCCTTCAGCATGCGGGGAACATTCTCGTAAAAGCCGCCGCCGGTAATGTGGCTGCAGGCATGGATCCTGACCCCGGACTCTTTGACAGAGCGAAGAGCCTTCACATAGATCTTCGTCGGTGCCAGCAGAGAATTTCCCAGTGTATTGTCAAGCTCCTCATAGTACGTGTTCAGGGAATCCCTCGACATCTCGAATACCTTCCGCACCAGTGAGAAACCGTTGCTGTGTACGCCGGAGGAGGCGATTCCGATCAGCACGTCTCCCTCCTGCAGAAGTTCTCCCATGATCAGGTCTTTTTTGTCTACAACGCCGACGGCAAAACCGGCAAGATCATACTCATCCTCCGGATAAAAGCCAGGCATCTCCGCCGTTTCACCTCCGATCAGCGCCGCCCCGGCCTGGGCGCACCCGTCCGCCACGCCCTTGACGATCCCGGCGATCTTCTCGGGATAGTTCTTTCCGCAGGCAATATAGTCAAGGAAAAACAAAGGTTCCCCGCCTGCGCAGGCGATATCGTTCACACACATGGCAACGCAGTCGATGCCGACGGTATCATGTCTGTCCAGAAGGAACGCCAGCTTCAGCTTGGTTCCCACGCCGTCCGTGCCGGATACCAGGGTCGGTTCCTCCATGTCCTTGAAGGCGCTCATGGAAAAGGCCCCGGAAAACCCGCCGATCCCTCCGAGGACCTCCGGGCGCATCGTCTTTGCGATATGCTGCTTCATCAGTTCCACAGATCTGTAGCCGGCCTCAATATCTACTCCTGCATTCTTATAATCCATATCGATCTCCTGTTCTCTGATTTTGTAAAGGTACACGCCTTCGGCTTATCACTTTGAATAGTCCTTCCAGCCGGTCTCCTGCAGCCGTCTGTCTTTTTCCTCGACCTGGCTTTTCAGCCTGCCGCTGTACTCCTTCAGCTTTCCGAGAAGCTCCTCATCGGATGTGGCAAGGATCTTTGCCGCCAGGAGCGCCGCGTTCGCGCCACCGTTGATGGCAACGGTCGCCACAGGAATACCGCTTGGCATCTGGACGATCGAATAGAGCGAGTCCCTTCCTCCGAGGGACGTGGTATGCATCGGAATGCCGATGACCGGCATCGGGAAGATCGCGGCGCACATGCCGGGCAGATGTGCTGCCATCCCGGCGCCGGCGATGATCACCTTGAAGCCTTTTTCTTCTGCCGTCCTGGCATACTCAAAAAACACGTCCGGCTCTCTGTGCGCGGAAATGATCCTCATCTCATAATCGATTCCCAGCTCATCCAGGACCGCGGCCGCTTTACTCATAACAGGCATGTCAGAGTCACTGCCCATAACGATTCCCACTTTACTCATCTGCTGCCTTCCTTTCCGCCCGCTGTTTCAAAGGGGCTGTTCAGTTCCTCTGTGCCCGGAAGCACAAACCGACCGTCTTCTATGATCGAGACCATCTCCCCGTCATCGTCGATGACGCGGATGCCTCCCAGTTCCTCATAGGGAATGGTGATATCGGTATGGCATCCGTAATACGCAAGATGCGGATCCTCCTTGCGGAGGATCGAGATCTCGTTATCCCGTGCGATGATCTCTTTCCCGTCCGGATTGTAGACGGGGGAGTCCTCCTCCCAGCTGTAGCAGGTATCGCCCACAGCAAAATGAGGACCCATCTTTTCCGCGATCAGGATCGGCATTTTGCCGGCGATCCCGTATTTCTGCGCGGCCACGTACGCTGTCGTGTTGGTACCGATGGCAAATTCACCCATCGGGATCTTCGGGTGATGGAACAGGATATTATCCTCAATGTAGCGCCTGTTCTCCTCTTCGGTCTCAAAATTGCCGCAGCTGTAATCGATCACCTGCCCGCAGTCAAATACCAGCCTGAGATCCTTGAACAGCAGTCCGTTCAGGTAGACGGCCTTTACATGAAGGATCCCGCCTGTTCCCGCAAGCACCGGTGAGGTAAAGACCTCTCCCACGGGAATGTTCACGTCCGCCACGCAATTCTCAAAATTGGTCTGCTTTTGGGGATCGTCCAGCGTGTGCAGGTGGATCAGAAGATCCGTCTCGTTTCCGTCCGCACCCTTGATCTCGACCCATTCGCAGGTATCGAGCACATCGATGATCTTCTGCTGGATACGCCTGTAGTGATCGGAATCCAGCGTATTGATCCGTACGATCTCACGGAAGATCTCCGCATAGGGCTCCCCGATCTCCGGAAGCGGGAACGCAATGATCGTATAGCTTCTCTCATCTCCCGGAATGTAACGGTTCGTGATCTGGGAGGAATCATTATCCATCCCGATCTGGATCTTCTGCTGTGCCTCGCTTAAGGTCCGGGCCTCCGGCTTGATCACCGGTACGAACTGCTTTTCCCCGAACGTCTCCACGATGGCCGGTCCGCCATGGACAGCCGCGAGTTTTTTCATGCTTTCATAGCCGTTCCGGAGTGCTCTCTTTTTGCGTCCTGCTAGCTCCGCATCCAGAAAAAGCCCGATATCCTGCCTGTGATCATAGTCATACTGGGGATTGGCGACACCGCCGGTATAGCCTGTCCGCATCTGGTTCCTTCGGTTGATCAGGTGGGAGGCATGTCTGTAGATGACCGGCTCCAGCCCGATCGAGCGGAAATTCATTACCGCGGACCGGATGATCCTCTCAAAGCCGAGATTATAGCGGATATTGACGGTCTTCTTTTTGGTGATATCCTTACGCCCTGCCAGAAATCCCAGCCGGTATCCTTCCGAGAACGTAGACGCCATCTCGTCGATCTCTTCCTGAGAAAAAGAATTCAGAAGCCTGGCCGTGCCGATCTCGTTTTCCGACACATATTCCCCGTATCTGTACAGGTAGGAAAGATCGGAAAGATCGGATCCCATCAGTATGGAAAGGGCAAAATCCTGCTCCGGATCCATACACTCGCGGACCCTGTTTTCGACCATATCGTCCGCGTAGTCGTCCACATAGGATTTCAGGATCCCGTGGACCGCGGCCGGTGACGGAAGCTCTTCCTCGCAGAAAGCCGAATAGACCTCCAGCAGGAGTTCAAGCGTGACCGTCAGATCCCAGAGCCTGTTCTCAAAGGCATAGACGATCGCGCCCCGGGTCTCCGCATACAAAAAGCAGAGATCCTGCCCGTAATCGCCAAGCATGCGGACCGCATAGGCCGGATTCCCGTAGGATTCTTCATAGTGATCAGGAAGAATATCCGCATAAAGCCGGTGATTGAACCCGGCAGGGTCCTTTTCCTTTACCGCAGGGTCGTCCATCACATCGATGACCGGCTGCAGAAATTCACTTACCGCGGCAAAAAAAGCACGGTACGGCTCCGGGACCCGCGTCTCGCCCTGGATCTCCCTGATCCTTTCTTTTGCAAGCACATACCGTTCATTCAACAATTCATCCATTCTCATACTCCAAGCAAAAACAGGCCGACCCATCCAACAAGGAACAAACCGCAAAGGATCGAGCCGACCATACTGGTTCCATGCTTTCTGTCCTGCTCCGAGAAGCTGGCCAGTCCCATCAGAAAGCCATACGCAGCGAGCAGCGCCGCAAAAATACTGACTCCGCCGACCAGAAAGCCAAGCTTTTTGTTGAGAAACAGCGAAAGCAGGACGGCTGCCGCAAACAGGACAAAGGAAGCAATCGCGCATCCGACCGAAAGCTTCCCTTTTGCTGCTTCTTTTCTCTTTACAAACGCATATCTAAATCTTCTTGCCATATTGCCTTCTCCTGATCGAAAGACACAGCCGGAACATCAGATAGCCTGCTGCCGTCCCTAACGTATTCAGTATCAGGTCATCCACGTCAAAGCTTCCCACACCGGTAAGGAGCTGCATCCCTTCGACCAGCAGACTCAGAAAAAAGCCCAGGGCAACTGCACCGGGCCCCTTTCGGAACCTGGCAAAGATCGCCGGCATCAAAAAGCCCAGCGGAATGAACGCCAGCACGTTGCCGAGAATATTCACTGTCACAGCCGACATGCCCAGGCTCTCCCGGTTCTGCCAGAACCGCCTGATCTCGGCAAAGGGGATCAGGTTAAAACGGTTTCCGTGGGCGGAAATATCCCCTCTCCCGTATCTCTCCGAGAAGAACAGAAAATACAGCAGGACCGAAAGGTAGACGGCCAGAAGCAGGACCGATACGACCCGGATCACAAACTTTTCTTTTTTTGACATATCCGTATCAGATCAGGATTCCCTTTTTTGCTTTCAGGATCTTCGCAGCATTGATGATCAGGAGAACGCCAGTCGTTACTCCGAAAATAATCGTCACGATCCCAAGAACGAGACTGGTCAGCCCGGCGCCATCCATGACCTTATAGATCTTCTCATTCATTTTCATCCCGGTATTCCTCCTTATTCCTGTGCGCCGTACCTGGCGTAATAGGCATCGATCTCAGCCTTGAGCCTTTCGTCGATCACGACGCGGCCCTTATATTCCCTGTTATACAGATGGCTGACCACTTCCTCCATTGTCACGATCGTGGTCGTCCGGAGGCCGTACGTCTCCTGGATCACCTTTAATGCACTTTTCGGGGTATCCTGCGCTCTTTCCATCCTGTCAACGGAAACCACCAGTCCGATCGTCTCGATATTTCCCTGTGCCTTCAGGATCGGCATCGTCTCCTGGATCGAGGTGCCCGCCGTTGTGACGTCCTCGATGATGACGACCTTGTCTCCATCCTCCAGCGGACTTCCGAGAAGGATCCCCTTGTCTCCGTGATCCTTGATCTCCTTGCGGTTGGAGCAATAACGGATGTCCTTTCCGTACAGCTCGCTGACCGCCATCGCCGTCGTTACGGACAGCGGGATTCCTTTATAGGCCGGTCCGAAAAGCACGTCAAAGGAAAGTCCGAAGCTCTGCTCTATGGCTTTCGCATAATACTGTCCGAGCTTTCTGAGCTGCGTTCCGTTCCGGTAAAAACCCGTATTGACAAAAAACGGTGTGTTCCGTCCGGATTTCGTCACAAAATCACCAAAACGCAGCACGTTGCAGTCGATCATAAACTCAATAAATTCTTTTTTGTAGTCTTCCACGTTTTTTCCTCCGAATCCTGTGATCATGGTTATCATACCACATTGCAGAAGATTAGGGAAGAACAGATTTGCCGGTGCGAAGGCGCCCGGTCATTCCTGCACGATCCCCCTGATATCCCGGATGTCGGAAATGTTCCGGCTTTCCAGAAACGCGCCTATCCCGTCCACGATCTTTTCTGCTGCATTCGGATCGTGGAAATTTGCCGTTCCGACCGCCACGCATGTGGCGCCCGCCATGATGAATTCCAGCGCGTCCTCCGCCTTCATGATCCCGCCCATGCCGATGACCGGGACAGAAACGGCCCTGACCGTCTCGTAGACCATCCTGACGGCCACCGGCCTGATCGCGGGTCCCGAAAGTCCGCCCGTACGATTGGCAAGCGCGAACGTTCTCCTGTTGATATCGATCTTCATTCCGGTCAGTGTATTGATCAGCGACAGGGCATCCGCGCCGGCGCTCTCGGCCGCCCTGGCCATCTCCGTGATATCCGTCACATTCGGACTCAGCTTCATGATCACCGGCTGCTTTGCATGCTTTTTGATCTCCTGCGTGATCCGGAAAAGCGCTTTGGGATCCTGCCCGAACGCGATCCCGCCTTCCCGCACATTGGGACACGATACGTTGATCTCCAGAAGATCCACCGGCTCATCAGAAAGCCGTTCGACCACCTCGCAGTAATCCTGTTCCGACCGTCCGCACACGTTCACGATGATCCGGGTGTCGTATTTACGGAGGAACGGGATATCCCGCTCGCAGAACACGTCGATCCCGGGGTTCTGAAGCCCGATCGCGTTCAGCATACCGCTCGGCGTCTCACAGACGCGGGGAACAGGATTCCCTGTCCAGGGAACATTTGCCACGCCTTTTGTCACAACTCCGCCCAGACGGTTCAGATCCATGAATTCCCCGTATTCCTGCCCGGAGCCGAAGGTCCCGGACGCCGTTACAACGGGGTTTTTGAGCTCCACACCGGCAAGCGTCACGCTCATATTGCTCATAGAACCACCTCCGTGCTTACGAATACAGGCCCGTCCTTGCAGATCCGGGCATTGTGGACATGGGAATGTCCGTCGACCTCTTTTGTCTCACAGACACAGCCGAGGCACGCCCCGATCCCGCAGGCCATCCGTTCCTCCATCGAGATCCAGCAGGGCATGTTTATTGCTTCACAGTATTCCTTTACGGCGCGGAGCATGGCACGGGGACCGCACGCAAAGGCCGCGTCCGCCTGCCTGCCGTCACTCCGGACCGCATCAAGCACGGTCCCTCTGGTCCCGACGGAACCATCCTCCGTCGAGATCAGCACGTGGCACACCTCCCGGAACTCATCCGCCAGAAAGCTGCCGGTCCTATATCCCAGGACAGCCGTTACTTCCGTACCGTGGTCCGCGGCAAGAGCGCGGGCCGTCTCCAGCATCGGAGGGATCCCGATCCCGCCGCCGAACAAAAGTACTTTTTTGTTGCGCACCTCCTGCAGGGGAAACCCATTGCCGAGCGGGCCAAGAACCCTGAGCGGCACCCCCGCATGCAGCTTTGACAGCTGCTCCGTTCCGGTATCCGGCCCGGTGACACGGTAGATCAGCCTGATGCGGCCGCTCTCCCGGTCGATCTGCGCCAGGCTGACCGGCCTCGGCAGAAGCCGGCTAGGATCTCTTGTGTATACCGATACAAACTGTCCCGCCGCCGCGGCATCAGCGATCGCGCCCGCCTCCAGCCAGAGGTCAAAAATGCCAGGTTCGATCTGTGTCTGGCTGATGATCCTGCAGTTTTCCAGCTGTTTCATATTCGTCTCCTATCGTCCGGACAATGCGTTCGCAATGTCCTCAGTCATATCCTTTACCGCTGCCCTGGCCGCTTCCGCATATCCTTCCGCGCCGAAAGCGGCATATTTCTCCTGCTTGTAGGCCGCGATGATCCCTCGTGAAGAATTCACGATCGCGCCCAGACCGTCCTCGTTGAAGAAATGCACCAGATCGGCGCCTTTTCCACCCTGTGCCCCGTATCCGGGAACCAGGATATACGCCTTCGGCATGATCCTCCGGAGGACCTTTCCCATTTCCGGATAGGTGGCTCCTACGACGGCGCCGATGTAGCTGTAGGAATCACCCATGCAGGTGCTGCCCCATTCAGCCACTTTTTCACCGACCCATTCGTACAGCGGCCTTCCGTCGATCAGGCGGTCCTGAAACTCTCCGCTGGACGGGTTGGATGTCTTGACAAGGATAAAGATTCCCTTTTTTTCTTCTCTGCATACATCCACAAATGGCTTGATCCCGTCCGTGCCAAGGTATGGATTGACCGTTGCGAAATCCTCATGGAAAGCACTGCAGACGCTTTTTCCGATCCTGACCTTTCCCAGGTGTCCGGCCGCGTAGGCCGCCGATGTCGAACCGATATCGCCTCTCTTGACGTCCCCGATGACCACCAGGTCCTTCTCCTGGCAATAATCCACGGTCTTCTGGAATGCCTGAAGTCCCGGAACACCGAACTGCTCATACATGGCGATCTGAGGCTTGACTGCCGGGATCAGATCGCAGACCGCATCGACGATGCCCTTGTTGTACTGCCAGACCGCTTCGGCGGCGCCTTCGGGCGTCTCTCCGAATTCGTGGAAAGCCTTTGCCAGAATGTGTTCCGGCACATACGCCAGCATCGGATCCAGGCCGACGACCACGGGTGCTCCTGTCTTTCTGATCTTTGAAACAAGCTTATTGATCATTTCTTATCCTCCCAGACTACTTTTCCATTGCAGATGGTATATTTGACCTTCCCCCTGACTTTCCAGCCATGGAACGGGGTGTTTTTTCCCTTTGAAACAAACGTGTTCCTGTCGATCACGTACTCGTTCTCAGTATCCACGATGATCACGTCCGCCCTGTGACCGGGTGCGATGGTCCCGGCGTCGATCCCGAGGATCCTGGCCGGATTGAGGCACATTTTTTCGATCATCTGCCGGAGCGTCAGGACGCCTTTCCCGACCAGCTCCGTATAGATCAGCGCCAGGCTCGTCTCCAGCCCCACGATCCCGAAAGCTGCATTTCGCATGGAACCGGACTTATCCTTTGCGGTATGCGGAGCGTGATCGGTGCTGATCACGTCGATGCTTCCATCCTTCAGTCCTTCGAGCAGCGCATCGACGTCCCTTCTGGTCCTGAGCGGGGGATTCATCTTGTAATTCGGGTCATCCCTCGGAATGTCATCCGAGGTGAAGAGCAGGTGATGCGGGCAGACCTCCGCCGTGATCCGGTCGCTTCCCGACTGTTTGACGAGTTTCATCATAAAGGCCGCCCCTTCGGTGGAGCAATGGCATAGATGAAGTCTTGCCCCGGTGTCCCGGGCAAGGAGGATGTCCCGTCCCGCGATAATATCCTCCACCGCATTGCAGATTCCCGGAAGGCCGAGACGCTTTGCGTTTTCGTCCTCGTTCATGCAGCCGTCTCCGCGAAGCTCGATGTCCTCGCAGTGATCAAATACCGGAATGTCATATCGGGCAGCGATCTTCATGGCCTCCCGCATGAGGCGGGCATTCATCAGGGACTTGCCGTCCTCGGAAAAAGCCCTGACTCCTGCTGCGGCCAGTCCTTCCAGGTCGGAAAGCTCCTCTCCTTTCTGTCCGCGGGACAATGCCGCAGCCTGAAACACACGGATCGGAGCAACCTGCTCCGCCTTGTTCTGCACATAGCTGACCCGGTCCGGACTGTCAATCACCGGGCTCGTATTCGGCATTGCCACAACCGTTGTCACACCGCCCCGCGCCGCTGCACGCGAACCGGTCTCGATATCTTCCTTCTGTGTCTGCCCCGGATCCCGGAAATGAACATGAAGATCCACGATCCCCGGCATAACAAGACAGCCTTCCGCATCGATGATACGGTCGTTCTTTTCCCTTGGTGTCAGATCATTGCCGATCTCTCTTACAAACCCGTCGTCCAGATAAAGATCGGCGGTCTCGTCAATTCCCGATGCCGCATCGACGATGCGCCCTTTTCGAATCAGTATTCCCACGGATCCATTCTCCTTTCATGCTAAAAATGACATTCTTAAGCTACATGATACACGAAACAATTGTTTTAATAAAGTCGTTTTTGTGTTTTTATCCTTGACAATTCAAAATAGGGGTTATATAATCCAGTATATAAAGAATGTGTAAAGATTATTTGATGTATTAAATCACTAGTTTTTAGAGATTATATTTACATGATATAGTCTGTAAAATCTGGTGATTTTTTTCACCAGTAGGTTAGTTTTCTTTTACACAATTTCTATGGAGGTAACATCATGAACAAAGGAACTGTCAAATGGTTCAACGCAGAAAAAGGTTATGGCTTCATCACCGGAGAAGACGGTGCGGACGTATTCGTTCACTTTTCTGCGATCAACGGCGAAGGCTTCAAGTCTCTTGAGGAAGGTCAGGCTGTCACCTACGATCTGACCGAAGGCGCTCGTGGAATGCAGGCTGCCAATGTAACAAAGTTATAATCGACATTCTGCCAAAGTGGCTGCTTTGGCGAAACAGTATTCGGGCTTACTGCTTCTGCTGACAGCAGTGTATCAAAAAAGATGTCGTCCTCAGGGCGACATCTTTTTTTCATACCTGCAGTCCGAAAGGCTGCAGGATATTATTCCGCTTCCTCCGTCATCAGGGAATCCATGTAATCACTCAGCGCATTGGTGTTGATGACCGTCTCCTGCACTTCTCCTGCTTCCGTCTCCGGCACAGTCGTGACCTTGGAATAGATTGAAAAACCGACCCAGCATACCACTGCGATGGCGATCAAGGTTCCGATGATCCTCTCCAGCAGCTGAACGCGCTTTTCTTTTTTGATGATCTCTTTTCTGTTTGCCTTCTGTTCCTTGTAGTAGTCAACTTTTTTCTGACTCATGGTGTTCTATCTCCTTTGTTTCCTATGAAACCACATATTTATATTTATTATAGCACAGGTTTCTGCAAAAGAAAAGAGTCAAACCGCAACGATTATTCCGCCGTCGCTGGCGTACAGGCTGCTGACGCCGGCCGTATCGAGCACGATCACCTTGACAGGATTCAGTCTCTCCTCGACTGCGGCTTTAAGCATCATGGCCCTCTCTCTGCAGTTGCAGTTGGAAATGGCCAGAATCCTGTTCTGACTGTCCGCGGTCCTCTCCACGATAAAGTCAAGCATTTTCTGGAGAGCCCTGTTCATGCCCCGGGCCTGCCCGAGCTGACAGATACTCCCGATGTCGGTAGAGCCCATGATCGGTTTGATCTTGAGGGCGGTGGCGACGATCGCCTTGACGCCGGTAAGCCGTCCGTTCTTGCGGAGGGCATCCAGGCTTTCCAGCACAAAATACGTGTTCATGGAATCGATATACTTCTCGACCGTCTGCACGATCTTTTCAAACTCCATTCCCTGCTCTTCACACTGACGGATCCGGATCGCGATGAGCGTCTCCCCGATGGAAGCCGACCTGGAATTGAAGACGTGGATCTTTCTTTTTCCCTGCTCTTCCTCCAGAAGATTTTTGCCGAGAACCGCGCTGTTGTAGGAGCCGCTGAGCTCCGCTGACAGAGTGACCGCATACACATGGTCCGCCTCACAGTCAAATGCCTGCCGGTATCTCTCCGGCGAAGGACATGCTGATCTGGGATATGTCGGCGATGCTGCCACCTTGGCCAGAAACGCTTTCTGGTCGAAGGTCTCGTCATCTATGATCGTCTCATCTTCCACCATAAGCGTAAGAGGTACTGACTCCATTCTGTCGTCATATTTCCATTCTTCCAGAAGTTCGCCGCAGCTGTCGAGTACTATCTTAAAACTCACAATGCCGTCCTCTTTTCCATCAAACATAGTTTTCAATACCGCATTTATCTTACCATAGTGCCTTCGTTTTGAAAAGAGTTTTTTTACTGCCTGGCCCGGGATGCGGCGGACGCTTCCCGCAGATGGAGAATGTAGTAGGACAGGCCGTCCAAAAATTCGTAGTTAGACGGCATTTTGTGGAGCCGGACGCCCATGACCTCTTCCAGTTTTTCCCGGTTGCTCCGCCAGCAGCTGAGCACCACGGTCCGTATGTTGTGCTCGATGTTCTGCGGTTTTGACTGGTATTTGGTGGCCAGGATCGGATAGATGTCCTTCGTGATCCTGATCGGTCTCTCCTGGCTCTCCAGTGTCAGTTTGACTGCATCCGCAACATAATAGTATCCTTTGTATTTTGTCGAAACCCCAAGCTGTCGGATTGTAATGTAGATTTCGTTCATGCAAAGCACCTCCTGATTATGACGGGTTTTTTGTACGAAGAAGAGTTGCCGCTTCTTGTGTACGCAAATTATTATACACTTTTATCAGCAAAAACGAAAAAAATCGAGAAAAATCGAGATTAATCGACAGATTTCGACATGTCTCGACATGTTTCGACATGTTTCGACTGATTATCTGTGCATCAAAAAAGTGCCCCGCTGGCGGGACACTTTTTTGATGTATATTCATTTCATCTTACTTCATTTTGCCAGCTTCAGAAGGATCTCATTGCTTCTCTGGACAAATTTCGTCATTTCCTCCGGTGTCAGCTGCCGGTGGCTGATCATGGCCAGATCGTACAGCTGCTCGCAGATGATCCCGACGGAGTCTCCCTGCTCCTCCTGAACATATTTGACGAGCGGATGATTCGCGTTCAGGACAAGGGTCTCCTGACCGCCGAACATGGACGGATCCATTCCGTACATGTTGTACATCTTCATCATGTCCTGCATGCGGCGGCTCTCCTCGGACAGGGTGATCATGGCGGCCACATTCTCATTTCTGAGGCTTTCGACCTTGACTTCAAGCTTCTCCTTGTTCAGGTATCTACGGAAGATCTCCGTGAGCTTTTCCGCTGTTTTGTTGTCGGTCTTCTGTTCATCCCGGAGTTCTTCGGTCAGATCCGCATCGATCCGAAGGAAACGGACCTCCGGGTTTTTCTGCTCCAGATGGGAGATGAACGGCGAATCGATATGATGCTTCAGGATGACCGCATCCTTGCCGGCCTCGCGGAACAGATTGATATACTGGCTCTGTACGACCTCGTCCGTCACATAGTAAACGGTGGTCTTCTCCGGTTCCTTTTCATCAGCCTTTTCCTCGGTCTCCCCGGATTCCTCCTTTGTTTCCTCCTCGGCGGTCTCTTCCGGCTTCTCTTCCGTCTTCTTGTTCTCTTCGATGCAGTCCTTCAGAGTCAGGTATTTGCCATCCAGGTTCTTGAACAGGACATAGTCGCTGATCTTCTCGGCAAACTTATCATCCTTGATGCAGCCGAACTTGATGAACGGACTGATATCGTCCCAGTATTTCTCGTAGGATTCCCGGTCCGTCTTGCACATGCCGGTCAGCTTGTCCGCCACCTTCTTGGTGATGTACTCGGAGATCTTCTGCACAAAGCCGTCATTCTGAAGCGCCGATCTTGACACGTTCAGCGGAAGGTCCGGGCAGTCGATCACGCCCTTCAGAAGAAGCAGGAACTCCGGGATCACTTCCTTGATGTTGTCTGCAATGAAGACCTGATTGTTGTAGAGCTTGATGGTTCCTTCGATCGAATCATACTCTGTATTGATCTTCGGGAAATACAGGATGCCCTTCAGGTTGAACGGATAATCCATATTAAGATGGATCCAGAAAAGAGGCTCTTTATAATCCAGGAACACCTTGCGGTAAAAATCCTTATACTCCTCTTCCGTACAGTCGTTGGGATGCTTGGTCCACAATGGCTTTGTATCGCTCAGGGAGACCGGGCGCTTATTGATCTTGACCCTGTCTCTCGCGGGAGAGATCTCCACGACCTCCTTCTCCCCGTTCTCGTTTTCTTTTTCCTCGGTCTTTGCCTCCTCATGGATATGCTCAACGACCACATCGTCATCGCGAAGCTCGGATTCGTCGATGGTCTCATATTCCTGCGGGGCATCCGCCTTGGAGAGGAAGATCTCCACAGGCATAAAGGAGCAGTACTTGCCGATGACCTCGCGCATACGGTACTCATTCGAGAATTCAACACTGTTCTCATTCAGGAAAAGCGTGATCTCGGTGCCGACCGTGTTCTTATTGCCGTCCTGGATCTCATAGTCCGTCCCGCCGTCGCAGGCCCAATGGACGGGAACCGCTCCGTCCCGGTAGGAAAGTGTATCGATGTGAACCTCGTCCGCCACCATGAACGCGGAGTAGAATCCCAGGCCGAAATGCCCGATCATCTGGTCGTCCGTCGTCTTGTCTTTGTACTTTTCAAGGAATTCCGTTGCCCCCGAAAATGCGATCTGGGTGATGTATTCCTCGACCTCGTCCGCCGTCATACCGATACCGTTATCGATGAATTTCAGGGTCTTTTCCTCCGGGTTGACAATGACCTCGATCCTGGGCTTATACCCTTCCGGGAAAGTATACTCGCCCATGATCTCCAGCTTTTTCAGCTTTGTGATGGCGTCGCACCCGTTGGAGATCATCTCCCTTACGAAGATATCGTGGTCGGAATAGAGCCACTTCTTTATGATCGGAAATATATTCTCGCTGTTGATAGACAGACTGCCTTTCTTTGCTGCCATTGTATCGTCTCCTTCTTTCGGTTTTGATTGCTGTGTTCCAGCTCTATCGTCTATATTAGTACGCCGGAATGCAAAAGTCAAGAAAAAACTAGCACTCATTCGAAATGAGTGCTAACATCTTTTGTTATCGTATTCTTATGCCGTCCATATAGACCTGTTTCAGGTTCCAGCTTTCATCACAGACTAAAAAGTCCGCTTTTTTCCCTTTCTCGATACTCCCGACCTCTTCTGCCGCGCCCAGTACCTCAGCCGGTGTAAGCGAGGCTGCCGTGACAGCTTCCGTCACGGGGATCCCGAAATGGATGGCGTTCACCATATCCTCAAAAAGATCGGAGGATGCACCCGCCAGGGTTCCGTCCGAAAGTCTCGCCGCACGGTCCTTCAGGGTCACCTGCTGGCCGCCCAGCTCATAGACCCCGTCCGGCATGCCGCAGCACCGCATGGCGTCGGAGATCAGGCATATCTGTCCCGGAAACAGCCGGAATGCCATTCGGATGACCGAGGGGTGAATATGCAGGCCATCGCAGATCAGTTCCGCCGTCACATTCGCCTGCTCACAGGCGGCTCCGATCAGACCGGGGGTACGATGATGGAGCGGCGGCATTGCATTGAAGAGATGCGTCACATGTGAGGCCCCTGCCGAAAATGCAGCCGACGCCTCTTCGTAGGAAGCATCCGTGTGCCCGGCCGATACCCGGCAGCAGGAGGATACTTCGCGTATGAATTCAACCGCTCCGGGAAGCTCCGGGGCGATATCCACGACCCTGATCAGGCCTCCGCAGGCTTCCTGCAGGCGGAAAACAGCCTGCGCATCCGGCGCCTTCAGGTATTCACGATTCTGTGCCCCACGCCTTTTTTCAGAAAAGAACGGGCCTTCCATGTGGATACCGGCCAGCCTGGCGCCTGCTTCGGGACGGTCTGTCCTGTATTGACAGGCAGTATAAAAAGCCCGCTCCAGTACGTCATATGGAAGGGTCATGGAAGCGGGTGCAAAGGTCGTGACGCCCCGGGAGGCAAGATATGTCCCGATCCTCCGAAGGCCGTCCTCCGATCCATCCGAGAAATCACACCCCGAATTCCCGTGTATATGCATATCTACCAGGCCGGGAAGCACGAGAAGGCCTCCGAGGTCCACGGACGGTTCCGTATCTGTATTGTCCGCATCCCGCTCCGATGACAGAGGATGCCCTTTTCCGGATTCCGGAGATATATTCCGGAATCTCCCGTTCTCTACGGAAAAGCCGGCTTTCACAAAGCCGGCTTCTCCGAGAAATACCTTCGCATGACAGTATCTCATAAATCTCCCGTTCCGGCCATGTCAAGGCCGGTAATTATCCTGATCAGTGCCTGTGTTATTTTTTTCTGCTGCGATAGACCAGGATTCCTCCGATCAGCACGATCGCAGCGATCAGAATGCCCACATAGAGGCCGACCGGCGTATCATCCCCGGTCAGGACAGCGTTCTTGCCTTTTCCTGTCGGAGCCGGAGTCGCTGTAGGCTTCGTTGACGTATTATTGACGGTAAAGGTAACCTTCTTGACGTCGGTATTCCCTGTCTTTACCCAGGAGGATCCATCGTACTCCTGCTCGGCAAACGTGACCGCGAGCGTATAGGTACCGGCCTTGGAAACACGGAAGGTCGCTTCATATGGAGCGCTGCTCCATTTCCGTTCTTCCATCACATTCCACTTGGTGGGAATAAATCTTGTGTCACCCTTCTGCGGATCTTTGTTGTCCATTCCGGCGCCTACGGCCGTAAAGCTGATCTTGGTCTCGGTCGTATAAACGTCCTTTTTGGAACTGATGCCCTTGATCTGGTTGTTATCACTGTCGGCGATCTTTGCCTTCCGCGCGGAGACCGTAACCTTCACGGCCGCCACAAGGTCCAGGTTGTCCGGGTTTTCGATCCCCTCCGGCAGCGTCACCTTGCCGCGCACGGTAAAGATCTGCTCTTCTGCGGAAGAGGGATCATATTCCGCGCTCTTGACATCCCAGGAAACGGAAGCACTCTTCTCTCCGTCCGTGGTCACCACGGTCACCTTGCCGGGAAGTCCCAGCCCATCGGCTGATTTTTCACTTCCGTTCTTTACGCCGGTGATGTCATCCGGATTCTTGATACTCACAAGATTCGTTTTCTTTTCATTCTTTTCAAAAAACAGATCCACGGTATCTTCAGCCTTTTCGGCAGAAGTGATCGTGATCGTCTCCGCGATCGTTCCGGTCAGTCCATCCTTCGGCGTAATGGTAAAGTCCGCCGTCTCCTGGGGCGCCAGGACTGCGGCCGAAAGGGTACCGATCGTAAAGAAATCCGTGGAAGCAGGCTGCACCAGGTTCACGGTGCTGTTTCCCGTATTCGTGACCGTCACCGACTGCGGCGCGGTGCTGTCAATGAATGACAGTTCCGCCGGGGCCGCCTTGATCGTATAGACCGGTGCTGGCTCCTTTACGGACAGATCTGCTTCCAGCTCGGCCAGAACCTCGTCCGTCTCTGCATTCACAATGCGGAGCGTTTCCGCATATTCACCTTTGGGCAGGCCTTCTGTCGGCCGGACGGTAAATGTGACCGTGCCTCCCGCTTCGACCGCCGCTGAACCAAGGCCTTCGATCACAAAGAGCTCCGCATTCTGAGAAGCCACCGTGACCGGAGCCGTTCCGTCATTCGTCAGCACGACCTCAATTGCGGAAGGAGCCTCTTCACCCTCCACCATATCAAAGGCAACCACATCCTGGTCAAGCGATGCGGATACAACAGGAGCTGCCGGCTCTTCTTCTTCGGGATCTTTTTCCTCAGCCGGATCCTTTGTCTCATCCGGATCTGTTCCGCCTTCGCCTTCCGCATCCGGCGTCTCTTCCGACTCGGTTTCACCCTCCGTATCCGTTGTCTTCTCCGGTTCGGTTTTGTTGTCTGTATCTTTTGTCTCCGCCGGTTCGGTTTCACCGTCCGTTTCCGCCGTTTCGTCCTTCGTCAGGTCCGGTGCTTCCTCCTGGCCTGCGGAAGCCGCCGCCAGATCCATCCCGTCCGGTTCGGTATCGGGCACTTCCTGATCGGAATCCCCCACAAGTGCTTCGGGATCGATCACGATCTCTCCCTCCGTCTCCGGGATCTGCTCTTCATCCTCTTCCTCAAGGCTGGTGGTCACGATCACAGCCCTTGCCGTAAAGGAGGCTTCCGCTCCCTGTTCGGACACGTATGTGATCGTGTCTTCGTATGTACCGTCCTCCAGGCCCTCCCGCGGCTGGATCCAGAGATTGACCGCAGCACCGGGCTCCAGCGTCTCCTTGATATCCTCCACCATGAAATGCTCCGGAGAGATCCCTTCAAAATCCAGCGGGACGTTTCCGCTGTTGGTGACGGTCACATAGCGGACTTCGGGATCTGCCAGCTGTTCTTCATCAAGCGTTCCGAAATCAAGGATCTCCGAACCATCGGACACAGCCGCCACAGCTTCCGCGACCGGCTCCGCCTCCGCGACGATCTCCGTCCCGGCAGGCTCGGCTTCGCCCGTCTCTTCATTGATGACAAAAACCTCTTCCTGGACATCACCGAGAGAAGGATCTGCCGTCCACTCATCTCCCTCGTCCGGCACCTCGACCGTATCCTGGTCCTCGGTGACGGGTTCTTCCGGCGCAGACTCCTCGAAGGAATCGTCGGAGGGGATCTCGAACACCTCTTCCTCCGTGGTGATCTCCGGAAGTTCCTCGACCGGGATCTCTACATATTCGGCTTCCTGCGGTTCCTCCTCGTAGACAGGCTCTTCCGCGGGCACCTCCTCGTAGACGACCTCCGGGACCGGCTCTTCATAAACCGGCTCTTCCGCCGCCGGTTCCGGCTGCGGTTCCTCCGTGGGCTGCGGCTTCGGCTCCACCTTGCCCGTCGTAGCTGTCAGACTCCCCTCGATTCCCTGGTCGGCTTTTCCGGTGATCGTAAGGACAACGGCCTTGCCCACATCCGCATCGGACGGCGTGTAGCTCTTGCCGGTACTCACTTCCCTGCTGCCGCTGTCATCCTTGACCGCCCACGAAAAAGAAAGCTGGTCCTCTCCGGCTCCTTTGACCTCGGATAGATCGGCCTTCAGCTCAGATCCGGCTATCGCCTGGCCTTTGATCTTCACCTTTCCTTCCAGTTTGACCGTATCTGCTTCCTCAGCAAAAACAGACACCGGAATCATCATCAGCATCATAAGGACCGACATGATGACTGCCAGTATTCTCTTCTTACTCATAGGGTTGATTCCTCCTTCACTCTTTTATCCCTGCAGACAAAAAGCCTTGCAAAAGACCTTTGATTCATGACCCTATTCTAGCATAGCAGACACGCCCATTGTAATTTATAGTTTCTCAGCCCTCCACAATGAGGTATTTCCCGTCCGGAAGCGCAAAGACCTCCGCGGCTTCGGCAAGCTCCTCCGCGGACATGCCTTTCACATCCGCGCCCATCTCATCCAGATAGCGCCGGACATCCTTCATGTTATCGACAACGACCGCCATACAGTCATCAAGGAACGCTTCCGCCTCCTCGTAGGTGTCGGCGACCGGCTCATCAAAAAGCTGCCCCTGCCTGGCAAGAAACGTCTCGACACATTCTCTCGAATAGATCATTCGTCTGTCTCCTTTCTGCTCTCCTGCTCCTTTTTGTTTTCTTCCTCAAACAGTGTAAGAAGGTCTTCCGGTGTTTCGACGATCCTTGCCGCGTGGGCGCCCTCGAGTTCCTCCCTTGGCCGGAACCCCCACAATACACCGACGGTGAACATTCCGGCCGAGATCCCGGTCTGCATATCGGTCGCCGTGTCTCCGATGTACATACACTCCTCCGGCTTTACCTGCAGCAGCTCCGCGATCCGGAGCGGGCTGTCAGGCGCAGGTTTCCTCCGGAGCCCCTCTGTCTGACCCTGTACCACATTAAAAAGCCCCGGAAAAAGCGTCCCGATCACCTGGAGTGCCGCCTCATGCGGCTTGTTTGTGCAGACCGCGATGGGGACCCCCATCTCCCTGAACCTCCGGAGCACGTCCTCGATCCCGTCGTAGACCGTGACCCGGTACAGCGGATCCTGATTAAACTTTTCCCGGTAGATCTCTTCCATCTCCACGGCATGGACCAGTTCCGGATCACCGGCATCCCTAAGGCACCTTCTGACAAGCATACCTGCCCCGTCTCCGGCATAATAGCGGAAATTGTCGGACGGCAGGGCCTGTAAGCCCAGATCCTCAAGGATCCCGTTGGCAATGACCGCCATGGAATCGATCGTGTTCGCCAGTGTTCCGTCGAGATCGAAAATACAAGCCCTGATCATTCTGTGTCCTCCTCATCAAGCCGGATCCCCAGCTTTTCTGCCTCATGAAAAAGTCTCGCCACAGGAAGTCCCACCACATTCTGGTAATCTCCGTGGATCCCTCTGACAAAGATGCCCCCTTTGCCCTGGATCCCGTAGCTCCCGGCCTTGTCCATCGGCTCCCCCGTCGCGATGTAGCGCTCCAGCTCACTGTCCCGCGCCGGATAGAAGGTCACATCCGTGCATTCATGGAACACATGCTCCTCCCAGCTGCCGTTTCGTCTGACCAGGAACGTAACCCCCGTGAATACCTGATGGGTCTTTCCCTGCAGCATCCGAAACATGGAAAGTGCCTCCTCCCGGTCTGCAGGCTTGCCCAGGATCTTCCCCTCATAGGATACGATCGTGTCCGCGCCGATGATCACGGTTCCTTCTTCTGCCTGCCCGCAGCGTTCCGCGATCTCTGCCGCTTTCTGGCCCGAAAGCTCTTCCACGATCTCCGCCGGGTATGTCCGGGTGATGATCTCCTCCCGGCCGGCCGGACAGATGTCAAAGCATACGCCTGCATTTTCGAGCAGCTCCTTCCGCCTGGGCGATGCCGACGCAAGTATGATCTTTCTCATTTTTTCTCCCTTCTATGATCCATGCATCAAAAACATGATGACGGATGATTCGAACAAAGAGCCGCGCTGCGGCTCTTTGCGCTTCTATGCTAACAGTTTTTTTCCAGAATCGCAAGAAGCCTCTTTCTTTTTCCCTCAAAAAGTATTACAATAGGACCATAATGTATTCTGCGTGAATAATGATGAGAGGAGACACTGTTATGGCAAAAGGAAATAAATACTTGGGATTGCTTGCAATAGGTGCTGTTACCGCAGCTGCAGCCGGCGCTGCCGCCGCTTATCTTCTGAAGAAATCAGACCGTGAGCTTGAAGATGACTTCGATGATGAATGGAATGACGATCTGGCCGAGGATACCGAGACCGAAGAAGAGGAAGATCTCTTCGAGGATGAAGACGAGGAAAAAGACGATTTTGAAGCCTGGGATATTTCCGACACCGCTCAGGATGAAGTAGAGGCGGCCGAGGAAGCTGCCGAGGAGATTGCTGAGGATGCAGAGGAATCTGCTGAAGAGGCAGTGGAAGCCGCGGAGGAAACCGTCGAAGAATGATTCCCTGATTCCGTCAGGACATAAAAAAGAGCCGCATAGCGGCTCTTTTTTATGTCTTATTTTCCCGGAAGCTTAAAGGAGCTCTTCAGGGACACGATCCTGTTGAACACAGGTGCTCCCTCCCTGGAATCCTTACAGTCGGCGCAGAAGAATCCGTTCCGTACGAACTGGAAGCGGTCAAAGCTGACAGCCTCCATGAGGCCCGGTTCCACATAGGCCTCGACCGTTGTCAGGGAATTCGGATTCAGGTTCAGGGAACCGTCCTCCTTATTGTAGACGCCCTTCTCCTCATCGATGATGTTCTCGTAGAGGCGTACCTCGGCTTTGCCTGCATGGGAGCATTCCACCCAGTGGATGGTTCCCTTGACCTTACGGCCGTCCGGAGCATTGCCGCCCTTGGTCGCCGGGTCATACGTACAATGAACGACTGTCACGTTTCCATCGTCGTCGGCCTCATACCCTGTACATGTAACAAAATAGGCATTCATCAGGCGTACTTCCGTTCCCGGGAACATTCTCTTGTACTTTTTGGGAGGATCCACCATAAAATCCTCTCTCTCAAAATACAGTTCTTTTCCGAACGGAAGCATTCTCGTTCCAAGCGCCTCATTTTCCATGTTGTTGGGCGCTTCTAAAAGCTCCGTCTCCCCTTCCGGGTAATTGTCGATGACGAGCTTTACCGGATCAAGGATTGCCATCATACGTGAAGCCTTCAGTTTAAGGTCCTCGCGGATACAGTATTCAAGCGCCGCATAGTCCGCGGTACTGTTGGCTTTGGAAATGCCGCACATATCCACAAAGTTCTTGATGGATTCCGGTGTGAAGCCGCGTCTTCTGAGCGCCGCGATGGAAACCAGTCTCGGGTCGTCCCAGCCGTCAACGATCCCGTCCTCCACAAGCTTTTTGATGTAACGCTTGCCGGTGACCACGTTGTTCAGATACAGCTTGGCAAACTCGATCTGCTTCGGAGGATGCGGGTACTCCAGTTCCCTGACCACCCAGTCATAAAGCGGGCGGTGATCTTCAAATTCAAGTGTACACAGGGAATGTGTCACACCCTCGATGGCATCCTCGATCGGATGCGCAAAATCATACAAAGGATAGATGCACCATTTATCCCCGGTATTATGATGGGTCATGTGAGCCACACGATAGATGACCGGATCCCGCATGTTCATGTTGGGGGATGCCATATCGATCTTGGCACGGAGGACCTTTTCGCCATCCGCGTATTCTCCGTTCCGCATGCCTTCAAACAGCCGCAGGTTCTCCTCCACGCTCCTGTCCCTGTACGGGCTCTCTTTGCCCGGTTCGGTCAGCGTACCTCTGTACTCACGGATCTTGTCGGCCGGCAGATCACAGACAAACGCCTTGCCCTTTTTGATCAGCTTGACCGCGCACTGGTACATCTCCTCAAAATAGTCGGACGCAAAAAACAGCCTGTCCTCCCAGTCCGCGCCGAGCCAGCGGATGTCTTCCTTGATGGAATCGACAAACTCCGTTTTTTCCTTGGTCGGGTTGGTATCGTCAAAGCGCATGTTGAATTTGCCGTTGTATTCCTTCGCGATCCCGTAGTTCAGAAGGATCGCCTTGGCATGGCCGATGTGCAGGTATCCGTTCGGTTCCGGCGGGAAACGGGTATGAACGGTATCATAAACGCCCTCTGCCAGATCCTTGTCAATGATATTCTCGATAAAGTTTTTTGAAACAGTCTCGTTCTCCATAGCTCTTTCCCTTCTAAATGCTTTCTCTGCCATATGATATTACCATAAACCGTCTCTTATGGAAAGTTTTTTTATTTCATTTTTTGTGTTGACAACCGAAACGTCATCTGTTAATATATCATTTGTTGAGCGGTTGTAACACCCTCTTCGATGCTGATATAGCTCAGTAGGTAGAGCGCATCCTTGGTAAGGATGAGGTCACCGGTTCAAATCCGGTTATCAGCTTTCTGCCCCGGTATGACCGGGGTCTTTTTTTGTCCTTTTACAGGCAGAGGACCCTTTTTCAGGATCCTCTGTCTGTTTCTTTTCTATTCTTCTTTATTCCAGCCTGATCCCGTAGATCCGGCAGTCCCTGGTACCGACCACCAGATAATTGTCATAGACAGCCGGCGAGGCTTCGATCACGCCTTCCCCGGTGCTGAAGGTATCCAGAATCTCTCCCGTATCTCCGTTCAGCATGTGGATCTTTCCGCCGCCTGTACAGTAGATGACCTTGCCGTTTCCCTCCTCATCGTAAACACAGACCGGCGAGGACCAACTGTAAAAATCACTCTGTTCCCACTCGACCGCGCCCGTTTTCTTGTTGATGCAGGCAAGAACGCCGCCATATTGGGAGCCCGTCCGGGCAACCGTCACATAAATATGATCGCCAAGGCTGTGATCGCCCACCGCGATGGTCGACTGTACGCCGCCGGATACGCCATCCTCCGTGTAGCATTCATAGGAAGTCTGCCAGACGATCTCCCCTGTCTCCGCATCGATCTTCCAGATGGGGATCTCCGCGGAAGTACTGCTCCTCCAACCAAGATGGAAGGAGGTGCTCACGTAGAGATACAGGTGCCTGTCCTCGACAGAAAGGACCGGCGTTGAATTGGAATCATCCAGGATATCCTGTGCCCACACAAGCTGCAGCGTATCGAGATCGATACACATGAGGTTCGCCCCGTTATCGGCTATATACAGGTATTTATCATAGATGGCGGCGCTGTCCTCCATGCCGAGCCAGTAGGAATAGACGTCGGAACGCACGCCGTTATAGCGCCACTTTACGATCCGGTCCGGATCGATGGAGAGAAGCCCTTTTTCTTCATCATAGACGGTATTCAGGTGAAACAGGTACAGGATCCCGTTTTCTCCCGGATAGATCAACGTATCCGTCTCCGCGTCCACCAGGGCGGAGGAATCGAAAAAGCTGAGAGACCCCCGCAGTGAATACGGATCGTTGTTGCCGAAGGTATACATGACGGAGCAGTCGATCAGGTTGATGATGAATGCCCGGGCTGTTCCGTTATTGCTGTCATAGCCCGCGCCAAGGTACATGATGGGATAGCCCCGTGGATCCAGCGCGCCGGCTCCTTTGAAGGTGAATCCGAGGTACAGGGGCTCACGTGTGCGTTTTCCGTCCCTGAGATCAAGGAAATAGACGTAGCCGTCCATGCAGGCATAGATGACCTCGACCAGCTCGTCGTCCTCCTTTGCCCACTGTTCCATGTTCATGTGGGCCTTGGCTTCCTTTGTCCATTTGCGCATCAGCGGCTGGCCGGTCCACCCGCTTCCGCTCCAGGTCGCGTTCCCGTAGGTGATCGAACCGGTCGGAACCTGCCACAGCTCCGTCATTTTGTTTGCGGTGATCGCGGCATGGCCGTAGGTGGGATTGTTCCGGAAATTGTTGCCCCTGAACGTAAAGATTCCGGGAAGATCCGTATATTCCTCTCCGAGCCCGAACCGGATCGGTGCCTCCGTCGTATAGGAGGATGTATCCTCCAGGATCGCATCGTTCACGGAAATGCCGGTCGAAGCGATGTATCTGGACGGTTCCGTGGTCTCCACGCTGTGAGGAAGAAACGCGCCGACCGGAGATTCCACCATCTCGATCAGTTCACCCTCTTCTTCTTTTTCAAAAAGGCCTTTGACCGAACCGAGCAGCCCGCCGTCCTCTGCGTCCGTGTTCTCTTCCCCGGAAGCCGCAGCCTCCCGAGAGTTGTCCGCCCCCGTTCCCGGATCCGCTGCTTCGGCAGCTTCCGTCTTCGCGACCTGCTCCGTACCGGAAGGCTTCTGCCGGTTCCGGAAAAAGAAGACCGCGAACACCGCCAGCGCAGCGACCAGAAGGATCCCCACGACTGCCAGGATCTTTCCGGCTATGCCTCTTCCCTCTTCCTCCTCGGAAAAAGAGGCTTCTTCCTTCCAGTTCCGTTCCAGCTCCTCCCTGGAAATGGAGGTGCGGCCCCTTGCTTCCGGCCTGGCAGGGTTTTTCTTATATGGACTGGGGGATTTTTGATTCTCAGACATCTGTACGTCTCCTCGTATGATCTTTCATTGATGACAGGCCTTTTTTACTCCTGCTCTTCGGTATGCGTGCTCTCAGCGCAGCGCTCTCTCGGTCAGGCACACGTTTCCTTCCTTGTCATGTACCAGCATCTGGACATGGGTAAACCCGCACTGGATCGCGGTCTCAACAGCTGTATCGAAGCCTCCGTCCAGAAGCTCCTTCTGATGCGCGTCGGAAGAAAGAAGGATCCTCCCGCCCATTTCCGACAGTTTTTTCAGCAGAAACCGGTTCGGATAGAGTTCTTTTTTACGTCCCCGGTTGACCGCACCGCAGTTGATCTCAAACGGCACATCTTCCGAAACTAGATATTCCATGGCTTCCAATGCCGGGATGGTATAGCGCTTGTCCGTCTCATCCAGCACATGCATGCTGTCGTTGAACCGGGTGACCAGGTCAAAATGCCCGACAAATGTACAGTGAAGCCGGTCGTAGACTCTGGCCTCAAGATCATAATACGCCTTCGCCAGACGGTAGTAGTCATCCCCGAAATACTCATGGCAGAGCCGGGCGAAGATCTCCTCCGTGTTGTCCACGGACATCGGGACGGGGCTCTCCACATCCAGAAAATGGGTGGACCCGATCACATATTCAGCCTCGGCGGCACAAGATGGATCATACAGGTTGTCCAGTTCGATTCCGGCAAAGATGTCGATCTCGTCCCTGTAAAGCTCCTTCAGCCTTCGGATCTCCTGCATATAAGCCCCGAGATCCATATGGATATCCGGATCCATGTGGCCGGAAAAGCCAAGATGCGTAAACCCCTTCTGAAGAGCCGTCCGCACGATTTCCTCCGGCGTATCCCTGCCGTCGCAGAATACGGTGTGTGTATGATAGTTTGCCCTTATCATTGTTTCTCCCCGATGTCAGTTGTCCCTGCTCCCGGTTCCAGTTCATCCGTATGCGGACAGACGACCAGGGCATCTCCCATTTTCACTCTGTATGCCTCCGATGGCAAGATCGTCGCATCTCCCCGCTTTGCGATCACGATCATCAGGCCGTACATCCTGTCGATCTCGTGGACGGACTTTCCGATCCAGCTGCTGTCGATATCGATGGAAACCGTCTGGAGCGCGATATCCTCCGGGCCGGAGCTGTACATCATTTCGGAATAGTTTTCGACAAAGCCGGCGGAAATGATACCGGTCGGCAGTGCAACCGCCCCCACGCCCAGGAACGCGATCACGACGGCCATGGCTTTTCCGAGGGCTGTGACCGGATAGATATCCCCATATCCCACGGTGAGCACCGTCGACATGCTCCACCAGATCCCGGAAAATGCATTCCGGAATACCTCCGGCTGGGCCTCATGCTCTGCACTGTACATGAACAGGGAGGAGGCCAGCATCAGGATAAAAATGATAAACAGGGAGGAGGCCAGCTGGGTCCTTTTTTCAAGAATGACCGATTTGATCACATTAAAGGAATCATATCGGGAGTTTATACGGAAAAGATGCAGGATCCGCACGACCCGCAGCATGCGGAACGCCACAAATCCCGAAAAATACAAAAACGGCAGGATCGTCAGAAGATCCACGACCCCGTCAAAGGAGCAGATAAAATGAAGCGCCGCTTTGCCCCTGCTCTCCGTTGGAAACAGATAGTCCGACGTCCAGATCCGGAGTATATATTCCACGGTAAACAGGAGCATCGTGATCACTTCAACGATCTTGAAGAACGGAAAAAAAGCCGACAGCTCTTCGAAGGTGTCAAGAAACATCATCGTGATATTCAGGATCACGCAGACGACAAGCCCCATGTCAAAGGCACGGCTTGCCCTGTCGTCTCCGCTGCCGATCTGTATGATATCAAAAATGCGCCGTTTCCGGTCCATTCTGCACCTCCGTCACAGGCCATCCGTTCCATAAGCCCGTTCAGTTCTTTTTATTTCTCATAAAGGAAGCGTTCCGGCAGTGTCACATTGAATCCCTTTGCGACCTCGCGCAGATCGTCCGCAGTGATGGTCTGCAGCTTGTCCGGACGTACCGCATAGATCTTGAGAAGGATCTCCGCGGATTTCTCGACCGTGTGCATCAGGCCGAAGGTCAGGTCAAAGTCCTCACCGGAACAGAACATGCCGTGATGAGCCCAGATGGCGACATCGTAGGTCTCCATCAGACGGCTCGTCGCCACCGCGATATCACGCCCGCCCGGCACCATCCACGGAACGACGCCGACGCCGTCCGGGAATACCACGGGGCACTCTGTCGCGGATTCCCAGAGTTCTCTTGTAAACACCTCGTCCTTCAGGGGAAGGATGAACGTAAGCGCGATGATGTTGGTCGTATGTGCATGATAGATCACGCGGTGCTTTCCGTTCGTGACCCGCTGCTTCACCTCATGGTTCATCAGGTGAGCCGGCAGTTCGCTCGTCGGACGTCCGCCTTCCACGAGTCCCCAGCGGATCCGGTAGTTCTCACCCTTCTCGTCCAGTTCGATGATGGCAAGGCATGCTTCCGGGTCTACAATGATGTTTCTGAAATATTTGCCGCTGCCGGTGACAAGGAAATATTCGCCGGCCAGTCCCGGAACACTCGTGCCGATGGGCTGCCAATCCGCGTGATCGTTCAGTCTCGGCAGGATGCTCTGCACCTCTTCATCCTTCAGACGGTAGGAAAGGTTTCCGCCGTTCCTCTCGTGCCAGCCCTGCTGGAATCCATCGTCCGCCATTTTGACAAACCCGCGTACAAACTTCATATCCAGAATCTTCATTGCTTTGTTCTCCTCCTTTTACAAATTCTGCTCTTCGCTGTTCTTTATTTCTTTTCGGATCTTGACACGGATCCTGTGAAGCGCATTCTCGACGGATTTCAGCGGGCGTCCGATATCAGCCGCGATGGCCTCGTTCGGCATGCCCATCAGATAATCCGTGAGGACCTGGTTCTCCAGCGGGCTCAGGGCTTCTCTGACTCTTCTGGTCATGCTCTCCTGGCTCTCCCTGGCGATCAGGTAGGACTCCGGTTCCGTCTCCTCCGAGGCAAACAGGACCTGTTCGTCCTCGCTGAGTGAAACATATCCGTTCAGCGGCATATGCTTCTGCCGCTGCGCACTGCGGACAGCCGTATACAGCTGCCGGTCCACACAAAGCCTTGCGAAGGTCTGAAAAGAAGCCTCCCGGTCCGGATCATAGTCCTGCAGTGCCTTGAAAAGCCCGATCATCCCCTCCTGTATCAGATCGTCGGTCTCCCCGCCCACCAGGAAAACAGCTCTTGCCTTCCGGCGGACAAGACCCTTGTACTTATCGATCAGGTACTCTGCGATCCCTTTCTCACCGCTTTGCATGCGTTCGATCAGTTGTTCGTCCGAAAATCCTTCAAATCCACTCATATTCAGCTCTATCGGGAAAACTCCCTCTGTCTTACGATTTCATAGCACAGGACGCCTGCTGCCACGGAAGCATTCAGAGAATCGATGTCCCCCTTCATGGGGATCGAAGCGCAAAGATCGCATTTTTCCCTGATCAGGCGGCTCACTCCGCTTCCCTCGCTTCCGATCACAAGGCCGATCGGCCCCGTGAGGTTCAGGTCGTACATCCGCTGTCCGTCCATATCCGCACAGACAAACCAGATTCCCTGCTCCTTCAGCTGCTCGATGGTCCGGGCCAGATTGGTCACTTTCGCCACCGGCGTATAATTGATCGCGCCGGCCGAAGTCCTGGCGACGACCGCCGTCAAACCCACCGCCCTGTTCCTGGGAATGATAATTCCGTGGGCGCCGGCCTGGTTGGCTGTCCGGATGATCGCTCCGAGATTATGCGGATCTTCGATCCCGTCCAGCAGCACAAGGAAAGGCGCTTCGTTCCTGTCCCTTGCCTTTTGCAGGATGTCTTCGACCTCCGCGTAAGCGTACGCCGCCACCTGGGCGATAACGCCCTGGTGTGTGCCGGTCCGGCTCATCTGGTCCAGCCGTTCCTTCGGCACATAGTGGATGATCGTATCGTATTTTTTGGCTTCCCGGATGATCGTCCGCACGGGACCGTCCATACAGCCGTCCAGTATATACAGTTTATCGACGCTCTGTCCCGAGCGGAAAGCTTCCAGCACGGCGTTGCGTCCTTCGATCTGTTCAGTCATGTTTTCCTCCTGCCGCCTCCACATGCTCGATCCCTGTCCGGATCAGCTGCAGCATACGGTCATACCCGCCCGACAGGTACAGATATCCCATCAGCGCCTCAAATCCTGTCGCTCTCCGGTAATCAGCCATGGTCGCGTGTTTTGCCATCGTGGGGGAATGGGCGTTCCGGCCTCTCCGGTATATGCCCCGCTCCTCCGGAGACAGGAGCGGCTCCAGCACCCCGATCATCGCTGACTGGGCCGAGGCCTTTACAAGGGCCGCCGCCCGTCGGTGCAGCTGGTTGACAGGGCAGTTTCCACGGCTCACAAGGACCGTACGGATCACCAGCTCATAGATCGCGTCGCCGATATAGGCCAGCGTCAGCGGTGAGTAAGTCCGCACATCCTGCTCTTTCAGTCCGAATAATTCCCTGAATTCCGTTAAGCGCGGCTCCATTTGACCCCTTCCCGTGTATCCTTGAGAACGATCCCCTTGGCCAGCAGCTCATCACGGATCGCATCCGCCCTGGCAAAATCCTTCGCCTTCCGGGCTGCCTGTCTCTCCTCGATCAATGCTTCGATATCCTTGTCAAGGATCTCCTCTTCCTTCTCAACGATCAGTCCGAGCACGTCGCAGAGTTTCACAAGCTGCAGAAGCAGGTTGTCCGCGAAGGCGGCGGAGCTTTCCTCCCCGGCCTTGATATTTGCAAAGCGAACAAGCTCAAACACGGCCGCCAGCGCGTCCGCCGTATTGAAATCATCATCCATGGCTTCCTCAAAGGCCGCGGTAAAGCCGGCCGCTTCGGCAAGAAGCTGTTTCTCGTCGTCCCGAAGTTCCTTCGCAGACGCAGATTCCCGGATGTCCTTCAGGCGGGAAACCGCCGTCACGATCCTCTCCAGCGCATTCGCGGAGGACTCCATCAGCTCCGCGCTGAAGTTGAGCGGACTGCGGTAATGCGCGTTCAGCATGAAGAACCGCAGGACCTGCAGGTCATACTGGGCGCTTATCTCGCGCACCGTGCGGAAATTCCCGAGGGATTTGGACATCTTGCGGTTGTCAATGTTCAGGAATGCATTGTGCATCCAGTATCTCGCAAAGGTCTTCCCGTTGCAGCATTCGCTCTGGGCGATCTCGTTCTCGTGGTGCGGGAAGATCAGGTCCTCGCCGCCCGCATGGATGTCGATCTCCTCGCCCAGGTATTTTTTGGCCATAACAGAGCATTCGATATGCCAGCCGGGACGTCCGTCGCACCAGGGAGACTCCCAGTAGGGCTCCCCGTCCTTCTTGGGCTTCCACAGCACAAAATCCATGGGATCCTCCTTCTGCTCCTCGCCGGTCACCTGCAAAGCACGGAACCCCGACTGAAGATCGTCCAGGTTCTTGTGGGAGAGTTTCCCGTATTCTTTAAACTTCGCCACACGGAAGTAGACCGTCCCGTCGGCCGCCGCATAGGCGTATCCCTTGTCGATCAGGGACGTGATCATCTCGATCATCCCGTCGATCTCCTGTGTCGCCTGCGGATGGGTGGTCGCCGGCTTTACATTCATGCCGTTCATGTCCTTTTTGCATTCGTCGATGTAGCGGTTGGAGATCTCATCCGCGCTTACGCCTTCTTCGATGGCTTTTTTGATGATCTTGTCGTCCACGTCCGTAAAGTTCGAGACGTAGTTGACCTCCAGCCCCTTGTATTCCATATAGCGGCGTACCGTATCAAAGATGATCATGGGCCTGGCATTTCCGATATGGATCAGATTGTATACGGTAGGCCCGCATACATACATGCGTACCTTGCCCTCTTCTAGCGGTACGAATTCTTCCTTTTTTCTGGTCAGTGTATTAAAGATCTTCATATCATTCCTCCGTCTGCAGGCTTTGCAGCAGGCAGACCGCCTGCGCGGAGATCCCCTCGGATCTGCCGGTAAAGCCAAGTCCTTCCTCTGTGGTCGCTTTCACATTGATCCGGGATACCGAGATCCCGAGCTCATGTGCCATGTTTTCTCTCATCGAGGGGATGTGCGGCGCCATCTTCGGCTTCTGCGCGATGATGGTCGCGTCAATATTCACGATCTCATAGCCGTTTTCCTTCAGAAGCTCATCGACCTTCCCAAGAAGCCTCAGGCTTGAGATCCCCTCGTACGCCGGATCACTGTCCGGAAAATGCTGTCCTATATCTCCCAGAGCCGCTGCCCCGAGCAGCGCATCCATCACGGCATGAAGAAGCACGTCCGCGTCGGAATGCCCGAGGAGGCCCTTTTCCCATGGGATCCTGACTCCTCCGAGGATCAGGTCCCGGCCTTCTGTAAGCCGGTGGACGTCGTACCCCATGCCAACACGCATATTCTGCATACAGATCCTCCTTTTTCTGGAATTATCATACATGATTCTTTTTCAAAAAGCAACTCAGGACAGGTTCAGCGCATGATAAACGATCCGGGAAATGTCCTGCACCCGGTCGATGGCGTCCCCCTCGTCCCCTTCATACTCGGACATGACGCACAGCAGGTAGGTCACATCCTTACCGTAGACGATGGCTGCATCATGCTGGTTGTGGTCCGTTTCGCCCGTCTTGTTCGCACAGACAATGTCCTTCGGAAGTCCTTCCGGGATCTTCCAGGTCTCCTCCTGTTTAAGAAGCAGGTCCAGCATTTCGCCGGAGACTTCCGGATCCTTGCATCTGCCCCTGTAGATCGCTTCGAGAAGCGCGGCGCAGTCCACGACGGAAGTCATGTTTCTTCCACCCAGGCTTTCCTCGCGCGAAGTGGACGGCATGAGTGTGCTCTGTACGGTCGTATCCGAATAGCCTTCCTCCAGAAGAAACTCATCGATCTTCTCTGCCCCATCAAGGAACGAAAGGGAGGTTGTCTGAAGGCGTACCAGTTCGTTGAAGGCTTCATTATCACTGACCGTGATCATGCGGTCCACGAGATCCCGGACCTGCCGGGCGGCTCCTGCCGGATCCTCCCCGGATACCTCAAGATGGCCGGCTACTTCCTCAAGATTCTGCAGGGTCCTCGCCATGACGAACAGCTTGATCAGGCTGGCCGCATACAGCGGCTGGTCTTCATATATATATTCTTCGCCTGTCTGCAGATTCTTAACATAGATGCTCCAGGTATTCTCATCTTCCTTAAGAAGGGCATTAAGCTGCTGCTCCATCAGGTCAAAGCCGGGTGTCTCCGAATCTGAAACTTTCCCGTCCGCTCCGAAGGGAAGACCTTCCGGCGTCTCACCGGCCTCTTCCATCAGTCTTCCGTTCTCTCCAAAATAGTAGCATCCATGAAAAGAACGGCCGTTCTCCACCTGGTCCGCATAGTGCAGTCCCGGCTCCAGCAGCAGTCTTCCCGTTCCGTCAAAATAATAGAACCCCGGCGTAAGGGCTGTACCCTCCGGTGCCGTTTTTACGTACCGGATCTGCGGTGACGCCGTCAGTTTTCCAAGGTTCCCGACGGCATGGATCGTCCCTGTCTGATCCGGCAGCGTAAGAAGCCGGACGTTTCCCGCATGATAGGTCCCGTCCGCATCGTGGTAGTACCAGCCTGAAAAGGTGGCATTGCCGACCCTGATCCTGTCAAAATAATGGATGGCTGCCTTTTTGTGCAGGGAGCCGTCCTCCAGATGGCAGACGTAGGCATTCCCGTCAACCGAGCAGATGCCGGTCTCCTTCTCCTTTAGTTCCTCCGCTTTTATCACATATACCGCCGTCATAAAAAGGAGGAAGGCTGCTGACATAAAAAGCAGGCGTATTCTATTTCGTATCTGTTTCGGATGCTTCTTTTGCAGCATGATCCCAAAACTCCTTCAGTCTGGCCTCAACGGTGTCCAGACGGCAGATCTGTCTGTCGTTCCATTCCTCCGGCAGATAGCCGGCATATTCGGGACTGCAGAACCGTTCGTCGAGCAGAAGGATCATCCCCACGTCCGTTCTGGAACGGATCACGCGCCCGGCCGCCTGCAGCACCTTATTCATTCCCGGGCAAAGATAGGCATAATGAAATCCCTGTCCGCCCTTCTTATTGTAATAGGAGGATAGCAGCTCCCGTTCACGGCTCACCTGGGGAAGCCCGGTCCCGACGATAATCGCGCCGATGAGCCGGTCGCCGATCAGGTCGATCCCTTCCGCAAAAATGCCGCCCATAATACAGAATCCGACAAGCGTTCCCTCCTGCTCTGAAAAACGTTCGAGAAATCCTTCCCGCTCCTGTTCGTTCATATCCTGCTGCTGAATGAGTGTCTGGACCCAGGGAACCGCGAACTCCTGTTCATAGATGTCCCTCACGTCCTCCATCATCCGGTAGGACGGGAAGAAGACCATATAGTTGCCGCGCTTCTGCCATACCGCCCTGGCAATATATTCCGCAATCTTCCGATACTCCTCATACCCGCGTCTTTTATAGCGGGTACTGACGTCCACGCCTGTCAGGATACAGCGGTTTTCCTGTGGAAAGGGAGAGGCTACATAGATCCCGTAATCGTCATCCCTTATACTTAATAGCCGCCGGTAATACCCCATGGGAAGAAGCGTGGCCGAAAAAAACACCGTGCCGGCACCCTTCTTCAGCCGCTCGGAAAGATTTGCGGCAGGGTTCACGCAGTACAGCTTCTCCCGGCCGCGTCCGTCCTCCGCCTTCTCAAAATAGACCACATAGTTTTCATCCAGCAGATCGGCGATATTCAGGAAATCCCGTACCGAAAAATAAAAATCCAGGATCTCCTCCACGATCTCCTGATCCGCCTGGTCCGATAAAAGCCGTTCGATCTCCCCCTGCACCTCCAGAAGCGTGAGCGGCAGTGCTCCGGGGTTTTCCAGTACACGTATTTCCTCCGTCTCCTTTTCAAGCTCGAGCAGCTGGGTATTCACCCGTCCCAGCGCTCTGTAGAGACGTTTTGCCCTGTTCTTTGTAAGTCTGCGGGCAAGAAGGACCTCTGTCCGGTCAATGGAAGCACTGTACATCTCCCTGCTTCGTTCCACCAGGTTGTGCGCTTCATCCACCAGGAAAATATAGCGTCCCGATACGCCTTCGCCGAAATATCGCTTCAGATAGACGTTCGGGTCAAAAACATAGTTGTAGTCGCAGATTACGCCATCCGTCCAGACAGCCAGATCCAGGCACATCTCAAAGGGACAGACCCTCCATTTCTCCGCATGGGCAAGCAGCGTCTCCCTGTCGTAGGAGACTTCCTCCTGCAGAAGCTCGAACACCGCGTCATTCACCCTGTCAAAGTGTCCTTTCGCATACGGACAGTGCTCAGGGTCGCATTCCGGCTTATCAAGAAAACAGACCTTCTCCTTGGCTGTAATGGTGATCGTCTTGAAACGAAGGCCGTGAGACCTCAGGATCTGGTAGGCTTCCTCCGCCACCGTCCGGGTGATCGTCTTGGCCGTCAGGTAGAACACCGTGTCGGCCTTTCCTTCCCCGACGGACCGGACGGCCGGATAAACGGCAGACATGGTCTTGCCCACGCCGGTCGGGGCCTGAACAAAGATCTGCCGTCCCTCGGAGATCGTGTGATACACGCCCGTGACCATCTTCCGCTGCCCCTTCCGGTAGGGAAAAGGAAACTCAAGTCCCTGCATGGAACGATCGCGAAGGCGGATCCACGCTTCCCGGAAGGAGACCCATTTATGATACTCCAGCAGGAGCTTCTCATACCACGCACAAAGTTCCTCCATGGAGATCGTCTCTCTGAACCGACGGATCTTTTCTGTCTCCAGATCCGCGTAGGTCATCTGGATGCCGATCCGGTCCAGTTTCTGCTGCTTACCGTAGATATACCCATAGCAAAAGGCCTGTGCCCGGTGAACAGGTACAGGCGCTTCCAGATGCTCAAGGCCCGCATGAAGTCCCTTGATCTCATCGATCCAGGTCAGGCCCTCTTCCTCAAAGATCCCGTCTGCTCTGCCCTCGACCTGGACAGACAGATCCTCGAATTCCGTCAGCTCCTTAAGAGCCGCCTCCGCCCGGTAGCCTGACCCCATCTGCTTCTGGATCCTGCGGTGAATGCGGCTTCCCTTCAGCATGGCTTCTTTGTCGATCCCGCCGCCGCGGCTGTCAAGATCGCCGCTTCGCAGGATAAACTCCACCAGGTTCCGGACGGAGATCCGGATGATCTTTTTATCTCCGCTGCTGTTTTCCATTATTCCTACATCTGTGTCATGACAAAAATATCGTAAATGGCTTTTACCGCCGTTTCAAAATCCCTGTTCTCCACGCCGATGATGATATTCAGCTCACTGGAGCCCTGGTCGATCATCTTGACATTGACGCTGGCATGGGCCAGTGCCGAGAAGATCCTGCCGGCCGTACCACGGGTAGACCGCATGCCTCTTCCGACCACCGCGATCAGGGCCAGGTCCGATTCCATTTCCACGCAGTCAGGCTCCACGGCCTTATGGATGCCCGCGATCACCTGCTGCTCCTTATCCTCAAATTCGTCCTGATGGACATAGACCGTCATGGTGTCGATCCCGGAGGGCATATGCTCAAAGCTGATGCCCTGGTCCTCGAACACCTGCAGGACCTTCCGGCCAAAGCCGATCTCCCCGTTCATCAGGGATTTTTCGATGTTGATCGAGCAGAAGCCCTTCTTGCCGGCGATCCCGGTGATGGTATACCGCGGCTTACGGCAGGTGCTCTCTACGATCAGTGTCCCCTTGTCCGAAGGACAGTTCGTATTCCGGATATTGATCGGGATGCCGAGCTTACGTACCGGGAAGATCGATTCCTCGTGCAGGACCGTCGCTCCCATATATGCCAGCTCCCGGAGTTCCCGGTAGGTGATGGTTTCGATGATCTCCGGGTTCTTGACGATCCTGGGATCCGCCACCAGAAATCCGGAGACGTCCGTCCAGTTCTCATACATGTCCGCGAAGATCGCCTTGGCGACCAGAGAGCCCGTGATGTCGGAGCCGCCCCGGGAGAAGGTCCGTACCTTTCCGTTCTCCTCCGCCCCGTAGAAGCCCGGGACCACAGCGTTCTCCGCCTTCGACAGGCGTTCCCCGAGAAGACGGTCCGTCGTATCCGCGTCAAAGCTTCCGTCTGCGTGGAAACGGATCACCTCCGCCGCATCCACGAATTCATAGCCGAGATAAGCAGCCATGACCTTGCCGTTCAGGTACTCGCCGCGGGATGCGGCATATTCCTCGCCTGCCAGATCACGGAAATTCTTCTCGATCACGGCGAATTCTTCTTCCAGGGACAGGTCCAGGTTCAAACCGCGGATGATCTCATAATACCGCTCCTTGATCGCCTTCAGCTGATTTCCGAAATCCTCTCCGGCGGCTGCCGTCCTGTAGCAGGTGTACAGCATGTCCGTAACCTTTGTGTCCCCCTCAAACCGCTTGCCCGGTGCGGACGGGATCACATATCTTCTGTCTTCCTCTTCCCGGATGATCTCGCCGACCTTGCGGAACTGCTCTGCATTGGCCAGAGAGCTGCCACCGAATTTAACCACTTTTTTCATGATACTGTCTGATCTCCTCTTCTGTAAAAACTGAATACCATTGTAATGAATCCAGTCCTGATTTGCAAGGATTACCGGTCCTCCGGCTCAAATTTTATGATATCCACAACCTCGAGAGAGCCCTCCCGGACCCGGAACCGGACATCCAGCCCCGCAAACGGCATCCCGTAAACCCTGTCCGGATCCTTCTGGTAGCGGGGCCGTGGATCCGAAGAGAGCACCTCAAGGAGTGCTTCTCTTTGCTCTTCCGGCACACGCCCGGAAAGTTCCGGAGGGATGTGCACCGAAAGATGCGGCATCTCTGTATGATCCGTGAAGCCGCCGGCAGCATCCGGATGGCAGTCCGAATGAATGTACGGCTTGATGTCATAGATCGGTGTCCCATCCATCAGATCCGCGCCGGCGACAAGCAGTACGGGGCCCAGCTCCTTGTCCTGCAGGATCCCCTCCAGCCGCACACTGGACAGTCCGATCGGGTTTGGCCGGAACGGAGAGCGGGTCGCAAAGACTCCCATCCTTCTGTTCCCGCCAAGCCTGGGCGGACGTACCGTCGGGGACCAGTCATCTCTCCTGGCCTCGCTGAATTCCCAGATCAGCCAGATGTGCGAAAACTCCTCAAGGCCCCGGAGGGCCTCCCGGTTCCGGTACGGCGGCTCGAACACGATCCTCGCCTTCAAGGCATCGATCTTTCCGCTCTGGTGAGGGATCCCGAACTTGGTAGGAAAGCTGCTTTCAATATGAGCGATCACCTTCATGCGGATCCACCTCCGTTACAAGCGCGTCATCATAGCCATCCAGGAAATGATGGCGCACCCCGTCCTTTTTGTATGCCACGATCGTGCTGAGATTTACGTTCTCAACACTTTTAAAGATATTGCTTTCGATCACCGGCTCCTTTTTGGCCAGTGTACGGATCAGCTCCTTTATTTCCAGGCGCTTTGAATTTCTGTCCTCCTCCCGGGCCGACGCATTCTGCTCGGTAAACCGACAGGCACAGCGGATAAACGAAAGGCTGTTAAAGTTCGCCCACCGGATGATATCCGCTTCCCGTATCAGATAAAGGGGACGGATCAGCTCCATCCCTTCAAAATTCACACTATGCAGTTTGGGCATCATCGTCTGGACCTGTCCGCCGTACAGCATGCCCATCAGGATCGTCTCGATCACATCGTCATAATGATGCCCGAGCGCGATCTTGTTGCAGCCGAGAAGCCTCGCGTTGTTGTACAGGTATCCACGGCGCATCCTGGCGCACAGGTAGCAGGGCGATTCTCCTTCGCCGGCGACGATCCCGAAGATCGGTGATTCAAACACACGTATCGGCACGCCCAGAAGCCTCGCGTTGGAAAGGATCCTCTCCCGGTTGGCCTCGCTGTACCCGGGATCCATCACCAGGTATTCCACCTCAAAATTCTTTCTTCCATGCCTGTACAGCTCCTGGAAGAGCTTCGCCATCAGCATGGAATCCTTCCCGCCCGAAATGCAGACCGCGATCCGGTCTCCGTCCTTGATCAGCTCATAGTCGTTGATCGCACGCGTAAACCGGCTCCACAGCTCCTTCCGGTAGGTCTTGATCAGCGAACGTTCCGCCGTCCTTCGGAAGAGCAGCTCCTTTTCCGTAAGCTCTTCTCCCGGCTCCATAGGCTGCGGAACGGTGGTCTCTTTTTCCTTTTCCTCATTGCAGGCCATGGCCATCCTCCTCTCCCGGGCCGGGCAAATAAGTCCATCCCGGGCCCACCGGCCTGTCCTCCCTGGAAAAACGCCGTACACGGACAAACGCCGCCACATCCAGGATGATCACGTAAAGAATAAAGACAACGGGGGAGTAATCCCAGTCGATGGAGATGATATAATCATAGAATCCGTGGATGATCGTGGGAAACAGCAGGGCTTTCAGAAGATTTGTCCTTTTTCCGGCAAAATCCTCCTCCATCTCCGCGGCCTTTGCCTTGCCATAATAGTGGCCCATACAGATGCCGAAGATACAGTGGCCGGGAATCGAAGTGAGCGCTCTTGCAAGGGCTGTCTCCATACCGCCGTCCATGACGTAGAACACATTCTCGATCGCCGCGAAGCCGAGGGAGACCACGACCGCGTAGACTACTCCGTCGTATACATAATCAAAAGCGGAACTCTTCCATGTTCCTTTCTTCAGGAAAAAGTACTTGACGCCTTCCTCCACCAGGGCAACGCCGAAAAACATTTCCAGAAACACGAAAGCGGACTCGGAACTCGCGATCCCTGCAAAAAACCTTTCGGCAAAACCCTCCAGTATGATCGCAGGAATAGCCGCAAGCACTCCCAGCAGAAAAAGCTTCACCAGCAGTGACACCGGTTCCCGTTCGATCCTGTCAAGACGCCATATCCTGTAGATCAGGAATAAAGGCGGGATCACCGCGACCGCCATGATCCCCGTAAAAAAATGTTCCATTCTATTCTCCAATCCTGTTTACGGGTCAAAGCCCGCTGTTCATAACGGCATCGATGGACTTGAGGCAGGCATTCCGGAATCCTGCCTCCTCCAGAGCCGCGCATCCCCGGATCGTCGTTCCGGCCGGTGAGCAGACCTGATCCTTGAGAACCGCCGGGTGCTCCCCGGACTCCAGCTGCAGGGCTGCCGATCCGAGTACTGTCTGTGTCACAAGCTCATAGGCAAGCTTTCTTGGTATCCCGTACTTGACGGCTGCATCCGCGTAGGCTTCCATCAAAAGGTCGACAAAAGCCGGTCCGCATCCGCTCACCGCGCCGCCGATCCCCATCAGGTGGGACGGCATCTCGATCACGATCCCCACCTGGCTGAAAAGTTTCTTTACCTGCTCCCGTTCCTCTGTCTCCAGGGAATTCGTGCTCTCAAACAACAGCACACCCTCCCCCACCATCGCCGGCGTATTCGGCATGATAAACTGGAAGCGGACGGAGGGATCCAGATACTTCTGGTACCTGGCATAGTCCCACCCGGCGCAGATCGACAGCAGTGTCTTTCCGTTCAATGCATCCCCGAGCCCTCCGAGCACTTCCTCAATCTGGTAAGGCTTGCAGGCCATAATAACCGTGTCCGTCCGTGAGGCAAGTTCGACCGCACTTCCGACCGGAACAAAGCCGATCCTTTCGGCATTTCGCTTAAGTTTCTCCTGATCCGGCGCAAAGGCATAGATCTGGTCCTTACCGACCAGGCCGGATTTCAGGAATCCGGCCGCGAGAGCCTGCGCCATATTCCCCATTCCGAGAAAGCCGATCTTATTCATTCTCTGTCTCCTCAGCGGTCATATCCACATCTTCTTCTGCTGCTTCTTCTGCCGGAATCGTGTCTTCTTGTCCGGATACCACGTCTTCTTCCGGAATCGTATCGTTTTCTGCAGGGATTGCTTTGTCCTCGGCCGGTGCGGCGTCTTCTCCGGAAACCACGTTCTCTGCCTCAGTGGCCGTTTCCTCTGAAACCGGAGCCTCCTCCTTCTTCTCCTGCATATCTTCGTCCATCAGATCCGCGAGCGTGATGGCGACCATGTCCTCATGGGTCGGTGCCTCCATCGCGGCCACACGGCGGGCCTGGTTGGTGATGAACTCCTCGAACATGTTGCGGACTTCACGGGCGTTGGCAAAATTCTCGCATTTTTCGAACTTCCGGAGCTTGATGATCTCCCGGATCTGCCGCATGACGTCATCATCCACGGTATAGTCATATTTCTTGCAGTTGAGCTTGAAGATGCCCTCCAGCTCATCCACCGTATAATCCGGAAATTCGATATATTTGTTGAAACGGGATTTAAGGCCCGGATTGCTGTTGATGAAGGTCTCCATCGGTCCGGTATAACCGGCTACGATCACCACGAATTCATCCCGGTGGTCCTCCATGGCCTTCAGGATCGTGTCGATGGCTTCCTGGCCGAAGGTGTCATCCTTTCGTGCAAGTGCATAGGCTTCATCGATAAAGAGAACGCCGCCCATGGCCTTCTGGATCGCCTCCTGGGTCTTGATCGCTGTCTGACCGACATAACCGGCCACCAGACCCGAACGATCGACCTCGATGAGCTGTCCGCCCGTAAGGACGCCGATATTCTTGTAAAGCTTTGCAAGGATACGCGCAACCGTTGTCTTTCCTGTACCGGGATTGCCGGTAAAGACCAGATGCATGGAGACCGGTACGGATTTGAGTCCCTCATCCTTACGCATCTTCTGGATCCTGGCAAAATCCGCCAGCTCCTTCACGTCGTGCTTGATGGTGGTAAGACCGATCAGCTCGTCCAGCTGCTCCATCGGATCCTTCTCGGGCTCTTTGGGCTTTTCCTCCTGCTGCTGGCTCTCTTTGGCTTCCTCACCGGGCTTTGGCTCCGCCTTGTCCGTCTCCGCCTTCCGCCCCGGGAAGCTGAGCTCCGGCTCTCTGCCGAGCAGCTCTTTGGCTTCCTTCAGTGCGTCCTGCGCCTTTTTGACCGCGTCCTCCTCGGCCTTCTTCAGGATCTCCTCCGTACTCGGCAGGCTGTCGTCCTTTTTGGGCGTACGTTCCTTTTTCCGTGTACTGTTCCCGCCGCCGAACAGATCTCCGTAGAGGTCCTTCATCAGCGTATCTTCCGCATCTGTCAGTCTTTCAAGTGCTTCCAGTTCTTTTTCTGTAAGCTTCTCTTTTTTCATGGGCTCTTTCCTTCCTTCAGGTCTCAAGTCGGATGGTTCCTGACACTGTGATCATATTTACCGATATTTTACCCCCTGCATTCCCAGAATGCAATGAAAAAGTGAGCCGCTTGCAGGGCAGGAGCAGGTTATGATACAATTAACGATATACATACTACTGTTCCGGCTGTCCCCGCAGGCAGCCACGCGCCCGGACCTGTTCCGGCTCTTTTCAGGAGGTTTTCCATGTACCAATGCCCAAGCTGTGGCGGCGAGCTTCGCTATGATATCGCCTCACGGATGCTGAAATGTGAAAGCTGTATGTCGGAATACGACTACCATACCTTCTCGGATTATCAGGCTGTTTCCGGAGAAGAGGCTCTGGGTGCCAGTGTTTTTCAATGTCCGAGCTGTGGCGGAGAGATCATCAGCACCAATCTGACCGCCGCCGAATACTGCACATACTGCGGCTCCTTCGTCATGCTGACCCGGAAGGAAGGCACCCTTCAAAAGCCGGACTGCATCATCCCCTTTGCGATCAGCCGGGAGGAATGCAAGAATACCTATCGCCGGCATGTACGAAAGGCCATCTACGCGCCTTCCAGCGTCAGGAACCCGGACTACATCGACCGTTTCCGCGGCATCTATATGCCCTACTGGCTCTACGATACCGCCATCGGTCCGGATATCCAGCTGAGCGGACATACTCAGACCCGGGAGGGAAACTACGATGTCAAAACGACCTATTCCCTCACCTGCAAAGCGGATATCTCCTACGAGGGCATCCCCTATGATGCCTCTTCGTCCTTCCGTGACGATATCAGTACCGGTATCACGCCCTTTGATACCAAGGGACTGGAGGATTTTAATCCCACGGTCATGCTGGGCTTCTTTGCCGATACCGCGGATATCGACGTGTCCCTCTATGAAAGAGATGCTCTGGAGGCGGCCTCCGATACCGCCTTCGACGTGATCCTGAGCAAGACCGATTTTAAGGATAAGAATCCGACAAAGCCCTCGAATCTTGTCCATGCACTTCATACACGCATCACCAGGACCCGTTCCGCCATGCTGCCGGTCTGGTTCCTGACGTGGCGGAAGAATAACCGGGTCGCCTACTCGGTCATCAACGGACAGACCGGCAAGGTGGCCGCGGAGCTCCCTGTAGACCCGTTCCGCTACCTTCTGTTTTCCCTTTTGACCGCTGTTCCGCTGTTCTTCCTGTTTGAGCAGCTGTTCACCTTTACGGTTTACACCACCCTTCTCATCTCCGCCGCGCTTGCCATGGCCATGCTGCTGCTCTATGTACATGAGCTCGGGCGGATCTACGGACGTGAGATTCATGAGAATGACAAGGGTTACCTGGCTGTCCACAAAAATTCCCGGAGCCAGGATCCGTCCTCAAAGAACCGCAAGCCGAAAAAAGCATCCAAAAAGGCGGGAGGCCTGTTCGGAAAGCTCAATCTGAGTTCCGGTATCATGTTCTTTCTGGGCGTGCTGGTCCTGCTGAATTTCTTCGTCGGCAGCATCTCCGGTGAAAAGGTGCGGAACATCTGTTTCCTGGTGCTGCTTTTCCTGCTGATCCCGCTTCTTTCCGAGGCCGTGAGCCTTGTAAGGTCCCTCTCCCGCCGGAGTATCTCCGCGGGTATCGGCAGCGCGTTTGTCTCCATTGTCGTCGCAGCCGGCATCTATTTCCTGGATCCGGCCAGAGACATCTGGTACTATGCAGGCACGCTCCTTGCCTTTTTGGGGATCGTCGTCACGGCTCTTTCCCTGATCCGTCACTACAATCTGCTGGTCACGGAGCCGGCCCCGCACTTTTTTGACCGGGAGGCCGGCGACCGGGCCGAGGAAGCTATGGCGCAGCATGAATCAGACACGACCCATGCACTTCTCTGGGAAAAGACCGTCAAAGCGGAGGCAAAAAAAGCGGCCGGCCCCGGGACCCGGTCCCGCGGCGCGTTGCTCCTCCTGCTGGCTGTTGTGGTCATCGTGGGGACGATCTTTGTGATCCTCCGTTCCGACAGGCTTTCTCTTCACACGTCCATGTCGGATATCGTGGACGAACTCGCGGAAAGCACCGACGTCACCCTGGAGAACAACGTCAACAAAGCGACCGGATATTCCATCGCACTGCAGGATCTGGCCGATCTCCTGACGCCGGAGGAAGAACAGAAACTTCAAAAAGAAATGGCCGCCATCACCCAGTTCTGTGATGCCGGCATGGTTACGGAATATGTGAGCGGACGAGGGACCGAACCCTACTCCAAAATAAAATACGCCGAGCTGTTCGGTTCCGAAAGCGGCGTACTTTTCATTATCGATATGGGCAACCGGAATATCTGGCTCTGTGCCGACGGGAACATGAAGCAGGTCGTCACAGTCGGCAAGGCGAATTCCATCACCGACAACATCTACGAATATGCGACAGACGGTGATTATTACAAGTGTGCCGCCAAGGCATTCTCGCAGGTCATGACCCTCCTCCGGGGCGGCCGGATCTCCCAGCGCATGAAGCATATGACCAATGCACTGCTTGCGCTGATCCTGGCCTTTATCCTGAATTATGCTCTCCTGCTCTTTACCACAGCCATCGACAAGGTCACAGCGGAAGTGCTTCTGTCCACGGTCGGGGGCGGGATCGCCGTAACCGGTGCCCGTTCCAAGCTGGCCAGTGTAAAGCGCACCTACAACCCGCCCTCCTCTTCCGGAGGAGGCGGTGGAGGCGGTGGCGGCGGTGGCGGCGGTGCCTCCGGAGGCGGTCACGGCTTCTGACCGTGCCCCTCTTTGCCGCTCTTTTCAAAAGCCAGGCGGGGATCGTTGTCTTCTTCCACGTAGATGGTTCCGCAGTGAACGAATCCCAGCTTTTTCAGAAGCTTCTGCATAACGGTATTGTCTCCGTGGGTGTCGATGCGCAGATGTCCGCATTTTTCATACGCCCAGTTGATGCAGAACGCTCCGATCCCTCGTTCCGAACCGTCCCCGGCGATCCGGTGGACGACACCATAGGGGCTGTCATCCAGCCATCCTCCTTCCGTGATCTCCCGGTATGTCGGCTCAATGTCCTCTCCGAAGACATAGAAGAAGGTCCCGATGACAGTCCCTTTGTCATTGACGCAGACATAACTGTTTCTGTCCCGGATATCACGATGGATCAGTTCCTCCGGCGGCCAGTTGGTGGGGCCCCACTGGTTCGGATTGCCGTGCTCGGCCATAAACTTTCTTGCATAGCCGTAGATCTCCATCATTCTGTCAAAGTCTTTTTCGGTCGATCGTCTGATCTTCATGGCACCGCCACCCTTTTCCCGTCATACACTCCACCGTGAGCTCCAGGCACTGCACTCTTGGCAGCGCCGGAGCTCTTTTTTTGACTAGCCGAAGTTATTCTGCTTTTCTGCGTTTCCTCATGCAATACAGAAGGATCACAAGTCCACTAAGGCCAAGCAGGAGGATCCACATCTGAATATCCGTTTCATCTCCTGTCCGCACTTCTGTCGTAGAGCTCTTTCCTCCAACATTGACACTGGATGAATGGCTTGATGCAGACGTTCCGGCCGATCCGGATCCACCTCCGCTTGTGGAAGCCCCCAGAGCAACATTCGCGGTAGAGCTTCTGGAACCGCCTCCGGATGATGAACTTCCTGAAGAACCTCCATTTGTGGAAATATTGGTACTAAGGTTTAACGAGGAATTATCTGTCTGCGAGTTATTGCCGCCATTCCCGTTTCCAGACTCATCCTCACCCTGTTCCGTCTGAGACAGCGTATTCGTGATCTTGGTAGTTACATCAAGCACATCGCCATTTGTCTCCTGGGAGACAAAAGCAGCCTCCCATCTGTACCCATCTGCCTTGGTTTGTTTCAGAGTATACTGAATTGCCTGATTCTTCCCATCGTTGGTGTACAAAGGCACATCATTAAATGTGTATTCCCAGCTGCCGTTAATCCCCTGCCTTACAGTTACTTCCTGAACAATCGTATCTCCCTGCATCAGCTTCACGGTCGCTTCTTCCGGCCTGTTGTCGGATTCATTATCGGAATCCTTCCAGATCACTTCGCCGTGAATCCGCATGTACTTCGGATTTTCATCCACCGGTATTACAATCGGATTCGTATCTTCGCTCCACTGTGCGGTAAAGGTATGATCTTCGCTTACTGTGTAGGAATCTCCCGGCTGGTACTCCGACCCCTTCCAATACAGGAAGGTATAGCCTTCTCTGACCGGCTCCTCATGAATCGTAATAACTGTGCCATTCTTATATGTTTCCACGATGTCGGCAGTGCTGTTGTTGTAAGAACCACCGTTCAGATTATATGTAATACTGTAAGTTGCCTCTTCTGGATCACTCGGTGTTCCTGTCACGCCCGGTTCCGGCGTCACCGTCGGTTCAGGTGTTCCTGTCACGCCCGGTTCTGGTGTTACCGTCGGCTCAGGTGTTCCTGTCGGCTCTCCTGTCACGCCCGGTTCAGGCGTTACCGTCGGCTCAGGTGTTCCTGTCGGCTCTCCTGTCACGCCCGGTTCTGGTGTTACCGTCGGCTCAGGTGTTCCTGTCGGCTCTCCTGTCACGCCCGGTTCCGGCGCCACCGTCGG
>JAFTPT010000008.1 GCA_017463155.1 Blautia sp.
AACTGGAACGGGAAGGTCATCACCTATGACGCCAATGGCTGCATGACACAGAAGGGCACAGGCACCACGTACAGCTGGGGAGCGAACCGGCGGCTGGCGTCAGTCAGTAATGGGAGCACAGTCAGTTATGCCTATGACTTAAGTGGCGCCCGGATCAGGAAAACGGTCAACGGGACCCTGACGGAATACCGCTGGGGAGGCAGCCTGCTGCTGTCGGAGAAGACAGGGAGCGACACGATCTGCTACTTCTATGATTCCACAGGCATGCAGGTGGGAATGACCCTTAACAATATCCTGTACCTGTACATCCGGAATCTGCAGGGTGATGTGATCGGCATTACGGACCGGAACGGTAATGTGGTGGTGCAGTACAGCTACGACAGCTGGGGGAATATCATCAGCACGACCGGAAGCATGGCCACCACAGTCGGTGCGAAGAACCCCTTCCGTTACCGCGGCTACTATTATGATGTAGAGACCGGGATGTACTACCTGAAGACTCGATACTATGATCCGGAAATTCGGAGATTTATTAGTCCAGATTTATTTATTCAGACAGGCATTTTTAATTTATGCAAGAATATGTTTTTGTATTGTCTGAATAATCCAATCTCACGGATAGATATAGATGGAAAAGTTGGAGTTCAGGTTCTAATTGTAGCCGTGGTTTCACTGACAAAGGCAGTAATGAGTTTTCCGTATGATAATCCTAGACGAATAGATTGGACTGAAAAATTGGATACTGAGATTGAAAAAAACTATGCCGAATTAGTTAAATATCGCAAGCAACACAATTTATGGTCAACATTAATGTTTTTTGTTAATAAAGTCAAAACGGGTGGAGACTGGGATTTTAAAAATAAATCTGAGTGGGATATGATATCAGGGTATGATTATTATTATAGAAATAAGCTTCTTAGACACGATGATCCTGGTAATATTCACTACGGCTATGTTGGAGCAGCGTTATTTCATGGGAATGCTTTGGCGTCCTTTGCTGGAAAATATCAAGCTATTCAGGATTTCTGTCATGGAAAGTCTCCACAGTTTAATCACTGGTATTCCTATTTGGACGATCCTCGTGATACAGAGATGATAGTGTATGGATATTTGTTGTGGCAACAAGCTCATAATCCCTATGATTATTTGAATTCACCATGGAGTATTCCTTGGTAATAGGCATAGCTATGAAATATTTCTGCTGTTTTAATCATTATACACATTAATCTTTTCAAATGTGGTTCTGTGATTTAAGCTCAAGGTCATGATATTTTATACTGTATCATGGCCTTGATTTTAGATAAACATAGCAGAAGAGGAGGCGGTGATTTTGAAATATATAGTTTTTTCAATAGTATTATTCGTAATCAGATTTGTGTATTACTTTTATTTAGATTATCTTAATGCGTATTATGATATTTTAGGCATTTTTTTGTTCATTCTTCTGACAGGGCTTGACGGCTTATGGATATGCTGGAGCATACATACAATTTTTCGTAAAAAGAATTATAAAATGAGCATTTTCCTTCTAGGTATCCTTGTGATGACTGTGACATTCCCCATGCATGAAATAATCTTTCGTGTAAAGCAATTCTTGTATGTAGAGAAACGTATGGAATTCTATCTGGATATCCAGAAAACATATGCTGATTTTTTGGATGTCAACAGTCTGATTCGGATTCCTTCAGATTACTTGGAGGCTTGTGGTTATAGTCGTGAGGTGTTATATTATAAGAAATTGCAAGAGGACTTTATTGCCTTCTTTCCGCAAGAGACTGGGATTACGCATAAAAGTGGGGCAATGCTGATATATTCAACCGTCGAGGAAGAATCTCTTCTATGCATGATATGTGATAGTAAAGAAATCTGGACAGATCAATATACTATAGGTTACAAGCAGCAAGGAAGAGATTGGTGGTATTTCACATGGGATTCTGGATACACAGGTTGGAAGGAAAATAAGAAGAAACTAATCAACTATATCAAAAGGGCATATATAGACCGGGAATATGTGAATGAACAGATATCTATTCCTTCAAAATATCAGCCTGCTGCAGGAGGTCATGGTCATGTTTTCCTTTATAAAGATCATGACGTCATTTACATTGCGATACCAATGAAGATCAACGAGGAAAGAGAAGAAACGGGGAGTGCATATGTGTATTTTGAAGATGATTACGTGAATGCGTACAGAATAATAAGGGATATGTTAAAGCTTGACAAGGAAACGGTGGGAAACATAATAAATAATGATAATGGATGGCATTATGTTTTTTGGTAGATCGCTTTTTGGAAAGAGTAAAGCCCCTTGGTTTATATGACAGCAATAAAAAAAGGAAGCCGACATACTCAGAGATATATCGTCCCCATGGGATGACTGCCGTCACAATGTAATTTTTTAAGGATGCTCGGGGCTGCTTGTTTACAGCTCTGAGCATCTTGGACATGCAAACGACAATGTGGAAGGAGATTATAATGACCATCAAAGGAAATGGAAAAGATCGTGCAGCAATCATAGGAGTGCTGGCTGTACTTCTCATTCTTGAGGCATTCCTGTGTGTGGAAATGGATGTATTTAATTTCAAAAAAGACGCCGGAGCCAAGATAATCTATATCGGAGTCATTCTGTTCGCCTGTGCATTCTTAGTTTATAAGGATTATTCATTGTTCAGAGTTTTTGTAATGGATGAAAGAGGATGTACCGTAAAATACTTGTGGCTAAAAAAGTTTTATTCCTGGGACGAACTGACGATGAAACAGTATGTCATTTTGTGGGAATCCCTTCCATCGTCATCTTTCCAGGTCAGGCAGCTTACCGGGGCAGTTTTTTCAAAAAAGAAAAGACGGTTTAAAAAGACTGTCTTAAGAAAGCATTACGATCTTCCGTTTTTTATCTGTGTTTCATTTAAGGTCAAAATGAAAAAGGGCAAGGATACCTATATTGATTTTCCTGATGAATACCCCGTTGATGAGGAGGAGTTTCGTGCACGTATGAAGGAATGGGGTGTTGAACTGGAGCCAATAAAAAACATGAATTGATTACAAAGTGAGGAGATGAGTTATATGAAAAAGATATCATTGCTGTTGGTAGTATCTTTTCTTATGTGTACAAACGCTGCATTGCACGTTTCTGCCGAATCAGAGGTGCTGGACTGCGGCAACGAGGTTTTGGCAGGCCTTGAAAGCGCAGGGCTGGAGTCAACCGAAGAGCAGATACCGGAAGAGGAAGACGGCGAAGCCGTGTTATCTGAATCCATTCCGGAGGAAATAGAGCCGCAGACATATGCCTCCGAGGAAGAGGAACCTGAAAAAGACGCAGAAGCCCCGGAGGAAATCCTCACATCCGAAGTCGGAGATGCTATGGAAGTCGGGGCGGATTCCGGTAGTATAGAAATCGTTCCGGGTGAAATAAAAGATTTTCATTTTTCAGAGGACACCGGGAGTGGGCGGCATATCTTCCGCTGCCAGATTAAAGAATCCGGACTCTATTACATTCATGCGGTAAGAAAAACCGGTACCTTTATCGGCGAAATCAATCGGGAGGGAGGAACGAATCCCTATTATCTTGTCGTGGGACTGACGGAGGACAAGGTAGAGGATTGCTTTCATCCACTTTATTTTCCTGAAGGATTTGAGCTCATCATCGGCATTGAAGCCACAAATGGTTCGGCAGAGATCAAAGGCAGTCTTTCCGTCGAGAATGCTGACGTACCGGTGCTTTGTTCATTGGAGATAGAGAAAAACAACCTTCGATCGAACAATATGACGGAGCTATGCCGGGATTTCCTGCTTACAGCGAATTACCAGGATGTCGGAAATCCTGTCGATCCGGAGCTCAGGTTTCAGGAGTATATGACCGTATACAACTGGCCGTCTCCTTACGTGGATGAATATGGGAACAGTTTTGTTATTATTGCGGATGATGATGGTGCACTGAAGACACGGTATCTGAATCACGGTACACATACGTTCCATGTGATCGTGAACGAGGATAGAGATATTGCGTCGGCCACCGCAGAAGTTCCGTTTACCGAAGAGGAGCTGATCCGCAACGGTATCAGTCTGTCAACAGAGCAAACAGAATATTCCGTGGACCCGGACCAGGAGGAAGTATTCTTTGTGTTTGACAAGGCGGTTCTTCTGAGTGGCACATACCGGTTTGACTGTGGCATCCCGGCTTCTTTTTATCCAGGGTTTGGAAGCTATCCCAATGGTGCGGTTTCCTTTATGGGGGCGGACAGCCGTTATCTGCAGCATACGACGGGAAAGACGCATGACTATGCATTTTATGGAATCAAGCGGAAGGACTGGTCAGGGAATAGTTTAACGGTTCATTTTCAAAAGTCGGCCGCAGTCAAAAGCGCAGAGCTGGGGCTTTCCGATACGGTTGTACAGCCCGTTGCTTCCGGGAAATTCTGTAAGGCATCGATTACGTATCAGAACGGTGATAAAGAAACACTTTCCGTATGGAAAATCGCCCTGGATCACGCAGACCGTCCTGAGTACCTTTATACGGAGGGAATGCACGGAGAACGTTTTTGCCTCCGGTTCTATGATGCGGATGGAAAGCCTGCGTTTGTTCCGGGAAAGACCAACCGGCTTCCGGATGGGAGGTATACCTGTAAACTGACGGAGAATGACGAGTCAAGGACGCTTTGTAAAAAGACTGTTTCCCTGAAAAATGGCACGAAGGTTCTGAAAGACGGACAGAAGTTTTCGCTGAAAAAGGGAGAAAGCGCATGGCTGTACCTTCCCGGTCCGCAACCATACGATGTATTTCGTGTATGGATCACGCCAACGGCTGATTCCCAGGGAAGTCTAAACAGCACCTTTTTTATAAATGACAGAGGAGAGCCATATCTGCGGGAGAGCAGCTTTGGGCGGAAGGAAACCATTTCCGGTAATGTGGGCTATTATGTGTCCGGGTCTTCGCATTATCTTTATGGCATATACCTGACGGTTACGGGTGACAGCCCGTTTTCGGGAACGATCCGGTATGTGGCGGAAGGAAAGAATCTCGGGAAGAAATCTGTTGAGTCCATGAAGATGAAAACCTCTGCCATTAAGGCCCGTCATTCGGGCGGGTATTGGAATATACCGGTAGAGATCCTGTACAAGGATGGAAGCAAGGAGACCTTGTCAAAGTGGGTTGTCCCGGATGGGACAGAGAATACAGAAAAACCGCAGGAACTGATTGGTTTGTCTGCGAATTATGATCGCTATGTTCTTGCGCTTACCAGTGAAGAGATGGAGACGGGACTGTTTTTTCCAAAGACGCAGGCCGAGCTTCGCTCAGTATCTGGAAAAAAGATCATTGTGAAGATCAGCGATCCAGATCCGGGATCTGCCCCTGGTTTTCTGCTTTGGACCTGTTTTGGTAATGCCGCCGATGCACCCGTTTCCCAGACGCTTTCTGTTCCGGATTACAAAAAACCGCTGAACTGCAAACCGTTCAAGCTTTCGGCAGTGGTTCTGGCAGGCAACAAAAAAGGAAAGCTGACCTATGCCTCTCATAATCCCAGAATTGCTGCGGTGGATTCCAAGGGCAAGGTTACGGTGAAGGCAATCGGAGAAACGTATATTACAATTACTTCACCCAAGTGCAGCGGCTACAAAACGACCAAGATCAAAGCAAAGATCACTGTAAACCCGCCCAGGATTACGTTTTCAAAGCTGCAGGCAGCCGGCAAGGGCAAAGTAAATCTGAACTGGAATAATCTGAAAGGGATCAGTGGCTGCCAGGTGCAGTATGCTACGAATCGTGATTTCAAGAAGGCCAGGATCAAGACCTTCGGGGCAAAAGCCGCAAGGAACATTACAGGTCTTAAACAAAATCAATACTACTGTTTCAGAATTCGTACATTCAAAACAATAAACGGTGTGAAGAAGTATTCCTCATGGAGTGAGGTAATGCAGATCAAAGTCAAATAAATGGTCAGCATGTGTCAAAAAAAGTCAAGGGTGAAACACCGCCCTTGACTTTTTTTCCTTGATATCGTAAGGTTAAATGATGGTAAAGGGAGGGCTTGTGTGACATGCATTTGAATAGGAAGAGAGTAAGAGCCCTGCTTAGGGAATGGATACCGGCCTGGGCGATACTTCCGCTTATCTCGATCTTTGTACTGAATATGCTGATCTACGCGGGCAGCGGATGGCTGACCGCTTCCAGATACCATTATGACCTGACGATGGGGATCGACCGGATGGTGCCGTTCCTGCCGCCTTTTATCTGGATCTATGTGCTGGCGTTTCCCTTCTGGGGTGTCGGATACATCCTGTTTGCATCCTGGGGAAAGGACGGCTTTTACCGGCTGGTGGCCACGGATATCACCATCCACCTGATCTGCCTGGTGTTCTTTTTGATCCTTCCCACCACCAACGTGCGTCCGGAGGTACCGGGCAGCAGTCTGTCGGACATGCTGCTGCGGTTCGTCTATGCCGTGGACGGTGGAGACATGCCGTCCAATCTGTTTCCGTCGATCCACTGCTATGTCAGCTGGCTTTGCTGGCGCGGATGCGTGGGAAATCCAAAAGTCCCGAAGGCGTACCAGCGGTTTTCCCTTGTGATGGCCGTGCTGATCGTGATCTCCACCCAGGTGCTGAAGCAGCACTACCTGGTGGATGCCGTGGCGGCGCTCGTTCTGGTGGAGGTTTTCTGGCGGTTTTACCGGAAGGGCAGACGGCATGAACCGTTTATGCGGTTTTTCGAAAAGCTGAACGGACTGCTTCCCGCAGGGGAGGATGATCACCACTGAAGTGCAGCATGAACTTGAATCTGAAGAACCGGTTCCGCTGGGAGAACTATAAAAACCCGCACAAAGGAACTGATCGATAACAGGAGGATTCACAATGAAGTGGAATCAGTTTACTATTAGAACAACCGTAGAGGCGGAGGATGTGATCATCAGCGCCCTGGCAGACATCGGGATCGAGGGTGTGGAGATCCTGGACAGCCAGCCCCTCTCGGAGGAGGACAAGAGCCGGATGTTCGTGGACATCATGCCGGAGGGCCCGGAGGACGATGGCACCGCCTCGCTGCGCTTTTATGTGGAGGAGGATGCCGATACGGAGAAGATCCGGGAGGATGTGGAGCAGGTGCTTGACGAGATCCGTGGCTATATGGACATCGGCGAGGGCACCATCGAACAGTCCAGCACCGAGGACAAGGACTGGATCAACAACTGGAAGGAGTACTTCCACCAGTTCCATGTGGACGATATCCTGATCGTCCCCTCCTGGGAGGAAGTGGACGAGAAGGAGCAGTACAGCATGATCCTGCACATCGATCCGGGCACCGCCTTCGGCACGGGCATGCATGAGACGACACAGCTGGTGATCCGGCAGCTCAAAAAGTTCGTGACGGACGAGACACAGCTTCTCGACGTGGGAACCGGCAGCGGGATCCTGGGCATCGTGGCGCTGAAGCTCGGAGCGGCCCATGTGCGGGGAACAGACCTTGATCCCTGTGCGGTTCCGGCCGTGAAGGAGAATAAGGAAGCCAACGACATCGCCGATGATGACTTTGAGATGGTGATCGGGAACATCATCGACGACAAAGAGACACAGGACTGGGCCGGATACGACCGCTACGATATCGTGACGGCCAACATCCTGGCGGACGTGCTTCTGCCGCTGACGCCGGTCATCGTACCTTGCCTCAAGAAGGGCGGTTATTACATAACCTCCGGCATCCTGGATGTCAAGGAGGACGAGGTCGTCAAAGCTGTGAAGGACGCGGGCCTTACCCTTGTCGAGGTGACAAGGCAGGGCGAGTGGGTGTCCGTGACGGCCAGAAAGGACTGAAGAGACGTGCAGCGTTTTTTTGCGGCGCCGGAGCAGATCGATGAAGAGCATCATCGGATCGTGATCACCGGGGCGGATGTCAATCATATCAGAAATGTCCTGCGGATGCGGCCCGGGGAGGAGCTCTGGATCAGTGACGGGGACAAAAAAGAATACCACTGCCGGATCGAGAGTGTGGAGGACGACATCCTCCTCACGATCCTGTACGCGCAGGAGCCGCAGTATGAGCTGCCGAACCGCATCTGGCTGTTCCAGGGCCTCCCAAAGGGCGACAAGATGGAGCTGATCATCCAGAAGGCGGTGGAGCTTGGCGCCTGCGGCATCGTTCCGGTGGAGACAAAGCGCTGTGTCATGAAGCTGGACCCGAAACGCGCGGATAAAAAGATTGCGCGCTGGCAGCAGATCGCGGAGGGGGCGGCCAAGCAGTCGCGGCGGATGCTGATCCCGGAGATCAGGCCCGTGATGAGCTGGAAGGAGGCCCTTGCGGAAGCAGAGAAGCTGGATGTGATCCTGATGCCCTATGAGCTGGCCGAGGGGATGGAAAAGACCCGGGAGCTCCTGCGGACCATACAGCCCGGACAGTCCATCGGAATCTTCATCGGCCCGGAGGGCGGTTTTACGGAGGAGGAAGTCTCCCAGGCGCAGGAGGCAGGTGCCTGTACGATGACTCTCGGCAGGCGTATCCTGCGGACCGAGACGGCCGGGATGGCGATCCTGTCGATCCTTATGTTCCAGCTGGAAACAGGAGAGTGAAAGAGTGGAATGCTATTTTGATAATTCAGCCACCACCAGGTGTTATGAATCCGTCAAGGATATCGTGGTGAAGACCATGACGGAGGATTTCGGAAATCCCTCCGCCATGCATCAGAAGGGCGTGGAGGCCGAACAATATATTAAGAAGGCGACAGCCTCCCTGGCTGCGCTTTTGAAGGTGAACGAAAAGGAGATCCTGTATACCTCGGGCGGAACCGAGTCTGACAATCTCGCGCTGATCGGCGGGGCGTACGCCAACCGCCGGGCCGGGCAGCATATCCTGGTGTCGGCCATCGAGCATCCGGCGGTGATGGAGCCGGCCATGTTCCTCCGGGAACAGGGTTTTGACGTGGAATTCATTCCGGTGGACAGCCGGGGTGTGGTACAGCCGGAGGTGTTTGCCGGGATGGCCCGGGAGGATACGATCCTCGCGTCGGTCATGTATGTGAACAACGAGACCGGATCCGTACAGCCGGCAGCGGACCTTGGGAGGATCCTGCACAAAAAGGCGCCCGGCGCCCTGTTCCACGTGGACGCGGTGCAGGGCTTCGGCAAATACCGGATCCATCCGGGAAAGCAGGGCATCGACCTCATGTCGGTCAGCGGCCACAAGCTGCACGGGCCGAAGGGCGTCGGCTTCCTCTATATCCGGAACGGGGCGAAGGTGATCCCCCAGATCCTGGGCGGTGGCCAGCAAAAAGGCATGCGCTCCGGCACAGACAATGTGCCCGGTATCGCGGGCCTCGGAGCAGCGGCGGAGGAGATCTACAGCCGTCTGGATGCGAATACGGAGCATCTTCTGAAGCTTCGCCGGAGGATGACCGACGGGTTGCTTGCCATGCCGGATGTGACGATCAACGGTATGCCCCAGGGGGAAGGCGCCCCGCATATCATCAGCGTCACCTTCCAGGGGATCCGCAGCGAGGTCCTGCTGCACGCGCTGGAGGAGAAGGAGATCTACATCTCCGCAGGCAGCGCCTGCTCCAGCCATAAGCGTAAAAAGAGCGCCGTCCTGACGGCGATGGGGCTGTCCGCCGCCGATATCGAGAGTACGGTGCGGATCAGCTTTTCAGAAGAGAATACAGAGGAAGAGGTCGATTTCTGCCTGCAGACCCTGGGTACGCTGGTCCCGGTGCTGCGGCGGTATTCGCGCCGGTAGCGGAGAGGATAACGATGGTATATCATGCATTTTTGATCAAATACGCGGAGATCGCGATTAAGGGGAAGAACCGGTACCTTTTTGAGGACGCGCTGGTAAAGCAGATGCGGCTGGCGCTTTCGAAGGTCTCCGGGGAATTCGAGGTAAAAAAAGAACAGGGCAGGGTCTATGTCTTCTGCCCGGAAGAATATGACTATGACGAGGCCGTAGAGGCCCTGAAAACGGTGTTCGGCATCGTGGAATTCTGTCCGGTGGTGATCTGCGAGGACCAGGGGATCGAACAGACCCAGAAGGACGTGGTGGAATACATACGCGCCGCCCATCCGGGCTTTGACAAGACCTTCAAGGTCTACACGAGGCGTGCCAACAAGCACTATCCGATGACCTCCATGGAGGTGAGCGCCGAGGTGGGGCACGCGATCCTGGAAGCGTTTCCGGACTGCAGAGTGGACGTTCACGAGCCGGAGCAGGTGATCTCCCTCGAGATCCGGGAAAAGATCTACATCTATTCCCAGAGCATCAAGGGGCCCGGCGGCATGCCGATCGGCACCAACGGACGGGCGATGCTCCTTCTGTCCGGCGGGATCGACAGCCCGGTGGCGGGCTACATGATCGCCAAGCGCGGTGTCAGCATCGACGCGGTCTATTTCCACGCGCCGCCCTACACAAGCGAGCGGGCCAAACAGAAGGTCGTGGACCTGGCAAAACAGGTGGCTGTCTACAGCGGCCCGATCCGCCTGCACGTCGTAAATTTTACGGACATCCAGCTGTATATCTATGACCAGTGCCCGCATGACGAGCTGACGATCATCATGCGGCGCTACATGATGCGGATCGCGGAGCATTTCGCGAAGGAAAACCGCTGCCTCGGGCTTGTCACCGGGGAGAGCATCGGCCAGGTCGCGAGCCAGACCATGCAGAGCCTCATGGCGACGAATGATGTCTGCACCATGCCGGTGTACCGGCCGGTGATCGGCTTTGACAAGCAGGAGATCGTCGAGATCGCCCGGAGGATCGGCACCTTTGAGACGTCGATCCTGCCCTATGAGGACTGCTGCACGATCTTTGTGGCCAAGCATCCGGTGACCAAGCCGGTGGTGAACGTGATCCGGGCCTCGGAACGCAAGCTGGAGGAGAAGATCGACGAGCTCATGGAGACGGCGCTTCGCACGACGGAAGTTATAACGATAGGGTGAGAGAAAAAAAGAGGAACCCGTTCAGGGTTCCTCTTTGGATACGTTTCCGTGCCTGTGTCCGGCAGTGAGGATCATTCTACCTCGTACTTGCCGATGACTTCCAGGACCTTTTCAAGGGCGGCATTGTCCGCATGGATGTTGAGATCGATGGGCTTGGAAAGATCCAGGCTGAAGATGCCCATGATGGACTTGGCGTCGATCACGTACCGGCCGGATACCAGATCAAAATCACAGTCGAACTTGCTGATCTCGTTGACAAAAGCCTTGACCTTGTCGATTGAGTTTAAAGAAATCTTAACGGTCTTCATATCGATAACCTCCTTATCTTGAAATCATCTTACCTGTGTAGTGTTTAAAAGTCAAGGTGAAATGTGTGAAAAAAGAATGAAAAAGAAAGCGGCAATACATAATCTAGGTTGTAAAGTAAATGCATATGAATCCGAGGCCATGCAGCAGATGCTGGAAAAAGCGGGCTATGAGATCGTACCCTTCGCGCCCGGCGCGGACGTCTATGTGATCAACACCTGCACGGTCACCAACATCGCCGACCGGAAGTCGCGGCAGATGCTGCACAAGGCACGCCGCATGAATCCCGACGCGATCGTGGTGGCGGCCGGCTGCTATGTCCAGACGGATCAGGAGAAGGTCCTCGCGGACGAGGCCATCGACCTGGTGCTCGGGAACAACCGCAAAGGAAATCTCATCGAGGCGCTCGAGGAATTTGAGCGGGAAAGAAAGAAAAAGGCGGACATCATCAGGATCAACCAGACCCATGATTACGAGGATCTGAGTGTTGAAAAGACCGCCGAACATGTGCGTGCCTTCATCAAGGTGCAGGACGGCTGCAACCAGTTCTGTACCTACTGCATCATCCCCTACGCCAGGGGGCGGGTCCGCAGCCGCCGTCCGGAGGAAGTTGAAAAGGAAATCCGTGCTTTGGCGGAGGAGGGCTACCGCGAGGTGGTGCTGACCGGCATCCATCTGAGCTCCTACGGGACGGATTTTCCGGACGGGACGGATCTGCTCTCGCTGATCACGCTTGTCCACGGGATCCCCGGGATCGAGAGGATCCGGCTCGGCTCCCTGGAGCCCGGGATCATCACGGAGGAATTTGTACAGAGTCTGGCGGCACTTCCGAAGGTGTGCCCGCATTTCCATCTCTCCCTGCAGAGCGGCTGCGAGGCGACCCTGCGGCGGATGAACCGCCGCTATCACGCGGAGGAGTACAGGGAAAAATGCGCGCTGCTTCGCCGGTATTATGAGCTTCCGGCCATCACCACGGACGTGATCACCGGCTTTCCCATGGAGGACGAGCAGGAGTTCGAGGAGTCCCGGAGGTTCATCGAGGAGATCTCCTTCTACGAGACCCATGTCTTTCCCTATTCCAGGCGGAAGGGGACCAAAGCCGCCGCCATGGAGGGGCAGCTCTCCGAAGCCGTCAAAAAGCAGCGGAGCGATGTGCTGCTGGCTCTCAACGAGGAGAAGTCCCGGGCCTTTGAGGAGGCCATGATCGGCCGGACCCTGTCCGTGCTTCTCGAGGAGCAGGTCGAGCTTTGCGGGCAAGTTGTGTTTACAGGCCACAGCCGGGAATATGTTACAGTTGCGGTTCCTGCCGGGGAGGGGCTTCATCAGAACATGATCGTGGACGTGGTCCCGGACCGGTTTATCGCGCCGCATATTCTTTTCGCCGATCTGACTGCATAAAAGAATTGTATTTTGGAGGCAGATGTATTAAAATAAAATGGAATATGAAATAAGGACGTGGAACTATGGCAGAGAACAATCTTGGCAATACACAGTTTTTCAGTAAAAAGCCGGAACCGGAGCTCGAAGTCAAAGAGGTGATCGACTTCGTCTACAGGGCCATGGAGGAGAAGGGTTACAATCCGGTCAATCAGATCGTGGGTTATATCATGTCCGGAGACCCGACCTACATTACCAGCCACAAGGGCGCCCGCAGCAAGATCATGAAGGTGGAGCGGGACGAACTGGTGGAGGAGCTCCTGAGTGAGTACATCCGGAACAAATCCTGGGAGGAAGAATGAGGATCCTGGGACTGGACTACGGCGCAAGGACCGTAGGCGTGGCTGTCAGTGACCCGCTGGGCCTGACGGCGCAGCCCGTGGAGACGATCTGGCGTCAGAAGGAGAACCATCTGCGGCAGACGCTTTCGCGGATCGAAGAACTGGCAAGGGAGTACCAGGCCGGACAGATCGTGCTTGGCTATCCCAAACATCTGAATAACACAGTAGGCGAGCGGGCTTTGAAATCTCTGGAATTCAAGGAAATGTTGGAGAGACGGACAGGCCTGCCTGTTGTTATGTGGGATGAACGGCTGACGACGGCCGCCGCGGAGCGGACGCTGACCGAGAGCAGCATCCCGAGAGAGCGGCAAAAGCAGCATATGGATCAGCTGGCTGCTGTTTTTATCCTGCAGGGATATATGGATTCCCTGCAGTTCGAAAAAGGTTCCGGGCAGGCTTTTGAAGACTGAGAGAGCTCAGCAGGCCGGACCGGACACAAAAGAGGACTTTCTTCTGTCCCGAACACGGAGGAAAACACAAAATGGAAAAATTGAGATTTACGTCAGACGATGGAACGGAGACTGATTTTTATATCGAAGAGCAGACCTGTATCGCCGGAATTACGTATTTACTGGTATCGGATTCGTTGGAGGATGAAGCCTCCGCTTATATTCTAAAAGACATATCGGATACAGGCAGTGCGCAGGCATGTTATGAAATGCTGGAGGATGACGAGGAACTGGATGCAGTCTATAAGGTTTTTCAACAGATGATGGATGACGTGGATCTCGAAAGATAAGAGATACATGGAGGTGCATTGTTTGAGCAATGAGAATCGAAACCGCGGGTACGCCGGCATGCTGAACGAAGCCGGGACCGCTAAAAAGAATACACGTAAAAAGAAAGGAAGCCAGAAGCCGGTCCAGAAGAATGCCGGCAGACAGCAGAATAATAAACAGCAGAACAATAAACAGCAGAACAATAAACAGCAGAACAGTAAACAGCAGAGCAGTAAACAGCAGATCACGAAGCTGCAGAGCAGCAAACAGCAAAGCACAAAGCAGCAGACCCTGAAGCAGTCAAATACCAGACTGCAGCCGGCGGCCAGGCCGTCCAAACCGGTCCGCCAGGCCAAAACAGCCCGGACCAAAAAACCCCAGAGCCAGGCGGCCGCCCATTCCGTCCTCAAGGAAGTGGTGACACGCCCGGTGCGCAATGTGATGAAGCATGGACGCAGGTCCGATTCCAGACTTAAGATCATACCGCTCGGCGGCCTTGAGCAGATCGGTATGAACATTACCGCCTTTGAATACGAAGACAGCATCGTGGTCGTGGACTGCGGCCTGTCCTTCCCGGAGGATGACATGCTGGGGATCGACCTTGTGATCCCGGACGTCACCTATCTGAAGGAGAATATTTCCAAGGTCAAGGGCTTTGTGATCACCCACGGTCACGAGGACCATATCGGTGCTCTCCCCTATGTTCTCAGGGAGATCAACGTCCCGATCTATTCCACCCGGCTTACGCTTGCCCTGATCACCAACAAGCTTCGGGAACACAATCTCGTAAACAGTACCAAGCTCAAGGAAGTTCGTCACGGCCAGGTCATCAACCTGGGCGACTTTGCCATAGAATTCATCAAGACCAACCACAGTATCCAGGACGCGTCCGCGCTGGCCATCTATTCGCCGGTCGGGATCGTCGTCCATACCGGGGATTTCAAGGTCGATTATACCCCGGTCTACGGGGACGCCATCGATCTGCAGAGGTTTGCCGAGATCGGCCGTAAAGGCGTTCTCGCGCTCATGTGCGACAGCACCAACGCCGAACGGCCCGGCTTTACCATGTCCGAACGGACCGTCGGCCGCGTATTTGACAATCTGTTCAGTGAATACAGGACGTCCCGCATCATCATCGCGACCTTCGCGTCCAACGTGGACCGTGTCCAGCAGATCATCAACACGGCCTACCGGTTCGGCCGCAAGGTGGCCGTCGAAGGCCGGAGCATGGTGAACGTCATTTCGACAGCGGCAGAGCTTGGATACCTGCGTATCCCGGACCAGACGCTGATCGAGAGCGATGAGGTCCGCAATTACCCGGATGACAAGGTGGTCCTGATCACCACCGGCAGCCAGGGCGAGTCCATGGCAGCCCTCTCCAGGATGGCGGCCAACATCCACCGGAAGATCACGATCAAGCCGAACGATACGATCATCTTCAGCTCGCATCCGATCCCCGGCAACGAAAAGGCCGTATCCAAGGTCATCAACGAACTGTACATGAAGGGCGCCAAGGTCATCTTCCAGGATGCGCACGTATCCGGGCATGCCTGCCAGGAGGAGATCAAGCTGATCTACTCGCTGGTGCGTCCCAAATATTCGATCCCAGTTCACGGGGAATACCGTCACCTGACTGCGCAGAAGCAGCTGGTGGAGGATCTTGGGATCCCCAAGGAGAACATCTTCATCCTTTCCTCCGGCAACGTGCTGGAGCTGGATGGACAGAACGCCATGGTCACCGGTTCCGTTCACACGGGCGCGATCCTGGTGGACGGCCTCGGCGTCGGCGACGTCGGCAATATCGTCCTGAAGGACCGTCAGCATCTGGCGGAGGACGGCATCATGATCGTCGTCATGACGCTGGAACGCCACAGCAATGTGGTGCTCGCGGGTCCGGATATCGTGTCGCGCGGCTTTGTCTACGTGCGGGAATCCGAGGATCTGATGGAACATGCGAGGGACGCCGTGGAGGAGGCCCTCGAAAAATGCATCGATAAAGGGGTCACGGACTGGAGCCGTATCAAGACCGAGGTCAAGGATGCCCTCAGCAACTATGTCTGGAAACGTACCAAGAGAAGTCCGATGATCCTTCCGATCATCATGGAAGCATGAGGCTTCCGGGAGTAAAACCATGATGGATGAGCTTGACGAGATTGAACGGAGCACATGGGAGCTTCTGCAGGAGATCCGCGAAAGTGCGGTCTACAGGACATACCGGCAGGAGGAGGAACGGCTGGCCGCGGACCCGGCTCTTCGGGAGCGGGTGAAGCAGTTCCGCGGAGCCAATTTCCACCTTCACCAGGGCGGGAGCGATGTGGATATGCAGCGGGTCTACGAGGAGTCGGCCAGCCTTCAGAAGATCCCGCAGGTGAATGCGTATCTGGAGGCGGAGCTGGCGCTCTGCCGCCTGGTACAGAAGGTTTGCCGCACATTGACAGAGGGCATTGATTTTGATGCTCCGGAGCTGTAGGCAGGAGGAGAAGAAGTGGGAAATGTGAAGGATAAGGCCGGAAAGGTCGGACTGGTCATCGCGGGCGGCGTCTTCAGGATCGCCTTCTATGTCTGCGTGGTCGTACTGCTCTTCTGGATCGGAACGATGGCATTTCATTTCGGATATGACATTTTCAATCAGCAGGCCATGAGCCCCGGGGACGGACAGGAGGTCACGGTGGTGATCCCCGAAGGCAGTTCCGTGCTCAAGGTGGCGAAGACGCTCGAGAGCAAGGGCCTGATCGAAAACGCGTACGTGTTCTGGGCGCAGGAGCTGGTATCCAATTACCATGGCAAGCTGCAGCCGGGCACATATCTTCTCAGTACAGCCTATACGCCTACGAGGATCATGGGCATCCTGGCCGGAGACAAGGAACAGGAAGGAGCCGAGAGCCCGTGATCGTGGATGAAAGGATCAGAACCTATCTCAACTCGCTGGACAAAGGCCATACGGATCTTCTGGAGGAACTGGAACAGGAGGCGGTCTCCGGGCGGGTGCCCGTCATCCGCCGGGAGATGCAGAGCTTTATAAAGACGCTGCTGGCCGTCAAGCGGCCGGCGCGAGTTCTGGAGGTGGGGACAGCCATAGGCTTCTCCACACTTCTTATTTGTGAGTATGGTCCCGCGGATCTTCAGATGGTGACGATCGAGCACGATGCCGGCCGGGCAGAAAGAGCCCGGGAGAATTTCAGGAGGGCAGGAAGGTCCGGACAGATCCGGCTGCTCGAGGGAGATGCGGGGATACTTCTTCCGGAGCTTTCGGGGGAGTTCGACCTGATCTTCATGGATGCGGCAAAAGGCCAGTACATCCACTGGCTGCCGGACATTCTCCGGCTGCTGGCACCGGGCGGCGTCCTTCTTTCGGACAACGTGCTGCAGGAGGGTGACCTGATCGAATCCCGCTATCTGGTGGAACGCCGGAACCGGACGATCTATAAGCGGATGCGGGAATACCTGTATACCCTGACCCATGATCCGGCTCTTTCGACTTCCGTGCTTCCGCTGGGAGACGGAGCGGCCCTGACCGTTAAGCTTACGGAGAATACAAAGAGGACACTGGAACAATGAATATACAGAAAAAGCCGGAGCTGCTGGTTCCGGCCGGCAGTCTGGAGGTGCTTAAGATCGCCGTGCTCTACGGAGCGGACGCGGTGTATATCGGCGGAGAAGTCTTCGGGCTCCGGGCCAAGGCACACAATTTCTCCCGGGAGGAGATGGCGGAGGGGATCGCCTTTGCCCATGCCCACGGGGTCAAGGTGCATGTGACCGTCAACATTCTGGCGCACAACCGGGATCTTTCCGGCGTGAGGGCCTATCTGCAGGAGCTGAAGGAGCTTAAGCCGGATGCGCTGATCATCGCCGATCCGGGGATCTTCACCTACGCAAGGGAGATCTGCCCTGAGATCGACTGCCACATCAGCACCCAGGCGAACAATACAAACTATGAGACTTACCTTTTCTGGCACCGCCTCGGCGCCAGAAGAGTGGTATCCGCAAGGGAACTCTCTCTTGCAGAGATCCGGGAGATCAGGGAACATATCCCGGCGGACATGGAGGTCGAGACCTTCGTCCACGGAGCCATGTGCATTTCCTATTCGGGGAGGTGCCTTTTGAGCAATTTTCTTGCCGGGCGGGACGCCAACCAGGGAGAATGCACCCATCCCTGCCGGTGGAAATATTCGATCGTGGAGGAGACGAGGCCCGGTGAATATATGCCGGTCTTTGAGAACGAGCGGGGTACCTATATTTTTAATTCCAAGGACCTGTGCATGATCGAACACCTGGACGATCTGCTCGCGACGGGCGTGGACAGTCTGAAGATCGAGGGGCGCATGAAGACGGCCCTGTATGTGGCGACGGTGGCCAGGACCTACCGGAAGGCCATTGACGACCTTCTCGCGGATCCGGCACTCTACCGGGCCCATATGGACTGGTACCGGGAACAGATCGTGAGCTGCACCTACCGGCAGTTCACCACCGGCTTCTTTTACGGCAGACCGGGGACGGAAAGCCAGATCTATGACAGCAACACCTATGTAAAGGAATATACCTATCTGGGATTTGTGGAGGAGGTCCGGGACGACGGTCTTGTGAGGATCACCCAGCGGAACAAATTCCTGGTGGGGGAAGAGATCGGGATCATGAAACCGGACGGGACCGACCTGCGTGCCGTGGTCAGGCGGATCCTGACGGAGGACGGTACCGAACAGGAGAGCGCCCCGCATCCGCAGCAGGTCCTGTATGTGGATCTGGGCGGGCAGGCGCAGGAATATGACATTCTGAGACGGCGTGAAGAAGTTTCCACAGGGAATGCTTGACGTACAGACGGGTTTTAAGGTGCTTAGGCAGGAGGACAAGAGATGAAGGTACTGAATTTCGGGTCACTGAATGTGGATTATGTGTATCAGGTGGATCACATCCTGCTTCCGGGCGAGACGATCGCGGCCTCCTCCCGGACGATCTTTGCGGGAGGGAAGGGACTCAACCAGTCCATCGCCCTTGCGAAGGCCGGAGCACCGGTCTTTCATGCCGGCCTCGTCGGGGATGACGGCGATATCCTGCTTGAGGAGCTCTCGGCCAACCGGGTCGATACCCGGTTCGTGGAGCGAAAAAGCGGCCCGGGCGGACACACGGTGATCCAGGTCGATAAGGACGGACAGAACAGTATTCTTCTGTTCGGCGGGACCAACCGCTGCATCACGCAGGAATTCGCGGACAGAGTCCTTGCGGCCTTCTGTGAAGGCGACTGGCTGGTGCTCCAGAATGAGATCAATGAGCTTGCCTATATCATGCAGAAGGCCCATGGCAGAGGGATGAAGATCGCACTCAATCCGTCCCCCTTTGACAGTAACCTTGACAGCTGCGACCTGTCCCTGGTCAACCTGTTCATGATCAATGAGATCGAGGGCGGCCAGATCACCGGGGAGAAGGATCCGGAGAAGATCCTCGAACGGATGAAACAGCTTTACGGCGGGGCGCAGGTCCTGCTGACCCTGGGCGGGGACGGTTCTCTTTTCCGGGACGGCGAATCCGTGTACCGGCAGCCGGTCTTCAAGGTCAGGGCGGTCGATACGACGGCGGCAGGCGATACCTTTACCGGCTATTTTCTGACCGGACTGCTGGAGGGCAAAGGCCCTGAAGAGGCGCTTCGGACAGCGGCCAAGGCAGCCGCCATTGCCGTGACCCGGCCGGGCGCCGCGGGATCCATTCCCTGCCGTGACGAAGTGGCCAGATGGCAGGGATGACAACGAAGGGTTATGATTCACGAGAGGGTGAGCAGATTGAAGAAGAGAGTGGAACAGCTGCTGGAGGGCAGGTTTACCTATGAGCTTCCCGGACTTCTCTTTTCCCGGGAAAAGATCTCGGTCTTTGCGGACGGGGAGGAACTGATCCGTGACGAGCTGTATCTCGGTACGGAATCCGACGAGCGGATCAGCGGCTATGTGACAAGCTCGGACCGGCGCGTCGTTCCGGGACTTGACCAGTTTGCCGGGACAACGGTGCAGATGCCCTTCGGCGTCGACCTGAAGGGGATGACGCCGGGAGAGGTCCTGAAGGGATGGCTGTGCTTTACGACCAGCGTCGGAGAATACAAGCTTCCCTTTGAGATCGGGATCAGGCCTTTGGAGGCGCATTCCTCGGCGGACAGGATCCGGACGCTCGAGGCCTTCGGGGCGCTGGCGGAGCGGGATTTCCGCGAAGCCTACCGGCTTTTCAAGGACAAGAGCTTTCCGATGCTCCTTTCCGGGGCTTCCGGGAAGATCCGGTCCCTGTACGCAGGCCTGTCAAAGCAGCCCGTCACTTACCAGCATCTGGAGGAGTTTTTGATCGCGGCCGGAATAAAGGACAAGGTCATGCTCTCCCTTGACCAGAAGGAAAAAGAGATCTACGGGGTCAGGGAGTCCCTGAGCGATGAGATCCGGATCACACGCAGCGGGTGGGGACATCTGCGGCTGGACGTGATCACGGAGGGGGATTTTCTGGAACCCGAAAAGCATGTGATCACGGATGACGACTTTATCGGGACAGGGTATCACCTGACTTACGTGGTCCGTAAAGACAGGCTGGGCGTCGGAAGCCAGTTCGGAAAGCTGATCATCCGGAGTCCGTACCAGGAGCTTGTCTGCCGTGTGACGGCCAGCCGGGATACGAATCCGGGCGCGGACGTCCAGAGCAGTGAAAAGAAGCAGAGGCTGAGTCTCTGGAAGGATTTCAGGGATTACCGGAGCGGACGGGTCAACCAGTCTGCCTGGGCGGTCAGCAGCCATTATGCACTGAACAGGCTGAAGGAGGACGGCTTCGATTATCCGGAGTACCGCCTCTATGACGCTTTTGTTCTCCACGAGGAGGGCAGGGATGCCGAGGCCAGGAATGTGCTGACGAGCTTCCAGGATAAATCATTTACCCGGGAGGATCTGGAGCTTGCGGGGGTGTATCTGTACCTCTGCACGGTGACGGGACTTTACAGCGACCGGGAGGCGGCGGTACGGCGCCTGCACAATTTCTATAACCAAAAGGGAAACAGCTTCCCGCTTTTCTATACGCTTCTGCAGCTGGATCCCGCCATCAAGGAGTCGCCCTCCCAGGCGCTGTTCATGATGGAGGAACTGTTTGAGCGGGGCTGCATGAATCCCGTGCTCTATGCGGAAGCCTACAACCGGCTTTCCGGGAACGTGAACCTGCTCCGAAGGCTCAGCCGTTTCTGGGAACAGGTTTTCCTGTTCGCGGGAAAGAACGGCCTTCTGACCGAAGAGCTTTCCATGCGCTTTGCCTATCTGTCGGGCTATGAAAAGTCCTTCCGTTACAGCATGTACAAGGCACTTTCGGAGGTCTGCCGGGCTTATCCCGCCAAGGATTCGCTGGAAGCGATCTGCCGCTATATCATGCTCGGCAATCCCCGCCGGAAGGAGTACTTCCCCTGGTACCAGAAGGCGGTGGAGCAGGGGATCCGCATTACAAGGATCTACGAGTACTATGTGGAGACCATGGATACGAGCTACCGGCAGGAGCTTCCCAAGTCCCTGCTGATGTATTTCCATTACAACAGCGACAGCCTCGGGGACGCCCGCAAGGCCTATCTCTATGCCTGTGTGATCAGCGCGAAGGAGAAGGACCCGGAGACCTACGAGAGCTACCGTGACAATATCAGGGCCTTTGCAAGAGCCAAGCTTCTGGAAGGCCGTATGAACGAGGATTACGCCTGTATCTACCAGGAGTTCCTCGGAAAACCGGAGAACGAGGAAGAGGCCGAGGCACTCTGCCGCCTGCTGTTCGTGAACCGCCTGTATTTTGACGATACCCGGATCCACACGGTGGTGGTACGTCATCACCAGCTTTCCGGGGAGGAGACATATCCGGTCATCCAGGGCATCGCCTATCCGCGGATCTACACGGAGGACGCGGTCATCCTGTTCCAGGACGACCAGCAGCGCCGCTACGGGGCGACGGTGGATTACAGCTGCAAAAAAATGCTGGATGAGAACCGGTTCCTTTCGGAGATCATGCCCTTCGGCATCCATGATGCCGGGATCCTCCTGCATATCTGCGAGGATACCGAAATCGACCGGGAGACGCTGCCTCTGTTTGAGCAGCTGACCGCCAGCGAGGATTTCTCGGAAGCCTACCGGCAGCAGGTCCGCCGGAAGATCCTTGATCATTACCGGACGAACGTCCATGGGGATTCCCTGGACCGGCGTCTCAAAAAGATCGATTACAGGAATTACGCACTGCCTGACCGGCAGCTGCTTCTGTCTATCCTGATCGACCGGGGACTGTATACGGAGGCCCTGAAGATCGTGGAGGACATCGGCGTGGAGGGACTCGACAAGAGTGCCCTTCTCAGGCTCACCAGCCGGAGCCTGGTCCGCTGCGAGATGGAGGAGAATGACGAGCTCCTGGCACTGGCTTCCGCGGTCTACCGGAGCGGCCTCCATGACGAAGTGATCCTCCGGTATCTGATGCAGTACCGCTACGGGCCGATGGACGAACTGCTCGGCATTTTCGAGAGCGCCCGTGGATTTGAACTGGATACATACTCCTTTGAAGAACGGATCCTGCTGCTTCTGATGCTGGCGCAGGATTACCGCAAGGAGGGCGAGAAGGTGCTGGAGGCCTACATCGGCCATTCCGGAAACGACAAGGTGATTGGCGCCTACCTGACACAGACGGCCTACGGGATCTTTGTCAAGGAATACGCCATGAGCCCCTTTATCCGGGATTGTCTGCAGAAAGCCTGCGAGGGCCGCTGGCCGGTGGACCGCGTCTGCCGTCTGGCTCTGTTCCAGGCCATCGTAAAAGAGAAGGATCCGAAAGGGCATAACGCAGGCCTCAAGCAGAGACTCCTTGAGGAGAACGTAAAGGACGGACTCGTCTTTTCCTTCTACCGGAAGCTCCCGGCCGCGATGCTGAGCCCGTACCAGCTGGACGACAAGATCTTCGTGGAATGCCATGCGGATCCGGACGCCCGGGTCATGCTGTACTACAGCCTGGATGCGGGGATCGGCGGCGAGGAAGGCTACCGGACCAAGCCGCTTACCACCTCCTACGAAGGGATCTTCACAAGGACCTTCACTCTCTTTTACGGGGAGACCCTGCGGTATTTCTTTGAGATCGAACAGAACGGCAATACCCGGCGGACGGCGGAGCGGGTGGTGACCATGAACCGCCTCGAGGGACGGCCGGTCAGCAAATACCAGCAGATCAACCAGATCCTTTCCGCAAGACGTCTGGGGAAGGGCTCCGACGTGACGGGAAAGCTCCGGAAGTTCCTGCGGCAGGAGCAGTATGTGAATGAAATGTTTCCCATTGACAAGGAATAGCCGGACATGTTTGGCCGGGATAAAGGATAGAGCATATGAACGAGATTCGGGATCTGATCATCGGGATCGATTTTGGAAAAGATGTGACACAGCTCTGCTATTACGACCGTAAGGCGGACGAGCCCCGTTCCCTGTCCCTCCAGGCCGGAGGAAGCCAGGCGGAGGTGCCGACGGTCCTTGGCCGCAAGGCGGACGGCGGAGACTTTGTCGTCGGGGTGGAAGCACGGTATTTTGCCCGTGAAAAGGGCGGCGAGCTTCTGGAGGACCTGTTCGGGATCTCCGGGAGCCGGGAGCCGGTCCAGATAGGCAGCGAGACCGAGACGCCGGCCGGGCTGACAGCACAGTTCCTGCGGGGTGTGCTCAAATACCTGGGCGTCATGAACGTGATACAGAATACCAGATGCCTGGCCGTGACATGCGAAAGTCTTGACGCGGTCCGGGTGGAGAATCTGAAGGAAGCCCTGCGTATTCTGGGCCTTCCGGAGGACCACTATCTCCTGCTGGACTATGACGAGAGCTTTTTCTACTATGCCATGACCCAGCAGAAGGAGCCGCTGACGCGGAGTGTCGCCTGGTATGCCTTTGACGGGAACCAGGTGCGGTTCCGCCGGATGACGATCCGCGGACAGGCCCGTCCCATGATCGTCCGCTTTGAGGATGCGCAGGAGACGGATCTTCCTCCGGAGGGCGAAGGCCGGGATGAGACCTTCTGTATCTTTATCCAGAAGACACTGGGGCGGGAGATGTATTCCAGCATCCAGATCACCGGGGAGGGCTTTGACCAGGAATGGGCAAAGCAGTCCATCCGGATCCTCTGCTTCCAGCAGAGAAAAGTATACTATGGCAACAACCTGTTCGCCCGCGGCGCCTGCGCGGCCGGCCGTGAAAGGCTGGAAACCCACAGGCTGAAGGGCTACCGGTTCCTGAGCACGTCGCTGGTCACCTGCGACGTGGGAATGGACATGCGGGTCATGGGGTCGAATGCTTTTTATCCGCTGATCGAGAGCGGCCGCAACTGGTATGAGTGCAGTGCGTCCTGCGAGCTGATCCTGGATGACAGGGATTCCCTGGTCTTTACCGTGTCCGTACTGGGCGAGAATGAAAAAAAGCATGTATCCATGACGCTGCCCGGTCTTCCCGCGCGGCCGAACAAGACGACCCGGCTCCGGGTGTCCATGCATTATGTCTCGCCGGATGACTGTGTGGTCATGGCTGAGGATCTTGGATTCGGGGATTTGTATCCGTCCAGCAAAAAGGTCTGGAAGGAGACCGTACGATGGCAGGAGGCGACGAAGGAATGAGCAGCTATATCTTATGTCAGACCCGGCGGGCCGAAAAGCCGTTCTATATCGAGAACATCAGTACCAACATCTACTCGATCGAGGAGCTCTGCTACTATCTCTATCACAATCTGTACCTGATCGACCAGACCCTGATCAACGAGGACCTCTGCCGGTGGATCGAGGAAGAGCTTTCCCTGCCGCTCCTGGCGGCCAAGCTCCGGCCCCATCTCGGCAAATTCGCGGATATCGAGGATATCCTGTATCCGATCTTCAAGGAGATCAACTACCTGACCTACGAAGAACTCCGGGACCTGAACGGGCGCCTGGCCAGGCAGGGGACGGAGCGCCTGCTTTTCCGGAAGAGGAGGAAGGGCGACCAGCTGATGGAGAACGGTATGTACGTGAATGCGATCCGTGTATACCGGGAGCTGCTGGATTCGCCGGAGTTGTCCGGGGATGAGGACCTGACGGTGGAGGCGAGGGAGCTTACGGCAAAGGTCCGGCATAACCTCGGATGCGCCTATACAAGGCTTTTCCAGATGGACAAGGCGCTGGAGTGTTTCTACCAGGCCTACGAGACCAGCGGGAGAGATGAGGACCTGATCGATTACCTGATCGCCTTCCGCAGTGTCCGTACGCCGATCGAGTATGAGAGCCGGCTGACGGAGCTGGCGGTCCCTCCGGCGGTGAAGCGTGCGGTCAAGGAGAAGAATGAGCGCTTTGCCCGGATCCCGGAAAAACCGGTCTACAGCCAGCATGTGGATGAGCTGATCGCGGAGATCACCAGGGATTATCACCGGAGCACGCTCTCCTGAATCATACTTCTTGACAAGAAACGTACATAATGGTACAATCATAATGCTTTCACGAAGTAGAGTGACTACGCAGTAATGCGACAGTGAGTCTGCATTGATCGTGCAATACATGCAATTAGCAGGAGGATACCATTATGAAGATGAAAACACTTGCACTGACCATGGCGGCCGTGATGGCTGCAGGCATGCTTTCCGGCATGACCGTATCCGCGGAGACGACCACCTTTACGGTCGGTTTTGACGCCGAGTATCCGCCTTTCGGATACATGGATGACAACGGCGACTATGTCGGCTTCGACCTTGACGCCGCACAGATGGTCTGCGACAACCTTGGCTGGGAACTGGTCAAGAAGCCCATCAACTGGGATTCCAAGGACATGGAGCTGAATTCCGGCAATATCGATTGTATCTGGAACGGCTTTACCATCAACGGACGTGAAGACAGCTATACCTGGACGCCCGCCTACCTTGACAACCAGCAGGTCATCGTGGTAGCCGCGGATTCCGGCATCAGCGCCCTCGCGGACCTGGCCGGCAAGAACGTGCAGGTGCAGGCAGCTTCGGCAGCACTTGAAGCACTCAACAGCGAGGACAATGCGGAGCTGACCGCTTCCTTTGGTTCCCTGACCGAGATCGCTGATTACAATACGGCATTCATGAACATGGATTCCGGCGCGGCGGACGCCGTCGCGGTCGATGTAGGCGTGGCCAACTACCAGCTCTCCAAGAGAGACGAAGGCAAATACGTGATCCTCGACGAGGCGATCCAGAACGAGCAGTACGGCATTGGTTTCAAGCTGGGCAACGAAGAGCTTCGTGATACCGTGTGGGCCGAGGTCGTAAAGCTGTATGAGGCCGGTGAGTTTGACAAGCTGGCCGAGCAGTACGACGTGGATGCATCGATGATCTGCATCGGAGCAGACGAAGCAGCCGAATAAAATACGGGATCATTCGGACAGAGGGTACGTGATGCGCCCTCTGTCCTTTCTGCGCTATGATCCAAAATTCTGAATCGGAGGAACGATATGAGTTTAGGAGTCATGATCCAGCAGCTTTCCGGAGGCATGCTGGTCTCGGTGGAGATATTCGTGGTGACGCTTCTGTTTTCACTGCCGCTGGGTCTCATCATCTGTTTCGGGCGGATGTCGAAAAACCGTGTTCTGCGCGCCATCGTCTCCGCCTACATTTCCATCATGCGCGGGACGCCGCTGATGCTGCAGCTGATGGTCGTCTATTTCGGACCGTATTTTCTGTTCGGGATCAGTATTTCCATGAGCTACAGCCTGATTGCGGTCTTTATCGCGTTTTCGATCAACTATGCAGCCTATTTTGCGGAGATCTACCGCGGCGGCATCGAGTCCATCGACATCGGCCAGTACGAGGCGGCAAAGATCCTCGGCTATACAAAGAGCCAGACCTTTTTCCGCATCATCATGCCCCAGGTCATCAAGAGGATCCTGCCCTCCGTGACCAACGAGGTCATCACGCTGGTCAAGGATACGTCGCTGGCTTTCGTGGTGGCGGTGGCCGAAATGTTCACCAAGGCCAAGCAGATCGCCAGCTCGCAGACCACGATGCTGCCCTTCGTGATCGCCGCGATCTTCTATTACATCTTTAACCTTGTGGTGGCGATCGCGATGAACAAGAGCGAGAAAAAGCTGAACTATTATCATTGACGGAGACTAGACTATGGTACTGTTTGAGATGAAGCACATCAAAAAAAGCTTCGGGGATCTGGAAGTCCTGAAGGACATTTCCCTGCATGTGGACGAGGGGGAAGTCCTCGGGATCATCGGACCGTCCGGGTCCGGCAAATCCACGCTGCTGCGCTGCGCGACGGGGCTTGACACGCCGGATTCCGGCGAGATCATCAAGAACGGGGAGGTCGGGCTCGTGTTCCAGAACTTCAACCTGTTCCCGCATTTTTCCGTAATGAAGAATATCACGGACGCGCCGGTCAAGGTGCAGAAACGGAATAAAGACGAGGTGTTTGCCGAGGCGCGGCAGCTCCTTGCCAAGATGGGCCTTTCCGACAAGGAGAATGCCTATCCCTACCAGCTGTCCGGCGGACAGAAGCAGCGGGTCTCCATTGCCAGGGCCCTGTGCATGAATCCGCGGATCCTTTTCTTTGATGAGCCCACCTCCGCCCTGGACCCGGAGCTGACCGGCGAGATCCTGAAGGTCATCCGCTCTCTGGCAGAGGAGCATATCACCATGGTGATCGTGACCCACGAGATGACCTTTGCGAGGGATATCTCGGATCATATCATCTTTATGGACAAGGGGATCATCGCCGTGGAGGGAAGTCCCGAGGAGGTCTTTGCCTCGGACAACGTGAGAATGAAGGAATTTCTGGGCAAATTTCATGACCAAAGTGTCTGAATGCGGTTGCTTTTAAAAGAGCCCTTTGCTATAATAATTAGGCTGTGTCCGCATGCGGACGAATGTGAGTTCTAATGGCACGAGATGATATCTGTAAGAGAGTATTCGAAAGGAATGTAGAAGGACATGGAAAAAAGAGAACAGCTTTACGAAGGAAAAGCAAAAAAGGTATTTGCGACGGATGATCCGGATGTCGTGATCGTTAGCTACAAGGATGACGCGACCGCGTTCAACGGCGTCAAAAAGGGCACGATCCAGGGCAAGGGCGTGATCAACAACCGCATGACGAACCTTGTTTTTCAGAAATTCGAGGCTGCCGGCATTCCCACGCATTTTATCGAGGAACTGAATGACAGGGAGACCGCCGTCAAAAAGGTCGAGATCGTTCCGCTGGAGGTCATCATCCGCAATGTGGCGGCCGGAAGCTTCAGCAAGCGCATGGGCGTGGAGGAAGGAAGAGAGCTTCTCTGCCCCATCCTTGAGTTCAGCTACAAGAACGACGACCTGGGCGATCCGTTCATCAATGATGATTACGCGCTGGCCCTGGGCCTTGCGACAAAAGAGGAGATCGACCAGATCCGGACCTACACGCACAAGGTCAACGAGATCATGAAGGCGTATTTCCTGAACGCAGGCATGAAGCTGATCGACTTCAAGATCGAGTTCGGTCGCTACCACGGCCAGATCCTCCTGGCGGACGAGGTGTCCCCGGATACCTGCCGTCTGTGGGATGTCAATACCAATGAAAAGCTCGACAAGGACCGTTTCCGCCGTGACCTCGGCAATGTGGAGGAAGCCTACAATGAGGTGTTCCACCGCCTCGGCCTCGACTGAGAAGACCCTGTCGTTTACCGATAAGCATAATGGAGGATGGATATGAGCACGGACCGTTATGTGAGCCCGCTGTCCGAGCGGTATGCAAGCCGTGAGATGCAGTATATCTTTTCACCGGACATGAAGTTCCGCACCTGGCGGAAGCTCTGGATCGCCCTGGCGGAGACCGAGAAGGAACTCGGGCTTCCGATCACCGACGAACAGATCGAAGAGCTGAAGAGCCATGCGGAGGACATAAACTATGAGGTAGCCCGCGAGAGGGAGAAGATCGTCCGTCATGACGTGATGTCCCATGTGTACGCCTACGGGGTACAGTGCCCGAAGGCCAAGGGGATCATCCATCTGGGTGCCACCTCCTGCTATGTGGGTGACAACACCGACATGATCGTCATGAAGCAGGCACTCCTGCTGGTGCAGAAAAAGCTGGTCAACGTGATCAGCCGGCTTTCGGAGTTCGCGGACCGCTACAAGGAGCAGCCGACGCTGGCTTTCACGCATTTTCAGCCGGCACAGCCTACGACGGTGGGCAAACGTGCAACGCTTTGGCTGCAGGAATTCCTGATGGACCTGGAGGACCTCGAGTATGTGCTGGGAACCTTAAAACTTCTTGGCAGCAAGGGAACCACGGGAACCCAGGCCAGCTTCCTGGAGCTGTTTGAGGGGGATCAGGAGAAGATCGACCGGATCGATCCCATGATCGCCGGAAAGATGGGCTTTGAGGCCTGCTATCCGGTATCCGGGCAGACCTATTCCCGCAAGGTGGACACGAGGGTCATGAACATCCTGGCCGGCATTGCGGCCAGCGCCCACAAGATGTCCAATGACATCCGGCTCCTGCAGCACCTGAAGGAAGTGGAGGAACCCTTCGAAAAGAACCAGATCGGCTCCTCTGCCATGGCTTACAAACGGAATCCCATGCGCAGCGAGAGGATCGCCTCCCTGTCACGTTTTGTGATGGTGGATGCCCTCAATCCGGCGATCACATCCGCCACGCAGTGGTTTGAGCGTACACTGGATGATTCCGCCAACAAGCGCCTGTCCATCCCTGAGGGCTTTCTCGCCATCGACGGGATCCTGGACCTGTGCCTGAATGTGGTGACGGGACTTGTCGTCTATCCGAAGGTCATCGAAAAGCATATGATGGCGGAGCTTCCGTTCATGGCGACCGAGAATATCATGATGGACGCCGTCAAGGCCGGCGGGGACCGTCAGGAGATGCATGAACGCATCCGGGAGCTTTCCATGGAAGCCGGTGCGCATGTCAAGGCGGAAGGGAAGGACAATGACCTTCTGAAGCTGATCGCGGAGGATCCGGCCTTCAATCTTTCCTACGAAGAACTGGAAAAGGCCATGGAGCCGAAGCGCTATATCGGCCGTTCCCGGGAGCAGACCGAAGCATTCCTTACCGGAGTGGTTGCGCCGGTGCTCGCATCCCACAAGGACCTTCTGGGCATGACGGCCGAGATCAATGTCTGAGTACACGAAAGGATCATAATAAATGGTAAAAGCTGTAGTTGGAGCAAACTGGGGAGACGAGGGCAAGGGCAAGATCACGGATATGCTTGCCAAGGAAGCCGATATCATCATCCGGTTCCAGGGTGGCGCAAACGCCGGGCATACGATCGTCAACGATTATGGCAAATTTGCGCTCCATACGCTGCCGTCCGGTGTCTTCTATGACCACACGACGAGCATCATCGGCAATGGCGTGGCACTCAATATTCCCGTGTTTTTCAAGGAATACAACGAGATCGTAGGAAGGGGCGTTCCGGCTCCGAAGATCCTGATCTCGGACCGCGCGCAGATCGTCATGCCGTATCATATTCTGCTGGACCAGTACGAGGAGGAGAGGCTTGCGGGCAAATCCTTCGGGTCGACCAAGTCCGGCATCGCACCGTTCTATTCCGACAAATATGCGAAGATCGGCTTCCAGGTCAGCGAGCTGTTCGACGAGGACAGCCTCCGCGAAAAACTGGCGCGGGTCTGTGAGATGAAAAACGTCCTGATGGAGCATCTGTATCACAAACCGCTCCTGGATCCGGACGAGCTCTTTGCGGAGCTGATGGAATACAGAAAAATGGCGGAGCCCTACGTCTGTGATGTTTCCGCCTACCTGTGGCAGGCGCTGCAGGATGGCAAGGAGATCCTTCTGGAAGGACAGCTCGGATCCCTCAAGGATCCGGATCACGGGATCTATCCCATGGTCACATCGTCCTCCACGCTGGCCGCCTACGGGGCGATCGGCGCGGGGATCCCGCCCTATGAGATCAAAAAGATCATCACCGTATGCAAGGCCTATTCGAGCGCTGTCGGCGCCGGGGCCTTTGTGTCCGAGATCTTCGGCGATGAGGCCGATGAGCTTCGCCGGCGCGGCGGAGACGGCGGTGAGTACGGTGCGACGACCGGACGTCCCAGAAGGATGGGATGGTTCGACTGCGTCGCTTCCAGGTACGGCTGCCGTATCCAGGGAACCACCGACGTGGCCTTCACCGTGCTCGACGTGCTGGGATATCTGGATGAGATCCCGGTGTGCGTAGGCTACGAGATCGACGGCGAGGTTACCACGGAATTCCCGGTGACCGCAAAGCTGAATCGCGCGAAACCGGTGCTGGAGACCCTTCCGGGCTGGAAGTGCGATATCCGCGGGATCCGGACCTACGGGGAGCTTCCGGAAAACTGCCGAAGGTATATTGAGTTTATCGAAGAAAGGATCGGATTCCCGATCACCATGATCAGCAACGGCCCCGGACGGAACGATATCATCTACCGGAACCGCTGATCCCGGAATACGAGGATATATATGAAAAATTCAAAAAGGGTCCTGGCGGTCATCGGAGTGATCCTTCTGCTGGCGGCCTTCTGCCTGCCCATGTTTTTCGCCTTCGGAAAAGGAGAGGGTTCAAGAGGCATGTTCCTCGCAGCCCTCGGCGTTGCGATCTTTGTCCCTGTGTTTGCCTATATCTGCATGATGGCCGTGCGGATCTTCGGCCGCAAAAAGGAAAAGGACACCGGCGCGATCCGGAACGTCGTCTTTGACATGGGCAACGTGCTGCTGGATTTCGGATGGCGGGAGTACATCGACAGCTTCGGCTTTCCGGAGGAAAAAAAGCAGAAGATCATACAGGCCACGGTGATGAATCCGGTGTGGAACGAGCGGGACAGAGGCGTCCTCACGGAGGAGGAGTATGTGGATCAGATGACGGAGACCGCGCCGGAGTACACGGATGATATCCGCGAGGTCATGCGCAGGTCCCCGGAGTGCACGCATGTGTTCGACTATGCGCTCTCCTGGGTCAGGTATCTGCATGATGCGGGGTATCACCTGTACGTGCTGTCCAACTACTGTGATCATATGTTTCAGGAAAACCTGAAGGAGATGCCCTACCTGTCCTACATGGACGGCGTGGTGATCTCATACCGGGAGCACCTGATCAAGCCGGAACCGGAGATCTACCAGCTTCTTCTGGACCGCTACCATCTGAAGCCGGCCGAGACGGTCTACCTGGATGATATGGAAAAAAACTGTGAGGCAGCAAGGGCGCTCGGCATCCATGCTATCTGTTTTCAGGACTTTAAGCAGGCAGCGGCCGAGCTTGAAAAACTGGGCGTAAAATAACGCCGGATCTATGTGAGATAAGATGAAAAGAGGGTAATGTAGAATGAGTGACAAGACGATTTTGGAACAGTGGCGTGAGATCGCGTATGACCAGAAGGCCGACAAGGGCAAGTTGCAGAAATTCTGGTCGGACTATTTTGCAATCGAAAAAGGGATCTATGAGCAGCTTCTCGCGGAGCCGGACGTGGAGGTCAAGGGAACGGTCAGCGAGCTGGCCGAAAAGTACGGACAGGATGTGCTGACCATGGTCGGTTTTCTGGATGGGATCAACGACAGCCTGAAGACCCCGAACCCCATCGAGACCATGGATGAGAACACGGAAGTCAGCCTTGCATTTGATAAAGAATCTCTGTACAAGAACATGGTGGACGCCAAGGCGGACTGGCTGTACAACCTGCCGCAGTGGAACGATATCTTTACTCCGGAGCGCCAGAAGGAGCTGTATCTGGAGCAGAAGAAATCCGGAACGGTCGTAAAGCCGCCGAAGGTGGGCCGCAACGATCCGTGTCCCTGCGGGAGCGGTAAAAAATACAAACATTGCTGCGGAAGATAATGCCGCGGCGGAGAAGGGGTCCCATTTTCGAATGGGACCTTCTTTGCTCTTATGAAGGAGGATCCTTCGCATGAAGTACGTATTCTGGGGAGCGGCGGTGCTCTCATTGCTCTACTATATCGTGATCGTCCTCTATGCCGGGATCACCGCGAGCTTTGCCTGGTTCTGGCCGGTCCTGGCTGTTTTGCTGGCCGCCGTCGGGGCCGTATGGGGAAAGCTCCGGACGAATGCAGAAGGAGGGATCCCGGCCGCGGAGATCGGCCTTCTGGTGATCCTTTTTGTCTTTGCCCTTACGTTTGCCGTATTGACAGGCTTGGTCCTTAAGGGCATGCGCGCCGAGGGAGAAAAGGACCTTCAGTATGTGATCGTCCTGGGTGCGCAGGTGCGGGGCGACCATCCTTCGCTCTCGCTGGAAAAACGCCTTGAAAAGGCTTTTTCGTACGCGGAGGAGAATCCGGATACGATCCTGATCCTGTCCGGTGGGCAGGGCCCCGGAGAGGCTATGACCGAAGCGTCCTGCATGGAGGAATGGCTTCTGGCGCACGGGATCCCGAAGGAGCGGATGATCCTGGAGGAGCGCTCCACCAGTACCGTCGAGAATCTGATCTTCAGCGATGAGCTGACCGGCTGCAAAAACGCCCGGACGGGGATCATCACCAATGATTTCCACGTGTACCGGGCGCAGCGTCTTGCCGAAAGGCAGGGCTATTCGGATGTCTGCGGCATTGCCGCAGGGAGCGTCCCCATCATGGAGGTCCATTTTATCGTCCGGGAGGTCTTTGCCCTTCTGAAGGAAAAGCATGCCGGAAATATCTGAGACCGGACAGGAACGGATGGTCCGTCAGGTGAAGAAGCGGGCCTTGATCTCGGGGATAGGCATTTCGTGCCCCGTCCACAGGCGGAAGGCTTCAGCGCCCTGGTACAGGAGCATATACATGCCGTTGAAGGTGCGAAGGCCGGCTTCCCGTGCAGTCCGAAGAAGCAGTGTCTCACGGGGATTATAGATCACATCGGAGACGACCAGTTCACTTCCGCGGAAAAGGGAGAGGTCGGTGATCACCGATTCCTCCGTATGCGGGGCCATTCCGACCGAGGTGGCGTTGATGAGGAGGAAGCTCTCCGCGAGGGCGTCCTTAAGAGCGGTTTCGTCACCATGCTCGTGCAGGAATACCCGGCAGGGCAGTTCACGGTTGATGCGCTCCGCCAGGGCTTCCATACGGCCGTGAAAACGGCTGGTGCTCCTGAGAAACAGATGAATGGCCGCGACGCCGTCCAGGGCAGCCTGCGCGCAGATCGCGGTGGCGGCGCCTCCGGCGCCCATCAGGGTGATGGTCTTATTGGCCAGGTCATGCCCGGCGTCACGGGCTGCCTGCATGAAGCCCACGCCGTCCGTGTTGTGGCCAATCAGACGGCCGTTCTCCACGACGACCGTGTTGACGGCGCCGATCATGGAAGCGGCGTCCGAGAGTTCATGAAGGAGCGGCACGATCGCGTTCTTGTCGGGCATGGTGAGATTGAAGCCGCGGATCCCGCAGGCGGTCAGGCCGGCCACGGCCTCCGGCAGGGCTTTTTCGGTCACGTCAAAGCAGAGATATACATAATCAAGTCCCAGAAGCCGGAAGGCTTCGTTATGCATGAGCGGCGATATACTGTGGGAGACCGGACTTCCAAGCAGGGCAGTCAGGCCGGTCGTACCGGTGATATTCATGGCAGATAAGTTCCTTTCTGTACGTGGTTTACGGTACTGTATCTTCATCAGTGTAACGGTTAAAAAAGGAGATGTCAAGAAATGACAAAAGCGATCCGGATCGGAAAGATATATCTGGGAGAAGGACTCCCGAAGATCTGCGCCCCGCTTACGGGGACGGAGAGAGAGAAGCTTCTTGCGGAAGCGGAGGCGGTCAGGAAAGCCGGCGCGGACATGGCGGAATGGCGGGCGGACCTGTGGAACGGCTGCCGGGAGGAGAACGATCCTGCCGGAGCGGAGCTTAGGAGCCTGGTCTGTGAGCTGAAGGAGATGCTGCAGGACCTTCCGCTGCTTTTTACGATCCGCACGCAGGCGGAAGGCGGAAGGGCTGATCTCTCCGAAGAGGCGTATGAGCGGATGGCGCTTTTTGCCGCGGAGGCGGGGGCCGATCTTGTGGATGTAGAGGCGTTTCAGGGGGATCCGGATCGCAGGTGCCACCTGATCCGCGATCTGCAGGATAAAGGAGCGGCCGTGATCGCTTCTACGCATGATTTTGAAAAGACCGGTCCGAAGGAGGAACTGCTGGAACGGTTCCGCCGGATGGACAGGACCGGCGCCGATATCCTGAAGATGGCGGTCATGCCGCAGCAGGGGACGGATGTCACGGCACTCATGGAAGCGACGAGAGAGATGGCGGACCGGTATACGCAGAGGCCGCTGATCTCCATGTCCATGGGGGTACTGGGCGTTAGGAGCCGCATCGAGGGAGCTTCTTTTGGTTCCTGCGTGACCTTCGGAACGGTGGGAGAGGCATCCGCGCCGGGCCAGCTTCCCGTCGGTGAACTTAGGAAACGACTCGCAGAATAAAAAAACGAACACAGGGAAAAAGTCCCGGAAGCCTTGAATTCAGCGGCTTCCGGGACTTTTCTGTGTGCGGCCGATGTCGAAAAAGCCAGAAATCTGTCGATAAAAAAAGTTCTGTTTCGACAGGATTCGACAAGCTTTTTTCAGGGATTTCTGTATAATGGTCAACAACAACCCGGGCCTTTACGGGGAGTAGGCCGGGAGAGCCATGAAACAGTTATCCATCCTACGTGAGCGGCTTCCGGAGCCGCTGCCCGAGGAACAGGAAAAAAGGCTTCTTGCCATGCTCTGCACGGACTATCGGCAGAAGGCAAGGGAACTCCTGATCCTTCACAATCTGCGGCTGGTGTTCTACACGGCAGGGCAGTATTACGACAGAGGAAACGTGTTCAAAAATGGTGAGATCGGCTTTGAGGATCTGGTGTCGGAAGGGATCATCGGACTCATCAAGGCGGCGGACTCCTTTGATGAAAAACGGGCAGTCCGGTTCGGCACCTATGCCGGCCGGTGCATTTACCATGAGATGCAGATGTATGTGCGGAGGCAGAAACAGATCGGGCGGGAGTATCCGGGGTACGTACTCTACGGCCCGGAGCCGGGCAGGAGCGGGGAAGCGGCGGAGGAGCAGGTGCTCGCCCTCCTTGAAAAGAGACGAAGAACGGCTCTTTTGGGAAGTGCTGTTGCCGGGCTTTCCCCGGAAGAGCAGAAGATGCTGTATCTGCGGTACGGGGAGGAGAATGAAAAACGCCTGACCCAGCAGAAGACCGCCGCAGTCCTCGGAGTCTCCCAGTCCTATCTTTCCAGAATGGAAAAAAGAACGCTCCGGAAACTCCGGCTTGGGCTGGAGGAGGCGGGGATCGGTTGATTTTTCTTTACCTTTCTTTACAAAGGTGCTATGATAAATCGTAGAAGCAGCATGTCGACAGCCTATGGACCAACTTGATGAGACAAAAGAACAGAAAGGAATCGAGCAGTTATGGAAAGATATTATCAGCCGGAGATCGAGTGTGCATCGAGAGAGCAGATCCGGGAGTGGCAGAGTGAAAGACTGGTTCGCCAGGTAAAGAATGTCTGGGACAATGTACCTATGTACCGTCAGCGTATGGAGGAAGCAGGCCTTACACCGGATGACATCCGGTCCGTGGACGACCTTAAGAAGCTTCCTTTTATCACGAAGGACGACCTTCGCGACCAGTATCCCTACGGACTGCTGGCAAGGCCCCTCAGCGAATGTGTGCGTATCCAGTCGACCAGCGGCACCACCGGAAGACGTGTGGTCGCGTTCTATACCCAGCATGACCTGGATCTGTGGGAGGACTGCTGTGCCAGAGCGATCACGGCGGCCGGCGGGACCAATGAAGATGTCTGCCATGTCAGCTACGGATACGGACTGTTTACCGGCGGACCGGGGCTGAACGGCGGGTCGCACAAGGTCGGATGCCTGACCCTGCCCATGTCCTCCGGCAATACGGAACGCCAGATCCAGTTCATGGTCGACCTGGGGAGCACGATCCTCTGCTGTACTCCTTCCTATGCTGCTTACCTTGCCGAGAGCATTCACGAGCGCGGCCTGCAGGACCAGATCAAGCTGAAGGCGGGCATCTTCGGTGCGGAAGCCTGGACGGAGGAGATGCGCCATGATATCGAGGAAAAGCTCGGCATCAAGGCCTACGATATCTACGGACTGACCGAGATCTCCGGTCCCGGCGTTTCGTTCGAATGCTCCGCACAGAAGGGTATGCATGTAAATGAGGATCACTTCATCGCGGAGGTCATCAATCCGAAGACCGGCGAGGTGCTGCCGGACGGCGAGAAGGGTGAACTCGTATTTACCAGCCTTACCAAGGAAGCTTTCCCGCTGATGCGTTACCGCACCCGCGATATCTGTATCCTGAGCCATGAGAAGTGCTCCTGCGGCCGGACCCATGTCAGGATGACCAAGCCGCTCGGCCGGAGCGATGACATGCTGATCGTCAAGGGCGTGAACGTATTCCCGTCCCAGATCGAGACCGTCCTCATGAACAAGGGCTACGCGGCCAACTACCAGATCATCGTCGACCGTGTCAACAACAGCGACACCATCGAGGTGCAGGTGGAGATGACCGCGGAGATGTTCTCGGATTCCCTGAGCGCCGTGGCGGCCAAGGAAAAGGAACTGGTCGATGCACTGAAGGCCATGCTCGGCATCTACGCGAAGGTGAAGCTTGTGAACCCGAAGGCCATCACGAGAAGCGAAGGCAAGGCGGTCCGCGTCATCGACAAGAGAAACCTGTATCAGAGCTGAGACAGAGAGGAGGATTTGCTATGACCATCAAACAGATTTCGGTATTTCTGGAGAACAGACCCGGCAGGCTTGCCGAGTTCACCAAGGTCCTTTCGGGCAACGGCATCGACATGCGTGCCCTGTCCCTTGCGGAAGCGTCCGATTTCGGCATCGTCCGGATCATTGTCAATGATGTGTACAACGCGGCGACGGTTCTTAAGGACGCGGGCTACATCTTCTCCATCACGGAGGTGCTGGCAGCTCCCATGCCGGATGAACCGGGCTCCCTGTCCAAAACGATCCAGATCCTTGGCGACAACGACATCAATCTGGAATATATGTACGCGTTCACGACCCGCAAAAAGGGCATGGCGTTCATGGTGCTGCGTGTGGAGGACAACAAAAAGGCGATCGACGTGCTGAGCCGCAATGACATCCGCACCATCAGCCAGGAAGAGCTGCAGGAGTATTGATCCGGAATGAGCAGGGCGGAGCGTGCAGCCTGACGGCCTGCAGGCTCTGCCCGCGTGAGTGCGGTGTGGACAGGACGTCGGGAAAGACCGGCTTCTGCCGGATGGGAGACGTGGTGTACGCGGCGAGGGCCGCGCTCCATATGTGGGAGGAGCCGTGTATCTCCGGCAGCAGAGGCTCGGGAACAGTCTTCTTTTCGGGCTGCACCCTTCGCTGTGTCTACTGCCAGAACCATGAGATCGCCGAAGGCCGCGCGGGACTTCCCGTCACGGTCCGGAGACTTTCCGAGATCTTTCTCATGCTGCAGGAGAAGGGCGCGGCGAACATAAGCCTGGTGACGGCGTCCCATTTTGTCCCGCAGATCCTGGAGGCGCTCGCGGACGCAAAAAAAGACGGCCTGCATCTTCCGGTCGTCTACAATTCAGGAGGATATGAAAGCCCGGATACGCTCCGGGCTCTTAACGGTGTCGTGGATATTTATCTTCCGGATCTCAAGTATATGGATCCGGATCTTGCGGAAGCCTTTTCCCATGCGAGGGATTATCCGGAAGCCGCCCGGGAAGCTATCCGCGAGATGGTTGCCCAGACGGGTCCCTGCGTTTTTGACGAGGCGGGATATGCCGTCCGGGGTACGATCGTCCGGCACCTGATCCTGCCGGGGCATACCAAAGATTCCATGCGGATCCTTTCGTATCTCCACGAGACGTACGGGGATGAGATCTACATCAGCCTGATGAACCAGTATACGCCGGTGATCCGGCAGGAACGCTATCCCGAGCTGAACCGCAGACTCACAAAACGGGAGTATCAGAAGGTTTTGTCCCATGCCCTGTCGATCGGCATCACGAACGGATTCTTCCAGGAGGGCACAACGGCGGAGGAGAGCTTTATCCCGGCTTTTGACTACGAAGGAGTACGGCCGGAATAAACGGTCATTCGTCCAGAAAGCCCAGATACTCGTCAAATACATTGAAAAGCATATCGCCGGAGCAGACCGGCAAAAGCATATCGGTGGCTCCGATCTGTGTGAACTCATACAGGTCGGAGCTTTTTGTCAGCACAAGGACGGGGATCACATCGCAGGAGGGACCGAACAGGATCTCCAGATACGGGCAGTATTTGGCGGCCTGCTCGACCTCTTCCGGCTCGATCGCATCCTTCATCTTGAATTCCAGTGAGAATACGTGGGATTCCGTCATCACGAGCACATCCGCGTAGATGCGGACGTACCGGCCGCGCTTCAGCTTCAGCTCGAACGCGATCTCCCAGTCCAGGACGCTGCGGCCCTTCATCATGCGGAGGTCTTCAAAAAGCTGCAGCATCTGGGTGCGGCAGTCCCGGAAGGAATGAAGAAGCCCGCGGGTGTCGTTCAGGTTCCGGCCGATGTTCCGGCAGCCCTCCGAAAGTGCTTCCATCCATTCGTCCTCGGAGAGGACGAGGAAATCCCGAACCAGGGCGTAGTAGCCGGAGATCTCCCGGAGACCGGCGTGGGGCCTCGTCTGCCGGATGAGACCGTGCCAGCGGTTCCTGGCATCCTGGTAGCAGAGCTCCTGCATCAGAGGAGACCCGTACAGGATCCGGTTGACGCTTCGGCGGTCCATGTTCAGCTCCTTTGCGATCTCACGGGCCGTGATGCCGGAACTGCTGCAGATAAGCGCGCAGACCGCCTGATCCCGGAGAAGTCTGTTTTCGGTTCGAAGTGCCATAACGATTCCTCTTGTTGAAAACGCCCAAGGTCTTACACTCACGTACGTGCGGGCACGATGTGAGAGAAGACTTTGGGCGCTGTCTTCAGAATTTTCTCCACGTTCTCCGGAAGAACAGGATCAGTAACGGGAAGAGCTCCAGCCTTCCGGCCAGCATATCAAAGGTGAGGACCACCTTGGCCGGATAGGAGTACAGGGCAAAGTTGGCGGACGGTCCGACCTGCTCAAGGCCGGGTCCGATGTTGTTGAAGGTCGCGGCGACCGCGGTAAAGTTCGTGGTCATGCTGAAACCGTCGATACTGATCAGCAGGATCGAGACGACGAACAGGAAGATATAGCAGACCATATAGATGTTGGTGATGCGGACCACCTCGTGCGGGATCGGCTTGTCGTCCATTTTGATCTTCTTGACGGCGTTGGGATGCAGGAACAGCTGCATTTCCTTGCCCACGGTCTTGGCCATGATGACGAGACGCGAGATCTTGATGCCGCCGCCGGTGCTGCCGGCACAGGCCCCGATGAACATCAGCGTGACCAGGATCGTCTTGCTGAATACCGGCCACTGGTTGAAGTCGGCCGTGGAGTACCCGGTGGTCGTGATGATGGAACCCACCTGGAAGGCAGCCAGCCGGAAGGCTTTCAGGCCGCCGCCGACAAGTCCCGTGATGTTGATGGTGATGGCTCCGATCGCTAAAGCGATCACGCCCAGGTAATACCGCAGTTCCTCGACCTTGAAGGCCTGGATGAACTTCCGCGTCAGGATCAGGAAATAGATATTGAAGTTGACGCCGAACAGGATCATAAAGATCGTGATGATGGCCTGCTGGTAATGCGTGTAGCTCGCGCAGCTGTCATTCAGGACGCCGAATCCGCCGGTACCGGCCGTTCCGAGCGTGATGCAGATCGCGTCGAAAACGGGCATCCGCCCGATCAGCAGAAGGACTGCCTCGAGAATGGTCATGCCGAGGTAGATCATGTACAGGATCTTGGCGGTTGACTGGACCTTCGGGAGAAGCCGGCTCACCGAGGGGCCCGGGCTCTCCGCCTTCATCAGGTTCATATGATAGCCGCCCGTCAGGGGCAGAAGAGCGAGCATGAAGACCAGGATCCCCATACCGCCAATCCAGTGGGTAAAGCTTCGCCAGAGGAGCATGCAGTGCGAAAGGGCTTCCACGTCATTCAGGATGCTGGCCCCCGTGGTCGTAAAACCGGAGACCGTCTCGAAAAGGGCGTCGAGGTAATGAGGAATGCTCCTGCTGATGACGAAGGGAAGGGCCCCCGCCATACTGAGAACGATCCAGGACAATGCGACCGTCACATAGCCTTCACGCATGTAGAAGGCTTTTTTTTGCGGTTTTTTGAGGGTGAGCGGGATCCCGACGGCCAGGCAGATCACGATGGTGATGACAAAGGCCAGGCCGTTTTTTTCCCGGTAGATCAGCGCGGTCAGGCACGGAAGGAGCATAAGTCCTGCTTCCAGTTTCAGGAGCCACCCGATCAGATAAGCAATAATCGAATAATTCATGGGGCGCCTTACCTTTCCAGAATATCGGTGATATCCCGAAGTCCTTTATGTGTGGTCACGATGATCACGGTGTCGCCCACCTGGATGGAATCCTGCCCTCTCGGAATGCGGATCTCTCCGTTCCGGTTGATGCAGCCGACCAGCAGATTGTCTTTGGTATTCAGCTCGGACAGCGGGATGCCTACGACGCGGGAGGCCTCCCGGATCCGGAATTCGAGGGCTTCGGCACGGCTGTCCAGCAGATGATACAGGGTCTCTACATTGGAGCCGATGCTGTTCTGCATGGCGCGGACGTATTGAAGGATGCTGTCGGCCGTGATGTATTTGGGGTAGATCACGGAGCCGATGTCCAGATCTTCGAGGACATCGTCGAAGGTCAGCCGGTTGATCTTGGCGATCAGCTTGGCGTTCGAGAATTTTTTGGCCGAAAGGGAGAGGAAGACGTTTTCCTCGTCCATGTTGGTGAGGGCGACCAGCGCCTCTGTCTGACGGAGTCCTTCCTCCAGGAGAAGCGAACGGTCGGTCCCGTCTCCGTTGATGATGATGGCTTCGGGAAGCAGCTCGCTCAGGACCTCGCAGCGTTTCTGGTCTTTTTCGATGATCTTGACGTCGATCTTCATCTCCAGAAGGGCTTTTGCCAGGTAGTAGGAGATCGTGCCGCCGCCGATCAGGAGGGCGTTCTTGACCTGGTTGGTCTTCAGGCCGATCTTTTTGAAAAAGCTGCCGATGTTCCTGGGCGTTCCCATGATGGACAGGAAATCGCCGTCCTGCACCACGTAGCTGCCGTCGGGAATGGAGACCGCGCCCTGGCTCTCTGCCGCGCAGAAGAGCACGTCAGGGTGGTATTTTTCGTTGATGCGTGAGACACTGAGTCCGGACAGACCATAGTCCGGGAGCACCTTGAATTTGACCATTTCGACATGGCCCCTGGCAAAGGTGTCGACCTTCATGGCGGAGGGCAGGCGCAGGATACGGGAGGCCTCCATGGCCGCCGTGTACTCCGGATTGATGATCATGGAGATCCCAAGGCGTTCCTTGACAAACCCGATCTCCTTGCTGTAGACCGGGTTCCTGACACGGGCGATGGTCTGGCACTTTCCGGCCTTCTGCGCGATGAGGCAGCAGAGAAGATTGAGTTCATCGGAGTCCGTCACCGCGATCAGGATGTCCGCGCTTTCCACGCCGGCTTCCATCAGCGTGTTGATGCTGGCCCCGTTTCCGACGATGGCCATGGCGTCCACATCGTCTGAGAGCTCGTTCAGTTTGGCTTCCGATGTGTCGATCAATGTCAGATCGGAATCCTCCTCCTGTAATTGTCTTGCCAGGGTGCTGCCTACCTTGCCGCAGCCTATGATAATGATCTTCATATACAATACTCGATCCGCCGTTTCCGGGCGGACCTTCCTTTCTGATCGCGAGGCGCAGAGCGCAGGGCGATACGTAATCAGCATTTGATGCTATTATAACACCGGGGCAGAGTTTTGCAACCTCTCCGGGTCAGACAATGTGAATTTTCGTGAAGATACGTCCCCAGGGACCACTCCGTAAAAAAGCGCACCAGGCAAGCGGAAGAGCGGTTCCGGCAATGACGTACGCGATCCACCACAGGTGCGTGGGATCCCCGACCCGGTAGTAGGCCATCACATCATTCAAAAGAAGCGGCTGGCTGTCCAGGATCATCCGGCACATGCTCGGGACCCCGAAAAAGACAAACTGCCAGATCACGATGTCGAGGCTTTTCTTCCCCATATAGAGAAAGGCATTTTTGCAGGGGCGGACAGCCGCAAAACGGTTCGCGGCTTTCTCGAGAAGAATGGACAGCCGGACGACGACAAAGCTGGCCATGCAGGCCTCCGGCACAAAAAGGAGCGGGTTCGAATAGACGTGGGAGCCCATGTTGACATCCGTGTGATTGGCGATGAGGATGAACCCCGCCGCAAACAGGACCGTGGTGACGGGCCTCGCGAAAAGGCTGAGCCGGTCCTTGTATTCCTTTACGCAGGCGCCGATGGCAAAAAAGATGCCCAGGATCAGCGTGCGGCTGAACCGGTACGGAAAGTCGTAATAGAACCCAACGCCGCTGATCACCGTAAAGACAGCCAGAAGGACGAGCCTTTTTGCCGCGAAGGCGGGCAGCAGTGTATCGATCAGCTTGTACAGGATGGACATCAGAAACAGAGAGCCCAGGAACCACGTAGCTCCGCAGAAGGCTCCGTCCTTGTCAAGGGTGGTCACGATCAGCAGGATATGGCGCCGGAAGGACGCCGGATTGGTAAAGAGTTCGCCGTGCCTCCGCAGCAGGTAGAAAAACAGGTTCCAGAATACAAAGGGAATGTACAGGCTCGTGACCTTGCGCCGGATGAAATGCCCAAGGCCGGCGCCTGCGTTGTACAGATAGCCTGAGATCAGAAAGAAAAAGGGCATATGAAAATGCATGATGTACCGGAGATATGGTCCCCTTGCGTGAAACCAGACCACCAGCAGGATGCCGATGCCCTTCGCAATATCCAGATATTCGATTCGTTTTCGGGTCGTTTCCATATATAGATCCTTTCGGTCAATCCGTATTTCCTTCACCGGGCCCGGGGGACGAAAAACTCCGCAGGATATGCCGGATGGCTTCGTAGAGATACGGCTTGTATTCCTCCATGGGCATGGGCTGCTGGTAGAGGATGCAGCTGTGGCAGGTCGATCCGACCAGCTCGATGATCGTGAACAGCATAAGTTCGGTCTTTTCACCGGAAAAGCCGCTGTCCGCCATGAGCTGCTCGATGAGGCTGTACATCTGCGGGCCGTCATCCGGAAGCTTTTCGTCAAAAGCACCGCGGAACATTCCCCAGCTGAGGTTCTTGGAGATGAAAAGAAGCAGGGCTTTGTCTTTTGCAAGAGCGTCAAGGATGTAGTCGATCAGGAAAAAAAGCCTGGGCTCAAACCCCGTGAGGTCCGTCTCCATGACAGCCTGGTAGGCCTTATAAAAAAGCTCGCCGGTCTTGTGGGAGATCAGCTTGTTGCGGATGTCATATTTATCCTTGAAATACAGATAAAAAGTCCCTTTGGCGACGCCGGCTTTTTCCACGATGTCGGAGATGGTCGTTTTGGCCAGCCCCCTGGTGGTAAATAGCTCAAAGGCCGTACTGTAGAGGGCGTCTTTTTTCTTTTTCTTATTCAGCTCCAGTTTTCCCATGATCCTGTCCCTCCCGGTCTTCTTGTATTGTAATACATTTCATTTTGATTTTCCATAAAATTTCATAAAAGAGGTTGACTAATGGTCATTTTTGATGTATAACAGATGAACGGATAAAATGACCGATGGTCAATTTAATAATCAGACTTACAGAAAGAAGAGATGATGATATGCAGAAGATCGGAAAATGGATCGCCGGTCACAAGATACTGATCCTTGTGATCGCAGCAGTACTGCTGATCCCGGCTTTCCTGGGCATGACGGCCACACGGGTCAATTATGACCTGCTGACGTACCTTCCGGAAACGCTGGAGACGGTGGAGGGACAGAACATCCTGGTGGACGAGTTCGGCATGGGCGCGTTCTCCATGGTCGTCGTGGACGGGATGGAGCTGAAGGACGTCTCCGCGCTGAAGGACAGGCTTTCAGAGGTGGACCATGTAAAGAGCGTCCTCTGGTATGACAGCTTTCTGGACCTTTCGGTCCCGGTGGAAATGCTGCCGGAGGAACTCCGGGAGACCCTGTTCCAGGGGGATTCGACCATACTGATCGCTTTGTTCGACGATTCTACCTCCTCGGACGCCTCCATGGGGGCCCTGGAGGAGATGCGGGGCATCGTTTCCGAAAACTGTTTCTTAAGCGGCATGACCAGTGTCATCCTGGATGTCAAGAACCTGGCTCTCGGGGAGATGCCGATCTACGTGATGATCGCCGTGGCGCTGTCGCTTCTGATCCTGTTCCTGACGATGGAGTCTTTCCTGGTGCCGGTCCTTTTTATGGCCAGTATCGGGATCGCGATCCTGTACAACCTCGGCACTAACCTGTTCCTCGGGCAGATCTCCTATGTGACCAAGGCCCTGGCCGCCGTTCTGCAGCTGGGTGTGACCATGGACTATTCGATCTTCCTGCTGAACAGCTATGAATCCGAAAAAAAGAACGCAAAGGATAAGGAAGAAGCGATGGCGCTTGCCATCGGCGAGACCTTCAAATCCGTCGTGGGCAGCTCGATCACCACGATCGCCGGCTTCATCGCCCTGTGCTTCATGACCTTTACACTCGGTCTCGACATGGGGATCGTGATGGCGAAGGGCGTCGTCTTCGGTGTGATCTGCTGCCTGACGGTGCTGCCGGCCCTGGTGCTTCTGTTTGACAAGGCCATCGACCGGACGTCCCACCGGTCCCTGCTGCCTTCCATGGACAAGGTCTCGCATTTTATCACGAAGCACTATTATATCGGTCTCCTCGTGTTTGCGATCCTTCTGTATCCGGCCTGGTACGGCAACGATCATGTCCCCGTCTACTACAACATGGACAAGACGCTGCCCGCCGAGCTGCCGAGCCAGGAGGCGAACAAAAAGCTGTCGGAAGAGTTCGACATGAACACGATCCACATGATCCTTCTGGAGAAGGGGATCGAGGCCAAGGACAAGATCGCGATGCTGAAGGAGATCAAGGGTGTGGACGGCGTCAAATGGGCGCTGGGGGCCAATTCGGTCATCGGACCGGCCTTTCCGGAGTCCATGATCCCGGATACGCTCCGTGAGAAGCTGGAGAGCGAGCATTACGAGCTGGAATTCGTCTCATCCCGGTATGCGGTGGCGACGGATGAGATGAACGACCAGATTGAAGAAATCCAGCAGATCGTTAAAAAATACAGTCCGGACGCGATCGTGATCGGAGAAGGTCCCCTCACCAGGGACCTGATCGAGATCACGGACACGGATTTCAAGAATGTGAGCATGGTATCGATCCTGGCGATCTTCGTGATCATCCTGCTCGTATTCCGCTCGATCTCCCTGCCGGTGATCCTGGTGGCGGTGATCGAATTTGCGATCTTCGTCAATATGGCCTGCGCGTACTACACCGGCGTGACACTTCCCTTTGTGGCGGGCATCATCATCGGGACTGTCCAGCTTGGCTCGACCGTGGACTACGCGATCCTGATGACGAGCCGCTACCAGAAGGAAAGACAAGAGGGCAGGAGCCGGAAGGAAGCTGTGGCCATCGCCCATCAGAATTCCATCCGGTCCATCATGATCAGCGGCTGCACGTTCTTTGCCGCGACCTTCGGGGTAGGCCTGTATTCGAGGGTGGACATGATCAGCGCCCTCTGCACACTGCTGGCACGAGGAGCGCTTGTAAGCATGGTGGTCGTCATCCTGGTACTGCCCGCCATGTTCATGATCTTTGATTTTCTGATCTGCCATACTTCGATCGGATTTCTTCCGCCAAAGGAAAAACGGGAAAAAGAACGGAAACAGAACAATACAGACGTCATCAGAGAAGGAGTGACTTCACATGAATAGAAACAGAAAACTGATCACCATGGCCCTGGCAGCCGGGATGGCTGCGACGACGATCATCAGTCCGGCGCTGGCTGTTGACGATGCTTCGATCACCAAGCAGGAGACCGTGTTCGTCAATGCGGATTCCACGGGAGACGTACGGAACATCACCGTCTCGGAGTGGCTGAAGAATTCCGGGATCGCCGGTGACGTGGCAGATAACTCGGAGCTTTCCGGAATCGTTAATGTCAAGGGAGACGAAACCTTTACGCAGGAAGGGAATACCCTGATCTGGGATTCCGAAGGAAAGGATATCTATTATCAGGGCACGTCCGACAAAGAACTGCCTGTTACGCTTGAGATCCGTTATTACCTGGACGGGGACGAGATCGCTCCGGAGGAACTGGCCGGAAAAAGCGGACATCTCCGGATGGAAGTCAGCTACAGCAACCATGAGAGCCGGATGATCCGGGTCGGGGATCATATGGAGGAGATGTACGCGCCGTTTCTCATGGTGACGGGTATGTATCTGCCGCTTGATTCCTATAAGAACGTGACGGTCACAAACGGAAGGCTGATCTCGGACGGCAGCCGTGATATCGTGGTGGGCTTCGGCCTGCCGGGCCTTGCTTCCGACCTGAACCTGCCGGACAGCGTGACAGACCGGATCACGATCCCGGAGGGCTTTACGATGGAGGCGGACGTGACGGACTGTGAGGTTTCGTCCACCTTTACACTGGCTCTGACGGATGTCATGAAGGAACTCGACCTTTCCGGGATCGACAAGCTGGATGATCTGAAAGGCGCATTGACGGACCTGTATGACGCTTCTCTGAAACTTGTGGACGGTACAGGCGAGCTTTTTGACGGGGTCGATGAGCTGGATGAGAAATACAAGGAATTTGATGAGGGCGTCGGCAAGCTTTCGGACGGAGCCAGAGAGCTTTCGGACGGAGCCGGAGAGCTGGATGAAGGTGCCGGGGAGCTGTACGACGGAACGAAGGAGCTGTATAAAGGAACGGTCCGTCTTCGGAACGGAGCCAAGAAGGTCGACAACGGGACCTATTCCCTGGCAAACGGAGCCGGCAAACTTGACGACGGGGCAAAGACGCTGTATGCCGGGACAGGCGACCTGGCCGCCGGCACCGCACAGCTCTCGAACGGGGCCGGAACCCTTGCCGCAGGTGCCGGGAAGCTGAAGTCCGGGATCCGTGCGTACACGGCCGGGGCCGGAGAACTGAAGGACGGACTTGCCGAATACAAGGATGGCATGGAGACTTTGTCCGGCAAGGTCCTGGAATATGGAAACGGCGTCCTGGCCCTGGCGGACGGGGCAGGCCGGTATGTGGAAGGTGTCGGTGCCCTGAAGCAGGGCATCGATCAGTATACGGGCGCGGTATCCCGGGCGGCAGCCGGAGCTTCACAGCTTACAGAGGCGGCCGGGGCGCTGCCGCAGGGCCTCGGTACATTGGAGGATAATCTCCAGGCTCTGGCGGCGGACGAGGGCTCCGTCGCGCAGCTCAGGAACGGGGCGGAGACGCTGTCCACGAATCTGACAGTGATCAGCGGCGGCCTTTCCGATGCAGCCAAAAGCCTGGAAGGACTGGACACCTCCGCGATCACGGATGCGGGTGCATCTCTTCAGAGCGGGCTCGGCACCGCAGGCAGCAGCCTTCAGGATGCCGGGACCCATCTTACCAACGCTTCCGCTTCCATCAGCGCCGCCTACGGCGTCGCGGCCATGATCCAGGCCACCTACGGTTCAAGGATGACCGATCAGGAAAAGGCGATCATCGCGGATGCCATGGCCCAGCTGAACAGCCTGAGCAGTGAAGTGAGCGGAGCCGCCGGAAGTATTCAGACGGCGGCCGCCGGGGTGGCAGAAGCCGCCGGAGGCGCGCAGACGCTCGGGCAGGCTGTACAGGTGGTGAGCAGCATCGATCCGGAGGCTCTTACGCAGGCGGCCGACGGGACAAAGCAGTGTGCGGCGGGTGCCGGGCAGCTGGAGCAGGGGCTCGGACAGCTGAAGGACGGCATGGGTGCTCTGTACGCAGGTGCGAAGAGCGCGCATGAGGGTGCCGACACGATCGTCGAAAACCTGGGCGCCCTGGACAGTGGACTGCAGCAGATCGCCGGCAATACGGCTCTTTCCGAAGGGGCGGAGGCCCTCGTTCAGAAGGGCACGGAGCTTGGCAGCGGAGCCGGAGCCCTTACGCAGGCCACCGGGGAACTGTCCAAAGGACTGGATACGATCGGGGAGGCCACCGGAAAACTGGTGGCCGGAGCCGAAACGCTGACTGCCAACAACAGGGCCCTGAATCAGGGTGCCGAAGAGCTTGCGTCCGGAGCAGACAGGCTCAGCGCCGGAAGCATGACGCTGGCAGACGGAGTCGGCAGGCTGAGAAGCGGCGCGGGAGAGCTTTCTTCCGGAACGGCCACACTGAAGGAAGGTGCAGATACACTGAAAAACGGTACCGGTGAACTGCTCACCGGCGCCAGGACCCTATCCTCCGGAGCCGGGGAACTCCGGGACGGTGCAGGCACCCTGCATGACGGAACCGGAAAGCTGAAGGATGGAACAGGAGAACTGGTGTCCGGCGCAGAAGAGCTCGCGGATGGAAGCGCAAAAGTGCAGGACGGCATCGACCAGCTTCGCACCGGCGCAGAAGAGCTGCGGGACGGACAGAACAGGTTCGAGGAAGAAGGGATCGAAAAGCTGAAGGACACGATGGACGAGGAACTCGACAAGGTGATGGATCGTCTGGATGCCCTCACGGATGAAGGCCTTGTATATACGGACTATGCCGGAAGAGAGGACGGAATGGACGGAAACATCCGTTTCATCATCGAGACGGATCCGGTAAAAGGATAAATGCTTGCCTGGAGCCGGGAATTCTGCTATGATAGGGGCTAAGCAGAAGGGAAACAGGTGAGGACAGATGGCAAAAGCGACGGAGAAGCGCGTCTCCGGCCGGAAACGTACCACAAGCCGGACGAGAGCTGTACAAAGACGCGGAGATTACTACGATTTCAGCCTGGTGGCTGTGATCGTTCTGTTGATCTGCTTCGGCCTGATCATGCTGTACAGCACTAGTGCTTATACGGCTACGATCCAGTTCAATGACGATATGCATTATTTCAAGCGGCAGGCGGCGATCAGTGCCGGCTGTCTGCTTGCTGCGCTCGTGTTTTCGAGACTTGACTATCATCTGCTCGAAAAAGTATGGTTTCTTCTGTATGTTTCCTCCATGGGACTCATGATGCTGGTCAAGAGCCCCCTGGGCTTTGCGTCGCATGGCGCCAAGCGATGGCTTGCGCTGGGGCCGGTCCAGTTCCAGCCGGCGGAGATCGCCAAGATCGCCGTGATCGTGACGCTTTCGTACATGGTGGTCCATACGAGGGATTCTCTCAGGTCTTTAAGCTCGACCATGAAGATGGCCGGCCTCGGAGGCGCCCAGGCTCTGGTAGCCTATGTGTTTACGGATAACCTGAGCACCGCCCTCATTATCCTCGGCATCACGGCCGGGCTGATCTTTCTGGCACATCCGAAGACCCGCATCTTTATCCTGCTGTTCGTCGCCGTGATCATATTTGCCGTGATCCTGGTGCTTTTCCTGAACAGTACGCTGGAGACCAGCGACAGTTTCCGGGTCCGGCGTGTCCTGGTATGGCTGCATCCCGAGGATTACGCCAAGGGCGACGGGTATCAGACCCTGCAGGCGCTCTATGCCATCGGCTCGGGCGGCTTTTTCGGCCGGGGCCTCGGCAACAGTATCCAGAAGCTGGGCAGCGTGCCGGAAGCACAGAATGACTTTATTTTTTCCATTATCTGTGAAGAACTGGGGATCTTCGGAGGGATCGTTCTCCTTCTGGTGTTCGCGTATCTTCTGTACCGGCTGTTTTTTATCGCGCAGAACGCGCCCGATATGTTCGGATCCTTCCTGGTCAGCGGCATCTTTATACACATTGCCCTGCAGGTGGTCCTGAACATCGCGGTCGTTGTGAACCTGCTCCCGAATACGGGCGTAACGCTGCCGTTTATCAGTTATGGAGGCACGTCCGTGCTGTTCCTGATGGCGGAGATGGGCATCGCGTTGTCCGTCGCCAGGCAGATCCGGTTCAAAGAACCAACGCGGATCATTTGAGGATTACAGCGCCAAAAGTCTTCTCACACGTCGTGCTTGCACGTAAGTGGGAGGAAGACCTTGGGCGCGCCTCTTCATGAGCAAAAAAGTGGGGCGTTAGCGCCACGATTTGCGAATGGAGAGCAGGATTGTGGGAGCTCGAAGAGCGAAGCAATCCGTAATCCTGGCTTTGACGGTTGTAGCATTTGAGGTCTTGACAAAAGCTTATGCAGAATATATACTTTGCTCAGTGTAAGTGCCTGACTGCACAGCGCACAGGCCGGATGCCGCGGCGTCCGGGCTTTATCTCCAGAATTTTGAGGTGACGAACATGTTGGAAAGAATGAAAGAAATGCTCGCGGAGCAGCTGAATATCGATGTATCTACCATCACCCCCGAGACATCATTCAAGGATGATCTTGGCGCCGATTCCCTGGACCTGATGGAACTGCTGATGGCGATCGAGGATGAGTACAATATCGAGATAGAGGCTGAAGACCTTACGGATGTACAGACTGTCGGTGAAGTGCTGGACTATCTGAAGAATAAAGGCATTGAAGTCTGAATCCGGACGGGCGTTCCCGGTGTCCCTTCATACAGGATACATATGCAGCTGACAGATCATGAGACCTCCGGAAGATCCGGGGGTCTTTTCATATCAGAATATCATAACAGGAGAGAAAAGGATGGCAAAAAAGATCAGAACCAGATTTGCACCAAGCCCGACCGGCAAAATGCATGTAGGAAACCTTCGTACGGCTCTGTACGCGTACCTGATCACCCGGCATGAGGGTGGAGACTTTATCCTCCGGATCGAGGATACCGACCAGGAACGGTACGTGGAAGGCGCCGTCGAGATCATCAACCGCACCTTGGCCCTGACCGGGCTTACGCACGATGAGGGTCCCGACAAGGACGGCGGCTACGGTCCCTATGTACAGAGTGAACGCCAGGCGGCGGGGATCTACGCGAAATATGCGCAGCAGCTGGTCGACCAGGGGGATGCTTACCCCTGCTTCTGCAAGGAGGAAGAACTGGCCGGCATGAAGCGCGTGGTCGGAGACAAGGAGATCTCCATCTACGACAAGAGATGCCTGCATCTTCCCAAGGAAGAAGTCGAGAGACGGCTGGCAGCCGGTGAGCCCCATGTGATCCGGTTCAATATGCCCACGGAGGGGACGACCACCTTCCACGACGTGATCTACGGCGATATCACGGTCAACAACGAGGAACTGGAGGACCTGATCCTGATCAAGTCCGACGGCTACCCCACCTACAATTTCGCCAACGTGGTGGACGACCATCTGATGGAGATCAGCCATGTGGTCAGGGGAAACGAATATCTGTCCTCCGCACCGAAATACAACAGGATCTACGAAGCCTTCGGCTGGGATATCCCGGTCTATGTCCACTGCCCGCTGATCACGGACGCGGACCATCAGAAGCTGTCCAAGCGTTCCGGCCATTCCTCCTTTGAGGATCTTCTGGAGCAGGGCTTTGTGGCGGAAGCGGTCGTGAACTATGTGGCGCTTCTCGGCTGGAGCCCGGCGGACAACCAGGAGATCATGACCCTCGAGGAGCTGATCCGGGCCTTCGACTACCATCATATCAACAAATCGCCGGCGGTCTTTGATATTCCGAAGCTTCGCTGGATGAACGGTGAATACTTCAAGAAGATGGCTCCCGAGGTCTTCTATGAAAAAGCGCTTCCGTATCTCCGGGAGGCTCTTCAGGAGGATTTCGACTACCGGAAGATCGCGTCCATGGTGCAGACCAGGATCGAGACGTTCCTGGATATTCCGGAGCAGGTCGGCTTTTTCCGGGAGGTGCCGGAGTACGACATCTCCATGTACAAAAACAAGAAATCCAAATCCACGGAGGAATCCTCCCTTACCGTGCTGACCGAGACACTTCCGATCCTGGAGCGGCAGGAGGACTATTCCAATGACGCGCTCTACGAGACCCTTTCCGCCTATGTGACGGAAAAGGGCGTCAAGACCGGCTTTGTGATGTGGCCTCTCCGTACAGCCCTTTCCGGCAGACAGATGACGCCGGCCGGTGCGACGGAGATCATGGAGGTCATCGGCAAGGAAAGGACTCTTGCGCGTATCCGCGCAGCGATCGAAAAACTATCATGATTTTAAATGCTTCTCAGCAGCGGGCGGTCGCCCACCTGTCAGGACCGATGATGGTCCTGGCGGGCCCCGGCTCGGGGAAAACTTCCGTAATCGTCGAAAGAACCAGAAATCTGATCATGAAAGAGGGAGCGGAGCCTTCCTCTGTCCTTGTCGTGACTTTTTCGAGGGCCGCGGCTTCGGAGATGAAGGAGCGTTTTCTTGCGGCAATGGAGAGCACGAGGACCGGCGTTACCTTCGGGACCTTCCACGGGATCTTTTACGGGATCCTCCGGCAGGCCTACCATCTGGATGCCGGCAACATCCTGGGCGACAAGGAGCGGTTCGAGATCCTGAAGGAGCTGGCACTCTGCTACAGCCCGGAACTGGCCGGGGAAGGAGATTTTCTGGAGGATCTTTCCCGGGAGATCGGGAGCGTCAAGAGCGAGCGGATCGAGATCGAGCACTATTACTCCTCGTCCTGTCCGGACGAGGTGTTCCGGCAGATCTACCGCGGGTATAAGGAGAGCCTGAAAAAGAGGCGCAAGCTGGACTTTGACGACATGCTTCTCTACTGTTATGAGCTCTTTGTCAAAAGACCGGATATCCTTGCCCTCTGGCAGAAACGGTTCCGGTACATCCTGGTCGACGAGTTCCAGGATATCAACCCGCTCCAGTTCGATATCGTGCGTATGCTGGCGGAGCCGGAACGGAACCTGTTCATCGTGGGGGACGACGACCAGTCCATCTATCATTTCCGCGGAGCCAGGCCGGAGCTGATGCTTCGCTTCCCCGACGTGTATCCGGATACAGACCAGGTCGTGCTGGATGTCAATTACCGGTGCAGCGGACATATCCTTTTGGCGGCTTCTAAAGTGATCCGTCATAACCGGCGCCGTTTTGAAAAGAAGATCCATACGCCGAATCCGGACGGGCTTCCGGTCCGGAGCCTCCTGTTTGAGGATCCGGCGGAAGAATACCGGTTCGCGGCCAGATATATCCGTAAGGGCCTGGACAGCGGCGAATCGCCGGGGGAAATGGCGGTGCTTTTTCGTACGAACCAGGAGGCGGAGGAGATCGCCAGGCTGTTTATGGATGAGAAGATCCCCTTTGTGGTGCGGGAGCAGCTCCCGGACATGTTTGCCCACTGGATCGCGCGGGACATGCGGTGCTATCTGCACATGGCCGCCGGTGAGATGACGCGGAAGAATTTCGTCCCTGTCATGAACCATCCCAACCGCTATATCTCCCGGGACGCGATCCGGGGAGACCGGATCGATCTGGATTCCCTCAGGGCTTTTTACCGGGATAAGGACTGGATGCAGGACCGGATCACGACGCTTGAGACACATCTTAAGGTGCTTTCCGGACTGTCTCCGTTCGCCGGTATCAATTTTATCCGCAAAGGGATGGGCTATGAGGAATACTTGCAGGAATACGCGGCTTATCGTAAAATAAAGTACGAGGACCTGGAGGAGCTGCTCGAACAGATCCATGAAAGCACCAAAGGATGCAGGACGCTCGGGGACTGGGAAGCTTCGATCGAAAGGTACGAGGAGAAGCTTGCTGAACAGAGCCGCCAGAAGGACGAGAAGACGGAAGGCGTAACGCTTTCGACCCTGCACAGGGCAAAGGGACTGGAATATGACCGTGTTTTTATCGTGAACGTCAACGAAGGGACGATCCCCTACCGGAAGGCGGTGCTGCCGGAGGCCCTTGAAGAAGAAAGGCGGCTTTTCTACGTTGGTATGACCCGGGCACGGAAAGCCCTTTTCCTGTGCCATGTGAAGCAGCAGTACGGCAAAAAGAAGGAGCCCTCGAGGTTCCTTGGAGAGGCAGAGCTATGAAGGGAGCTATCTACTATACAATACTTCGGGAAGAAACGCAGAAGGGCAGCCTTCATCATATGGCCGGTGAGAAGCTGCTGGGTCTGGCGCTTCAAAAGGAATATGGAAGGGATCTTGCGTTTGAACCCCGTGCGAAGGGCGAATACGGAAAGCCCTTCTTTACCCTGCAGCCGGATATCCACTATAATATCAGCCATTCCGGGAAATACGTGATGTGTATTTTTGCCGGGCAGCCTGTAGGCATCGACGTGCAGGAGCACAGGCCGGCCAGGTTTGAAGGCATCCTGAAGAGGACGGTGCCCGGGGAGCTGGCGGAAGAGATCCTCTCTGCTGAAGATGTGGAGCAGGCCTTCTACCGGGAGTGGGTACGCAGGGAGGCATACATCAAATGGACCGGCCAGGGGCTTTCCGAGGATATGCGCACGCTTGACATGACCCTCGGATGCGGACAGATGCTGGAGCTCGGGAGCGGATACAGCGGCGCTGTCTGGAGCAGAAGCCCTCTCGAGCTGACCTTCACGGAAGTGCCGGAGGCTGCGGAATTACCATGATCCTCTTTCTTGACAGGAAAGGGACCATATTATAAAATACGACTTATCCTAAAAACCAGGAGGCTTATTGTGTCAGATTATATACATGAGATCGAGAAACGAAGGACCTTTGCCATCATTTCGCATCCGGATGCCGGCAAAACGACGCTGACGGAGAAATTTCTTCTGTACGGCGGCGCCATCAACCTGGCGGGAAGCGTCAAGGGAAAGGCGACGGCCAGGCATGCGGTTTCGGACTGGATGGAGATCGAGAAGGAGAGAGGAATCTCCGTGACCTCTTCCGTTCTGCAGTTCCATTATGGCGGATACTGTATCAATATCCTGGATACGCCGGGACACCAGGACTTTTCGGAGGATACCTACCGGACCCTGATGGCGGCGGATTCCGCGGTCATGGTGATCGACGGGTCCAAGGGCGTGGAGGCCCAGACACGTAAGCTGTTCAAGGTATGCGTCATGAGGCATATCCCGATCTTCACCTTCATCAACAAGATGGATCGGGACGCCAACGACACCTTTGACCTTTTGGACGAGATCGAAAAGGAGCTGGGGATCGCGACCTGTCCCATCAACTGGCCCATCGGCTCCGGAAAGAAGTTCCGGGGCGTCTATGACAGGAACACCCGCAAGATCATGACGTTTTCCGACACCCAGAAGGGTACGAAGGAGGGCGTCATCGAGGAGATCGGACTGGAGGACAGCCGCGCGGACGAGGTTATGGATCCGGACCAGAAGGAGCAGCTGCTTGAGGAGATCGAACTGCTGGACGGGGCTTCGGCGGACTTTGACCAGGAAAAGGTAAGCGCCGGTGAACTGACGCCGGTCTTTTTCGGGTCCGCGCTCACCAACTTCGGTGTGGAGACCTTCCTTCAGCATTTCCTTTCCATGACCACCTCGCCTCTTCCCAGAATGTCGGATGAGGGCGAGATCGATCCGATGGAAAAGGATTTTTCGGCCTTTGTCTTTAAGATCCAGGCCAATATGAACAAAGCCCACCGGGACAGGATCGCCTTCATGCGGGTCTGCTCCGGCAAATTTGACGCGGCGGAGGAGGTCTATCATGTGCAGGGAGACAAGAAGATGCGTCTTCTTCAGCCGCAGCAGATGATGGCGGAGTCCCGCCACGTGGTGGATGAGGCATACGCCGGGGACATCATCGGCGTCTTTGATCCGGGCATTTTTTCCATCGGGGATACGATCTGCGCGCCGGGGCGGAAGTTCGCCTTCGAGGGGATCCCGACCTTTGCGCCGGAGCATTTTGCCCGGGTCAGGCAGATGGATACCATGAAGCGTAAACAGTTCGTGAAGGGGATCAACCAGATCGCCCAGGAGGGTGCGATCCAGATCTTCCAGGAGTTCAATACCGGCATGGAGGAGATCATTGTGGGCGTTGTCGGCGTGCTGCAGTTCGATGTCCTCAAATACCGGCTGGAGAACGAATACAATGTGGAGATCCGGCTCGAAAACCTGCCGTACGAACATATCCGCTGGATCGCCAACAAGGAAGAGGTCAATGTGGAGAAACTGACAGGGACCAGCGACATGAAGAAGGTGACCGACTTAAAGGGCAATCCGCTGCTTTTGTGGGTGAACGCCTGGAGCGTGGGAATGACCCTGGACCGGAATCCGGGGCTCAGGCTCACGGAATTCAGCCGCTGACGCACGGTTTTCTTTGACTTGCGTATGCACGTTTGGTATAATGGGGGAAGATTGAACCCAGGGAGGGGTGTCTTACATGGCAGAGAAACGCAACGTATACAAAATTCAGGATCTAGGAGGCATAGGCGAAGTGCATATCGCAGATGAAGTGGTTGCGATCATCGCCGGTCTGGCTGCCACGGAAGTGGACGGCGTGGCCTCGATGGCAGGCAACATAACCAAAGAGCTGGTCGGCAAGCTCGGAATGAAGAACCTTTCCAAAGGCGTAAAAGTGGCAGTGCAGGACGATACCGTGTCTGTGGAACTGAATCTCAATATCGAATATGGCAGAAATATTCTCGAGACCAGCAAAACAGTGCAGGAGCGTGTCAAATCTGCAGTGGAGAACATGACCGGTCTCACCGTGACCGAGGTCAACATTCACATTGCCAGCGTAGATATGGAGAACGAAAAAGGAAAGTAAACGGCTTTCCTTTTTTCTTTATAAGGAGGAATCTATGAGACGGTCAGAAATGCGGGAACATGTTTTCAAGCTCCTGTTCATGTCGGAATTCAATTCACCGGAGGAAATGCCGGAACAGCTGGCGCTGTATTTTCAGGAGATGGAAGAGCTCTCTGCCGATGAACAGGCCTACATGGAGCAGAAATACGAGCTGGTGAGATCCCGGATCCCGGAGATCGATGAGCTTCTCAATGATACCGCGCATGGCTGGAAGACGGGCCGGATGAACCGGGTGGATCTCGCCACCCTGCGCCTGGCGGTGTACGAGCTGAAGTTCGACGACGACGTTCCGACGGGCGTCGCCATCAACGAGGCCGTAGAACTGGCCAAACGGTTCGGCGGGGAGGCCAGCGCGTCCTTTGTCAACGGGATCCTGGGCAAGGTGGCCAATGGATAACGTTTATTCGGTCGGACAGGTGAACCGTTATGTAAAAAACATGTTCACCCAGGATTTTTTTCTGAAAAAGCTCCGGGTCAAGGGGGAGGTCTCGAACTGTAAATACCATACCAGCGGACACATCTACTTTTCGCTGAAGGACGAGACCGGTACCTTGAGCTGCGTGATGTTCGCCGGAAACCGGAAAGGCCTCGCCTTCCGCATGAGGGACGGCGACATGGTGATCGTCACGGGCTCGGTGGACGTCTATGAAAGGGACGGCCGCTACCAGGTCTACGCCAGGGAGATCTCGCTGGACGGAGCGGGCGCTCTGTACGAACGTTTCCTGCGCCTCAAGGAGGAGCTGGAAGAGATGGGCATGTTCGCCCAGGAATATAAGCAGCCCATTCCGCGGCATATCCGTACGCTTGGCGTTGTGACGGCGCCCACGGGGGCCGCGATCCAGGATATCCGGAATGTTTCACTGCGGAGAAATCCTTTCCTGCAGATCATCCTGTACCCGGCGCTGGTCCAGGGAGAAGGCGCGGCGCAGAGCATCGTGCGGGGCATCCGGATGCTGGATAAAGCCGGCGTGGATGTGATCATCGTCGGAAGAGGCGGCGGATCCATCGAGGATCTGTGGGCTTTCAACGAAGAGATCGTGGCCAGGGCCGTGTTTGAGTGCCGGACCCCGGTGATCTCGGCCGTGGGACATGAGACGGATTTTACCATCGTGGATTTTGTGGCGGATCTTCGGGCGCCCACGCCATCCGCAGCCGCGGAGCTGGCCGTGGATGACTATGCCGCCGTCACGGCCTCCGTTTCGGCCATGCGGGACAGACTGTTCCGGTCCATGAGCCGGAAGGTGGAGATCGAAAGACAACGGCTGCTTCTCTCAAGTGAAAAGCTGGCGGCCCGAAGCCCGGAGACGCGCCTCCGGGAAAACCGGCAGAGGCTGCTGGATCTGGAGGATGCACTGGCCGGCGGCATGGAGCACAAGCTTCAGGAAGCCCGCCATCGTCTGTCCCTGTATCTGGAGCGCTTTACCGGGCTTTCACCTCTCCGGAAACTGAACGGAGGCTACTCTTATGTGGCGGACAGCTCCGGACGCAGCGTGACGTCCATCGCCCAGGCCGGCGTCGGGGACCTGCTTACGATCTCCGTGTCGGACGGGGATATCGACGCTATTGTAAAGAATACCAGAAAGGAAACGAGGATCCTATGACAGAAGCGGCAGATAAGACACAGGAAAGGCCGGTCGCGGAGGTGTTCGAGGAGCTTGACGCCCTGGCGGCAAAGCTGGAGGACCGGGAGACGAGCCTTGAGGATTCTTTTCTTCTGTACCGCAGAGGGATGGAACTGCTGAAATACTGCAGCGACCGCCTGGACACGGTAGAAAAGAAAATGCTTCAGCTGAACGAGGATGGTACATACAGTGAATTTTCAAAATGAATTGGAACAGAGGACGCAGAAAGCCCTGAAGGTCATCGAACACTATCTTCCCGCGGAGGAAGGCTTCGCGTCGGAGCTTGCCGCGGCGATGAATTACAGTATGCTTGCCGGCGGCAAACGCCTGCGGCCGGTCATGCTGATGGCGTCCTATGAGCTCTGCGGCGGGACAGAGAGGGTCCATGAGCCTTTTATGGCGGCGATCGAGATGATCCACACCCATTCGCTGATCCACGACGATCTGCCCGCTCTCGACAATGACGATTACCGGCGGGGGCGGCTGACCACACACAAGGTGTACGGGGAAGCCATGGGCGTCCTTTCGGGGGACGCGCTCCTGAATTACGCATACGAGACGATGCTTAGGAGCTTTTCCATGACGGCGTATCCGGACCGGGCGGCACGTGCCATGCAGGTGATGGCCGAAAAAACGGGCATCGGAGGGATGCTGGGCGGCCAGAGCGTGGACGTGATGAACGATGGAAAACCACTGTCCCGGGACATGCTCGACTATATCTATCGGAACAAGACTTCGGCGCTGATCGAGGCACCGCTGATGGCAGGGGCGATCCTTGCCGGTGCGGATGATAAAATAGCCGAACGCTTCCGGGCAGCCGGAACGGCGGTCGGACTTGCTTTCCAGATCCGGGACGATATCCTGGACGTGACCGGAGATGCCGGGGAGATCGGCAAGCCGGTCCACAGTGATGAAAAGAACCATAAAGTGACCTATGTGTCACTGGTGGGACTTGAAAAAGCGGATGAGGAGGTCAGAAGGCTTTCCGTTGAGGCAGCAGCATTGATCAGGCAGACGGAGGGCGACAGCCGGTTCCTTGAGGCATTGATCCTTGAACTGACCAGCCGTAATAAATAAACGAGGAAGTATGCAGTATGATACTGGATCGAATACAAAAGCCGAATGATATTCATAAGATACCGCTGGACGATTTTCCGGCTCTGGCGGAGGAGATCAGGGACTTTCTGATCCATGCCGTGAGCCTGACGGGCGGACATCTGGCGTCCAACCTGGGGGCGGTGGAGCTGACCATGGCACTTCATAATGTGCTGGATCTCCCCACGGACAAGATCATCTGGGACGTGGGGCATCAGGCCTACACCCACAAGATCCTGACGGGCCGTAAGGATGAGTTTGTCAATCTCCGCAAAGAGGGAGGCTTAAGCGGCTTTCCCAAACGGATGGAGAGCAGCTGCGACGCGTTTGACACGGGCCACAGCTCCAATTCCATCTCCGCCGGCCTCGGCTACGTGCGGGCCCGCGACCTCCGGGGAGAGGACTATCGTGTCGTATCCGTGATCGGGGACGGGGCCCTGACCGGAGGCATGGCCTATGAGGCGATGAACAACGCGGCACTGCTCAAGACGAATTTTATCATCGTGCTGAATGACAACAATATGTCCATCTCCAGGAACGTGGGCGGCATGTCCACCTACCTTGGAGCCCTCAGGACACAGGAAGCCTACACGGGGATCAAGAGCAGCGTGACAAAAAGCCTCAACAAGATCCCGCAGGTGGGGCCGTCCATCGTCGATACCGTCCGGAGGACAAAGAGCAGCATCAAGCAGCTGATCATTCCGGGCATGCTGTTCGAAAATATGGGACTGACGTATCTGGGACCGGTGGACGGTCACAACATGCGCCAGCTGATGCGGCTTCTGAATGAGGCCAAAAAGGTCGAGGGTCCGGTCCTCGTCCATGTATTGACAGAAAAGGGCCGGGGCTATGAGCCGGCCAGACGCCATCCGGAGCGGTTTCACGGGACAGGCCCGTTTGACGTAAAGACCGGAAAGCTGCTGGACCGGAGTGATAAAAAGACCTATACCGATATCTTCGCGGACACGATCTGTGAACTGGCGGCAAAGGACGAGAGGATCGCGGCCATCACGGCGGCGATGCCGGACGGGACCGGCCTCAAAAAATTCGCCGCCCGTTTTCCGGAGAGATTCTTTGATGTGGGAATCGCGGAGGAGCATGCGGTGACCTTTGCTGCCGGAATGGCCCTCGGAGGAATGGTGCCGGTCGTTGCGGTCTATTCTTCGTTCCTGCAGAGAGGCTTTGACCAGCTTCTCCATGATATCTGTATGCAGAACCTGCATGTGATCTTCGCCATCGACCGCGCCGGACTTGTCGGCGCCGACGGGGAGACGCATCAGGGATGTTTTGATATATCGTACCTTACGATGATGCCCAACATGACGGTCATGGCACCGCGGGACGGGCAGGAGCTTAAGGAAATGCTTACATTCGCGGCGGGACTTCCGGGGCCGGTGGCGATCCGGTATCCCAGAGGAAAGGCCTGCAGCTGTCTGTCTTATGCGGCGGAGCCGGTCGCTTACGGGAAGAGCGAGGTGCTCGAAAAAGGAAGCGGCACGGTGCTTCTGGGCCTGGGAACGATGACGGAGGTCTGCTGTGAGGCGGCGAAGCTCCTTAGAAAAGAGCAGGTATGTCCGACCCTGGTCAATATAAGGTTCGCCAAACCGCTTGACACGGAGCTTCTGGACGAGCTTGCCCGGACCCATTCCGTGTTCTGCACCGTCGAAGAAAACGTACGGAGCGGCGGCTGCGGGGAGGCTGTCTGCGACTATATGGAGGAGCACCATCCCAAATGCCGTGTCGTGGTCCTCTCCGTGGGAGACCGGTTCGTTCCGCACGGGAGTACGGACTCCCTGCGAAGCAGGATCGGACTGGATCCTGAAACGGTCGCCCGGGCGGTCCTTTCGGCAGGAAAGGAGCATACACAGGAATGAAAAAAAGACTGGATGTCATGCTGGTGGAGCAGGGCCTATCTCCATCCCGGGAGAAGGCCAGGGCTGTCATCATGGCCGGAAACGTCTATGTGGACGGGCAGAAGGAGGACAAGGCCGGCGCCATGTTCCGGGAGGACGTATCCCTCGAAGTCAGAGGCCCTGTTCTCCCTTATGTGAGCCGGGGCGGCCTGAAGCTTGAAAAAGCGCTCCGGACCTTTGCGCTTGATCTGACCGGAAAGGTCTGTATGGACGTCGGGGCTTCGACCGGAGGCTTTACCGATTGTATGCTGAAAAGCGGGGCTTCGAAGGTTTTTTCCATCGATGTCGGGTACGGACAGTTTGACTGGAAGCTCCGGCAGGATGAACGTGTGGTCTGCATGGAGAAGACCAACATCCGGTATGTGACGCCGGAGGATATCGGAGAGCCGGTGGACTTTTCCTCCATCGACGTCTCGTTTATCTCCCTCAGCAAGGTACTGGTTCCCGTACGGGAGATCCTTGCTCCGGAAGGCCTGATCGTGTGCCTGATCAAGCCGCAGTTTGAAGCCGGACGCGAGAAGGTCGGTAAAAAAGGCGTGGTGCGTTCGCCGGAGGTCCACCTTGAGGTGATCGAAGGGGTGCGCAGCTTTGCTCTTGCAAATTCCCTTTCGCCGCTGGCACTGTCCTTTTCGCCGATCAAGGGGCCGGAGGGAAACATCGAATACCTGATGCTGCTTCAAAAAGAGGCGGAGGCAAAGGACCGCCTGACGGTGTCTCCTTCGGAGATCGTCCGGGAGGCTCACGAACTGCTGGATGGAAAGGCATGATATGAAAAAATTCTACATCATCACCAACAAGGATAAAGACCAGGATCTTCTGGTGACGGAGATGGTCCGGACATACCTGGCAGAGCACGGCTGCAGCTGCAGCGTCCGCTTGGCGGACCAGAAACACGAGGGTGCTTTCCGCTATACGGATCCGCAGGAGATCCCGGCGGATACGGACTGTATCCTGGTGCTGGGAGGCGACGGAACGCTTCTGCAGGCGGCCAGGGACCTGGTCCATGTGGATGTCCCGCTCCTGGGCATCAATCTGGGGGAGATGGGCTATCTGGCCGAAGTGGACCGCCAGTCTGTGTATCCGGCGCTGAACAAGCTCCTTACGGATTCCTTCGAGATCGAGGAGCGCATGATGCTGACCGGGACCGTGTACCGGAAGGACGAGATCATCGGCCAGGATATCGCTCTCAACGATATCGTGATCGGAAGAGAAGGACATCTGCGGGTGGTCCGCTTCAACAACTTTGTGAATAGCGAATATCTGAACTCGTACAATGCGGACGGCATCATCGTAGCTACGCCGACGGGCTCGACGGGCTACAGCCTGTCTGTCGGCGGCCCTGTGATCTCTCCGGACGCGTCGATGATCCTGATGACGCCGGTCGCTCCCCATACCATGAATGCGAGGAGCATCATTCTTCCGCCGGAGGATGTGATCACGGTGGAGCTGGGAGAAGGAAGGCACAATGACCGGGAGAGAGGCCTGGCCTCTTTTGACGGGGACACCATGATCCCCATGGTCACGGGGGACAGGATCGTGATCCGCCGGGCCGAGGACCGTACGAGGATCGTGAAGCTCAACCGTCTGAGCTTTGTGGAAGTCCTCCGGAGAAAAATGCGCAACAGCTGAGGTATAAAAATGAAATCAGCCAGACATGAGAAGATCATTGAACTGATCGGGAAATACAATATCGATACACAGGAGGAACTGGCCGCCAGACTGAATGAGGAAGGCTTCAAGGTGACCCAGGCGACCGTTTCACGGGATATACGCGCCCTGAAGATGACAAAGGTGACCGGAAAGGATGGCAGATCCCATTATGCGATCCTCAAGGACGTGTCGCCGATGCTGGGCGAAAAATATGTGCGGGTCATGAAGGAGGCCGTGCTCTCGATGGATGCCGCGCAGAACCTGGTGGTGGTCAGGACCGCTCCCGGCATGGCCATGGGAGTGGCGGCGGCCCTGGACGGAATGAACTGGCCGGAGATACTTGGCTGTATCGCAGGGGACGATACGATCATGTGCGCGGTCCGGACTTCCGAGGAGGCTTCCCTGATCGTCTCCAGGCTGAGGGCAATGGTAAAGGACCTGTAAAGGAGGAAATATGCTGGTTCATCTTCATGTCAGAAATCTGGCACTGATCGAGGATATCGAGGTGGACTTTGGCCCCGGACTGAATATCCTGACCGGGGAAACGGGAGCGGGCAAATCTATTCTGCTCGGCTCCATGCAGCTGATCCTGGGCAGCAAGCCTTCCCGGAACCTGATCCGGGAGAATGCGTCGTATGCGCTGGTGGAACTGCTGTTCCAGGTGGACGAACAGAAGACACTGGATGCTCTTTCTTCCCTTGACATCGAAGCCGAGGAAGGGCAGATCCTGCTGTCCCGCAGGATCATGGACGGAAGGAGCATCTGCAAGATCAACGGGGAGACCTGTACCGTGGGGCAGATGAAGGCGGCGGCCGGACTGCTTCTGGACATTCACGGCCAGCACGAGCACCAGACTCTCCTGCAGAGAGACAGGCAGCTCGCGATCCTGGACGAATTCGGAGGGCAGGATCTGAAGGCGTGCCGGGGAACGGTCACGGAGGCTTATCACAAGTACCAGAAGGCTGTCAAAGCCCGCAGGGAGCTTGATATCGGCGAGGAAGAACGTGCCCGGGAGATCGCCTTTCTGGAGTTTGAGATCGGGGAGATCGAAAACGCGGATCTTAAGCCCGGCGAGGACGAGGAACTGGAAAAACGCTACCGGCGGCTGAATAACAGCCGGCGGATCACCGGAACGATGGAGGAAGTGCACGGCCTGTCCGGAACGGACGGCGGAGCCGCCGACCTGATCGGAAAAGCCGTTCATGAGATCCAGAGGGTGACGGAGTACGATGACGCGCTCCTTCCTCTGTATTCGTCGCTGGGGGACATAGACGCACTTCTCCAGGACCTCAACCGGGAGATCTCCGCCTATCTGGATGACCTGGTATTCGACGAGGAGGAATTCTACCGCACGGAGCAGCGGCTCGATCTGCTGAACAGCATGAAGGCCAGGTACGGCTCCGGGATCGAGGAGATCCTCGCCTATCAGCAAAAACAGCAGGAGAAGCTCGAAAAGCTGGAACGCCACGGTGAACTGCTTGCCGGGGCCGTCAGGGACGAGGAGGAAGCGGCTGCGAAGCTTACAAAAGCCTGCGACGCACTCACGGGGCTCCGAAAGGAGTACGCGGATAAGTTTGCGGCCGAGATCCGGAAGGGGCTTTCCGAACTGAACTTCCTGGAGGTGCAGTTCGAGATCCGCTTTGACAGGAGGAGCAGCTTTACGGAGAAGGGGCTTGATGAGGTCACCTATGAGATCAGCACCAATCCGGGCGAGAGTATCCGTCCCTTGTCCGAGATCGTATCGGGCGGAGAACTGTCCAGGATCATGCTTGCCATCAAGACCATCCTGGCCGACCGGGACGAGATCGGCACGATGATCTTTGACGAGATCGACGCGGGGATCAGCGGACGGACGGCGCAGAAGGTATCCGAAAAGATGGCGGCCATCGGCCGGCACAGGCAGGTGCTCTGCATCACCCATCTGCCGCAGATCGCAGCCATGGCGGACACGCATTTTGAGATCGTAAAGCATGGGGATGCCTCCGGGACCGTGACCGAGATCCATCCGCTTGACGAGAAGGCGGCCGTAAAAGAGCTGGCCAGACTCCTCGGAGGCGCCACGATCACGGAGGCGGTGGAGCAAAACGCGGTCGAGATGAAAAAGCTTGCAAACGCCCTGAAACAGGGGCTTTGAGGGTGGTTACAAAGGAGAAGACGTGTCGATTTTTCTCGAAACGTGTCGAACGAAAAAGGAGGCCTTTTGGCCTCCTTTTGTTGCATTGTGCGTGTGGCCGGACGTATAATGATCGTGCCAGACAAAAATGAAATGAGGTGGTCTTCTGGAAAAGATCCGTGTACTGCTTGTACAGGAAGATCCTTCCGGGGATACAAGGCTCGATCAGCTGATCGGCGAAGAGAAAGCCCTGCTGGTGGCAGGGACGGCACACAATCAAAAGGAGCTGCTGCGCCTCATCGAAAATGCGAACCCCGATCTGGTCATCATGGACAGATTTGTGTCCTGGCTTGACAGCCGGGGGCAGAAGTTTCCGGGACTGTTCCGGTCCCTCAAGCCGGTCGACTACCGGATCCGGCTTCCCCGCTCCCAGATCCGGGATCAGAGCATTGAAAGGAAGGTGACCCGGTACATACTGGACACGGGCGTTCCGGCCCACGTCAAGGGCTACCTGTACCTGCGGGACGCGATCATCATGGCCGCCTTCGATGAAACGCTCCTGGATTCCATGACGAAGCTTCTCTATCCGGCGGTCGCCGAGAGGCACAAGACGACAGGACCGCGTGTGGAACGTGGGATCCGCCACGCCATTGAACTCGGCTGGGATGACGGGGAAGGGGAGGACATGAAGAAGGTGTTTGAACGCACCGGGGAGAATCCGTCCAAACCGACCAACAGTGAGTACATTGCCCTTCTGGCCGACCGGATCCGTCTGGAAGGCAAGATCCGGCCGCGGATCAGGCCGGGACGGCAAAAATAGGGCACATCGGCAAAAATGCTCTTTCCATTGCCTCCGTTTTCATGTATAATCAATAGTAGATGATCGTTACATTGAATATGGGAGGGGATATACAATGAAGAACATTTTATTTGCGACTTCTGAGGCGGTACCTTTTATCAAGACAGGAGGACTCGCTGACGTAGCAGGCGCTCTTCCGAAATGCTTTGACAAACGTTATTTTGACATTCGGGTCATTCTTCCCAAATATGCCTGCATGAGGCAGGAATGGAAGGACCGGATGGAGTATATTACCCACTTCTATATGGATATCGGCTACAAGAACTGCTACGTGGGTATTATGCACATGGAGTATGAGGGGATCCACTTCTACTTCATCGACAACGAATATTATTTCAGCGGTCCGATGCCCTATGACAGCGCTCCCTGGGACCTGGAAAAATTCGCTTTCTTCTCAAAAGCGGTCCTGTCCGTGCTGCCGGTGATCGGCTTCCGCCCCGATATCATCCATTGCCATGACTGGCAGACAGGCCTTGTGCCCGTTTACCTTCATGATACCTTCCAGCAGAATGAGTTCTTCTGGGGGATCAAGACCATCATGACGATCCACAACCTCAAATTCCAGGGCGTGTGGGATGTCAAGACCGTACAGGAGATCACAGGTCTCTCGGATTACTATTTCACGCCTGACAAGCTGGAAGCCTACAAGGACGCCAACTTCCTGAAGGGCGGCATCGTGTTTGCGGACGCCGTGACGACCGTCAGCGCGACCTACGCCGAGGAGATCAAGACGCCCTTCTACGGGGAACGTCTGGACGGACTTCTGAACGCCCGTTCCCAAAGCCTCCGGGGCATCGTGAACGGGATCGACTATGAGGTGTTCGATCCCAAGACGGACAAGCATATCCCGCACAACTATGACGCAAGGACGTTCCGCAAGGAGAAGGTCAAAAACAAGCTCGCACTCCAGAAGGAGCTGGGACTTGACGAGGATCCGAAGGTCATGATGATCGGTATCGTATCACGGCTGACCGACCAGAAGGGCTTCGACCTGATCGCCTACATGATGGATGAGCTTTGCCAGGATGCCGTGCAGGTGGTCGTGCTCGGTACCGGTGAGGAACGATATGAGAATATGTTCCGTCACTTCGACTGGAAGTACCATGGAAAGGTCTCCGCGCAGATCTATTACAACGATGCGCTTTCGCACAAGATCTATGCGGCCTGCGACGCTTTCCTGATGCCGTCCCTGTTCGAGCCCTGCGGACTCAGCCAGCTGATGAGCCTCCGGTACGGCACTCTGCCGATCGTCCGTGAGACCGGCGGCCTGAAGGACACGGTGGAGCCGTACAATGAGTACGAGGGGACCGGCACCGGCTTCAGCTTCCGCAACTACAACGCGCATGAGATGCTGTACACGATCCGCAACGCGGAACGTGTATTCTACGACAAAAAGCGGGAGTGGAACAAGATGGTCGACCGGGCCATGCATGCGGATTTCTCATGGAACAATTCGGCACGTAAGTACGAGGAAATGTACAACTGGCTGATCGGGGACAAATAAGAAAAAGTCAAAGTGTTGCAAAAAAGTACGCGCGCGCACCGCGGAAGCATAGCTTCTCACGCACCGCGCACGAGATAGCGCCTCTGCCGGACCGGTATGTCCGGCCGGGGCGCTGTGTGTTTCAGGGCGGAAGTCATGAATGTTTGTGGAAATGACAATTGTCACTTGACATAATGATGAGATTCCGCTACAATGTGATAAGAAAAACGAACATAAGTTCGATTATGCAGGAGAGAATACCATGAGCAGTAATGAAAAACAAAAAGCGCTCGAGGCGGCGCTGTCCCATATCGAAAAACAGTTTGGCAAGGGCTCTGTCATGAAGCTGGGGGACCAGAGTGCCCATATGCAGGTGGAAGCGGTACCGACAGGCTCACTCAGCCTGGATATCGCCCTCGGCGTCGGCGGCGTTCCCAAGGGACGTATCGTTGAGATCTACGGTCCGGAGTCCAGCGGTAAGACCACGGTGGCCCTGCACATGGTCGCCGAGGTCCAGAAGCGGGGCGGCATCGCCGGCTTTATCGATGCGGAGCATGCGCTTGATCCGCTCTATGCGCGCAACATCGGCGTGGATATCGACAACCTGTACATCAGCCAGCCCGACAACGGCGAGCAGGCACTGGAGATCACGGAGACCATGGTCCGTTCCGGCGCCGTGGACATCGTGATCGTGGACTCGGTTGCGGCCCTTGTGCCCAAGGCGGAGATCGACGGAGACATGGGAGACAGCCATGTCGGTCTTCAGGCCAGGCTTATGTCCCAGGCCTTGCGCAAACTTACGGCGGCCATCAGCAAATCCAACTGTGTGGTCATCTTCATCAACCAGCTCCGTGAAAAGGTGGGCATCATGTTCGGCAACCCCGAGACGACGACGGGCGGACGTGCTCTTAAATTCTATTCCTCCGTACGTATGGAGGTCCGCCGGGTCGAGACACTCAAGCAGGGCGGCGAGAGCGTCGGCAACCATACCCGTGTCAAGATCGTCAAGAACAAGGTGGCTCCGCCCTTCAAGCAGGCCGAGTTCGATATCATGTTCGGCACAGGCATCTCCCGGGAGGGAGACATCCTGGACCTGGCCGCGGACTGCGATGTGGTCAACAAGAGCGGTGCCTGGTACGCGTACGAAGGCAACAAGATCGGCCAGGGCCGTGAGAACGCCAAGCTGTACCTGAAGGAGAATCCTGCGGTCATGAACGAGATCGAGCAGAAGGTCCGGGCTCATTACCAGCTGCAGGCAGACGATACGGCGGCGAATCTTCCTGAGGAAGAGGATGAGGATCTGATGCCCGAAGAATGATCCTGCGATCACAGAGACAAAAGGTCTGGATCAACTGATAGTACGCCCCGCCTTACAGGCGGGAGTCCCAGTGGAGCGACAGAATGAGCAGAACAGATCACTCCGGGAGAGAGGAAAGCGCCCGTCACAAGGCGCTTTCTCTGCTGGAGCACAAAGACCGTACGGAGCGTGAACTGCGGGAGCGGCTTCTTAGAGCCGGCTACGGCGAAGAGGAAACAGAGGATGCCGTGGCCTATGCGGCTTCGTACGGATACATCAATGACGAGAGGTATGCGTCCAACTATATATTCGGACATATGCACGGCAGGAGCCGGGGAAGGATCCTGACCGAACTGCAGCAGAAAGGCATCTCCCGGGAGATGGCCATGGCCGCCTGGGAGGAGACGGTCGGTGATGAGGACACCAATGAGCAGCAGCTTCTGTTGGATGCGATCCTCCGGAAATATCCGTCCGGGTCTGAACTCGATCACAAAAAAATGCGGTCCCTGTACGGGTATCTTCTGCGCAGGGGTTTTTCCTACGAAGACATCCGCAGCGCGATTTCTTCTCTGGAAATAAAAATCCTTGACATAAATAGAGAAAAAAGCTAAAATATTTCTGTTGTATTTTTTTGTTGTTTTTAAAACCGAAAACAGCACTGTACAATGAAAACTGAATAAGGAGGTGCTCCTGTGACAGGCACAACAATCATTGTTGCCATTGTCGCTGTAGCAGTCGCGCTGCTTATTGCGATTCCTCTTACCAGTAAAGCCGCAGTGGAAAAGAAGGTCAAGGCCGATGCCGAGATCGTCGGGACAGCGGAAGACAAAGCGAGAAGTATCATAGATGAAGCTCTTAAAACAGCGGAAGCTAAAAAACGGGAAGCTTTACTGGAAGTCAAAGAAGAATCCCTCCGTACGAAGAACGAACTTGAAAAGGAAACCAAGGAACGTCGGAACGAGCTGCAGAAGTATGAAAAACGGGTTCTTGCCAAGGAGGAGTCCGTGGACAAGAAAGCCGATGCAGTGGAGAAGCGCGAGGCTGAATGTACAGCCAGACTGGCAGAATTGCAAAAGAAAGAGAAACGTGTGGAAGAGCTTGAACTGAAAGGAGTACAGGAACTGGAACGTGTTTCCGGTCTCACCTCCGAACAGGCAAAGCAAGAGTTGCTGAAGTCCGTGGAAGACGATGTCAAGGTCGATGTGGCCAAGCTTTACAAGGAGCTTGAAAGCAAGGCCAAGGAAGACGCGGGCAAAAAGGCAAAAGAATACGTTGTGAACGCGATCCAGAAATGCGCGGTGGACCATGTGTCCGAGGCGACCATTTCTGTCGTGCAGCTGCCAAGTGATGAAATGAAAGGCCGCATCATCGGCCGTGAGGGACGTAATATCCGTACTCTCGAGACGATGACCGGCGTGGATCTTATCATTGACGATACACCGGAAGCGGTGGTGCTTTCCGCATTTGATCCGGTCCGTCGTGAGATAGCCAGAGTCGCACTCGAAAAGCTCATCGTAGATGGGCGTATCCATCCCGCCAGGATCGAAGAAATGGTTGAAAAGGCCCAGAAAGAGGTCGAAAACCAGATCCGCGAGGAGGGCGAAGCGGCTGCCATGGATGTCGGCGTTCATGGAATTCATCCCGAGCTTCTGAAGCTCCTCGGGCGCATGAAATTCCGTTCAAGCTATGGACAGAATGCCCTCAAGCATTCCATCGAGGTCGCGCAGCTTTCCGGTCTGCTGGCCGGTGAAGTCGGCGTGGATGTCCGTATGGCGAAGCGGGCAGGACTTCTTCACGATATCGGCAAATCGATCGATCATGAGGTCGAAGGATCTCATATCCAGATCGGTGTTGATATCTGTAAGAAATACAAGGAGAATGCGATCGTTATCAATGCAGTGGCCGCGCATCATGGTGATGTAGAGCCCGAATCCCTGATCGCATGCATCGTGCAGGCAGCCGATGCGATCTCTGCGGCAAGACCCGGCGCCAGAAGAGAAACTCTTGAGATCTATACCAATCGTCTGAAACAGCTGGAAGACATCACCAACAGCTTTAAGGGCGTGGATAAATCCTTTGCCATTCAGGCAGGTCGTGAGATCCGTGTAATGGTCGTTCCTGAGCACGTAAGCGATGCGGATATGGTCATCATGGCAAGAGATATTGCCAAGCAGATCGAAGCGGAGCTTAAGTATCCTGGACAGATCAAGGTCAATGTAATAAGAGAAAGCAGAGCAGTCGATTACGCAAAATAAGCGAAAACAGAGCCGGACGGGCATCCGTCCGGCTTTTTCGCTGCCAAAAAACATTAAATTACATAAATATTAAAAATGTTAATTATAAAATTTTTTCACAAGATATGGTTGCAGTTGAAATAATCGCATCCCATATTTTGTGATTTTGCCTGAAATACGCGATTTTCCGCCATTTTCCGCCAAAAAAACCATTTGATTTTATGTTAAACACCGTGTATAATACAGTTAACAATTATGAAAGATTTAAAAACTTTTGTAATATTTACATAATAAATCAAATGCGCATGCGCGTGCACGAGAAGGGGAAGAGAAATGGAAAGAGAGATCAGAGAGTTTATCGCGTATCTGCACAACACGAAAAGGACCTCGTACAACACGGAGGTCTCCTACCAGAGGGATCTGAAGAAGCTGGCCGTCTATATGAAGGAGAGGGGTCTCAAGGATCTTACGGAAGTGACCCGGGGTGATCTGGAAGCCTATATCCTCTACATGGAAAAGGAAAGCTTTGCTTCCTCCAGCATTTCCAGAAGCGTTGCGTCCATCCGTGCCCTGTATCACTTTCTGTTTAAGGAAGGGATCGTCACGGAGGATCCGTCCGAAGAGCTGAAGCCCCCGAAGGTGGAAAAGAGAGTGCCCGAGGTACTTACCATCCAGGAGGTCGTGGATCTTCTGGCGCAGCCGGATACGAAGACGTCCAAGGGGATCCGTGATTCTGCGATGCTGGAACTGCTGTATGCGACCGGCATGCGTGTAAGCGAACTGATCCATCTGCATATGTCCGATGTCAACCTTCGTCTGTCCTATGTGACGTGCAGCGAGGGCGACAAGGCCAGGGTGATCCCGATCGGAAATGTCAGCCGGGAGGCACTGCTCCGTTACATCCAGCAGGCAAGGCCTGTGTTCGTAAAGGATGAGAAGGAAGAGACCCTGTTTACGAACTGCTCGGGCAAGCCCATGAGCCGCCAGGGCTTCTGGAAGGTCCTGAAGGGCTATGCGGACGCCGCGGGTATCAAGCGGGATATCACGCCCCATACGCTCCGCCATTCCTTCGCTGTACATATGCTGCAGAACGGAGCGGATGTGAGAAGCGTACAGGAGATGCTGGGACATTCCGATATCTCCACCACGCAGATCTATCTGAACATGAACGACCTGAAGATGCGCGAAGTCTATATGAAAGCACATCCGAGGAGCTGAGATAGAAAAAACAGGAAAGACAGGGGACGGTTCTACGAACGAGGGGACGGTTCTCCGAACGAGGGGACGGTTCTCCGTTCCACATTTGTGTGGAACGGAGAACCGTCCCCTCGTTCGGAGAACCGTCCCCTGTCTTTTTCCCGTCCCTTCGTTCCGTCAGCACATCTCCGCGATCTTGTACAGCAGATCCTCGGACTGTTCCCAGCCAAGGCAGGCGTCGGTGATGGATTTTCCGTACACATGCTCCGCGCCGATCTTCTGGGCGCCGGGGACCAGATAGCTCTCGATCATCAGTCCCTTGACCAGAAGATGAAGGTCCGGATCAAGCCGCCGGCTGTGCAGCACCTCCTGCGCGATCCGGATCTGCTGCTCGTACTGCTTGTTGGAATTGGAATGATTGGTGTCGATGATCACGGCAGGATTTTTGAGGTCCTTCTGCCGGTATTTCTCGAGCAGCAGCCGCAGATCCTCATAATGATAATTGGGGATCGTTTCTCCGTGCTTGTTGACCGCGCCCCGGAGGATCGAATGTGCCAACGGATTGCCGGAGGTCTCCACCTCCCAGCTGCGGTAGATGAACCTGTGCGCACCCTGGGCGGCCACGATGGAATTGAGCATTACGGACAAGTCGCCGCTGGTAGGGTTCTTCATGCCGGCCGCGACGTCCATGCCGCTGACGGTCAGGCGGTGCTGCTGGTCCTCCACGGAACGCGCCCCGACGGCCACGTAGGAGAGGAGATCCGAAAGATACCGGTAGTTCTCGGGATAGAGCATCTCATCGGCACAGGTAAACCCGCTTTCGCGGATGGCGCGTATATGCATTTTGCGGATGGCGATCAGGCCGGCCAGGAGATTGGGCTTTTTTTCGGGATCCGGCTGGTGGACCATCCCTTTATATCCTTCGCCCGTGGTCCGGGGCTTGTTGGTGTAGACCCTGGGGATGATAAATACCTTGTCCCTGATCTTCTCCTGGACACGGGCAAGCCTCGTGAGATAATCACAGACAGCGTCCTCGTTGTCGGCGGAGCAGGGACCTATGATGACCAGAAACCGCTGGTCCGCCCCCGTAATGATCTCGCGGATCTCCCGATCCCTCTTTTCTTTTAACGTTTTGATATCTGCATCAATGGGATATTGACTGCGGATCTCTTCCGGCGTAGGCAGCTTCTTGATGAATTCAAAACCCATTTGCTGTTTCCTCCCATATTTCTGTTTAACCATCATCATAAACGAATTCCCTGAAAAAGTCGATAGCCTTTTTTGTGGAAAGTCAGCACGAAAAAACAGACAAAAAAAGTATAATTTATGAAATCCTGTATTGACAAGGGGATAGGACTGTGATAATGTATCAATGAAATCCAAGGAAATTACTAGGGATTGGATGAGAGGTGGCAGATGAAGCTTTCGACAAGAGCGATATATGGTCTGCGGGCCCTGATCGATCTGGGCCTGTACAGCGAAGAGGAGGCGGTATCCCTTCAGAGCATCGCAACCCGGCAGAACCTGTCCGTGGGATACCTGGAACAGCTCATGGCCATGCTGAAAAAGGCAGGGCTGGTGAGCAGTATACGGGGAGCCTCGGGAGGATACAGGCTTGCGCGCCCGGCAGAGCAGATATCGGTAGGAGATATACTACGGGTCCTGGAAGGCGGCCTTGAGGCGGTCCGGTGTCCGGGAAATACGGGAGAATCCTGCACCAGCAGTCCGGAGGATGCCTGTCACGGGGCAGATGTCTGCGTGGCCAAGCTGGTCTGGCAGAGGATCAACAACAGCATCACGAACGCCGTCGATACCCTGATGCTTTCGGAACTGATCGAAGCAGGTAGGGAAAAAATGACCGACGCCGATCATGAGTAAATATGTTTGGGAGGACATGAGCATGGATAAACTGATCTATCTTGACAATGCGGCAACCACAAAGACAGCGCCGGAGGTCGTGCAGGCGATGCTGCCGTATTTTACGGAATACTATGGAAACGCGTCAACGATCTACGACTTTGCGGGGAAGAGCAAGGAAGCCATCATGCAGGCCAGGACACAGATCGCGGATGTGATCGGTGCAAAAAAAGAAGAGATCTATTTTACGGCCGGCGGTTCCGAGTCCGACAACTGGGCGCTGAAGGCAGCCTTTGAAGCATATAAATCGAAAGGAAACCACATCATCACCAGCAAGATCGAGCATCACGCGATCCTGCACACCTGCGAGTACCTGGAAAAGGAGCGCGGCGCGCGGGTGACCTATCTTGACGTGGACGAGAATGGCTTTATCAGCCTCGAGGATCTCGAAAAGGCCATCACGCCGGAGACGATCCTGATCTCCATCATGTTCGCGAACAACGAGATCGGAACCATCGAGCCGGTGCGTGAGATCGGGCGGATTGCAAAGGAGCACGGAGTCCTCTTCCATACGGACGCCGTACAGGCTTTCGGACAGGTCCCGATCAATGTGGATGAGATGAACATCGACATGCTCAGCTCAAGCGGCCACAAGATCAACGGCCCGAAGGGCATCGGCTTTTTGTATATCCGGAAGGGTGTCAAGATCCGTTCCTTCGTACACGGAGGCGCACAGGAGAGAAAGCGTCGTGCCGGAACTGAGAATATTCCGGGCATCGTCGGGTATGGCGTGGCGGCGCAGAGAGCGCAGGAAACGATGGAAAAGCGAAGCGCCGAGGAGATCCGGCTCCGTGATCACCTGATCGGACGGATCCTGAAGGAGATTCCTTATTCCCGCCTGAACGGGGACGCGGTTAAGCGTCTTCCCAACAACGTCAACGTAAGCCTTCAGTTCATCGAAGGGGAATCCATGCTGCTGATGCTGGACCGTTACGGGATCTGCGCATCGAGCGGATCCGCCTGCACATCCGGGTCCCTGGATCCGTCCCATGTACTGATGGCGATCGGCCTTCCTCACGAGATCGCGCACGGGTCTCTCCGGATGACGCTCAGCGAGGAGACGACCCTCGAGGAGATCGATTTTGTGGTGGACAGGCTGAAGGAAATCGTGGACAGGCTTCGTTCCATGTCGCCGCTCTATGAAGACTTTATGAAAAAACAGAAATGATCCATATAAGAAAGGAAACGGGAGGTATTATTCATGTACAGTGAAAAAGTAATAGATCATTTTACAAATCCCCGCAACGTAGGCGAGATCGAGGATGCCAGCGGTGTCGGTACCGTCGGTAATGCAAAGTGCGGAGATATCATGCGGATGTTTCTGGACATCGATGACGAGACACATATCATCAAGGACTGTAAATTCAAGACCTTCGGATGCGGGGCGGCTGTAGCGACCAGCAGTATGGCGACCGAGCTTGTCAAGGGCAAGACGATCGAGGAAGCGCTGCAGGTGACCAACAAGGCCGTCATGGAAGCGCTCGACGGACTTCCTCCTGTCAAGATCCACTGCTCGCTTCTGGCAGAGGAAGCGATCCATGCGGCACTCTGGGACTATGCCGAGAAGCATGACATCAAGATCGAAGGCCTGAAGAAGCCGAAGAACGATATTTCCGAAGGCGAGGAAGAAGAGGACTACTGATCCGGCGGAGGTGTGTATGACCGGGCTTAGCAACCAGGAAGTCCAGGAACGGATAAGAGACGGAAAAGTAAATATCAGTGACCACCCAAACACCCGCACCTACAAGCAGATCATCCGGGAAAACACATTGACCTTTTTCAATTTCCTGAATGTAGCGCTTCTGGTGCTGGTGCTTTTGGTGCACTCATATAAGAATGCCCTGTTCGTCATGATCATCGTGTGGAATTCGCTGATCGGGATCATCCAGGAGGTACGCGCCAAAAAGATCATCGACGACCTGGCCATCATGACCCAGCAGAAGGCTGTCGTTCTGCGGGAGGGAAAACGCTGGACGGTGGCGACCGAGAGGCTGGTTCTTGATGATCTGGTATTTCTGAAATCAGGAGACCAGGTTCCGGCGGACTGCCGGGTCATCGAAGGCAGCCTGGAGGTCAACGAATCTCTGCTGACCGGCGAGTCCGACAGCCTGGCCAAGCTTCCGGACGATGAACTGTATTCCGGAAGCTTTGTCACCTCCGGACAGGGCTGGTGTCAGGTGATCCATGTGGGCAGTGACAATTACGCCTCGAAGATCACCAGTGAGGCCAAGGAATTCAAGAAGCATAACTCCGAACTCAGGAATTCTCTGAATGCGATCCTGAAGGTGATCAGTATCATCATTGTACCGATCGGAGCACTCCTTTTTTACAAGCAGTATGTTGTGGCGGGGGTGAACTTCCGTGATTCCGTGGTCAGCATGGTCTCGGCGGTTCTGGGCATGATCCCGGAAGGACTGGTACTTCTGACGAGTGTGGCACTGACCATAGGCGCAGTAACGCTGGCCCTTCGAAAGACGCTTGTTCAGGAACTGTACTGCATAGAGACCCTGGCAAGGGTCGACACGGTCTGTCTTGACAAGACCGGTACGATCACGGAAGGGACGATGAAGGTTGAAGAGGTGATCCCCTACCCGTATCTCACAGAGGGAGACCCGGGCACCGATCTGATGGCGGGGGAGGACCTGAATACGACGGCCGGCCCCGAGAGCGATGAAGGGGTTGACGCGGAGGACCTGATCGAGATCGGCGCGCTGCCGCTCGGGATCACGGATCAGACGATGCCGGAAGCCGAATCGGAAGCAGCAGGCACGGCGCCTCTCCTGATCGAAGAGCAGGGGGAGCCTGACGATACTCTTCCGGCTGCTGTGATCGAGAGGATCCTCTGCAATATTATGGGAGCGTCCGGGGATGACAATGCCACGGCGGAAGCGCTGCGAAAGAGGTTCCGCGAACGGCACGATATGGTTCCGGAGCATGTGATCGGTTTTTCCTCTGAACGGAAATACAGCGGGGTAGTCTTTGAAAAAGAAGGGACTTACCTTCTTGGAGCCGCAGGCTTTCTGTTTCCGGAAGGATGGGAAGCGCTTCACGCAAGATGCGCGTCCTGCGCGGCGGAGGGCCTTCGCGTACTGGTACTTGCGCACAGCAGCATAAAAGCTGTCGAGAACGAGAGACCGGACGGACTTGTGCCCATTGCCCTTGTTCTTCTGACGGATGTGATCCGTGAGGAGGCGCCGGAGACGATCGCCTATTTCTACGAGCAGGGCGTCGACCTGAAGATCATCTCCGGAGATGATCCGGCCACTGTTTCCGCCATCTCCCAAAAGGCGGGCGTACAGGATGCGGACCTCTACGTGGACGCCACCACATTGACAACAGACGAGGCGCTCTACGAAGCCGTGGCAAAATACAGAGTCTTCGGACGGGTGACACCCCGGCAGAAGCAGGAGATGGTCCGGGCGCTGAAGGCGCAGAAGCATACGGTGGCAATGACCGGCGACGGCGTCAATGACGTTCTGGCCCTCAAGGAAGCGGACTGCAGCATCGCCATGGCGGCAGGATCCGCGGCCGCCAAAAATATCGCGAACGTGGTGCTGCTGGATTCGAATTTCGCCTCCATGCCGCAGATCGTCAACCAGGGACGGCGGGTCGTCAACAACATACGGACGGCTGCCTCCATGTTCCTCATCAAGACGATCTTCTCGGTGCTGCTCTCCCTGATCACGATCTTCTGGGGAGACATGTATCCCTTTGAGCCGATCCAGATGTCCCTGATCAGCGCCTGCGCGGTGGGCATACCGACCTTCCTGCTGGCACAGGAGAACAACTATGACAAGGTCGACCACACCTTCCTCAGGCATGTGTTCATGAATGCCTTCCCGGCGGCGGTTACGATTACCGGCTGTGTTTTTACCATCATGCTGGTATGTCAGAACGTGTTTGATTCGGCGGTCATGCTGAATACGGCCTGCTTCCTGGTGACCGGATGGAATTACATGGCCGCGCTGAAGACGGTCTACGCGCCGCTCAACCGGTACCGTAAGACCGTCATCTACAGTATGCAGGTGATCTTTTTCCTGGCGGCGGTCATCGCCCAGCAGCTGCTGTCCCTGAAGGCGCTGGAGTTCGGGATGATCATCCTGGTCTTTATCCTGATGACCTTCTCACCGCTGCTGATCGAGATCATCACGGAGGAGATCAAAAAGATCTACAGCCGTTCCCTGGATACGGAGGACGAACGCTGGTATCACAGACTGTTCAAAAGGCTGCTCAGGTCCTGACGGACCGGAGCAGCCTTTGTGCAGAAGAAGATGCTTGCTGACGCAAGCGCGCATCAGCGCGCAAAGAGCCGCAAAGCGGCTCTTTGATTATAACGAACAACAATGATTTACTGTTTGGTGCGGCAGAGCCAGAAGCAGCCGTAGGCAGGGATCTGTACGCCCCGGGCTTCCATGCAGCGGCCGGTGATCAGATCCTGGTACATGCCGTCCTCCTCTTTGATCCAGGCGACCCGGTCGTCTCCGCTGAAATTGTAGATGCCGATGAACTTTTCCTTCTCGTCCTCCCGCACGAGAGCCAGGATCGAACGGTCCCAGGAGTCGATGGTACGTACGGGAACGGAGGCGCCGAAGACCGCATGGTCCTTCCGGATCTGTTCCAGCTGCCGGAGCACGGGGAAGAGCCGGTTCTGGACGGAACCGGGTTTGTTTCGGTTCTCTGCGAGGTCCCAGCGGAAATCTCCACGGTGGATAAATCTTGAATCCGGCGCTTTGTCCGGATCTTTTTTGTAGGTGTAATCGTTCACCATGCCGATCTCGTCTCCGCTGTAGAGGACGGGGATCCCGGACTGGGAGAACATGAACGCATGGAGTGTCAGATCAAAGCGGATCGCACGCTCCATGGCCGCTTCATTGCCTTCAAAGCCGGCTTTTTCAATCCCGCAGAGGGAGGCGGTGGTACCGCAGAGACGCGCATCCCGAAGCCGCGGGTCGTCGTTGTAGAGTTCGCCGCGTCCGAAGGAGCCCGGGAAGATCCCCGTAAAGAAATCGTTCAGGAATTTCTTATGAGGTGCTTCCTCCATGCCGAAGCCCCGGAGATAATCATAGTCCAGCCCCCATCCGATGTCATCATGGCAGCGGAGATAATTCTGGAAGACGTAATCCCTCGGCAGGGAGGAGACGATGTCCATCTGTCTGCGAAGGAGGGAAACATCCTTTGTCGCGACCGTGTGCCAGGTGCTTGCCATGGTGGTCACATTGTAGAGGATATGGCACTCGGGCTTTTCGGGAGTTCCGAAATAAGGGGCTACCTTGTCCGGGGCCATGACTACCTCGCCCAGCAGCAGGATGCCGGGACATACGATCTCGGCCGCCATCCGCATGATCCGGACGATGGTGTGCACCTGCGGCAGATTCCGGCAGTTGGTGCCCGGCTCCTTCCAGATGTAGGGAACCGCGTCGAGGCGGATGATGTCCACGCCCTGATTTGCCAGGAACAGCATGTTTGCGATCATCTCGTTCAGGACGACGGGATTTCCGTAGTTGAGATCCCACTGGTACGGATAAAAGGTCGTCATGACATGCTTCTGACAATCCGGCAGCCAGGTGAAATTCCCGGGCGCTGTGGTCGGAAAGACCTGCGGGCAGTGGGCCTCATAGATGGAGGGAATGTCGAAGTTGTCAAAGAAGAAGTAACGGTCCTGGTATTCCTTCTCACCGGAACGCGCACGTACAGCCCATTCATGATCCTCCGAGGTGTGGTTCATGACAAAATCGAGGGCGATACAGATGCCGTGCCTGTGGCACTCCTGCGCAGCATGGGCAAAATCATCCATGGTCCCGAGCGATTCCTGCACCTTCCGGAAGTCCGCCACGGCATAGCCCCCGTCGCTCCGTCCTTTCGGGGAGGAAAGAAGAGGCATGAGATGCAGGTAGTTTACGTTGCATTCGCGAAGATAATCGAGTTTATCCTCCAGGCCGCGAAGAGTTCCGGAAAAAGCATTGACATAGAGCATCATGCCCATCAGGTCGTTCCGGCGGTACCAGTCCGGATCTGCTTCGCGCGCCAGGTCGGAGGCCTGCAGATCGGACGGACGTTCCGCTGAAAACTTTTTCAGGATATCGGTCAGTTCGGTAAAATGCTCCATGGCATCCGGCTTATCCGCGTACAGTTCACAGTAAAGCCATTTCATTTCATCAAAATGACGGTTCAGGCGGGAGGAATAGAGAGTCTCTTTTTTCTTTTTTCCTTTGCTGACGCTCATCTTTGTTCTCCTTTTGTGTTTAAGGCTGTCAAAAGTATACATACTGACAAAAGTATACCATTAATATATCTGTTTGAACAGGCAGTTTCTGCAGGGAATCCGGTGTACATTCCGTTCGAAGCCCGAAACACACGAAAGAAGAGAGCATGGAATCCCCTCGGAATACCGCAATTACTGCAATTGCCCTTTGAAAAGAGTTTTTCATAAAAATAGGGTTGAATTTTCAGCGGGAATTAGGTACAATACCAACAGATTGGCGCTCTATCACCGGGCGCTGAACCACTCACTCTACCATTTATAGGAGGAATAAAACATGGCAGTAAAAGTTGCAATCAATGGTTTTGGACGTATTGGACGCCTTGCGTTCCGTCAGATGTTCGGTGCTGAAGGTTTTGAGATCGTTGCGATCAACGACCTTACCTCCCCGAAGATGCTTGCTCATCTTCTGAAATATGATTCCACACAGGGCACCTATGAGAAGGCTGCTACCGTTTCCGCTGGCGAGGATTCCATCACAGTCGATGGCACCGAGATCAAGATCTACGCAGAAGCAAAGGCTCAGGATCTTCCCTGGGGCGAGCTGGGTGTTGATGTTGTCCTTGAGTGCACCGGTTTCTATACCTCCAAGGAAAAAGCACAGGCTCATATCGATGCAGGCGCAAAGCATGTCATCATTTCCGCTCCGGCCGGCAACGACCTTCCGACCATCGTTTACAATGTAAACCACGACAAGCTGACCAGCGATGACAAGATCATCTCCGCTGCATCCTGCACCACCAACTGCCTGGCTCCGATGGCTAAGGCTCTGAACGACTGCGCTCCCATCAAGTCCGGTATCATGTGCACGATCCACGCTTACACCGGCGACCAGATGACTCTGGACGGCCCGCAGAGAAAGGGCGATCTGAGAAGATCCCGTGCTGCAGCTGTCAACATCGTTCCGAACAGCACCGGTGCCGCAAAGGCAATCGGCCTGGTTATCCCGGAACTGAACGGCAAGCTCATCGGCGCTGCACAGCGTGTTCCGACCCCGACCGGCTCCACCACGATCCTGACCGCAGTTGTGGAAGGCACCGTGACCAAAGAGCAGATCAACGACGCCATGAAGGCTGCTTCCAACGAGTCCTTCGGCTACAACACCGACGAGATCGTTTCCAGCGATATCGTAGGCATGAAGTTCGGTTCTCTGTTCGACGCTACCCAGACCATGGTTCTGCCGCTTGACAACGGCACCACCCAGGTTCAGGTCGTTTCCTGGTATGACAACGAGAACTCCTACACCAGCCAGATGGTTCGTACCATCAAGCACTTCGGCAAGCTCCTTGGTGCCTGATCGATAACGGCAGAATAGACTCATCGGGGGTCCGGTCTTGTAAAGGACCGGACCTTCTTTTTATGGAGAACATCCATCAACCATGTGAGGAGGAATAAATCATGGGACTGAACAAAAAATCCGTAGATGATATCAACGTAAAGGGCCTTCGCGTTCTGTGCAGATGCGATTTTAACGTACCGCTGAAGAACGGCGAGATCACCGACGAGAACCGTCTGGTGGCTGCGCTCCCGACCATCAAAAAGCTGATCGCCGACGGCGGCAAGGTCATCCTTTGCTCTCACCTTGGCAAGCCGAAGGGCGAGCCGAAGCCGGAGCTTTCCCTGGCACCTGTTGCAAAGCGCCTTTCCGAGCTTCTTGGCCAGGAAGTCAAATTTGCGGCTGATCCCGAGGTGGTAGGCCCGAACGCAAAAGCAGCCGTCGAAGCCATGAAGGACGGCGACGTGATCCTGCTTGAGAACACCCGTTACCGCGTCGAAGAGACCAAAAACGGCGAAGCCTTCTCCAAAGAGCTGGCTTCCCTTTGCGACGTATTTGTCAACGATGCTTTCGGCACCGCCCATAGAGCTCATTGCTCCAACGTCGGCGTGGCAGAGCTGGTCGATACCGCGGTTGTCGGCTATCTGATGCAGAAAGAGATCGATTTCCTGGGCAATGCTGTTGAGACTCCGGTACGTCCGTTCGTCGCGATCCTCGGCGGAGCCAAGGTCGCTGACAAGCTGAACGTTATCAACAACCTTCTCGAGAAGTGCGATACCCTGATCATCGGCGGCGGCATGGCCTACACCTTCCTGAAGGCCAAGGGCTACGAGATCGGCAAATCCCTTCTGGATGACACCAAGATCGATTACTGCGCAGAGATGCTGAAGAAGGCCGAGGACCTGGGCAAGCAGCTGCTTCTCCCGATCGACACGGTCGTTACCGAAAGCTTCCCGGATCCGATCGATGCAGAGATCGCGACCGAAGTTGTCGACTCCGACAAGATCCCGGCTGACAAGATGGGCATGGATATCGGCCCGAAGACCATCGAGCTGTATGCAAACGCTGTCAAGGCAGCCAAGACCGTTGTCTGGAACGGACCGATGGGCGTATTTGAGAACCCGATCCTTGCTGCAGGCACCAAGGCTGTTGCGGCGGCTCTGGCCGAGACCGACGCTACCACCATCATCGGCGGCGGCGACAGCGCGGCAGCTGTCAACCAGCTTGGCTATGGCGACAAGATGTCCCATATCTCCACCGGCGGCGGCGCATCCCTGGAGTTCCTGGAAGGAAAGGAACTGCCGGGCGTAGCGGCGGCTAATGACAAATAAATAATAAGATCTTAATAGATCGTTATGGCAGATTTTTAAGGAGGCGGGGGAGGAAGGCGCTCTGAGTTGCGAGGCCCGCTTTCCTCCCCCGCACCCCCACCTTCCGGGCACGCTTTGACGGGATGTAATGTATAGCGAAAACGTAGGGCGGTATTCTTTTTCGACGTGCGATGAGAACTGCAAGATGCAGGATTTCAGTATGTGCGGATGAGGGCTGCAGACAATGATTTCAAAAGCTTAAAGATGTGTGTTTACATTTTTTGGTGCGTGAATGAGAGCTGTGGTTTTCGGTCCTGTGTTTGGGTGCCGGATGGAAAGATTGATATGTTACTTTTTGAGAGTGTTGTATAAATTACTATAATAGGAGTTTGTGATGAGAAGAAAGATTATTGCTGGTAACTGGAAGATGAATATGACTCCGACCGAGGCTAAGGCACTGGTCGAGACCTTGAAGCCGCTGGTTGACAATCCGGACGTGGATGTTGTGTACTGTGTGCCGGCGATCGATATCGTTCCGGTCGTTGAGGCTGTCAAGGGTACCAACGTACAGGTGGGTGCCGAGAACATGTACATTGAGGAGAAGGGTGCCTTCACAGGTGAGATTTCCCCGAACATGATCGTGGACGCCGGCTGCAAGTACGTCATCATCGGCCATTCCGAGAGACGTGAGTATTTCTGCGAGAGCGACGAGTTCCTCAACAAGAAGGTCCTCAAGGCTCTTGAGCACGGCCTTACCCCGATCCTCTGCTGCGGCGAGTCCCTCGAGCAGAGAGAGTCCGGCGTGACCCTTGACTGGATCCGTCTTCAGATCAAGTCCGATCTGCAGGGCGTGACGGCCGGGCAGGCTGCTTCCATGGTCATCGCTTATGAGCCCATCTGGGCGATCGGCACCGGCAAGACCGCTACCTCCGACCAGGCAGAAGAGGTCTGCAAGGCGATCCGTGAGACCATCGCCGAGATCTATGACACCGATACCGCAGAGAAGATCCGCATCCAGTACGGCGGTTCCATGAACGCCGGCAACTGCGCTGAGCTTCTGGCCAAGCCGAACATCGACGGCGGCCTGATCGGCGGTGCCAGCCTGAAGGCTGACTTCGGCAAGATCGTCAACTACAATAAGTGATCAACCATGAAAAAGAAAATACTGGCACAGACGATACCGCTGCTTATACTGGCAGCAGCCACCTCTGTGAAGGTGATCCTCGGCGCTAAGGAACTGTGGGATACAGTCAAAGACGAGAAGATCAAAAAGGCCGCTTCTTCTGCGAAGGAAGAGGACACCGGTCTGAACTGAAACACGATAAGGGCATCTGACGAAACGGTCAGATGCCCTTATCCGCTCCCGACAAGACACAGAACCGTCTCCTGTCTTTTCCCTGCTTTTTTCATCAGCATCCCCGGGATGGGGTTCCTGATGGAATAGGACGCCCGGAAAACCAAGGAAAATAAAGTACTGTATTTAGCTGAAATCACAACCCCCCGGGAGGCTTGCGGCCTCTTTTTTTCGTTGCTATACTGAAATCCTAAGGAAAGGATCCGAATGATAAAGGATAAAACAACAAGGGAGGACAAAGCAATGAAAAAAACGGCAGCCCTACTTTTGACCGGCCTCGGGCTGGCGCTGGCATTTGGCAGTCTGACGTCTGCCTCGGCAAAGGAGATGACGATCGGAAGCGGACAGAGCTGCAGCACACTGGATGTGGTGAACGCGTATGATGGATGGTACGCTGTCCGTTATGGTTTTGGACAGACGCTGACAAAAATGAATGACGATCTCACTATCTCCGGATGGCTGGTGGAGGATAACTGGACGGTGTCCGAGGATAATAAAGACTGGACCTTTACGGTCAAGGACGGCGTTACCTTCTCGAACGGCAACGTCTGTGACGGGAATGCGGTGAAGGCTTCTCTTGAAAACGTGTTTGAAAACGGGACAAGAGGACCGGAGTATTTTACGATGGATTCGGTGGAAGCGGATGGGCAGAACGTGACGATCCATCTGACTGATCCGGTCGCGATCCTGCCAAACATGCTGGCAGACCCCTTGTTTACGATCGTGGATACCTCTGTCGATATGTCAGACGCGGTCGATAAAGGGCAGGTCGGTACCGGCCCGTTCGTGGTGGAATCCTTTGACCAGGTCTCCAAGGCCGTGACTGTCGTAAAGAATGAAAACTACTGGGCCGGCGACGTGAAGATGGACAGGATCACTTTCCTCTATACCGAGAACCAGAGTCAGCTTACCTGGGGACTGGAGGATGGCTCCTATGATGCTGTCTATAACCTGTCCATGACCGATGTCGGCCGTTTTGAGGAAATGGATGGATTCACTGTCCAAAAATCGGCCAGCGGACGTACCGCGCATGGCTTCATGAACCAGAACGGACAGCTAAAGGATCCTGCACTCCGTCAGGCGATCATGGAAGTCATCGATAAGCAGTCGATCTGTGATTTCCAGCTGAACGGACAGTATGTGGCAGGTAAGACCCTGATCACCTCAGCGGCGGACTACGGCTATGATGAGCTGACCGATCCCTTCAGTTATGATCCGCAGAAGGCGGCAGAAACCCTGGATGAGGCGGGCTATGTGGATGTGGATGGAGACGGTTACAGGGAAGATCCGGAAGGAAACCCGATCGACCTGAACTTTGTATACTATACCGGAAGACCGGAGCAGGAAATCATGGTGCAGGCAACGCAGCTTCTCTGCGCGGATGTCGGCATTAAGATCACGCCTGTGCTGAATGATACCCAGACCGTTATCGACAGGCTTGCGGTTGGTGATTATGACATGCTTTGCATGTCGATCAACGTACTGAACTGCGCGGATCCGGAGAATCACATGAACACCTATTTCAAGACCGGCGGAAGCTATGCCTCCTACGGCTGGAGCAATCCCGACTTTGACGGCCTGATGGACACCATCCACGTGACAACGGATCCGGCGGAGCGGGTAAAGCTGATCAAAGAGGCTGAGCAGATCCTGCTTGATGAAGCGGTCTGCATCTATTTCTGCTACCCGATCATGAACTTCAGTATGCATGATGGTGTAAGCGGGATCTACAGCACGCCGGCGGATTACTACTGGGTCAGCGAAGAAACGGATATCGCAGAGTAACAGAATAAGGAATTACTGTATGGATCAAAACGAAAGATATAAACAGTGGGAATCCGGAGACGGCTATGACCGCTACATTACAGCGGAATTACAGTCTTTCCGGAAAGAAGCATGGAAAAAACAGGTGACGGGACATTTTGATGGTCAGAAAGACCTGAAGATCCTGGACGTGGGGACAGGACCCGGCTTTTTTGCCTGCATTCTGTCCGAGGAAGGCCAGAATGTCACCGGGATCGATTACTCAGCCGGCATGATCGAAACAGCCAAAAAGAACGCGGCAAAGCTGGGTGTACAGCCGACCCTTCTTGTGATGGATGTCAATCATCTGGCTTTTGCAGATGAAACCTTTGATGCGATCGTGACCCGGAATGTCACCTGGACGCTGGAGCATCCGGAGGATGTATACCGTGAATTACTCCGCATTCTGAAGCCGGAAGGAATCCTTCTGATCTATGATGCCAACTGGCACAGACATCTCTTTGACGAGGAGCTGGGCAGAAAGGTAAAAGAAAGAGAAGAGGATTATTTCCGGAAATACGGGAAGAGAGAGGTCGTAGCAAACGAAAGTCCGGCGTTTCTGGAGACAGCCCCGTTGACACGTATGCTTCGCCCAGACTGGGACATAAAGACATTCCGTTCACTCGGCGTAGAGCCGGTGATCACCGAGGATATCGGCCGGTATGTGTACGAGGAATGGGAGAAGGAACTGTACGCGGAGTCTCCGCTGTTTGAGATTTGTGTCCGGAAAAACAAAACATTGTAACAAAGGGAAAGAGCCCCATCCGGGATTGGTGTCCGGATGGGGCTCTTCGCGCATGGCGGCACATATATGGATAACAGAAGGGTTAAACCGTTACCATACGTTCTTCAGAACAAAATTCTTTTCCTGCGTCATCTCCTCCAACGTCCTGGAGATTCCTTCACGGCCCATGCCGCTCTTCTTGTAGCCGCCGAAAGCGAGTTCCGGCGAACGGCAGTCACTGCCGCCGTTGATGACCATGGTGCAGGTCTCGGCATTGCTGGCGATGGTCATGGCACGCTTCAGATTCCGGCTGAAGACGCCGCCGCTTAGGCCAAAACTGCTCTGGTTCGCGATGGCGAGAGCTTCCTCATCACTCTCGATCTCGATGATCGGGATGACCGGTCCGAAGATCTCCAGATCCTTTGCCACATCCATATCCTTTGTGACATCGGTCAGGATTGTGGGCTCGTAGAAAGCACCGTTACGCTTTCCTCCATAGATGAGCTTTGCGCCCTGGCTGATCGTGTAATCGACCTGCTTTTCCACCTCAATGGCGGCTTTTTCACTGATCAGGCAGCCGATAGTGCTTTCGGGATTCCTGGGGTCACCCATCCGTACATCCGATTTGATATAGCCGATCAGCTTATCGATGAATTCAGCCTTGACAGCCTTGTGGATCAGGAACCGTTTGCTGCCGCAGCAGGTCTGGCCATTGTTGGCGATCCGGCTGAAGATGACTTCTTTTGCGGCCAGGTCGACGTCGGCGTCATCCAGGACGATAAAGGCATCATTCGCGCCAAGCTCACAGAATACCCGGGTAAGGTTCTTCGCCGCATTCTGGTAGATGCGCTTACCGACCGGAACACTTCCTGTGACAGAGATCATGTCAATGCCGGGATGGCCGGACAGATAATCGCCCACGCATCCGGAACCGCGGCCCGTGACGATCTGCAGGGCCTTTTTCGGGACGCCTGCTTCGTAGAAGAGCTCAACCATCCGGATCACGGCCAGAGGACAGTCCGTCGGTGGTTTGCAGATTACGGTATTGCCAGCAGTGAGGGCAGGGACCAGTTTGTAGGCGAACAGTGCAGGCGGATAGTTGAAAGGAAGGATTCCGACAAAAACGCCCACCGGATCCCGCCGTGTAAAGGTGGCGTTGTGGAAATCACCGGCCTGGTCACTGCCTTTGGGAAGCGCATTCCCGTACAGGTGGTTTGCCAGCTCCGCGAACTGCTTGCAGATCAGCCCGGTAAAGGCGACCTCCCCGTTTGCTTCGCCCACGGTCTTGCCGTTTTCACGGCTCAGGAGCATAGCCAGTTCATCCAGATGTTCGTCGATCAGCGCGGCAGCTTTCTCGATCGCGTTGCTGCGGTCCCTCTGGGAAAGCTTTCCCCAGGTCCCGAAAGCTTCTCTTGCGGCGGCGACAGCCAGATCGATATCCTCCTCGATCATGTCAGGGACGGTCCCTACGACTTCGTTGACAGCCGGATCAATGACATCAATAAGAGTTCTTTCCTTGTCAAAAATCTCTCCATTCAGATAAATATCCATTCAGATGCCTCCTTCCTTCTTACATTTTATCGACCATGATACATTCTTTGACATACAGGTTCAGGCAGACCTCGCAGAGATTGACACCGTCCGCACCGGCTGCTTTTCCTTCGGCGGAAGCAAAATCCGCCTGCATGTCTTCCAAGGAATCCCACCAGAGCTCACCGACCCCGTCGAAGATGGCCGTTCCGCCGAGGGCAGCCATCTGTTCCGTATCCAGCACGTTGATCACATACTTTTTCAGACGCGGCATCTGTTTATCAAGGGCCGCGTGCGGGCCGGTCCAGTAGGCGGCAAATTCTTCATGCGTCTGTCCCGGCAGCTTTTTCAGAAGACTGATATTCTTGATCATTTCAATTCCTCCTTAGAACAAAGCGGTTATCTTCAGGTATTCTTCCGGATGATCGCTCAGAGCCTTGAGGGCGGCCGGAATTTCTTCGAGGGTTACTGTTCTGGTCAGGATCGGGGAGACATCGATCTTGTGCTCCTCGATAAGTGTGACTGCTTCGGCAAGTTCCGAAGTGGCTGTCCTGGCGCCTTTAAGCGTCAGTTCCTTGAGTGTGATCAGGGAGGTGTCGAGTGTGGTCATGCTGCTCGGCCATCCCGTGTAGGCGATCGTCCCGCAGTACGAGGCGTAGGAGAGCGTACTCTGGATGGCGGCTGTGGCACCGGACATCTCGAGTACGGCTTTTGCCATAACGCCGTTTGTAATTTCGGAAATGGCCTGTACGGCGTCCCGGGATGCGGAGTTGATCGTATACGTAAACCCGAGAGACGCCGCGTACGACAGCCGCGAGTCGAGGATATCGATCAAAATCGGCGCCACACCGAAATGCCGGCATGCCATCGCAGCCAGGAGGCCGATGGATCCGGCGCCGATGATCACGGCATATTCAATCTTTGTCGGCATGCTTTGACCGATTCCGGCCTGGTGCAGCCCGTGCAGGGCAATGGCAAGCGGTTCTGCCAGCGGTGCGGTCAGGAGATCAATGGAATCCGGAAGCGGCACAAGCAGATGATCCGGATGAACAAAAAACTCGCTCATGGCTCCTTTGGCGGCTCCGCAGCCCAGGACCTGTAAGGATTCACAGCAGTTGGTATGGCCGAGGGAGCAGGGGTAGCATTTTCCGCAGTAGACGTAAGGGTTTATAAGGACCCGGTCCCCTTTTTTGAACGGACGGCCGTCGTCGATCCCTGCGACCTCCGCGACGACCTCGTGTCCGATGACGGAGGGATAACTGAATTTTTTTCCTCCTCCCCGGTAGGCGTTTACATCGGATCCGCAGAGACTTGCGGACAGGATCTTAAGCAGCGCTTCACCGGGCTTTCTTTCCGGGATTGGAACCTCCTCGATACAGACGGTAAATGGAGCTTTGAGACATACGGCTTTCATTCGTTTGCACCTCCGTTCGGTAAGCTGCAGTCATCAGCATAAATAATTCAGGATATATAAAAAGGTAACAAACAGTAATAAGAAAGAAAATGTCTTTTTTTTCTGGAAAAGTTCACTATTTTTAGATGGAGACTGGAAAGATAACAGACAAATCAGATAAGGATAAAAATCGAAATATAATGCTAATTGACCAAAAGATAGTCCATTGATAGTGGAAAATTCGGCGGGTATAATAAAATTGCGTGACAGCAATGGCAACATTGTTATCATTTTCACTAAATCACCAGTCAAAACGCTTTTTTTCTTTCACCAAAGGAGGGAACACGATGAAAAAAATAGGAAAACGCTTAGCAGCTATCCTGGGTGCCGCCATTATCGCAGCATCCCTGATCGCACCGGTATCGGCAGAAGAAGCCGCCAAGCCGGGTGAAGGCCACCTGTACTGTATCATTACTGCTCTTTCTGGCCTGGACTACTTTGTAGATTATCAGAGGGCCATGGAGGAAGCCGAAAAAGACTTTGGTGTTACCTGCGAATTTGCAGGACCGACGGATTACGATATCGATGGCCTGCTCTCCGCCATGGAACAGGCGATCGCCAAGAAACCGGTTGCGCTGATCATGCTCGGCTGGGAGGATACGATGACACCCCTGATCAACCAGGCAGAGGCCGAGGGCATCCGCGTGATCCTGACATCGCAGGACCTTCCGGATTCCGACAGATCCATGTTCATCGGCTCCTCTTCCCTGGAACTGGGACACATTGCCGGCGAAGAGATGGCAAAGCTCTGCAACTATGAGGGCAAGGTTGCCGTCCTCCGCGAAGTACAGTCCACTTCTCTGGCAGACCGCTATTACGGTTTTGAAGAGATCATCGCAAAATATCCGGACATGGAGCTGGTAGAATGCGGCGACGGCCAGAACGACGAGCAGGTAGCGGCACAGGTCGCTGCTGCGATCATGGCGAAGTACCCGGATCTGAACGGCTTCCTGGCTGCAGATGGTGTAGCAGGTCCGGCCGTTGTCAATGCGGTACGTGAGGCAGGCAGGTCCGGAGAGACCAACGTTATCACCTTCGACCGTGACGATACGATCCTCTCCGCTATCGAAGAAGGCGTTGTCACCTGTACACTGGTATCCGGCACTCCGCTGGAGGTCTATTCCGCGATCCAGATGTGCGAGATGCAGCAGAACAGTGCACTTTCCGTATCCTATGATGACGAGGCCGCAGGCGTGCAGCTCTTCCCGGCCAGCATCGACCCCGGCTGCGTTGTCGTGAACAAGGACAACGTGAAGTATTTCAAGAGAAGCTACACCCCCGAATAAACAAACCGACTGCCAGCATCAGTACGCACATTAACTGATTAAGAACAGGAACGGCCATGAGCTTCGGCCCATGGCCGTTTTCTGGACATGATGGGAGGACATTTATGGGACATGTTCTTGAGACCAGAGGGATCACAAAGAATTTTACCGGGACAAAAGCGCTTGATGATGTGAGCATCTATGTCGAGCCCGGGGAGGTTCATGGAATTGTGGGCGAGAATGGTGCCGGGAAAAGTACGCTGATGAAGATCCTCTCAGGAATATACAGAAAGGATTCCGGAGAGATCTTTCTGAATGGAAAACAGGTGGAATTCAATAATCCGAATGAAGCGATCCAGAGCGGAATCGGTATTGTCCACCAGGAAGTCAGTATCGTTCCGAACCTGAGTGTGGCAGAGAACATTTTTGCCAACAGGCAGCCGGTCAACGCACTGGGACTGATCAACCGGAAACAGATGAACCAGGATACGATGGCCCTTCTCGAGGAATTCGGGGCCAGGGACATTGATCCCGGAGGGCAGGTCCGGTTCCTCACGATCGCACAGCAGCAGGTGCTGGAGATCCTGAAGGCCATGTCCTGCAATCCATCCGTGCTCATTCTGGATGAGCCGACATCGAGTCTTACCGACAATGAGAGTGAGGCCCTGTTTGCTTCGATCCGCAGACTGAAGGAAAAAGGGACCTCCTTTATCTATATTTCTCATCATCTGGATGAGATATTCAAGATCTGTGACAGCATTTCCATCCTGAAGGACGGTCGTTTTGTCTGCCGGGCGGATGTGAAGGATATCGACCAGCCCTTTATCGTCCGAAACATGGTTGGAAGGGAGATCACGGATGAATATGGATCCGGACAGAAGCAGCGGACGGCGGGCGAGGTAATCTTTGAAGCCAGACAGCTGGGGCGGGTCAGTGAATTCGCGAAAGTAGATTTCAAGCTTCGAAAAAGTGAGATCGTCGGTGTGTTCGGGCTGGTAGGCGCGGGACGAACGGAACTCGCTTCCTCTTTCGTCGGACTGACGCAGCCCGAAACGGGTGAACTCTATTTTGAAGGAAAGCCTGTGAAGATCAGGAGTATGAAGCAGGCGATCAGCATGGGCATGGCCTACGTGTCCGAGGACCGGAAGAACAGCGGACTGTTCCTCAAGAAAACGATACGGGACAATATTGTGGCCAATAAGCTGAAGAAAATAGCAAAGGGGCCGTTTATTTCAAAGAAAACGGGCGACAGGATGGCGGAAGACGCGATCGACAGATATTCCGTTGCCTGCTCCTCCAAGGAGCAGCTGGCCGGCGATCTTTCCGGCGGAAACCAGCAGAAGATCCTCGTCGCGGAGTGGCTGAGCGATGTGCCTCGTGTCCTGATCGTCGACGAACCCACAAAGGGGATCGACGTGGGATCCCGGAGCCAGATCTATGGCTTTATCAATGATCTGGCGAACCAGGGGACAGCCGTCATGATGATCTCCTCGGATCTGATGGAAATCATCGGAATGAGCGACCGCGTCGTTGTTATGAAAGACGGATTTGTGGCGGGAGAGGTCGCGAAGGAGGATATGACAGAAGAGCACATCCTTTCGATCGCGACGGGAGTAAATCAAGAAAGAGGGATACCATCATGAAATTCCTGAAAAATCTGGTGCGGCAAAGAGAATTTACTATTGTAGCTGTCATTTTTACCATCTGCGTCGTAATGTCCTTTGCGTCCCCGATCTTCCTGACATTCGGCAATATCAAAGCCCTCCTGATGGGAATTGCCACCTCGGGGATCATCTGTGTTTCGATGTGTATCCTGATGGTCAGCGGCGGGATCGATATGTCGGTAGGCTCTGTCATGGGTTTCTCGGCGGTCATCACCGGCATGCTGATCAAGGCATCCTGCCCGATCGTTGTTTCGATCCTGGCAGGACTCCTTGTGGGGACAGGCATCGGGCTGCTGAACGGATTTATCGTATGTAAGGTGGGAATCAGCGCATTTATCACCACGCTGGCCGGCCTGAATATGTACAGAGGCCTGACCTATGTGGTCACGCACGGCTTTCACCAGTCGGATCTGGGGGCGAAGTTCAATGCCATCGGACAGAGCACCTTGTTCGGGATACAGCTGCCGGTGTACTATTGCATCATCCTTGTGATCATCGGGGACATTCTCCTTCGAAGATCCAGGTTCTTCCGGCAGAGCTACTATGTGGGAAGCAATCCGGCGGCAGCCAGGGTATCCGGTATCAACACGGATCTCGTGCTGATGTTCAATTACGCGCTGACCGGTTTCTCGGCGGCTCTGGCGGGCATCATCTATGCCTCCCGGAGCGGATCGGCATCGGTGACGGCCGGTTCCGGCATGGAGGTCAAGGTCATCACGGCCGTCATCATCGGCGGGGCCAGCATGTCGGGCGGTGAAGGCTCTGTCATCGGCGCTTTCTTCGGCGCATTCCTGACAGGCCTGATCATGAACGTCCTGACGCTTCTGAGCATCGACGTAAACTGGCAGCAGTTCGTCGTCGGCGCGACGCTTCTGATCGCTGTTATGATCGATACCCTGAACAATAAGAGAAGAATGAACCAGAGCCGAAAGCAATCGCGAAGGGCCCGGATTGACTAAAGTGGAAAACGACTGCCTTATTCGGGAATGATGTTATTTCTTACCTTCAATATGATATACTGGAACTGTACTTTGAACGTATGGATCATATGATACCGGACATCAGATAGTAGGACGGGCTGCGGTGTTTTTGCGAGTAACCACTTTGGGAAGGTGATTTCAGCATTGCATTCGCAGTCCCTTTTCAGAATCTGAAAAGAAAGAGAGCATCAAATGCGATATCCGATAAGACGAAAAGTGCTGTTTTCCTTCATTTTACTGATCAGCGTTTTTCTGGGCGTGTTCATACTGATGATCCTGCAGATGAATAAGTTAGAAAAGTTCCAAGTGCGGGACTAAAAAATCGAGGCTACCTTCCGCGGCCGCCCCGCATTTGGTACTTTTCTTTTGAACCAAGTCACGCTTGCCCTATGCGGTTTTGATATGTTTGATCCCTGCTGAAAAGCAGGCATCAAAGCACCTTGAGAATTGAAAACACTGGATATAAGAATTATCTGGGCACGGCTTTCAGGCCGTCCTGCCCGGGCGGCCTCGTTAACGACGTATTCAGCTCGCTGCGCTAAGTGTTTTCTGGAGATGCAGCGGCAGCTGGGACAGCGGCATGCCTCTCGGCATCCGCAGCATATGACCGGAACATTCCGGACAGGAACAGATATCTTTCCCATACAGGTCAAGGATCAGCTCCGCGATCTTCATGTTCCGATAAGGATTTCCGGGAAACACAGTCTTCCTCAAACTGTGGATCAGCTTCAGGTTTTTTGTCTTCTGACAGTTGGTCAGATATCCGGCGAAGCGTACACGGTTAAAGCCCTTTGGCAGGACATGCTGCAGGAACATACCGATAAAGTCGGTACCCTTCACAGTCAGGTGTTTTTCTTTGCTTCCGTCGGCATAGTCTTTGTATCGGAAGGTGACATGTGTATCAGTGATCTCTTCGATCCGGCTGTTCGCGATCGCCGTCCGGAAAGAATACCGTGCCAGGTAACGGATGGCGTTGCCCCGGCCATTGAAGGTCTCGCCAATGAAAGGAAGCCAGTCCTTTTCGAACAGACTGTCAATGAACTCCTGCCATCGGATGTGGTCTTCCAGTTCTCTTGTAAAGGAAAGATTCAGGGAGCCATCCGTGTACATCTTTTTGAGAGCGCACAGATATTTCCCACGGAACATGGAGGCCAAGACATCTCCGGGCAGGAAGAAGCCCTTGCGTTTTGTTTCCACGAACTGCCCGGCGGGAGTGAGTCCGCCTCCGGATACGCAGACATGGATATGCGGGTGGAAGGAAAGAGTCTGTCCCCAGGTGTGGAGAACGGAAATGATCCCGGGCCTTGCGCCGAGAAACTTCTTATCCGCGCATAGGGAAAGGAGCGTTTCCTGGACACACCTGAACTGCAGGTCGAGGAGCCGTTTCTGATTCGCCTTGATAAGGGCGTTCAGTTCATGCGGCATGGTGAAGACCACATGAAAGTAAGCGATCCCTTCGATCAGTTCGGTATTGCGTTCCAGTTCCCATTTCTTTTCCAGCGGAGCCTGACAGCAGGGACAGGAACGGTTGTTGCAGGATACGGAATGGATCACAGGAAAACCGCAGTCCTCGCAGTAACTGACGTTATAACCGAGTTCTCCGGTCTTGCAGCACATGATGGAAGCAGCTGTTTTTCGCTTTTCCGGTGACAGAGATGGATGGAGTATAAGGTACTGCGGATAAAAACGCCGGAAGATTTCGCGGATGGGGTAATCAGTCGAAGTCATACGGGCTTTTCACACTCCTTCCGTTGCCGATACCGAGCGCCAGGTAAACTTCTGTGGAAGAGAGGGATTTATGGCCCATAGCCTCTTTGATCGCAAAGAGGTCAGCACCGGATTCATAGAGATGAAGTCCGAAAGCGTGCCGCAGGGAGTGCAGGTTGAAGCCGTTTCCGGACAATCCGCATGTCTCCAGTTGATGGATAAAGACGTTGTAGACCGTCTGCTCACAGATGTGACACTCTGCCTTTTGGCCAGGGAAGAGCCAGTCTTCCGGCTTTGCGCCGCGGTAACAGGTCCGGACGTAGGAGACGAGCAAATCGTAGGCCTTATCAGACAGGATGGCATACCGGTCGGAACGGTTCTTGCTGCGGGAGATATAGATACAGTTTTTGGAACGGTGGATATCACCGCAGTGCAGGCGGCAGAGCTCACTGACACGGATCCCGGAAGAGTACAAAAGAGCGATCTCAGCCTTGTGTTTCGGATTAGAGATGGAGTCAATGAGAGCGATCACCTGCTCACGGGTCGGGACAGCCGGCAGGAACTGGTCGAAATGCAGGAAGGGGACTTCCCGCTTATCCCAGTCTTTGTGAAGGACGTAGTAGAAGAAATCGCGGAGCTGTGAGATGTGTACGTTGACAGTGCGCGGATTCAGCTTCCGTACGTCTTTCAGCCAGCGGAGGAAGGAACGGATCTCTTCCCAGGTGACGGAAGAAAGAGGACGGTTGGTGAGGTGTTCCTCGACCCACTCGATGTAGGTCTTCAGATAAGAAACATAGGTGGCGACAGTGCCGGGGGCAAGATCGCGGAAAGAAAGGATGTCTTTGTGTTTTTCAATAAGAGCGATGTTGGATTCAAGCATGATGAAGCCCTCCTGTAAAGAATTCTGTCAACAGTTACAGAAAAACTTTACAGGAGGAGCACGACAGGACTTGAAGAAAACGATAAAAAACGATAGACTCATAACCGTGGGGAATCCTTACGGTATGAGAGCGAAGTCGGCAAACAGAGCAGTCATCCGTGGGGATTCTTTCTTTTTGGGATAAGCCTATCGTAAAAGAAAAAGTCCGCCGATGCAACGGCGGAATGAAAAAACAAGAAAGGCTTCACGCGCAAGCGTGATTTGGTTCAATGCTTCGATCTCCATGATGCAGGCCCATTCAAGTGCGGGTGAAGCGGTTTCGGAGGTGGTCTCCACGCTCCGGAACATGGACAGATCCCTGCAGAAATACATGTATACGAAGACGGATTCCTACCTGGAGGATTACCACTCCTTTTTTACTCAGCTGCAGAGGAACAAGCCCAATCTGGATGAGCATGTCGATCGTTTTGATTCGACCAATGCCGTGCGGAATACGAGAGCTGTGCTTGAGCAGTATATTGAACAGTATGCGTCCATGCCGGTCTCAGAACTCCGAAGCGCTACGCCGCTTGCCCTGAACACGATGGAGAGTAATCTGAACTATGTGCTGGATTCCGTGATCAGCAGCAGCTCCCGGATGACCACCAGGGACATGATGGAGGATTATCAGGCCTATCGGAAGCTCCAGGTCATGATCACGATCACACTGCTTGTGATCTGCCTGGTGGCCGTGATCCTTGCGATGAACCTGTCCCGCCGGCTGACCAAACCGATCGTGGAGCTGACGAACAAGATGAGTTCCCTGGCAGAGGGGGATTTCCATGTGGACAAGCTGGATATCCATACCAATGATGAGATACAGGTGATCGGTGAGAAATTCAATGAGATGACCGACGCCATCGACGCATATGTAAAAAAGATCAATCAGCTGTCCATTGAACAGCAGCATTCCGTTGAACTTCGGAATGCCGCGAAGCTGATGCAGCTGAAGACACTTCAGGCACAGATCAGCCCGCATTTTCTGTACAATACACTGAATGCGGGCGCTGCGCTTGCCATGCAGGAGGAGGCGGACAAGACCGGAGAATTCCTGGTGCAGCTTTCCAGGCTGTTCCGCTATAATCTGGCCGATCTCAGCATAGACACGACGTTTCAGGAGGAACTCCAGCACGTGGATCTTTACATGGATATTGTCAACATACGGTATTCCGGTAAGATCCAGTACCAAAAGAACATCCAGGATGAATGCAGAAATGTGACGATGCCCCGGATGATCCTGCAGCCCATCGTGGAGAATTCGATCCTCCATGGTCTGGCACGGACGTCCCGGAAGCCGGAGCTTTGTATTTCCGCCTGCATAGAGGATGGAGTGCTGAAGATCGAGGTATATGACAATGGCGCCGGCATGGACAGTAAAACCCTTGCGGCGATCAACAGCGACAACGCATCCCTGTATCGGAACCAGTCCTCCGGCCTGGGACTTTCAAATATCATCAACCGGCTGCAGCTTTTTTACCAGTCCGACAATGTAATCAGCATTGAGAGTGAGGAGGGAAGTTATACGCGGGTCATATTGACGATTCCTATGCATATGTAGTGTAATCTGACAGGAGGACAGCGATATGTATAAGATAGTAATTGTAGATGATGAAACGATGATCGTGGAATCCTGTAAGCTGATCATTGAGCGGGAAATGGGAACGCTTTTTGAGGTGTATACGGCTTTCTCCGGTGAGGAAGCTCTGCTGATCCTTGAAAAGGAGGACATCAGGATCGTCCTGACAGATATTCTGATGCCCGGAATGACAGGCCTTGACCTGATCAGGCGGGCACATGAAAAAAATAAAAACCCTGCCTTTATCCTGATCACGGCGTACGATGATTTTGATTACGCCAAGGAAGCCATAAAGCTCGGCGCGATCGATTATATTCTGAAGCCGATCAACAAATCGATCCTGATCGAATGCCTGAAAAGGGTGACAGATATACTTGAAAAGGAACAGGAGAGCAGGATCAGGATCCTGGAATACCAGGAGCAGCATCATAAGATCCTTCCGTTCATCGAGGAGAGCCTCGTTGAGATGGCGCTTTACAGCACCGGTAAAACGACGGAGATCACCTACTGTTCGTCGATCCTGGATCTGGATCTTTCCACCGGTACGGTGGTATGCCTGCATTGCAGTGACAGCCAGAGCATGAGCAAGGTGATCCGCTACATCAAGGCCAAGGAAAAATGTGCGGCAGGAAAGCTTGGGAGCGACTTTACGGTCATGCTGTTCCCGAGAGACAGGACAAGGGCGGAGGAGACGGAGAGAACGCGTCTTGCCGCGGTTTTTGACAGGACAGACGAAGCGTTCCGCAAGCAGGGCGTTAAGCTGGTCTATGGGATCGGGGAACTGTGGACGGATACCGGCGGTATCCGTATGTCCTACGAGCAGGCCAGGGACAGCCTCAGGATGGCGGCCTCCTCAACGTTCTCCCATACCGTCGAAAATGAGTTTGCAGGATTGCTTCTGCAGGGAGATCCCGGATGTCTGGATAAGTTCAACGAGCTGTATGAACGGTATTACCGGAAATATGAATCCAATACGGAATCCCTGAAGAACTCGTTGCTGCCTCTGTACCATGTCGTCATGGAATCATTCGCCGAAACGGAGACAAAGGAGTTTCTCCGGAAGGAGGAGAAGTACCTGCACGAGATACCGTCTTCCCGTCTTCTCCGGGATTATCTGGTGTCAATGATCGGGAAAGCCTGTGAGCAGAACCGGATCGTCTACATGAAAAACAGTGACCAGATCGTAGACAAGGTCGCAAAATATGTCCGGGAACACTATGCGGACAGCCTGATGCTGGAGGATCTGACAAAGCGGTTCAATTACAGTATGGCGTATCTGAGCCACATCTTTCATAAAAAACGGGGGATCACGCTGTCTGATTATATAACGGATATACGGATGGAGAAGGCGAATGAGCTTCTGGCAGGAACCACCCTGTCCATACAGGAGATCGCCGAGAAAACCGGCTACAGCAATTCAAACTACTTCAGCCGGAAATACAAGAAGGTATTTGGCGTCACACCTACGGAATTTGCCCAAAAACAAAAAGAAAAGGAAGAGAGAGGATTTGTCCGATGAGTGAAATGACAAGAAAAGAACGGCTTCTGGCAGCCATGCGGCGGGAGCCCTGCGACAGGCTGCCGACACAGATCGATTTTTCGCCCAAAATGCTGGATATCATGTGCGACTGCTTCGGAAAGCCAAAAAGAGGTGAAGAGGAGCTCCTGGATGTGACCGACAACCATCTGGTCTACGGGTTTCTGAATGATACGTTCGGGATGATCCGGAAAAGAGCACTTCCGCCGGAGGATATCGCCCTGGATAACTGGAGATGCGGCTTTGACATGCGTCAGGAAGGAATCTCGCCCCAGGTCTATCCGCTTGCGGATTTTGAGGACACCATCGATTCCTATGAATTCCCGGATCCGAACGCGCCGGGACTGACGGACTGGGCAGAGGAGACGATCCACAAGTGGCGTGATCAGTACATTGTCGCCTCCTATCAGGTGACCTGCCTTCTTGAGAGAATGCAGGCAATGCTCGGTTATGAGAACTGCCTGTTTGCGTTGGCGGATGATGAAGTGGAGGAAAAGGTTGATTATCTTCTCGATGGTATCACCGATTACCAGGTGGCTATGGCTAAACGGTATGTAAAGCTGGGCGTCACCTGCGGCAGGACCGGAGATGATTACGGCTCTCAGCGGGGCATGATGCTGTCGCCGGGCATGTGGAGAGAAAAATTCAAACCGCGCCTGAAACGGATCATCGATGTGTACAAAGAAGCCGGCCTTCCGCACATTCATCATTCCTGCGGAAACATCCTTCCCATTATCCCGGACCTGATTGAGCTGGGGATCGATGTGCTGAACAATGTGCAGCCGGAAGCCATGCCGAGGAGCGAGGTCAAAAAATACCGGGGGCAGATTACCTTCTACGGTGGGATCTCCACGCAGGATATCCTGCCGCACGGTACCCCGGAGGATATCTATGAGGAGGTACGTTCCTGTCTGGAGGACTTCGGAAAAGATACAGGCGTGATCCTCTCACCGGGGATCTCCGTGGTGTCCGATGTTCCGCTTCGCAACGTAAATGCGTTGTTTTCTGCGTTTAATGAATTAAACGGATCAAAATACACGCTGATCCCGGAGGAACACTTTTTCCGTGGCGCATCCGTGTAGGAAAGATCCGGGAAGATATCGCGTGGCCATGGCGTTCCTTTAATGAAAGGGCTTGAACAGGAGACAGGGTGAGAACATGGATAGAAAAAGGACGCTGGCAGCAGTTCTGGCGATGATCCTGCTGATCGTAGGAGGGTGCGGCTCCTCATCAGACGAAACAGGCAGACAGAACGTGTCGGACCTGAAACCTGAAGAAGGGAAGAACCTGTATGTGATCGCAACGGTTCTTTCCGGGCTGAATTATTTTGACGCCTGCAAAAAGGCCATGGAAACGGTGGAAGCCGAGATGAATGTCACGACCGCCTTCGTCGGACCGGAGGACTATAACCTGGAGGAGCTGATCAGCATGATCAAGGAGCTGACAGATTCCGGCAATGCCTACGGTTTGATCCTTCCCGGCTGGGAAGATGCGCTCGTGCCCTCGATCAACAGGGCGGTGGAGAGCGGAATGTACGTCTGCACCGTGAGCCAGGATCTTCCGGATTCCGAACGGATGATGTACGTCGGCCAGGATAATTATGCCGTTGGAATCCGGATGGCAGAGCTGATCCGGGAGCGGTATCACGATAGAGCCAATATTGTCGTGATGCGCAGCATGTCACAGACCAATACCGCGGAACGGATGCGCGGAATGGAATCCGTTCTCGGCAGCAGCCCGGACATCACACTGATCGCAGACATAGATACAAAAAATGATATGGACATTGCCAGGCAGAAGGCGGCAGCATTGGATACAAGCTACCCGGATGCAGATGTGATCATCGCGGCGGACGGGATCAGTTCAGCCGCGCTGGCAAAAGAATACAGCCGGTCCGGAGATGCTCCGCTGGTCCTCTGCACCGACGGGGATCCGGCTGTGTTGGAGGCTGTCCGGAAGGGCAAGGTGGACGATACTCTGGTTGAGAATGCGGCGCTCGATATCTACCTTGCAATCTCCGAAGGAGAACGGCGCTGCAGTTCCGGACTGCAGCTGTCCGCCGACGACAAGGCGGCAGGTGTTCAGCTGGGGATCTCCTACATTGATACCGGCTTTACGATCGTGAACAAGGAGAATATCGATTATTATTTCGAAAACGCCGGATGAAAAAGACAGGGGACGGTTCTGTGTCTTGTTTGACTCGACAAACAAGACACAGAACCGTCCCCTGTCTTTTTTTTGTCTTTTTCGTTAATCCATGCTCAGGCGTTCGTTCTCAAGGAAGCTCTGGCGGCATTTGAAAGCGATCTTCGTGGATGCGGTGCCGTCATAGACGTTCGGCGTGGGCTGTCTCTTCGCAAGGACTGCGTCACAGTAGACCTCCAGCTCGCGGATGTAGGCGAGATGCCATCTGGTAATGAAATCCTGGTAGCATTCCTGGCATACGCCGTTCTCGCTGAATACCTGGACCAGAGAATCCGTCGGGGTAGCGCCGATGCGGAGCATGCCCTTGGTGCCGAGGATCTCGGTCTCGACGGCGGAGCCGTGCGCGGCGGTACGTCCTGCGAAGAAGAAGGCCATGATGTTGTTCTTCATCTGCATCATGCAGGCGACGTTGTCTCCGTCATCCCAATCCTTGTACTGCGGGAACTCATAGCAGCCGCCCAGTGCCCAGAGCTTGTCCGGCTCGGAGCCTGTCAGCCAGCGGATCAGGTCGATATCGTGGATGGACATGTCGATGAACTGACCGCCGGAACGGGGCGCGTAATCGAGAGTACCCTCGATGATGGAACGGGGATCCTGGGAATAGCAGCGGACCAGGATGATGTCGCCGATGTCGCCGTTCTCGATCTTCTTCTTGGCGACTTCGTAGGAATGGTCAAAGCGGCGCATGAAGCCAAGCATAAAGATCAGCTCCGGATGTGCTTCGATGATGGCTTCCGCCTGCTTGCATTTCTCTTCGGTCTCGGCCAGCGGCTTCTCGCAGAAGACATGCTTGCCGGCGTCCATGGCGATCTGGATCATCTCGACATGGGAGGCGGTATTGGTAACGATGGCGACAGCTTCCACATTCGGATCGGCACACAGAGCCTTCGGGTCCGCATAGACGGCTTCTACGCCGAGTTCAGCGGCGACTTCCTTTGCGCGTGCTTCGTTGCCGTCACAGATGGCGACCAGCTCTGCGCCGGGGATACGGTTTGCCAGGTTGCAGGCATGCTCATAGCCGAGTCTGCCGACGCCGATGATACCAAATTTCACTTTTTTCATGAGAATTCTCCTCCCTTTTCATTAAAGTCCTGTGTGTTCTTTGACGTATGCTCTTGCCATTCTGGCGTAATCCAGCGGATTCGCGATATCCGGATCCTGCTCGGCCTCCACGATCAGCCAGCCTTCATAGTTGTATTCATCCAGAAGCCGGAAGACTTCCGGGAAGTCCACGCATCCCTCCGGATCGCCCGGTACGGTAAAGACGCCTTCCGGGATGGAACGAAGGAAGCTCTTGTTTTCCGCGTAGCATTTGTCCATGGCTTTTTTGCGGACGTTCTTGAGGTGAACGTGGGCGATACGGTCATGGTGCTTTTTGAGGATCTCGACCGGGTCCTCACCGGAGAAGGTCAGATGACCGGTATCATAGATCATGCTCACATACTTCGGATCCGTCATGGCAAGCATGCGGTCGATCTCGTCGGTCTTCTGCACCGTGGTGGTCATATGATGGTGATACACCATTTTCATACCGTTGTCAGCGGCAATTTTTCCAAGATGGTTGAGACCTTTTGCAAATACTTCCCATTCGTCATCATTCAGCACCTTTTTGTAAGAGAGAGGCGTATCCCACTGATGCTGGATGGAGAAGCTCTGGTCCGAAGTGTTGATGAGGGTCGCGCCGATGGATTTCAGGAAATTCAGATGATCGATGTAGGCACGCTCATTCCACCACAGAGGCTGCTCGAGCAGGTAGGTGCTGATCCAGGCCGTGACGGCGGAAAGCCCGCGGCGCTCGAATTCCTTGTTCAGGATGGCCGGATTATGGGGGTACTGGCAGCCGATCTCGGTTCCGACATAGCCGGAAAGGGCGATCTCGCTGATGGTCTGCAGGAAGCTGTTTCCGGCGCCCATCTCGGGCATATCGTCTTCGGTCCAGGCGATCGGGGCGATGCCGATCCTGACTTTCTTGGGATCTAACATGGTATTTATCCTCCTTGATTTGTCGGGCCGCCGCTCTGGCGGCCCTCAATTGTTATTTATTCAGGCGATGGCGGCCTCAACGGCCTTCAGGATCTCTTCGGAACGGCAGTTCCGGCGGAAGAGCTCCATGCGCTGTCCGGCAAAGGCTGCCTTGACGATATCAGCGACATCCGGATCCTCGGTCTTCATGATCTCGGCAAGACTCCGGTGGGAGGCCTCCTTCAGCCTGGTCAGAAGATATGCGTTCCGCTGCTCCGAGGCGGCCGCATGGGGCGGATATCCGCCGCCGGGCGCTTTTACGAACAGCTTTTCAAAGACATATTCCAGATTGACTTCGGCGCCCCAGCCCCAGCCCTTCGCGAAGGGGAGGGACATGCAGTTCCCGCCGTTCACCTGGGTGAACAGGTAGGAGTCGGCCGGATCCACTACCAGGCCGCACTGGACGCCGGGCATGCTGTTGGCTGCCAGCATCGCGCCTTCGCCGGTCCCGCAGCCGGTGATCACAAAGTCAGCGGCACCGGAGGCAAGAAGAGCGGCGATAAATACAGCGTTCTGGTTGTAGGTCTGCCGGCTGTCATCCATGGAAAACTGGCCGTAGTTCACAACACTGTGGCCGTTTTCTTCGGCCACTTTTTTGAGCGTATCGAAAACGATCTGATTCCGCTCGCAGGTACTCCATTCCATGACTAGTGCAATGTTCATGTGCACGATCCTCCGTTCTTTACAGGGCTTTCCGGTAGATATCCAGGATATCGTCGTAGGAAAGCTCCACATAGTTGTTGTTCAGAAGGCGCTGCTGGGTCTTCAGCACGTTTTCCGTGAAGACAGGCAGCTCTTTCTCCGTGACGCCGTGATCCTTCAGGCTGTCTTTTTTGAATATGCTGTCCATCAGCTTGAAGAGGGTATTCATGGCAAAGACCGGATCCGTATCCAGGATATTGCCGATCATTTCCTCCAGCTGGTTCAGTTTGCCGATGGGCTTCTTCTCCTGATATTTGCGGATGACGTCCATAAACAGCAGTTGGTTGGACTGGCCGTGGGGTACATGGTGGACGGATCCCACGGGATAGCTCAGTGCATGGACCGCCGCGCAGCCCGCGTAGCCGAAGGCGATCCCTGCATAAGTGGAGGCCCGTAAGAGGTCTGCCGCATATTTCTTCCAGGCGTCCCGGCCGCCTTCCCTGACCGTCCGGTTCCAGGCGGTCAGGATCATCTCCAGCGCGTTCTCCGAGAACAGCTCGCTCATCGGGCAGGCGTTCGGGGAGAGGTAGGATTCCACGGCGTGGATCATCGCGTCGATGGAGGAGGTGGCAAATACGTGATAAGGAAGTGTCAGGAGCATATCCTTGATCAGGGCCGCCTCATCCGCGTACATGGCAGGAGAGAGAAGCCCCTGCTTTACGCCCTTTTTGATACGGCTGATGATCGAAAGGTTGGTCACTTCACTGCCGGTCCCGCAGGTGGTCGGTACGATGATCAGCTCATGGACCTTGTGGATGTTCTCCATATGGTCGTACAGATCATCCATCCGCTCACCGGGCTCCGCGATCGAGAGCACCTTGGCAATGTCGATGACGGTCCCTCCGCCGACCGCGATGATGCGGCGGAAGGGCTTCTTCTCCAGATCAGTGAGGATCGCGTCCACCATCTCATCGGTGGGCTCGCCCATGCCGTATTTCTCCTGGAAGACCGTCATGCACGGGAGATCCAGGCCGGAGATCGAAGGCTTGTAAATATATTCGTTTGTAAGGATCAGATCCTCCTGATCCAGCGCGTAGGCTTCGGCACATTCTTTAAAGTCCGGAAACTCCCGGATGCCGACATTCAATCGAAAGACTTTCATACTGTCTCCTTCCTATCCGGAGGATCAATAGATCCTCGCTTCGGCCAGGTGGTCGTCGATCCGCTTACGGGCTTCCAGAACCTCCTGGGATTCAGCGGTAGAAGCGACGCCGATATGCCACCAGGAGTTGTATCCCTCGGCCATGGTCTTCGGAAGAACCTTCGCGTCGATGATCACGCTGCCGGTCTCTTTTCTGGCGGCTCGGAGTGCTTCTCTGAGCTCCTCGGGGGTCTTGGCGGTGAATCCCTTCAGACCGTAACCTTCGCCGACCTTGGCAAAATCAGTGTAGCAGTAGTTGCCGTCAAGCTTTCCGCTCTCGGTACGATAGCGCATCTCGGTCGCGGTGGATGCAACTCCGTTGCCCATCTGCAGGTTGTTGATGCAGCCAAAGGCCGCGTTGTCAAATACGACGATGACGATCTTGGCCTGTTCCTGCACGATGGTGGACAGCTCACTGTTCAGCATCATAAAGGAGCCGTCGCCCACCAGGGAGTAGACAGGCTTGTCGGGAGCAGCCAGCTTGGAACCAAGGGCACCTGCGATCTCGTAGCCCATGCAGGATGCGCCGTATTCCATATTGTAGGAATCCTTGGCGTCGGTGACCCACAGACGCTCCAGATCGGCCGGAAGGGAACCGGCTGCCGCGACGACGATGGCGTCATCCTCGATCTCTTCACGGATGATGCCGACACCGTTGGACTCGGTGATGATACCGCCGATATCACGGACATAGTCTTCCATGATCTTTTCGGTCCAGCTGGGTACACAGGGAACGAATTTTCCTTCGCCGAAGCCTTCGCCGTTGTACTGTTCGTCCAGGACGCGCTTGCGCTCGGCTTCCCACTCTTTGTTGATAGCGTCGATCTCACTCGTAAAGGCACTCTTGTAGCCCTTTTCTTTCAGTTTTGCGGCAATTGCCTCCAGCGTCACCTTGGCATCACCCACACAGCCTGCTGCGTCCAGCTTGTCCGCATGGAACTCGGAGGTGTTGATAGCCAGGACCTTGATGTCCGGGTTCTGGAACAGGACCCATTTGGAACCGGTGACAAAGTCGTTGAAACGGGTGCCCACGCCGATGACCAGGTCACAGTCCTTGACCAGGACGTTGGCTGCGTAGGTGCCGGTTACGCCGATGCCGCCCACGTTCAGGCGGAAGGAATCCGGAAGAGCGGAGTGGCCGGCCTGGGTCTGGGATACAGGGATCTCGAATTCCTTACAAAAATCCATAACGGTCTGGCCGGCTTCGGAGTAGCGGACGCCGCCGCCGGAGATCAGGAGAGGCTTCTTTGCCGCGCAGATCATCTCAACGGCCCGGTTGATCTCGTACTCATCCGCCACGTGGCGCGGAATGTGATGGACTCTCTTCTGGAAGAAGTAATCCGGGAATTCATAGCTCTCGCCTTCGACGTCCTGCGGCATGGAGATCACGGCTGTTCCGCAGTTCGCGGGATCTGTCAGCACGCGCATGGCGTTGACCATGGCGCTCATCAGCTGCTCGGGCCTTGCGATGCGGTCCCAGTAGCGGGCGACCGGCTTGAAGCAGTCCGAAGCGGTCGTGGTGAGGCTCTCCGGAACCTCCAGCTGCTGAAGAACGGGATCCGGCTGCCTGGTGGCGAAGGAATCCGACGGGAAGAGCAGAAGAGGAATGTTATTGATGGTGGCTGTCAGGGCTGCGGTGACCATGTTGCAGGCGCCGGGTCCGATGGAGGATGTGCAGGCGATGATCCTGCGGCGGTTGTGTTGCTTGGCGTAGCTGATCGCTGCATGGGCCATGCCCTGCTCGTTGCGGCCCTGGAAGATCTTCAGGTGTCCGGGATTCTCCGCCAGTGCCTGGCCGAGACCAACGACCATGCCGTGGCCGAAGATCGTAAAGAAGCCATCCACAAACGGCTCTTCCACGCCGTCAAATTCGATATACTGCTGGTTCAGGAATTTTACGATAGCCTGTCCGACGGTCATTTTTGTTGTATTCATGGGAAACCTCCATTTTTATAAAAGAAAGATGATTATGGGTTCGATCCTTTGATCTGGTTTTATCATAGCAGGAACGTGTGCAGCTTTCTTTCACAATCCTGTTTTTTAACAGGTTCGCAAGATAATGAAATAATGCATGAGCTTTTTTGAAAAGAAGCTCTGCGTATAGAGCAAGAAAGTGAAAAAGTATCAATTTTTGGAACAGATTCAAGGGAAACCAGAAGAGGCTTTTTTACACTTTTTGTGTAAAATGTAGAAAAAACGGGGCAGCTTGTGCTAGAATAAGAGCATAGTTGATAAGAAAACAAACCTTAAAACGGATTCAATGTACGGATGGGGAAGGGAGAAGCGTATGTCATCACGCTATGATCTGAATGTCCAGTGCTTTGCAAAAAGGAAGGCGGAAAACATCTTTACCGAAAAGAACGATCCGAGGCTTTTGTATGTGAGCCGGGTCAGGCCGAATCACAATGCCCATCCCCGGATCCTGCATTCCCACAAGGACCATATCGAGGTGCTGCTGATCTGCGACGGGCAGAGCGATTTTCTGATCCACAACCGCAAATACCCGCTGAAGTCCGGGGATATGGTCATCTACAATTCCGAGATCGTCCATGACGACCTGACAGGACCGGATACGGAGATCAGCTACTACTGCGTCGCCATCGGGGAACTGCATCTGCCGGACCTGCGTGAGAATGCCCTGGTGCGGGATGACGCGGGATTTGTATTTCCGACAGGCAGGCACTATGAAGCGATGAAAATGCTCTGCGAGATGATGTTTGAGAGCCTTTCCAGGGAAGAGACCGGGGCGGAGACCTTCTGCCGCAGCCTGATGCAGGCGCTGCTTATCAAGGCACTCACAGTCATCGATGAGAATCAGGGACGGCTGGAGGAACGGATGGAGGATGAAGACATCCTCGGGATCCGTATCAAGGGCTACATCGATGAGCATTACATGGAACCGCTGAACCTTCAGATCATCGGGGACGGACTGAATGTCAGCCCCTACTATGTGTCACACGTGTTTAAGAAGATGAGCGGCTATTCGCCGATCCAGTATCTGCTCCGCAGGAGGCTCGGTGAAGCACAGACCCTGCTGATCAGCACGGACCGGTCCATTTCCGAGATCGCAGGTATGGTCGGCTTTGAGACGCAGAACTATTTTAACGCACAGTTTACCAAGCATGTCGGGATCCCGCCAAAGAAATACCGCGAGAATTACGTGGTGCGGACACATACGGTCGGGAAGAGGCGGGAGTGTTTGAACCGGTAACTGGTAAAAACTGCGGCGAGATAAAGAAAGGGAGATAAAAGATGATCAAGAAGGAAGAATTCCAAAAACGCGGAGAGCAGACTTCCGGCAATTGCGGTCTGCGGCCCCTTCGGAGCGGTAAAAGAACAGTACTCCGGGCTGTATGCGCAGACTATGGCAGAGCGTGGTTTCCTGACGATTGCCTTTGATCCGTCCTTTACCGGTGAGAGCGGTGGAAACGTGCGGTATATGGCTTCCCCCGATATCAATACCGAGGACTTCATGGCAGCTGTGGACTTCCTCGCTCTGTGTGATAGAGCCGATCCTGCCGCGGGTATCATGCGCGGTTGCTCAACTCCAATGGCGGCTGGAATGTGATCGGCTGTGAGTCCTTCATCAACCAGCCGATCCTGCAGTACACCAATGAGATCCGCAGTGCAGTTCTGGTGATGCACGGCGATGCGGCTCACTCCTGCTATTTCGGTAAGGACGCCTATGCCGACATGGTGAAGGACAGCAAGTATACGGACAACAAGGAGCTGCTGATCATTCCCGGCGCTTCCCATACAGATCTGTATGACGGCGGCGGCAAAGATGCCATCCCGTTTGATAAGCTCCAGAGTTTCTTTGAAGAATATCTGAAATAGAAACCGGAAGTAAACTGTTTCATATCATAAACGAAGAAGCCGGCAAATAGCCGGCTTCTTCGGTCTTCACACATGCATAAGCAGGTGCTTTTCTTTTATTTGTAAAAAACGGATGGGCGGCGTATCCATCATGTCAGGTTCCACATAGGGAGCGCAGGGTGCCTTTCCTGCTCGTCGTTTTTTACTATATAAAAATATCATGAACAAAATGCTGCGTCAAGAGGCAGCAGAGGTATTATCAACTTTCTTTAATCTTCCTATCCTGACGTATGATTCAATTTATTGATTTTATTACACTTTTTAAGTGTGCTCCCCGCGTATGCGGGGGTGAGCCTCCTTGCTATGTGATGTCTGCCATGGCAGGGGCAATGTTTCACGAATCGACCACAGTTCCTTCACAGGTTAAACACAGAAATCCTCCATAATGACTGCTATCAGACAGACAGGAGGAATTCAGGATGAAGGCAAAAAGAACAGCCCTGTTGCTTGGGCTCATGATGACATGCACGCTTACACACCCCGCAGGCGCGGAGGAAACTGATCTGAACACTTTGGAGACCGTACAGGTCGAGGAATCTGAACCGGCCCTGGTGGAAGAACCGCAGGCGGAAGAACCTCAGGAGGTTGTACAGGAAGAATCAGAATCCCAGCAGGAGGAAACCCCGGAGCAGGGAGCAGGTACGGAAGAAAGCGACCAGGAAACGAATGCGGATGAGACAACTGCCGGGGAGAGTCAGACAGACGAAAAAAATGACGAAGGCCAGGATGATTCGGGGGAGGAAAGTACCGCTGCCGGAGATGAGACGGAGGATACGGCGGAAGCAGCGGCGGAGGAAGGCTCCGCCGACAAGTTCCTTGAGGTCGCATCCTGTACGGCCGTGAAGAAGGACAGCACGATCACCGTGACGCTTGAGACAGCCAAAGCCGGATATAACAAGCTCTATTTTGGTAAGGCTTCGGACAGCGACAAGACAAAAACCTTCACCGGAAAGGCAAATGATCTGGGCGGGTATACCTTCACGTTCAATATCACGGAGGATCTGCTCGGGACTGTTGTTCCATGTGTCCCAGGCAAAACAGACGGCACGTGGTACACGGAAAAGGATCTTCTACTTACACTTCCGGAAATGGCGGAAGAAGACTCATCAGAAGAAGACACGGCCGAGGAGGGTGAAACAACGGTGTCCGGGGATACAGCAGGATCCGATGAGACAGTGGCATCCGACAATGCGAGCACAGCAAAGACAACCGGATCTTCTTCATCAAAGAAGTCGAAATCCTCGGGAAGCAGCTCTTCCGGGAAATCAAAGCATTCCTCAGGGAACAGTTCTTCGAAAAGCAGCAGTTCTTCGAAAAGCGGAAGCTCCTCAAAGAGCTCCGGTTCATCCTCTCACAGGAAGACCGGAGATACCTCCGGAATCTCTGAAGCAGACGTGGATAAAGAAAAAACATCCTCTGCCGACACGGTCATGACGGGAACACTTGTGGAGGATGAATCTGCGCCGGAGATCGAAGGTCTCGTCTATGTGGGAACCTATGACAACCGGTATGCAGAGTATTTCCGGCTGCATGTGTATGAGGATGACTACTACGTGTTGGAGATTGCTCTTTCCGAAGAAGCAGACTCGAATGAAGACACCGCTTCGTATCTGATCGTGCCGGCCGGACTGGAAACACCGGAAAAACTGCCGGAAGGGATGGAGACAGTACTTTTGACGGAGGAGGAAAGGACAAAGTCCCCGGATGCCGGAAACGCATCCGGCCGGGGGAATGCCCTGGAGCGGTATCGAGAGAATGTAGAAAAGTTGGAGCTGACCGGTTTTGTGGATCGTTCAGCTGATGAGGCTGCCGAGCAGGGCAAGATCGAATGGATCATTGCCTACGGGGCTCTGCTCGGCAAGATGGATAAAGCCATGGGATATCTGGAGGAACTACTGAAATAGAAGATAACTGAATGAATAACGAAAGGGGCTGCCGTATTCGGCAGCCCCCTTTCGTTGACGGTTTATTTCTTCCGGAACAGCAGATATGCGGCCATTCCTGCCACCACCGCGACTCCCGCGAACAGGATCAGGAAGGTGCCAAGCAGGGATGTGCTCATCCCGGCGTGGGCCGTGTGCGTTGAGGAGATGTGATGCTCCTGGTGCCCGACGGCTTTATTGGAGGAGGAGGTCGTGCTGCTGCCGGAGAGTGCCGCGATGGGCTCTACCTGGTTCAGCGTGACATACCCGTACTGGCTGCCGTACTGGGTATACCCCCAGAAGTTTCCGTTTGCGGCGACGGATTCACTGGTGACGTGCAGAACGGTTCCGTTGCTGATCATGGAATTGATCAGTGTGTTGTACTCGGTGCCGGGGCCGCTTCGGAAATTGACGCCTCCGTCCGGGGCGGCGACTTTGATGTCATAATCAGCGTAGACGTTGTTCCTGTCACCGCTGAAGCCGATGTCCGTAGCCTGGGTCAGCGCGACCCAGCCCCACATGCCCTGGTATTCGGTAAAGCCCCAGTAGTTGCCGTTGGCAGCCATTTTGCGGAAATGAATGTGCAGAACCGTCCCGTTCGGGATCATGTAATCCATCAGCCGCGCATAGTCGACGCCGGCGTCGTAGCGGAGATTCAGTCCGCCGTCGGGGGCGGATACCTTGACATCGTAGCAGGCATGCTCAGGGGTATTTGTATTTGCACCGGAGCTGCCGCCGGAGGACTGGCCGCCGGAAGGAGCGCTGTAGGAAGTACACTGGGAGAGGGCGACCCAGCCCCAGTAGCCGCTGTACTGGACGTAGGCCCAGTAGTTGCCGTTATTCGCCTGGGCTTCGCGGTTCACGTGCAGGACCGTGCCGTTGGGGATCATCTGGGAGATGATCTTGTCGTATTCGACGCCCGGCCCGTAGCGGAAGTTGCAGCCGCCGTCCGAAGCGCTGACCATGATGTCGTAGTTGGCGGCGCTGTCGTTCGGGTAGTAGTCGAACGCGGCGTCGGCCAGAACGCAGGCGGTAGTGAGGATCGTGAGCAGCAGGACAAGCAGGGTAGAAAGAATCTTCTTTTTCATAATGAGACCTCCTTTATCTGGAAAGCAGAATACCGGCTGCGATGGACAGGAGATTCGCGGCCAGTGAAAACAGAAACGGGTGTGCCGGCGGCTCGCCGCTTCTTTTGATGATATACCCGTACAACGAGCCTTCGATGTAAAAGATCAGGATCTCCAGAATGACCTGCAGAAGGATCAGCACGGCAGGCGGCACCAGGATCCTGAGAAACAGAATGGCCAGCACATAGGGCGGATTCGTCAGCAGATTGACGAGCACAACCTCCTTCAGGTGCCTGCGCATAAAAGGAACCAGGAGTGCCAGGACCCCTTCGACCAGGATCGTCACAGCCAGGGAAAGAAGCAGCATGTGAAGAAGATGATCCATCATAGGCGGCTCCTTTCCATCCGGACCGCCAGCAGAAGACCGGCGAGGGATACAAGGCAAAGGAACAGAAGGCCCGTCCCGCTGAACAGCGCATGGATGTCAAACACCATGGTCGGAAGCGTTCCGAGGAACAGAGCGAGCATAAGGAGCCCGAAGGCAAAGCCCTTATATTCAGGCATGAGCAGCGTCAGAAGGGTCAGCGTCAGCGGCATAGTCATGTTGAACAGGAACACCGACAGGCAGCCGGGAACAGGCCCGCTGAACGAAAACAATGCGAGGATACCGCCTGCTCCGAGCGAAAGCAGAACCGCCCGCTGTATACCCATAAGGTCCGCCGCGATCCCGCCAAAGAACTTTCCGCCCACAATAAAAAGGGTGAAGACAAGTCCCATCAGGACGCCGGTTTTCCAGCCGTAGGAGAGGATGGATCCATAATAGGAGCGGATCACGACGACTCCGAACAGAAGAAGGCAGGGCAGCAGGATTTCCCGCATCGGCGGGAACTTTTTTTTGCCCTCGGCGGCAGCGGGCGGCACGTGGGCCGAAGTGCCTTTCAGCAGACGGTCGCAGACCAGCAGCACGACTCCGGCACAAAGGATGAGCACCAGAAAGACATTCCAAAGAGGCAGGTACTTCCTTCCCCAAAGGCCGCCCAGGTATACGCCTACGGCCCCGGAGGAGATAAAGATCCCCGGAGGAGCGTATTTAACGCGGGATGCCGGAGAGGGTGCATGGGCATTAAGATCCGTCGCGGAGCTGCGGTCCTGCCTGTCCTGTTCCAAACTGTGCTCCATGACCCGTATCCCGGCACCGATATGGAACATGCCGTTACCGAGGCCAAGCAGGAAGACGGGCAGAAGTCCTGCGGCCGTTCCGTATATCCCGGAGGGCAGGTGACGAAGCAGGAACGCGGCGGCGATCAGAAAACATCCGCAGGCAGCCAGGGAAAGCTGCCTTTTTTTGACCAACAGATCCGCCAGGAGTCCCAAAAGAGCAGGAAATGCAAACGCCATGAAGTTGTAAAAAACGACCCATCGAAGATACTGCCCGTGATCGCGGGCCAGGGGGATCAGGATGCCGGTCACATAGTAGATGCAGCAGAGATCCACCAGAAAATGCAGGATCGTGGTTATGAGTAAAGTGATCTTCTTTTCCATAAGGACAGTATACATCAGGAACGGTGTCCGGGGCAAGTGGGAGGCTTTATAAGATAAGAAAGATACACATGCCGGGAAAACGATAAAGAGCAATATATGGCAATTTTACGACAATATACCGAAATGACATGCGGGGCGGAATAGAGTAGAATATAGTTGAAGAAACAGAAGACTCGGGCGGTAAGTGTGATTGCACGAACTAAGCACGAATTGAGAATATGAAATCACCGCGGTACGACCTTCCGTGACTTCATTCTGCGGAAAAGACTGAATGAGGCGCAATCATCCCAGGATAAAGCAATGTTGTAAGGAGGAGAAGATCATGATCAATGGTTCAAAAGCAGTAGAGCATTCCATCAGATGGGCAATGGTAGGCGGCGGACTGGGCAGCCAGATCGGCTACATCCACCGTTCATCCGCACAGCGGGACAATAACTTTAAGCTGGTGGCCGGCGCCTTTGATATCAATCCGGAGCGGGGAATTGCATTTGGCAAGGACCTGGGACTTGATCCCGATCGCTGCTATCCGGATTACAAGACCATGTTTGCGGAGGAAGCAAAGAGGGAGGATGGCATCGAGGCTGTCTCCATCGCGACGCCGAACGGCACACACTATGCGATCTGCAAGGCTGCGCTGGAAGCAGGCCTTCATGTCGTTTGCGAAAAGCCCCTCTGCTTTACCACGAAGGAGGCCGATGAGCTGGTGGCGCTGGCCGCATCCAAAAAGAAGATCGTGGGCGTGACCTACGGCTATTCCGGACACCAGATGATCCAGCAGGCACGCCAGATGATCAGGCACGGAGACCTGGGCGAGATCCGCATCATCAACATGAGCTTCGCCTTCGGCGGCTATAATACAAAGATCGAGGAAACCAATGCGGCGGCCAAATGGCGCTTTGACCCGTCCAAGGCAGGCATCTCCTTCGCCATGGGTGATGTCGGAACCCATCCACTGTTCATCATCGAGGCGATGATCCCGGATATGCAGATCCGTAACCTGATGTGCACCAGACAGGCGTTTGTCGAAGGCCGTGAGCTGGAAGACAATGCCTTTACGATCATGAACCTGAAGGGCAGCGAGCATGTGCAGGAGGGCGCGCAGGTCTACTGCTGGTCCAGTTCCATCAACTGCGGTGCCCGCCACTACCACAAGATCCGTGTCGTCGGTTCGAAGGCTTCCATCGAGTGGGATGACGAGCGTCCGAACCAGCTGAGCTACGAGATCGAAGGCGAGCCGGTACGTGTTCTGGAGCGCGGCGCCGGATATCTGTATCCGGAAGCACGCGTCGAAGACCGCCTGCTGGGCGGCCATGCTGAAGGCCTGTTCGAAGCCTGGAGCAACCTGTACCGCCGCTTCGCGATCGCGATGGCAAATGCGGACACGAGCGAATATGGCGATTTCTGGTATCCGGATGTGCACGCCGGCGCCCAGGGAATGAAGTGGCTTGAGAAATGCGTCGAATCCGCGGACAACGGAAGTGTCTGGGTCGAGTATTGATACAGAGGAGGAAAACAAAAATGCCAATGCATATCTGCGGTGCTCCGGCGAGCTGGGGCGTAGATGATCCTAAAAACCCGTACCTTCCTCCCTGGAGAAAGGTGCTTTCCGAAGCCCATCAGGCCGGCTACCGCGCGATTGAGCTCGGGCCCTACGGTTTTTTGCCGGATGACGTAGCCGTCCTTGCCGAGGAGCTGGAAAAGAATGACCTTGCCATCATCGTCGGGACGATCTTCCACGATCTGGTGGATCCGGCTAATCAGCCTTCCGTTCTCGAGACCGTGGACAAGATCTGCAAGCTGATCACGGACCCGGCACTGCCGAAGCTTCCCGTGCTGGAAGGGCAGAAGTTCCCGACCCCGTACCTGACGGTCATGGACTGGGGACATGACGAGAGAGATTACAACGCCGGTCATCCGGACCGTGCGCCGCGCATGAATGATGAAGAATGGAAGCAGTTCATCGGCCATGTCCGCGACGTCTGTGAGCGCGCGAACAGCTGGGGCGTACGTCCGTTGATCCATCCGCACTCCGGAACCTACATCGAATATGCCGATGAGATCGAACGGTTCGTGCAGGACATTCCTTATGAAACCGCAGGGCTGGTCCTGGATACCGGCCACCTGTACTACGGCGGGATGGATCCTGTGACCTATCTCAAGAAATATGCCAAGGTTCTCGACTACGTGCACTTTAAGGATGTCAACCAGGAGGTCTATGAGAAGGTCCTGGCCAAGCACATCCGGTTCTTTGAGGGCTGCGGCGAAGGCACCATGTGCCCTGTCGGGACCGGCGCACTGGACTACCCGGCCATCAAAAAGGCACTCGAGGAGATCGGCTACAGCGGCTATATCACGATCGAGCAGGAGAGGGACCCGAGAAATCAGGAGACCTCGCTGCGGGATGTGAAAGCCAGCGTGGATTATCTGAAGAGTGTGGGATATCAGATTTAAACTTGCAGAGCAGGTGGTCTCCGGATGAGGAAACGCATCCGGAGGCCTTTTTTATCCTTTCGATCCTTTGCATCAGGATAAAACGGCCCGGTGGTATTGGTAAAAAAGTCAATCCTGTGCTATAATGGACAAAACAGGGAGGATTACCATATGACATTAAACGAACTGCAGATCGGCGAGTCCGCAAGGATCGAACGGGTCGACGGAGAGGGAGCGCTCCGTCAGCATATTCTGGACATGGGCGTGATCCCCGGCGCGGAGGTGCAGCTGGTGAAGCTGGCCCCGATGGGGGATCCGATGGAGATCCGGATCCATGGCTATGAGCTGACGATGCGTCTGGCGGATGCTGAGAACATCGGCGTTTCGCTGATCGAGAAGCAATCCGAAACGGCCCATATAAAAGAAAAAAGACAAAAAACGCATCATCCGGGTCTTGGTGAGACGGGGCGGTTTCATCCAAAGGGAACCGGGGAAGCACTTCCTGAGGGGACGACACTGACCTTTGCCCTGGTGGGAAACCAGAACAGCGGCAAGACGACGCTTTTTAACCAGCTGACGGGCGCCAGGCAGCATGTGGGCAATTTTCCCGGCGTGACGGTCGACCGGAAGGATGGTGTGATCCGCGGTCATGAGGATACGCTGATCACAGACCTGCCGGGCATCTATTCCATGTCGCCCTACTCGAGCGAGGAACTGGTATCCCGGAACTTCGTCCTCAACGAAAAACCGAAGGCGATCATCAATATCGTGGACGCCACCAACATCGAGCGGAACATGTATCTGACCATGCAGCTTCTGGAGATCGGCCGGCCCGTCGTGGTGGCTCTCAATATGATGGACGAGCTGACGGGGAACGGTGGCTCCATCGATGTGAACACGATGGAGGAGATGCTGGGGACACCGGTCATTCCGATCTCGGCAGCCAGGAACGAGGGTATCGACGAGCTTGTGGAGCATGCCGTGCATATCGCACGTTATCAGGAGAAACCGCTCAGGCAGGATTTCTGCGGCTCCGACGACAATGGAGGCGCCGTTCACCGGTGCCTGCATGCGGTGGGTCATCTGATCGAGGATCATGCCAGGGAGGCGGATCTTCCGATCCGGTTCTGTGCGGGCAAGATCATCGAAGGAGACCGGCTGATCCTGGAACAGCTGCATCTGGATCCGAATGAGGAGGAAGCCCTGGAGCATATCGTGGTACAGATGGAGAAGGAGCGCGGACTTGACCGGAGCGCGGCCATGGCGGATATGCGGTTTTCCTTCATCGGAAAGGTCAGCGAGCGCTGTGTGACCAAGCCGCATGAGAGCAAGGAGCATGCCCGCAGCCAGCGGATCGACAGGATCCTTACGGGCAAATACCTGGCCATTCCGATCTTTATCGCGATCATGGGGCTGGTGTTCTTCCTGACGTTCAATGTGATCGGCGCCTGGCTGCAGGATCTGCTTGAGAAGGGGATCGGTGTGCTTGCCGACGCGGCCGACAGGGGTATGACCGCCGCGGGGGTCAGTGACAGTATCCATTCCCTCGTGCTCGACGGCCTGTTCGAGGGTGTGGGAAGCGTGCTTAGCTTCCTTCCGATCATCGTGACCATGTTCTTTTTCCTCTCGCTTCTGGAGGACAGCGGATACATTGCCAGGGTCGCGTTCTTTATGGACAAGCTTCTTCGTAAGCTTGGCCTCTCGGGGCGGAGCATCGTGCCGATGCTGATCGGTTTTGGATGTACGGTTCCCGCCGTCATGTCCACTAGGACGCTTCCAAGTGAGCGGGACCGCCGGATGACGATCCTTTTGACGCCCTTTATGAGCTGCACGGCCAAGCTGCCGATCTACGCCTTTTTTGTAAATGCCTTTTTCCCGAAAAAGGGCGGGCTGATCATGACCGGCCTGTACGTGCTGGGCGTCCTGATGGGCATCCTTGCCGCACTGATCTATAAGAAGACCCTGTTCAGAGGTGAAGCGGTGCCTTTTGTCATGGAGCTTCCGAATTACCGGATGCCGAGCCCGCGGAATGTGGTGCAGCTGCTCTGGGAAAAATCCAAGGATTTTCTGCACAGGGCATTTTCGGTCATCCTGATCGCCACGATCATCGTGTGGTTCCTGCAGAAATTTGATCTCCGGTTCAATATGGTGGAGAACGCCCATGACAGTATCCTGGCGACGATCTCCGGCTTCTTTGTCCCGCTGTTCCGGCCGCTGGGACTTGGGGACTGGCGTGTCGTCACGTCTCTCGTCAGCGGCTTTATGGCCAAGGAGAGCGTTGTATCGGTCATGGAGGTGCTCTACCGGACGGAGGGCGGCGTCACGGCCGTGATGAGTTCGCTGGCAGCCGCCTCGATGCTGGTGTTCAGCCTTCTGTATACGCCCTGCGTGGCAGCCATCGCATCGATCAAGAGAGAACTGGGCGGCCGCTGGGCCATCCGGGTCGTGCTCGGACAGTGCGTGATCGCGTGGATCGCAGCCCTCGTGGTAAGGCTGATCGGTCTTATGTTTGGACTTGGATAAAGGAGAATTCATGAATATCTGGGATGTGGTGATCCTGGCGGCAGTGCTGCTCCTGGTAGTACTTGCGGTCCGGAGACTGAAAAAAGATAAAAAGAACGGATGCTCCTGCGGATGCGGCTGTTCCTCCTGCAGCACAGACTGCGTGAAAGGAAAGCCGGACACCCGGAAGTAAAAAGCGGGGCACATAACCTGCCACAGGAACCTGAAAATGCTGCTTACACGGTACAGACGAGACAGAGAGGAGTGACACGCATGCCGCCAGGCCCGGGAGGACATTTCGGAAGAGGATATCTTACAGAAGAAGAAAAGGCGAACCGGCCGAAAGTAACAAAAGAACTGCTGCAGAGGATCGCAGGGTACCTGAAGCCGTACTGGAAACAGCTGCTGCTGGTACTTGTGTGCCTCATTTTTTCATCGATCTTCAGCCTTCTGCCGTCGATCCTGACGGGCAGGATCATCGACGACGGACTGATCGACAGGAACCTGGGGATGCTGATCAAGCTGATCATCCTGTCCTTTGCCGTGACGGTGCTTTCCAACCTGATCGGGGTGGCGGAGAGCTACCTGAACACCTGGATCGCCCAGCATATCAGCTTTGACATGCGCAACCAGATGTTCCGGCATCTGCAGAAGATGTCCCAGCGGTTCTTCACCACCAGCAACCAGGGAGACATCGTGACGCGGATGACCAGCGATATCGCGGGTGTGGAGACGGTGATCGGAAACACCTTCACCAGCATCCTGTCGAACATCATCACGCTGGTCGTCGCTCTGATCGCCATGTTCCAGAAAAACTGGATCCTGGCACTCATCAGCATCGCGGTGGTGCCGCTCTTTACGCTGCCGACGCGCATGGCCGGGAGGACCCGGTGGACGCTGACACGGGAGTCCCAGGAATGCAACGATGAGATCAACGGGATCCTGAACGAGACGCTCTCGGTCAGCGGTCAGCTGCTGGTCAAGCTCTTTGTCCGGGAAAACCATGAATACAAGCGCTACCGCACGATGAACGAGAAGATGATGCGCCTCAACATCCGGGAACGGATGGCAGGCCGCTGGTTCTTTGTGGTGCTGAGCACCTTCTCCAGCATCGGGCCCATGCTTTTATATCTGGCGGGCGGGATCATGATCATGAAATATGATTCCAGCCTGACGGTCGGCGATATCACCGTGCTGGTCGCCCTGCTCGGCCGCATGTACGGGCCGGTCAATTCGCTTCTCAACATCCAGGTGGACTGGGTACGGTCCATGGCCATGTTCACCCGGATCTTTGAATATTTTGATATGCCCGTGGAGATCAAAAATCCGAAGAACGCCATCACTCCGGATCACGCCGAGGGCGAGGTGCGGTTTGTAAACGTGAATTTCGGCTACGAGAAGGAAAGACAGATCCTGAAGGACGTGAGCTTTGAACTGAAGAGCGGTCACAGTGTGGCGATCGTCGGACCTTCGGGCTCGGGCAAGAGCACGATCGTCAACCTGATCCCGCGCCTGTACGATGTGTGGAGCGGGCAGGTGATGTTCGACGGGCACGACGTGCGGAAACTGGACCTGGGCTTTCTCAGGAGAAATACCGGCATCGTGACCCAGGAGACCTACCTGTTCAACGGCAGTATCCGGGAGAATCTGCTCTACGCGAACCCGGACGCGACCGAGGAGATGATGGTCGAGGCCTGCAAAAAGGCCAACATCTATGACTTTATCAGCAGTCAGCCGGAGGGCCTGGATACGCTTGTCGGTAACCGTGGACTGAAGCTGTCCGGCGGCGAAAAGCAGCGGATCTCCATCGCCAGGGTCCTTCTCAAGGATCCGGCCCTTCTGATCTTCGACGAGGCGACCTCTGCCCTTGATTCGATCTCCGAGGACCTGATCCAGAAAGCGATCGATCCGCTGATCGAGTCCAGGACAAGCATCCTGATCGCGCACCGGCTTTCCACGATCCTGGCCGCCGATGAGATCCTGGTTGTGAAGGACGGGGAGATCGTGGAGCGGGGAAGCCACAAGGAACTGGTGAACGCCGGAGGTACCTACACGGAACTCTATGAGACTCAGTTCAGGAGAGCGATGGAGGAAGGAGCAAAGACATGAGTTATTACGATGATAAGATTGAAAGGCACAGGCATAAAAAGTCTGCATTTTCCCGCTATTTCGTGCGGACGCTGGAGGTGCTGGCAATCGTCCTCAGTTTTCTCGGCAGGAGCAGGATCGCGAGGTTTTTGTCCACCAAGATCACCCTGGACGTGGTGGTCGAGGTGACGGACAAGTTCGGGGCCGCGGCGGGGCACAGGCTTTCCACGTTCATCGCGGCCATCGTGGCGGAACCGCTGATCATCGCGTACGTGGTGACCGGTGTGATCGTGGCCATCAACCTTCTTGCCCTTCTGATACGGAAACTGAGAAGACGCCGTAGAGACGCCTATGATCTCTGATTCTTCTTTGCATCAGCTATGTTTTGTGATATAATTAAATGGCAGCCGATAACTACAAAAAACATATCAGATCACAAAAAGGAGGAATCGTCATGGCAGTAATGGATGGATGTGAAGCTGGTTTCCGTACAGCTGTAGCTGAGGATCGGAAATGCCCGGTCTGCGGCAAAGAGGTTGAAGTATTTACGATCAAAGGAAAGATCACGGAGGACACCGCCTGTGATTGCGGCTATGTATTTAAAGCCGAAACGGCTCCCTCCCCGGTGGTTGAAAAGAAGGAAGAATGATAATAAAGAAACAGGGCGCTGCCGCATGATGCGGCAGCGCCCTGCTGCGTGATAAGATCAGTGTTTCTGGACCGTCAGCCGGCGGAGCTTCTTGGCCTCGTAGAGATCGGCGTCCGCATGAGACATGACCTCGGTAAAGGCGGGCGTTTCCAGATAGACAAAGAAATGATACCCCGTCGACATCTCGACGTAGTAGGGACGTCCGCTCCCGGAATTAAAGGAATTACACTGGTCATCGATCTTTTGCTGGATCTGATCCCTGATCTCCGTCTGGTCGGAAAACAGAAGAGCGACAAATTCATCACCGCCGATCCGCCCGGCGATCCCTTTGGAACCGATGGCACAACGGAGGATCTCGGCACATTTGCAGATGGCATAGTCTCCTTCGGTGTGCCCGTAGGTGTCGTTGATCTCCTTCAGATGATCCAGGTCGCAGATGATAAAGAGCGCCTGCTGGGTCGGATGCGTCTTGCAAAGCTCAGTGGCTTTTTCGAAAAAGCCTCTCCGGTTGAGACATCCGGTCAGCTGGTCATACTCCAGCATGTAATTCAGCATCTCGTTCTTCTCGTTCAGCTCTTCCAGCAGCTTTTCGAGCCTGCGCTGTGTCTCATCCTGCTTTTTGTACATCTCCAGATATTTGAGTGTATTGCCGGTCTGGGTGCTGATCAGGTAGGCCAGTCCCAGACGGTCAGGGTCGATCTCCGTCAGCAGGATCCCGTACTGGTATTCACCGGAATACAGGCAGAAAATACTCATGCAGTACTGGCCGCCGCCTATGTGAAAGCTGCGGAGGCCGTTTTCGGAAGACAGGACGGGCCGGTCCTTGGCATCGTAGGAAATGACCTTGTCTCCGACGTGATAAGCGGCCAGGTACATGGTGTCCGGACATACCCATTCCTTTCCCCGGGGATGGGAGATCGGTTCTTCGAACAGGAACAGATAGGAATTCCGAAGACCCAGGGCGGAAAGCTTGTTCATGGTGCTGGCATAAAAAAGCTTCTCGTTGTGAAGGCTGCTGATCATCTCGTGGGAGATCATCGGCAGGAACCAGGATTCCTGCTGGAAGTTCTGGTAATCGGTCTGAACCTTGTTAAGAAGACGGATCAGGACCATCTCCTCGATATCGTCCCGAAGGTCGATCAGCCTGTCCACGACATCCTTATGATCCCCCGGAAGTTCCATGTTTCGGGAGATCCAGGCGTGAATGCAGCTGAGGAGATTCCGGAGCAGGATATGAGGGGAAATATAGCAGACCGTGTCCGGCGAAAGAAGCGCACCGATCCGGTCCATGATCCGCTGCTTGTTGGAAGGATCAGACGGATCGATCTTCAGGAACTGCAGGAGCAGATCGCTGATGTGTTCCTTCGTCGACGGATCATCGCAGCCGATGACCGCCCTTTCCGCGATGAGATCGGCCGTTTCTTTCAGATAGGACGAAAGATCGACGTCATCGAGATCTGCCGGCAGCATAAAGTCATCCTTGGTGGTATCCACACATCCGCAGGAAGCCCGGTAGCGGATCCTGGCGGGGAGGACGATATGGCAGGGCGGTTCCCCCTTACACAGGCTGACGGCGCAGGAGAGTGCCTTGCGTCCCATCAGGAAGGAATCCATCATGACCGTCGTGAGAGGCGGATTCAGCGACGCGGACAGACTCCAGTCGTCAAAGCCGGTGATCCGGATGTCGGAACCGATCTGCAGGCCTTTTTCCTTGCATACGGTATAGGCCGTGGATGCCATGATATCGTTGGCGCACACCATCGCGTCCATGGAGGGATAGTCGGTAAGAAGCCGGCTGACCTGCCGGTCCACACAGTGGGTGTAATCACCGATCTCAATGCGTTCCGGCTCCGACGGAAGATGATATTTGGCGAGGACGTCCAGAAAGGCCTGCTGCCGCTGCTGGCTGTCCTTGTTGCCCGAAGGGCCGGACAGGAACGTGAGGTCGCGGCAGCCGTGGTCCCGGACCAGATGCTCGACCAGTGTGTAGACGCCGTTATAATTGTCCGCGATGATCGAACTGCGGACACCTTCGTCGTCGGTGTCCTCCAGCAGGACCTGCGGGATATCCGCGTAGCGCTTCAGAAAAGCAGCCTTGGAGATATTGTCCAGATAGAGTCCCATGCTTCCATAGGCGATGATCAGCGCGTCCACCTTGCCGAGATGTGAGTAATCATACACGACATTGAACTGATAATCATAATCATCATCCGGGTTATTCCCGAAATACGCGCGGTAATAGAAGGTGCTGTGTATTCCGAGGAAAAACAGAACCTGAACACCCTGCTCTTTGGCAGACTGATGTATTCCCTTCATGACCTCCAGTGTGTGTGGAGAATTGGCGTTTCCGATCAGGACACCGATCGTGAATCGATTTGGTTTCATGGCTGAACCCTCCCGGTTATCTGAATTATACCATGGGGAGAGTTATTTTTGAATATTTTTCTCTGTGGTTTTCCCAAAAGTGTGCTATAATCAAAGAACGGTGGAATCATGCTATGAAAACGAACAAAAAACAACTGGTGATCGGGATGCTGGCCCATGTGGACGCGGGGAAGACGACGCTGTCCGAAGGACTTCTGTATCTCGGCGGAATACTGCGAAAGCCCGGCCGGGTGGACCACGGGGATGCATTCCTCGACACCTATGCCATGGAGAAGGAGCGCGGCATCACGATCTTTTCCAAGCAGGCGGTCCTCGAGACCGGGGACGCGGTCCTGACGCTGATGGATACGCCGGGGCATGTGGATTTTTCCGCGGAGATGGAACGCACGTTAAAGGTCCTGGATTATGCGGTCCTTGTGATCAGCGCGCCGGACGGCGTGCAGGGGCATACGATGACGCTCTGGAAGCTTCTCTGGACCTACGGCATTCCGACCTTTCTTTTTATCAATAAGATGGACCAGCCCGGGACGGACAGACAGACGTCCCTGGCCGAGCTGAAGGCACGTCTGAGCCCTAACTGCGTGGATTTTGATCCCTCGCGGGAGTGTGAAGCCTGGCAGGAAGAGATCGCGGTCTGCGACGAGACCGTGCTGGAAGGGTTCCTTGAGACAGGCGAACTTAAAGAGAATGAGATCAGGGAGATGATCGCCGGCCGAAAGCTTTTTCCCTGCTTCTTTGGCTCCGCGCTGCAGATGGACGGCGTACAGGAACTGCTGGACGGCCTTGAAAGGTGGACGGAAGTGCCGGCCTGTCCGGAGGAGTTCGGGGCAAAGGTCTTTAAGATCGCCCGTGACGAAAAGGGAAACCGCCTCACTTATCTCAAGGTGACGGGCGGCAGCCTGGCGGTCAAGACGCAGGTCCCCCTGCACAGCAAAAAAGAACCCGGCGGGGAGCTCATGGAAAAGGCGGATCAGCTTCGACTGTATTCCGGCGCCCGGTATGAAGTGATCCGGGAGGCGACGCCCGGCATGGTCTGTGCCGCAACCGGCTTTACGGCTACTTACCCGGGACAGGGGCTTGGATTTGAACCGGACGCGGATCTTCCGGTGCTTTCTCCGGTTCTTTCCTACCAGGTACTGCTGCCGGACGGATGCGATGTGCATCAGATGCTGCGGTCATTAAAGCTTCTCGAGGAGGAGGATCCCCAGCTGCATATCGTCTGGGAGGAGCAGAGCCAGGAGATCCACGCCATGCTCATGGGCGAGGTGCAGATCGAGATCCTGCGGCGGCTGATCTGGGAACGCTTTCATGTGGCGGCCGATTTCGGCGCCGGCCATGTGGTCTACCGGGAGACGATCGAAAGCCCTGTGGAAGGGGTCGGCCATTTTGAACCGCTGCGGCACTACGCGGAGGTGCATCTGCTGCTGGAGCCCGGTGAACGGGGATCGGGTCTTCAGTTTTTTACGGCCTGCAGCGAGGATGTGCTCGACCGGAACTGGCAGCGGCTGATCCTCACCCATCTGGAGGAGAAAGAACACCTGGGCGTCCTGACCGGTTCGCCCATCACGGATATGCAGATCACGCTTCTGACCGGCAGGGCCCATGTCAAGCATACGGAGGGCGGGGACTTCCGCCAGGCCACGTACAGGGCTGTCCGGCAGGGACTTCGGAAGGCCAGGTCGGTCCTTCTGGAACCCTACTACGGCTTTACCCTGGAGATCCCGGCCGGGGATCTTGGACGCGCCATGTCCGACATCCGAAAAAGAAACGGTGAATGCGGGCCGCCCGAGCAGGAGGGGGATATCTGTATCCTGAGAGGCAGGGCTCCGGTACAGAAGATGCGGGATTATCCGGCCGAGGTGATGAATTATACCAGCGGGCACGGGAGGATCTTTTTCAGCCTGGACGGCTACGAGCCCTGCCGGGAGCAGGAGGAGATCGTGGCAGATCTGGGTTATGATCCGGATGCGGATCTTGAGAATCCGACAGGCTCCGTATTCTGCGCCCACGGCGCGGGCTATATCGTTCCCTGGTACGAGGTGGAATCGCATATGCACCTGCCGGCCTGGGAGGACGCGCCTGATCCGGAGGAACGGGTCTATGAACCGAAGCCGGCCGCGCACAGGAAGGAACTCGACGGCTATGCGGCCGAAGAAGAACTGCGGGCGATCTTCGAGCGGACCTTCGGGCCGGTAAAAAGCCGCCTGCCATCGGACGAAAAGAGAGTCGTACGGACGGCCGAAAAGCCCTGGAAGCCCGCAAAGCCGCGGCCAAAGGGCGAGGAGTACCTGCTGGTGGACGGCTACAATATGATCTTTGCCTGGGAGGAGCTCCGGAAGCTCGCGAAGGAGAACATCCATGCCGCCCAGGACCGGCTGAAGGATATCCTGAGCAATTACCAGGGACTGACCGGCGGGACGCTGATCCTTGTCTTTGACGCGTACAAGGTCGAGGACCATCCGGAGGAGATCAGCCGGTACAACAATATTTACGTGGTCTTTACAAAGACCGCCGAGACGGCGGACCAGTATATCGAAAAGACCGTACACAGGATCGGCCGGGCGCACCAGGTGACAGTAGCCACCTCGGACGGTCTGGAGCAGATCATTATCATGGGACAGGGAGCGCAGAGGATGTCCGCGGCCGGCCTGAAGGAGACCATCGAAGAGTCCCTTTCCGGCATGGATGAGGGGATCCGGGAACGCAGGCAGAGCAGCCGCAGCTATCTTCTGGACAATGCGGGAGAGGATGTGGCCGAGTACCTGGAGCAGCTCCGTCTCGGAAAAAAACAGGAGTAACAGATGAGAGAGAAACTGACGACACGCGATATCGAAAAGATACAGGAAGAGATCGACCACCGCAAGCTGGTGGTCCGAAAAGAAGCCATCGAGGCCGTAAAGGAGGCCAGGGCCCAGGGGGACCTGAGTGAGAACTTTGAGTACTATGCGGCCAAACGGCACAAGAACCAGAACGAGAGCCGGATCCGCTACCTGGAGAACATGCTGAAGACCGCCGTGGTCGTGGCCGATGAGTCCCGGGAGGACGAGGTCGGCATGGACGACGTGGTCCAGGTCTATTTTGAGGAGGACGACGAGGTGGAGACCTACAAGATCGTCACCTCGATCCGGGGCAATTCCCTGGAGAACCGGATCAGCATCGAGTCCCCCATCGGCAAGGCCCTGAAGGGACACAAGGTGGGCGACCGGGTGGAAGTTAAAGTCAACGACAGCTACAGCTATTATCTGCAGATCCGGTCGATCGAGAAGAGCGATGCGGAGGATGAGGCGATCCGGGGCTTCTGAGCAGCCGGACGGATTGGACGAATACCATTTGGAAGGAGTTTTGCGAGTATGAAGGAACCGGTATTGGTGGTTATGGCAGCCGGCATGGGCAGCCGGTACGGAGGATTGAAGCAGATCGACCCGGTGGACAAGGACGGGCACATCATCATGGATTTTTCCCTGTATGACGCCGTGCGGGCCGGGTTTAAGAAGGTCGTTTTTATCATCAAGAGGGAGAATGAAGCGGATTTCCGCCGCGCGGTGGGCGACCGGATCTCCAGGATCATAGAGGTGGCTTACGTCTTTCAGGAGCTTTCCAACCTGCCGGAAGGGTATTCCGTTCCGGAGGGACGCGTTAAGCCCTGGGGAACGGGTCATGCGATCCTGAGCTGCGTCGGAACGGTGGACGGACCCTTCGCGGTCATCAACGCGGATGACTACTACGGGATCCGGGCATTTAAAATGGCGTATGGTTTTCTCTCGGCGGAGCAGGACGAGACAAAGGGCTACCGCTATATGATGGTGGGGTATGAGCTTCAGAACACGCTGACGGAGAACGGCCATGTGGCCCGCGGCGTCTGCACGACCGACGAAAACGGCCTTCTGCAGGGCATCTGCGAGCGGACCCGGATCGAGAAGCGGGACGGCGGAGCTGCCTTTACGGAGGACGACGGACAGACCTGGACAGCTCTTCCGGCGGACAGCACGGTGTCGATGAACATGTGGGGCTTTACCGCCTCGATCCTTACGGAGCTTTCGAGCCGGTTTCCGGCCTTCCTGGATGCGAATCTCAGGGAGAATCCGCTCAAATGCGAATACTTCCTGCCCTTTGTGGTGGATGAGCTGCTTGAAGAGGGAAAAGCGGTCGTAAAGGTTGAAAAGACACCGGATAAATGGTATGGTGTGACCTATAAGGAGGATAAGCCGGCGGTCGTGGCCGCCATTCAGGGCCTGAAGGATGCCGGGCTTTATCCGCAGAAGCTCTGGGAACAGGCGCGACAGGTACAGTAGATTAAAACAGGAGGACGAACAGATGGCAATTCTTGTGACAGGCGGAGCCGGCTACATCGGCAGCCATACGGTGGTGGAACTTCAGAATGCGGGCTACGAGGTGGTTGTACTTGATAACCTGAGCAACTCCAGTGAAAAGTCCCTGGCGCGCGTGGAAAAGATCACCGGAAAACCGGTCACCTTCTACAAGGCGGACATCCGGGACCGGGAAGCGCTGGAGGAGATCTTCGAAAAAGAGCAGATCAATTCGTGCATTCACTTTGCGGGACTCAAGGCTGTGGGCGAATCGGTCGCCAAGCCCTGGGAGTATTATGAGAACAATATCTCCGGAACCCTGATCCTGGTGGACGTGATGCGCAGGCACGGCGCCAAGAACATTATTTTCTCCTCGTCCGCGACGGTCTACGGCGATCCGGCCGAGATCCCGATCACCGAGAACTGCCCGAAGGGACAGTGCACCAACCCCTACGGCTGGACCAAGTCCATGCTGGAGCAGATCCTGAGCGACATCCAGAAGGCGGATCCGGAATGGAACGTGGTCCTTCTGCGGTACTTCAATCCCATCGGCGCCCATAAGAGCGGCACCATCGGGGAGAACCCCAACGGCATTCCCAACAACCTGATGCCCTACATCACCCAGGTGGCCGTGGGCAAGCTGAAGGAGCTGGGCGTCTTCGGAAACGACTACGACACGCCGGACGGAACGGGCGTACGTGACTACATCCACGTGGTGGACCTGGCCAAGGGCCATGTAAAGGCGCTCAAAAAGATCGAGGAGAAGGCCGGCCTCTGCGTCTACAATCTTGGCACAGGGAAGGGCTACAGCGTGCTCGACATCGTCAAGAACTTTGAAGCCGCGACAGGCGTAAAGATCCCTTACGTGATCAAGCCGCGCCGCCCCGGCGATATCGCCGCCTGCTACGCCGATCCCTCCAAGGCCAAAGAGGAGCTTGGCTGGGAAGCCGAGAACGGGATCCGGGAGATGTGCGCGGATTCCTGGAACTGGCAGAGCCACAACCCGAACGGGTATGATGAATAATTGACGGAAGGCAAGACAAGGGACGGTTCCACGAAGAACCGTCCCTTGTCTTGCTTTAGATTCTCTTTTTCTCAAATTTGGGCTCCGAGGTGAACTCGATGCCGAGCCTGCGGAGCTCCTGGATATCCACCGCCGAGAGCATGACCGAGGAGTGGGCCTGGCAGCCCTTGAGATTCGGGATCTGCTCCAGGGAGAGCCGCGCCTCGGGGTTGTCCGCCGCGCTGATGGAGAGTGCGATCAGGGTCTCGTCCGTATGAAGCCGCGGATTCTTGCTGCCCAGGTACTTGGTCTTGAGGGTCTGGATCGGCCGGAGGGCGTCCGGTGAGATTACGTGGTTCTTATGGTCGATGCCTGCCAGCTCCTTGAGGGCGTTCAGAAGAAGCGCGGAGGAGGGGCCGAGAAGATCCGAGGTCTTGCCGTACACGATGCGGCCGTCCGGAAGCTCCATCGCGGCAGCAGGTGCGCCGGTATCCGCTTCCTTTTTGAGGGCGGCGGGCACGACCTTGCGGTCCTCGACGGTCGCGTGGGCCTGTTTGAGCAGCAGCTCGATCTTGAAGGCCTCGTCCTCCCGCCCGTTGCCGGCGGCGAGAGCATTCATTGCTTTGTAATACCGGCGGATGATCTCCTGGCGGGAGGCCTCGCAGCAGACCTCGTCGTCCACGATACAGTTGCCGGCCATGTTGACGCCCATGTCGGTCGGGGATTTGTAGGGGCTTTCACCGATGATCTTTTCGAAGATGGTCTGGAGCACCGGGAAGATCTCCACATCCCGGTTGTAGTTGACCGTGGTCACGCCGTAGGCCTCCAGGTGGAAGGGGTCGATCATGTTGACGTCGTTCAGATCGGCCGTGGCCGCCTCGTAGGCCAGGTTCACCGGATGCTTGAGCGGGATGTTCCAGATCGGGAACGTCTCGAACTTGGCGTAGCCGGCGTTGATGCCGCGCTTGTACTCGTGGTAGAGCTGGGACAGGCAGGTGGCCATCTTGCCGCTGCCGGGGCCCGGCGCCGTGACCACGACCAGAGGCCGTGTGGTCTCGATATAATCATTCTTGCCGTAGCCCTCGTCACTGACGATCAGGGCCGTGTTGCTGGGATAGCCGGGGATGACGTAGTGCATGTAGACCTTCATGCCCAGCTTTTCCAGATATTTGCGGAAGTTGTCGGCGCTTTCCTGCCCGCTGTACTGCGTGATGCAGATGCTGCCCACATAGAGGCCGCGGCCGCGGAACTCGCCGATCAGGCGAAGCACGTCCATGTCATAGGTGATGCCCAGGTCACCGCGGACCTTGTTCTTGTCGATATCGGCGGCACTGATGACGATCACGATCTCGGCCTGCTCGGACAGCTGCATCAGCATCTGCAGCTTGCTGTCCGGCTCAAAGCCTGGAAGCACCCGGGAAGCATGGTAATCATCAAAAAGCTTGCCGCCGAACTCCAGGTAGAGCTTGTTGTGGAACTTGCCGATCCTCTCGCGGATATGCTCTGACTGCATCTTCAGGTATTTCTCGTTGTCAAATCCGATCTTCATCTGCATCCTCCTGCTTGTTCACTTTATTTTCACACTTATCCAGTATACTACACTTCGGAAGATTCTGTCAGTAGTTTTTTTCTTGATTTCTATACCTGTAGTCTTTATAATAAAAAGATAGCAATAGGAGGAAAAATATGAGCAATTATCCTGACAATAACCAGAACGGCGGCGGGCCGGAAAAAGGTCCCGGCAACCAGGGCCCCAACAGGAACCGCCAGTCGATCCTGGCTTTTCTGGTCTGCCTGCTGGTGACGCTGGTCTGCTTCAGCCTGTTTACCAACCTTCTGAAGGACAACACCAGCGAGATCACCTACGATAAATTCATCGACATGGTGGAGCAGGGACAGATCCGTGAAGTGGTCGTCGAGACCGAGACGCTGAAGATCATTCCCAAGAACCAGAACAGTGCGTTCCAGGACAACACCTACTACACCAACAAGCTGGAGGACGACAACGAGCTTACCAAGCGTCTCGAGGGTAAGGGCGTGATCTTCCGCTCGGAACCGCCGGACGCGCTCGGTGAGATCCTCTCCATGATCCTGAGCGTTGTGCTTCCGACGCTTCTGATGTTCGGCATGCTGATGTTCCTGATGCGCCGTATGAACAAAGGCGGCGGTGGGATCATGGGCGTCGGCAAGAGCCGCGCCAAGGCCTACATCCAGAAGGAGACCGGCGTGACGTTTCAGGATGTGGCCGGGCAGGACGAGGCCAAGGAGTCCCTGCAGGAGGTCGTGGATTTCCTGCACAATCCGGGCAAATACACAACCATCGGCGCCAAGCTTCCCAAAGGCGCGCTGCTGGTCGGCCCTCCGGGTACCGGTAAGACACTGCTCGCCAAGGCCGTGGCCGGTGAAGCCCACGTCCCGTTCTTCTCCCTCTCCGGTTCGGAGTTCGTGGAGATGTTTGTCGGCGTCGGTGCTTCGCGTGTACGTGACCTGTTCGAGGAGGCCAAAAAGAACGCCCCCTGCATCGTCTTCATCGATGAGATCGACGCCATCGGCAAGACCCGTGACGCCCATTACGGCGGCGGCAACGATGAGCGGGAGCAGACCCTGAACCAGCTGCTGGCGGAGATGGACGGCTTTGATACGTCCAAAGGACTTCTGATCCTGGCGGCGACTAACCGTCCGGAGGTCCTGGACCCCGCGCTTCTGCGTCCGGGCCGTTTTGACCGGCGCGTGATCGTGGACCGGCCGGACCTGAAGGGCCGTGTCGACATCCTCAAGGTTCACGCCAAGGGCGTGCTGCTGGATGATACCGTGGATTTTGACGCCATCGCCCTGTCCACATCGGGCGCGGTGGGTTCGGACCTGGCCAACATGATCAACGAGGCCGCCATCCTGGCGGTCAAGAACGGGCGCAAGGCCGTTTCCCAGAAGGATCTGGAGGAATCGGTGGAGGTCGTCCTGGTCGGTAAGGAAAAGAAGGACCGGATCCTCAGCAAGGAGGAGCGCCGGATCGTTTCCTACCACGAGGTGGGCCATGCGCTTGTCAACGCCCTGCAGAAGGACGCAGAGCCGGTGCAGAAGATCACCATCGTTCCCCGTACCATGGGCGCCCTCGGCTATGTCATGCAGGTGCCGGAGGAGGAAAAATACCTCAATACCAAAAAGGAACTCGAGGCCATGCTGGTGGGCTACCTCGGCGGGCGTGCCGCGGAGGAGCTGGTCTTTGAGACCGTGACCACCGGAGCCGCCAACGATATTGAGCAGGCGACCAAGGTCGCCAGGGCCATGATCACCCAGTACGGTATGTCGGAGAAGTTCGGCCTGATGGGGCTTGCTACCCAGGAGAACCAGTACCTGACCGGCCGCGTCGTGCTGAACTGCGGCGATGATACCGCCACCGAGGTAGACCACGAGGTCATGCAGCTGCTGCATGTTTCCTACGAGAAGGCCAAGGAACTTCTGTCCGCCCACAGGGAGGCGCTGGACAAGATCGCCGAGTACCTGATCCGCAGGGAGACCATCACCGGCAAGGAGTTCATGAAGATCTTCCGCGCCGTGGAGAAGGGCATGGAGATCCCGGAAAACCTGAACGACCTGGTCCTTCCGGAGGACGAGGACAAGAGCAGGGAGGAGTCCGGGGAGAAGACGGCGGAATCCGATCCGAAGCCGGAAACACCGGCTGAGATCCCGGAGAAAACGCCGGAGGATCCTGCGACAGAGACCGAAGTCCGGGAGCCCTCCGCGGGCGCACCGAAGATCGCGGATCCCTCGACCTACCCGGATCCCTGGAACTACAATCCCACAGAAGAGTAAGTAATACGAGGACTGCTGTGTCACTGATGCGGCAGTCCTTTTCAGAGGTACCGCCATGTTTCAGATAGAGGAAGAACTCAAAAAGCTGCCCGCCAAGCCGGGCGTCTATATCATGCACGGGGAGAAGGACGAGATCATCTACGTCGGAAAGGCCGTCGTCCTCAAGAACCGTGTCCGGCAGTACTTCCAAAGCAGCCGGAACAAGGGCGCCAAGATCGAGCAGATGGTGACCCACATCACCCGGTTCGAGTACATCGTGACCGACTCGGAGCTGGAGGCGCTGGTACTGGAGAACAACCTGATCAAGGAGCACCGGCCAAAGTACAACACCATGCTCCGGGACGACAAGACCTACCCGTTCATCAAGGTCACCGTGAGCGAGGCCTATCCCCGGATCCTTTTTTCAAGGCAGATGAAGAAGGACAGGCACCGCTACTTTGGCCCTTATACCAGCGCGGCCGCTGTCAAGGACGTGATCGAGCTGGTGCGGAAAATCTACAAGGTACGTTCCTGTAACCGGGCTTTACCAAGGGATATCGGAAAGGAGCGACCCTGCCTTTATTATCACATGAAGCAGTGCGACGCACCCTGTAATGGAAAGGTGGGCCCGGAGGCCTACCAGGAGCATATTTCCGCTGCACTTAAGTTCCTGAACGGGGATGTGGAGGAGACGGTCGCGGCACTGACCGAAAAGATGAACAAGGCCTCCGAGGAGATGAACTTTGAGGAGGCCATGGAATACCGGGACCTGATCCGGAACATCCACAGGATCGGAGAGCGGCAGAAGATCACCAGCTACGGCGAGGAGGACCGCGACGTGATCGCCATGGCCATGGATAAGGCGGAGGGCGAAGAGCTGATCGAGCGGGACGCCGTCGTGCAGGTGTTCTTTATCCGGGACGGACGGCTGATCGGCCGGGAGCATTTTTATCTGCGGGCGGCCAGGGGCGATGACGAAGCACATGTGCTCGCGAGCTTCCTGAAGCAGTACTATGCAGGAACGCCCTTTATCCCCCGGGAGATCATGTTGCAGAAGCGCGTTGAAGAGACCGAGATCATTGAGGAGTGGCTCAGCGGCCGCAGGGGCCAGAAGGTCCACATCCGGATCCCGCAGAAAGGCTCCAAGGAAAAGCTGGTCGAGCTGGCAGCGGAGAACGCCCGGATGGTCCTTACCAAGGACAGGGAGAGGATCAAGCGCGAGGAAGGGAGGACTATCGGGGCCGTACACGAGGTGGAGGAATGGCTCGGGCTTTCCGGTATTTCCCGGATGGAGGCCTACGATATCTCCAATATCAGCGGCTTTGAATCCGTCGGCTCCATGGTGGTGTACGAAAAAGGCCGGCCCAAGCGCAGCGACTACCGGAAATTCAAGATCAAGTGGGTCCAGGGCCCGAACGATTACGCCAGCATGGAGGAGGTGCTTTTCCGGCGCTTTACCCACGAGAGCAAGGGCGAGTATGACAGCTTTGACCGGCTGCCGGACCTGATCCTGATGGACGGCGGACGAGGGCAGGTCAACATCGCCCTGAAGGTGCTGACGGACCTCGGCATCGACATTCCGGTCTGCGGCATGGTCAAGGACGACCATCACCGGACCCGCGGCCTTTACTACAACAATGTGGAGATCCCCATCGATACGACGAGCGAAGGCTTCCGCCTGATCACCCGTATTCAGGATGAAGCCCACCGGTTCGCCATCGAGTATCACCGGTCGCTCCGAAGCAAGGAGCAGGTGCATTCGGTGCTCGACGACATTCCCGGGATCGGGGAGACCCGCCGGAAGGCCCTGATGCGCGCGTTCCGGTCACTGGAGAAGATCCGTGACGCTTCCGAGGAGGAACTTGCCGGGATCGAATCCATGAACGCGCTGAGTGCCAGGAAGGTCTACGAATTCTTCCATCCGGAGGCGGAAGGGTGAAAGAATCTTTACGCGGATACAGGATTCATGCTATGATAAGAACAGGAATAAATACCAGGAGGATACATTCATGAAAGGTGTGGAACTGACCAGGCTCATGCAGGAGCTGGACCTGACCAATCTGACTCCCGAGATCGACCTTAAGGATATCCGGATCATGACGGCGGAGATCAACCGTCCTGCCCTGCAGCTGACAGGGTATCTGGAACACTTCGCGGCGGAACGTGTACAGATCATCGGATACGTGGAATATACGTACCTGATGCAGTTGAACGACAAGGAACGCATGTTCAAGTACGAGCGCTTTATCTCCAGCAAGATCCCCTGCGTCGTGTTCAGCACGATGACGAGGCCCTCTCAGGACATGATCGAGCTGGCGCTCAAATACAAGGTGCCGACCTTTGTGACGGAGCGGAGCACCTCCAGCTTTATGGCGGAGATCATCCGATGGCTCGGCGTGCAGCTGGCGCCCTGCATCTCCATCCACGGCGTGCTGGTGGATGTTTTTGGTGAGGGCATCCTGATCACCGGCGAGAGCGGGATCGGTAAGAGCGAGGCGGCCCTGGAGCTGATCAAGCGCGGCCACCGTCTGGTCAGCGACGATGTGGTGGAGCTCCGCAAGGTGAGCGACGCGACGCTGGTGGGCTCGGCGCCGGATATCACCCGGCATTTCATCGAGCTTCGCGGCATCGGCATCATTGATGTCAAGACCCTGTTCGGTGTGGAAAGCGTCAAGAACACCCAGTCCGTGGATCTGGTCATCAAGCTGGAGGAGTGGGACCGCGACAAGGAGTACGACCGCCTGGGCCTTCATGAGGAATACATCGAGTATCTGGGCAACAAGATCGTCTGTCATTCGATCCCGATCCGTCCGGGCCGGAACCTGGCCATCATCGTAGAGACCGCGGCCATCAACCACAGACAGAAGAAGATGGGCTACAACGCGGCGGAAGAGCTCTACAAGCGTGTACAGGCAAACATCACCCGGAAGAGATCCGAATGATCGATATAATGGAAAGGAATGGAAATACAATGGCCAGTTATTGCTACGGGATCGACGTGGGAGGCACGACGATCAAATGCGGTCTGTTCAAGACCGACGGAACATTGGTAGAAAAATGGGAGATCCCTACCCGAACGGAGAACAAGGGGGAGGCGATCCTTCCGGATATCGCAAAGAGCATTCTGGATAAGAATGAGGAGAAAAGGATTTTTAAGGACGAGATCAGCGGCATCGGCGTAGGCGTTCCGGGCCCTGTCAACGCCCACGGGGACGTGGAATTCGCGGTCAACCTGTTCTGGGGATACAAGGACCTTTCCCAGGAGCTGGAGGAGATGACGGGAATTCCCGCCAAAGCCGGGAACGACGCCAACGTGGCGGCCCTCGGCGAGGCCTGGAAGGGCGCGGCCGAGGGAGCACAGAGCGTGATCATGGTGACGCTCGGCACCGGCGTCGGCGGCGGGATCATCATCAACGGTGAGATCCTGACGGGCAAGCACGGCGCGGGCGGCGAGATCGGCCATGCCTGTGTGGAGCACGACGAGACGGAGCGCTGCAACTGCGGCAACAAGGGCTGCCTTGAACAGTACGCGGCGGCCACGGGGATCGTGCGGCTTGCCAACAGAGCTCTGGAAGCGTCGGAGGCGGACAGCGTCCTTCGAAAGGAGACAGTGACAGCGAAGGCTGTCCTGGACGCCTACAAGGAAGGCGACGCCCTGGCCTGCCAGGTGATGGAAACCTTCGGGGACAAGCTTGGCAGAGCGCTTGCTTCCTTCGCCTGCGTGGTGGACCCCGAGACCATCGTCATCGGCGGCGGCGTTTCCAAGGCCGGCCAGCCCCTGATCGACTGCATCCAGAAATATTACGAAAAATATGCGTTTCCGGTCTGCCGGAAGACGCCGATCATCCTGGCAACGCTCGGGAATGACGCCGGAATCTACGGCGCCGCCCGGATGGTGCTGGCAAAGTAAGGACGTATGTGAAGAATTATCGCGAACGATAAGAAGCCGGAAAAATCTTATTGTTCGCGATAATTCTTTTCTGTTTCAAAACAGCTCGATGTTCTCCATTCCCCACAAGGAATCGGAAATTATCGGAAATAGACACGCTGAAATTTCCGGTATAATTGACGGAATTTCCGATATATGATAAGATATTTCCGATTGGGAGGTGGATTTATGGAAAGCAGAACTGAGTTCATCGGGACTTCAGAGGCTTCGAAACTTCTTAGGATGACCAGCCGCCGAGTCGTCGGCTTATGCGGTGAAGGAAAACTTCCCGGAGCATTTCGCACTGGCAGAAACTGGAAGATTCCGATAGAATCAGTGAAACAGTTTATGAATGATGCAGGACTCGAGGTGCCTGAAGAAGCTGCGGACGATGATCAGGCACGGCTTCCATTCGCGATTGGTAATACTTCTTACATCGAAATATCCAGTGAATGCTATTATGTGGATAAAACACTTCTGATTCGGGATCTGATCGATGACCACAACATGGTGACTCTGTTTACGCGACCGCGCCGTTTTGGTAAAACGCTTGCCATTAATACGATCAAAACCTTTTTTGAAAAGACCCGGGAAGATACAGCAAAGTATTTTGTGAATAAGAAAATCTGGCAGTGTGGGGAAAAATATCAGTCACTGCAGGGTGCGTACCCTGTTATTATGCTGACGTTCAAAGATGTCAAATATGGCACATGGGAAGAATCCCTGGAAGCAATCCGTCTGGTTCTGAAGGATGAATACAAACGACATCCGGAACTGACTGAAAGTACTGAGCTTGATGCAGACGCAAAAAACTACATAGCCAGGATGGAAGAGGGAACTCTAAGCAGTGTTGAACTTCAGCGCTCCCTGCTGAATCTTGTCCGGATGCTTTCTGCCCATCATAGGACAAAGGTTGTGATCCTGATCGATGAATATGATACTCCGATTCAGCAAGGATATTCGAGGGGTTTCTACAAAGAAGTGGTCGCTTTTATGCGGAATTTCCTGTCAGGCGGTCTAAAAGATAATACAGATCTTGCTTTTGGCGTTCTGACAGGGATTATGCGGGTATCGAAGGAAAATCTGTTCAGCGGTCTGAACAATCCCATGGTGAATACGGTACTTGACGAAAAGTACAGCGAATATTTTGGCTTTACGGACGATGAAGTCCGGGAAATGGCGGAATACTGCCATCGGTCAGCCGCAATAGACGAGATTCGTTTCTGGTATGATGGCTATCGCTTTGGAAATACAGAGATCTATAACCCGTGGTCTGTCACGAACTATTTTGTTTCCGGTGGTCAGGCAAAGCCCTATTGGGCCAATACAAGTGATAATGAAATCATACGTGAGATCCTGGCAGGTCTTACACCGGAAATCGCGGAAGATCTGGCAAAGGTCATGCAGGGAGAAGAGATTCATGCCTCGCTGGATATGGAAGTTGTTTATCCTCGCATGACGGATGGAAGTGATACGATCTTCAGTTTCCTTCTTCTGGCCGGGTATCTTACACCTGCCGGCAAGCCTGAGGAAACAGAGATCGGAACATTTGCTTCTCTTCGTCTTCCAAATGCGGAGATCCGCAGGATATATAATACGGAAATACTAGGGTGGATCCGTACTAAACAATCAGGAAACATCATTTCGGAGATAGAGAAGGCGGTCTATTTGAGTGATGCCCGGCGTCTGCAGGATGCACTTAGGAAATATATGATTACCAGCATCTCCTTTTTCGATGGCGCTGCAGAGGGTTTTTATCATGGAATGGTGCTGGGGCTGGTGGCCAGCCTTTCTTCAAAGTATTACATACGTTCCAACAGAGAATCGGGAGAAGGAAGATTCGACCTTCAGCTGGAACCCAAGGAAAAAGATCTTCCAGGTATCCTGATGGAATTCAAGGCGGCGAGTTCATCAGAAAAAAATAAGCTGATTGATCTGGCAGATGACGCACTTGCGCAAACAAAGGATAAAAACTACGGGAGAGATCTGGAAGATCGCGGCGTAAGTGATATCGTTAGATATGGCATTGCGTTCTCAGGGAAAAATGTCGAAGTCAGAGTAGAAAGATAATGCCAGGGTATATGTAAAATTATAGTGTACCATACAGCATACGAAAAGAATTATCGCGAACGATAAGAAGTCAGGAAAATCTTATCGTCCGCGATAATTCTTTTTTTGTTTCAGTCGGTATCATATAGGCTGTTCCGGAACATAGAAAAAGAGAGAAGGAGACAGTCATGAATATCAATAAAAAACTCGCGTCCATGTATGACGCTGGAATCAAGAATGAAAAAGTACATATGGAACCCGTAAATAAGGAACAGCAGGCAGCGGCTGCTATCGACAGCCGTGAGGTCAGGATCATCGGGGAACGGCTGGAAAAGCGCAGCCCCAATGTCAAGTTCTTTGAACGCGAAGACCATTCGACCGTAGCGAGATACTACTTCAGCCCGGTGCATTATAAGGCCGCGGACGGCAGCTTTCAGGAGATCAGCCGGGAGCTGAAGCTCGAGGAAACAGCCAATACTAAAGGGGAGGCAGGAGCACAATCGATCGCCAAGACCCAGTCTACGCCATCCGGGGCAAACACCCTGGTCTACCCGGGGATCCTTCCGAAGACGGACCTGGTCTGCCGCATGGGGGACCTGAAAGCCAAGGAAGACCTTGTGCTTAGGGATGCTTCAGCACCCCACAGCTTTACCTACCTGTATGAGATGAAGGGTCTGGTACCAAAGCAGGAAGATGGAAGGATCGCCTTCTATAATGCGGAAACGTATGCCGTGAAGACGGCGGAACCCATGTTCACACTCACCGCCCCGGTCATGAAGGATGCGGATGGGGGCGAGTCCGACAAACTGGCCCTGAAGCTTGAAACGGACGGCAAGACCTGCAAGGTCACCCTGACCGCCGATGAAGCCTGGCTCACCGATCC
>JAFTPT010000009.1 GCA_017463155.1 Blautia sp.
CTTGAAGACGACGAGGTAGATAGGGCAGAGGTGGAAGCATGGCAACATGTGCAGCTGACTGCTACTAATCGGGTGAGGGCTTGACCAAAAAGATCAGGCGAGCGACCGTCAAGGTGTGCAGGACGTGGAATGCTTGCATTCCAACGTCAAAGCACAGCTGGACGGGCATTTGCGGAGCAAAAGGCACCGAGTGACGAAGTCACGAGGTGACCGGAGCGAGCCTGAGAACGGCTTCGACTTGCGAAGCAACGGACATCGAGTGACGAAGTCACGAGATGACCAAGCGAGTCAAAGCGTACGTTGGTCCAAAGATTTGCTCAAGGAAATGTCTTACATGTATGTAGTTTTGAAGGTGCAGACCTTCTTATTCCTCCTTAGCTCAGTCGGTAGAGCACGCGGCTGTTAACCGCGGTGTCGTTGGTTCGAGTCCAACAGGGGGAGTTTTTTTAAAGGGCTCCATGGTCAAGTGGTTAAGACACCGCCCTTTCACGGCGGTAACAGGGGTTCAAATCCCCTTGGAGTCATTGGAAAAAAATGAGATTTTTACGTGACTTGATTCCCGCACTTGGTGTATACTGTTTATATGCCGATGTGGCTCAATTGGCAGAGCAGCTGATTTGTAATCAGCAGGTTATCGGTTCGAGTCCGATCATCGGCTTTTTGGACCTTTAGCTCAGTTGGTTAGAGCAACCGGCTCATAACCGGTCGGTCCTGGGTTCGAGTCCCCGAAGGTCCATTTTTATATATGTTTATGGCCCAGTGGCTCAGCTGGTTAGAGCGCCGCCCTGTCACGGCGGAGGTCGAGAGTTCGAATCTCTTCTGGGTCGTAGAATGGGGTCTTAGCTCAGCTGGGAGAGCACCTGCCTTACAAGCAGGGGGTCACAGGTTCGAGCCCTGTAGGCCCCATTTCTTTTTTAATAGCATGCCGCAGTGGCGGAACTGGCAGACGCACAGGACTTAAAATCCTGCGGGGCTAATCCCCCGTACGGGTTCGATTCCCGTCTGCGGCACTTTTTTCTAAAGGCGGAACCTGATGGTTCCGCCTTTTTGAAAAGAAAAAAGAACACGATCTAAAGCAGTATATTCGGGTCAGCACATTCAGGAGGGTATTCCATGGGTGAGACAAGTTATTTGAAGAAGGAAGGTCTGCAGGCATCATCGACCATCGCTGTCACCCGGGCATTTTACGAAGAGTACGGACAGCCGTTGATCCATACGGAATTTCCGGAGTATGAGGATCGGATCGCTGTCGGGCTTGTGGGAGAAGGCTCCGAGTGCTTCGGCTTTGACGACGAGATTTCCCGGGATCATGATTTTGACCTTGGATTCTGTATGTGGCTGACAGCCGAAGATTACGAGAGGATCGGAAAAGATTTGGATGCGGCATATCACAGGCTGATCGCTGAGGAAGGCGTCCGCTATGCATCGAGTGTCTGGGGAGAGCAAAAAACGCTCACAAACCAGCGGATTGAAAGCAGGCGGGGCGTGATGGACATCGCCGGTTTCTACGGGAACACCCTCCGCCTCTCCCCTGATCTGTCACTGCTGGTTGACCGGCAGTACTGGGTCTATGCGGAGCCGAGATGGCTTGCGACGGCCGTCAACGGAGAGGTTTTTCGCGATGATCTGGGTACGTTCACTTCGATCCGGGATATGATCAAGGGATATTATCCGCAGAGATTCTACCTGTACAAGCTGGCGGAGCAGCTGCATCTTTTTTCCCACGGAGGACAGAGTAATTATCCGCGGATGATGGCGCGCAGGGATCCCGTCGCTGCCAGACTCTGCATCGATCAGACGATCCGGGCTGCAATGGATATTGCATATCTGCTCGCAAAGGAGTATCCTCCTTACTATAAGTGGACATTCCAGGGACTTTTGCGTCTCCCGATCCTTCACGGGCTTCCGGCCCTTCTTGAGAAGCTGACGAGGATTCCGGGACAGGACGAGATCTGGGAAAACCTGGAATACAGTCCGCTGAAGGTCTACACGGAGGATCCGGTGATCAGGACGATCGAAGAGATCGCGGGGGAATTGGTCCGGGAGATGAACCGGCAGGATCTGATCGAGGGAGAGGAATGTTTTCTCGAGAGCTATGTGCCGATCCTTACGGCGAAGGCGGATAATTGTTGATCACGGGATCGTGGAAGGCTGGAGAGCGAAGCTTTTCATGAGATCCGTACGGATACGATGTAAACCGAAGATCATGATTTGACAGAAACGGAGGACTTGTAATGACGACGATCAATAAGGACTATCTGAAACTCCAGGGAAGCTATCTGTTTTCGACGATCGCACGAAAGGTGCGGGAATACAAGGCGGACAATCCGCAGGCGGAGGTGATCAGCCTCGGGATCGGTGATGTGACACAGCCGCTGGCTCCGGCTATCATTGACGCACTGCATAAGGCCGTGGACGAGATGGGACATGCGGAGACGTTTCGCGGATATGCCCCCGACCTGGGGTATGCTTTTTTGCGGGAGACGATCGTAAAGAACGATTACGAAGCCCGCGGCTGCCGGATCACACCTGACGAGATCTTTGTCTCCGACGGAGCTAAGAGTGATTCCGGAAATATCCAGGAGATCTTCGGAAAAGAAAACGTGATCGCCGTCTGTGATCCGGTCTACCCGGTCTATGTGGATACAAACGTCATGGCCGGAAGGACAGGCGCGTATTCACCGGAAAAAGAATGCTACGACAATGTGGTGTATATGCCTTGTCTTGCAGAAAATGGTTTTCTGCCGCAGCTGCCCGAAAAGACTCCGGACCTGATCTATCTGTGCTTTCCGAACAATCCGACCGGCTCTGCCATCCAGAAGGATGAACTGCAGAAATGGGTAGACTACGCCAACGAGAAGAACGCGGTGATCATCTATGACGCCGCCTACGAAGCGTACATTACCGAGGCAGGTGTTCCACACAGTATCTACGAATGCGATGGCGCCAGAACCTGCGCGATCGAGCTGCGGAGCTTCTCCAAGAATGCCGGCTTTACAGGGCTGCGTCTTGGCTTTACGGTCGTCCCGAAGGATCTGGTGCGGGAGGGTACTGTGCTCCGGGATCTTTGGGCCAGACGCCACGGCACCAAATTCAACGGCGCCCCCTACATCGTACAGCGGGCCGGCGAGGCTGTCTATTCACCGGAAGGGAAAGAGCAGCTGAAGGAGCAGGTGGGTTATTATATGCGGAATGCCGAGATGATCCGCACGGAGCTCGCATCTGCAGGCTTCGAGGTTTCAGGAGGCGTAAATGCACCGTATATCTGGATGAAGACACCGGAAGGAATGTCTTCCTGGGACTTTTTTGACAGGCTGCTTGCAGGCGCCAATGTGGTCGGCACGCCGGGCTGCGGATTCGGAGCAGCCGGTGAGGGCTTTTTCAGGCTGACGGCGTTCGGATCCTATGAAAATACCTGCGAAGCGATCCGCCGGATCAAGAGTCTTTGACAGCAGGGTGAGATAAAGAGCGCACGGGATATTCCGGCGCGTCATACAAAGAAACACAGGGAGTTGCCAATCCATGGATATACTGAGAAATGTCAGGCGGTATGCCGATGAACAGGGAGACAGGGTCGTCTATCATACGGATGAGGAAAATATGACCTATGCTGGGCTGGACCTGTGGTCGGATCTCCTGGCAGCATATCTTATCAAAGAAGCACCCGGAGCGGAGACACCGGTCGTGGTCTACGGACACAAGCATCCGCTGATGCTGGTGTGTTTTCTGGCCAGTGTCAAAGCCGGACGGGCCTACTGCCCGGTCGACACATCCACTCCGGAGGAGCGCATCAGGGATATCATCGGGGTGACGGAGACAACGAATGTTTTCTGTACCGAGGAAGCGTGCAGCGTTCTTCCCGAAGACCGTACGCTGTTCCGGAAAGACCTTCTCCGGATCCTGGCATCAGGCGGGGAGCGGGCCGGGACGGATACGTGGGTGAAGCCGGAGGATGTTTTCTACATCATCTTCACCTCCGGCAGCACAGGAAAACCGAAGGGAGTCGAGATCTCCTGCCGGAGCCTGTACAATTATGCCGGATGGGCGGTGTCGATGCTTCCGGACCGGAATGAGGGGACCGCATTCCGGTTCCTGAACCAGGCCCCGTTTTCCTTTGACCTTTCCGTGATGGACCTGTACCTTTGTCTGGCGACAGGGGGAACGCTGTTCCCGATGACCAGAGAGGTGCAGAACTCCTATTCGCTGCTGTTCAAAAGCCTTGCCGGCGCTGATCCGCAGGTATGGGTGTCGACGCCCTCCTTTGCGGACGTCTGCCTGGCGGATCCGGGATTTTGCAGTGCACTCATGCCCTCCCTGCAGGTATTCCTGTTCTGCGGGGAGAGACTGACAAACCGGACTGCCGGAAAGCTGTTGGAGCGTTTTCCGGGGGCAAGGGTGATGAATACCTACGGGCCGACGGAATCCACGGTCTGTATGACCGAGACACAGATCACGGAGAAGACCGTCCGGGAGGAAAGCCCGCTGCCGGTGGGACGTCCAAGGTCCGGAAGCCGCATTCATATCCTGCAGGCGGATGGATCCGAGGCACCGGACGGGATGCCGGGCGAGATCCTGATCACCGGCGATACGCTGGCGGAAGGCTATTTTCACGCTCCGGACCTGACGGAGAAGGCTTTTGTCACGATTCCCGAGGACGGCCAGCAGGTCCGTGCCTACCGGACCGGCGATGAAGGGTACCTGAAGGACGGCATGCTCTATTACAACGGCCGGCTGGATCTCCAGATCAAGCTGCACGGCTACCGGATCGAACTGGGGGATATCGAGGACAATTTTCTCCATCTTCCGGACGTGGAGCAGGTCTGCGTGGTGACGAAGGAGCGGGAAGGGATCGTCCAGAGCATTCATGCGTTTGCGGTGATGCAGGGCGGTATCCCGGCGGATGAGCGGAAAACGGCCAGGGAGCTTCGGGATCAGCTGAAGACCTATCTTCCGGCCTACATGATCCCCAAAAAGATCCATTTTCTGGGTCAGATCCCGGTGACCGGGAACGGCAAGGCGGACCGCCGCTGTCTGAAGGAGATGCTGTCATGACGATGTACGGTGAGGTCGGATTTTTTCTTCTGCTGCTCGTTCTGCTTCTGCCGGCTTTTCTGCTTGGCGTGTTCGAAAAAAAACGGGCCCTGTATATCTTGCTGGTGTCAGTCTTTTTTGACGCGGCTGCCATCGGACGGAACCCTGCGGGGATCGTTGTGTTTATCCTGTATGTGGTATGGGAGACAGGGATCTCGCAGTATTACCAACGCTTATACCGGAAGCAGGGACGGAACGGGCGGACCTATGCGGCCATGCTGATCCTGGCCTTGCTGCCTCTGGTGATCAGCAAGGTGACCGGGGTTTTCGGGTATACGTTTTTCCAGATCCTGGGAATCTCGTACCTGACCTTTAAATCCCTGCAGGTGGTGATCGAGATCTACGATGGTCTGATCAAGGATATGACGCCATTTCAGATGGCGGGCTTTTTGCTTTTCTTTCCGACGGTCACCAGCGGCCCCATCGACCGGAGCCGACGGTATCTTGGAGATCTTGAAAAAGAGCTTTCCAGAGCGGAATATCTGGAGATGGCCGGCGATGGTCTGGAAAAGCTGCTTCTGGGAGCCGTCTACAAATTTGTGATCGCAGCCGGATGCTACCATTTTGTATCGGTTCTTGCCGAGGAGCCCGGCGCAGGACCGATGATCGGCTATATGTATGCCTACGGGCTGTACCTGTTCTTTGATTTTGCCGGCTATTCGCTGATGGCGATCGGCTGCAGCTATTTTCTGGGGATACGGACGCCGGAGAATTTCAACAGGCCGTTTCAGAGCAAGGACATCCGGGAATTCTGGGACAGATGGCATATCAGCCTGTCCCACTGGTTCAGGGATTTTCTGTTTACAAGGTTTGTCATGCAGTCCGCCAGGCACAAGTGGTTCAAAAACCGGTTGACGACCGCCTGTGTGGGCTTTATGATCAATATGACGGTCATGGGGATCTGGCACGGTCTGACGTTGTATTATATTCTGTACGGCGTTTATCATGGAGTTCTTCTGGCCGCGACGGAGATCCGGCAGAAGAGATCCGGGTTTCACAAAAAGCATAAGAAAGAGAAATGGTACCAGGTGATATCCTGGGCAGTCACGATGCAGCTGGTCATGTTCGGCTTCCTGCTGTTTTCGGGACATCTGCTCTGACGCGCATGAGACAATGAGCGCGTATACACCGCGTACGGGATGAGGGTTGATGATGGAAGAGAGAATTCTGGATATTTTAGAGGAGATCTGCGAGGATGATGTCATCCGGGAGGACAAGGATCTGGATCTGTTTGAGGAAGGACTGCTGGATTCGCTTGGAGTCGCGGAGCTGCTTGTGGCGGTCGAGGACCAGCTCGGCAAGGTGATCGCGATTACAGAGATCGAAAAGGAAGACGTAAATACCGTCAACAAGATCATCGCGCTGGTGGAATCCAGGTAAGAGACCACAGGCGGACCTTGTGAGCGGAAGATATCAGACAGATGGGAAGGGATGGAAGAATGGCGTCAGGAAAACCGACAGAACCAAAGAAAAAACGCAGCTTCTTAAAGCAGGTGCTGCTGTTCTTTGTGCTGCTGCTGGCACTTTATCTGTATGTGGTACTGGCGAATCTTTCGACTGCACCGCAGTTCATCTATACACAGTTCTGAGCATAAACGGCTCCCCTTCAGGGGAGCCGTTTGCTGATCTCCTGGGTCAGAAGACCGATCAGGATACCGGTGACGACGCCGGAAACAAGAAGTGCCGGCAGATAGTAGAAGAACGCCGTACTCCGAAGCAGCAGCCATGCAATGACCATCTGCGCCACGTTGTGAGCGACACCGCCGCAGACACTGACAGTGACCAGGCTGAGGGACGTATGCGAAAGCAGCAGGGTCATGACGAGCAGGCTGAAGGCGGCTCCCGCCAGGCTGTACAGGATGCCGGAAAGGCTTCCGAACAGAAAGCCGATCACCAGGATCCGGACGAGGGAGACAAGGGCGGCCTCCCGGAAGGAATACTTTTTCAGGATATAGAGGACCGCCAGATTGGCAAGCCCGAGCTTGATGCCCGGGATTCCGGGGAACACGGGCACAAGGCTTTCCACGTATCCCAGGATGATCGCGATGGCGGCATAGATGCCGAGATAGGCAAGCTTTGGTTTCATAAGGATCCTTTCTGCTCAGGATACAAAGGCGTCGATCTGAGGCCCTTCCTGACCGGAGACGGGGACCGACTCGATGATGACACGGTTTGGCAGACAGATGATCGCACCGCCGGCGGAACCGATGCTTTTCTGGTGGATGCACAGGTGATCGGGACAGGTGGCTTCCGTCATAAAAGCCCGGCCGTCCCTGATCTCACATACATTGGTATCACCGATGGGGATGATCTGGTCCTCGGCAAGAGAGTATTCGCCGAATATCCGGCTGTCGACGGTGATGCGGATGCCTCCATAGTCTTTTCCACGGTTCTGCAGAAGCAGCCAGGACAAAAGGGCCAGAAGCAGAAGAGTTCCGATCACCAGATAATCTTTTTTCTTCATATGTACCTGCTTTCAAGGCTAAATCTGTACATTATGGTAACATATCGCTATCAAAAAAACAATGAGCGGGTGATATTCACAGGCGGGCCGGATCGAGGATCGCCGGATGTAGACAAGATCAGTCCGGTTATGATAAACTGGTAAACGTGGAACTTCGGTGTCACAGGATAAACGCACTTGAGGAACCGCCTGTCCGGCGGGATGTGGGAGGATCCGGAGAGTAAATTGAGAAAGACATTGATCTCGGCGGCCATGTGCCTGCTGCTCCTGGCAGGGTATACGGCCTGTATATACGCAGAAACAGAAAAATACGCGGACACGGACTTCGTGATGGATACGACGGTCATGACGACCCTGTACACCTCCGGGGATGACGTGGGTCCGGAGCTTGTGGAGAGGATCCGCGCGGAGGAAGAAAACATACTTTCGTGGACGATCGAGGGTTCGGAGCTCTATGAGGTGAACCATCATTCCGAAGAAACCATGACGATCTCGGAAGAACTGGCCGGCTATCTTGCGCGGACGTTCGCGGTCGCAGAGGACTCGGACGGAGCCCTGGATCCGACGATGGGCGAGGTGATCCGCCTGTGGGATATCGGCGGAGAGGATCCTCACGTTCCGGAGAAGGAGGCGCTTGCAGAGGCTATGGCGCACAGGGGGCTTTCGAAGGTCAGTCTGGACGGCCGGTCGCTCACACTTCCGGAGGAAAGCACGCTGGACCTCGGGTCTGTGGGAAAAGGCATCGCCTGTGATCTGGCCGGAGACTTTTTCCGGACAAAACCCGAGATTTCGGGAGCGCTTGTCAGCATGGGGACAAGCAGCGTCATGACCTACGGGACAAAGCCGGACGGGACATCCTGGAATGTGGCTGTGCGGGATCCCGAGGGTAACATTGACGATTATATCGGTATCGTGGCGCTCGCCGGAGAGGAATACCTGTCCACCTCCGGCGACTATGAAAAGTTTTTTGAGGAGGACGGGATCCGTTATCATCATATCCTGGATCCTGCTACCGGTTATCCATGTGACAGCGGGCTGTCTTCCGTTACGGTCGTCTGTGGAGACGGCCTGGAAGCCGATGCACTTTCCACGGCCTGCATGGTCCTTGGAGCCGAACAAGGCACAAAGCTTCTGGAAAAGTACGGGGCGGACGGCCTCTTCCTGGATCATGAAGGATCGATCATGATGACAGAAGGAATGAAAAACAGATTCACGGAGAGAAAGTGAGAACAGCTTTTATGGACATAGGAGGGTTTTACCAGGGACAGGAATTCGAGGCATACCGGTATCTTGGAGGTCAGATCACAGAGTTCGGGGCGGTTTTCCGCACCTACGCGCCGGCGGCGGACCATGTGTCCGTGATCGGTGAGTTCACCGGCTGGCAGGAATACGGCATGAACCGGATCTGCGACGGTAAGTTCTGGGAATGTTACGTGGACGGCGCAATGGCCGGACAGATGTACAAGTACCGGATCTACCACAGGAACGGAAGCTTTACGGACCATGCGGATCCCTATGCCTTTTATTCCCAGCTCCGGCCGGACACGGCGTCGATCCTGTATGACATGCAGGGCTATGCCTTTGATGATGAAGAATGGATGCGGACAAGGACCGACTGCCGGAACCGGCCGCTGAATATATATGAGCTGCATCTGGGCTCCTGGCGGCGCCGGGACGAGGATCTGACGACGGAGCCGACAGATGATTTTGAACTGCCGGAGGATGCGAGCGGCGGCTGGTACCGCTATGACGAGATCGCGGATATGCTGATCCCGTACCTTGCGGAAAACGGCTACAACTATGTGGAATTCATGCCGCTCAACGAATATCCCGCCGATGAATCCTGGGGTTACCAGGCGACCGGCTTTTTCAGCGCCACCGCCCGCTACGGCGAGCCGGACCAGCTGAAGTACCTGGTCGACCGGCTTCATCAGAGCTGGATCGGCGTGATCCTGGATGTTGTCACGGTGCATTTCGCGACCAATGATTACGGTCTTCTTACCTATGACGGGACACCGCTCTTCGAATACCCGCATCCGTCCGTCGGCCGGAGCGAGTGGGGCAGCAGCAACTTTATCCACGCCCGGGGCGAGGTGAGGAGCTTTCTGCAGTCGGCCTGTGATTTCTGGCTTTCGGTCTATCATTTTGACGGACTCCGCTTCGACGCGGTGGGGAACCTGATCTACTGGATGGGCAATGAGCGGCGCGGCGTGAACCTTGATGCGGTCCGGTTTCTCCGCAACATGAACAGCGGTCTGAAGGGCCGGCATGGCGGGATCATGCTGATCGCGGAGGATTCGACGGCCTATCCGGGAGTGACCAGTCCGGCCTGGGATAACGGTCTGGCGTTTGATTACAAGTGGGACATGGGGTGGATGAACGATACGCTGGACTATTTTGAGGAATGGCCCGTCAGGCGGAGTGAAAAATACCACAAGCTCACCTTCTCCATGCAGTACTTTTATAACGAAAAGTATCTGCTTCCGCTTTCCCATGACGAGGTGGTCCACGGCAAGGCGACGATCCTCCAGAAGATGTACGGCTTTTACGAAGGCAAATTCCCGCAGGCGAGAGCACTGTATCTGTATATGTTCCTGCATCCAGGCAAAAAGCTGAACTTTATGGGAAATGAGATCGGGCAGATCCGGGAGTGGGACGAACGCCGGCAGCAGGACTGGTTCCTCTCCAAATATCCGCTGCATGACAGCTTTCATCACTTCATGATCCGGCTGAACCATCTGTATCTCGAGCATTCCGCCCTGTGGGAGCGGGACTACGAGCGGGACGGGTTTGAATGGATCCAGGCCAACGGGGAACGGGACTGTGTCTATGTGTTCCGCAGAAGATCCTCGAAGGAGAGCCTTCTCTGCCTGTTCAACCTGTGCGGGGAGGCGCGCACCTACGATTTCCATCCGGGATGGAAAGGCAGATGGACGCTTCTGCTCGACACGGACGAGGACACCTGGTCGGGGAACAGGCATTATGATACCCGGGAGGAGCTTCGGATCGATGCCGACGAGAGCCATCCGATCGCCCTGGCGCCCTTCTCCGGGAGATGCTACCTTGAAACCGGCTGCTGAACTGCAGGCAGGTTTCACAGGATTTTTAGAAATTTTATTTTTTTATTAGAATTAGGACAAGAATTGAACACATTTACCTGTTATGATAGAGACATCTTAAGAGGGAGACCTCTTAAGACAAACTCTTTCCTTTCCCTAAATATGTAAAAAGAGCCACCTTTGACAGCAAGACAGCTGTCAAAGGTGGTTTCTTTTTATGGGTAGATTCTTTTGCCCGGATACGGTATAATAGGGATCGGAATGAAAAATCGGAAAGGTGGACCATATACATGGAACGTAGAAATGCATGGCTCTCCTATTCGGAGGCCGAAATGAAAGAACTCGAAAAAGTCGCGGAATCCTACAAGCAGTTTCTTGACGAGGGGAAGACCGAGCGGGAATGCGTAGAAAAGATCATCTGCATGGCGGAACAGAACGGCTATGTGGACCTTGATGCGAAGCGCGCCGCCGGTGAGACCGTGAAGGCCGGAGACAAGGTGTACGCCGTCTCCATGGGCAAGATCGTCGCGCTCTTCCATATCGGAGAGGAAGAGATCACAGAAGGTATGAATATCCTCTGCGCGCATATCGATTCCCCGCGTCTTGATATCAAGCAGAATCCGCTGTATGAGGAAGCCGACCTGGCGTACCTGGATACGCATTATTACGGCGGTGTCAAAAAGTACCACTGGGTTGCCCTTCCGCTCGCGCTTCATGGCGTGATCGTCAAGAAGGACGGTACGGTCGTGAAGGTGACGATCGGCGAGGACGAGAAAGACCCGGTGCTGTATATCACGGATCTTCTGATCCATCTGTCTGCCAAGCAGATGCAGAAGACGGCCTCCGAGGTGATCGAGGGTGAAAAGCTGGATATCCTGATCGGAAGCTGCCCGCTGTCGGATTTGCCGGATGACAAGAAGAAGGAAGCCGTCAAGGAAAACGTGCTCCGCATCCTGAAGGAGAAATATGACGTGGAGGAGGAAGATTTCCTCTCTGCCGAGCTCGAGGTGGTTCCGGCCGGCAAGGCCAGGGACTGCGGACTGGACCGCAGCATGATCGCGTCCTACGGGCAGGACGACAGGGTCTGCGCATACACGTCTCTGCTGGCCATGCTGGTAAAGGAAGGGACGCCGAAGAAAACCAGCTGCTGTCTGCTTGTGGACAAAGAGGAGATCGGAAGCGTCGGAGCGACCGGCATGCAGTCCCGTTTCTTCGAGAACCGGGTGGCTGACCTGCTGGATTCGATGGGAGCGTATTCCGATCTGCAGCTTCGCCGGACACTCCGGAATTCGGCAATGCTTTCCTCCGATGTGAGCGCCGGCTTCGATCCGGCCTACGCGGATGCTTTTGAGAAAAAGAACGCCGCGTTCCTGGGACGCGGCATCGTGCTCAACAAGTTTACGGGAGCCAGAGGAAAATCCGGTTCCAATGACGCCAACGCGGAATATGTCGCCCGGATCCGCAGGATCTTTGACGACAATCAGGTGGCCTTCCAGACAGCCGAGCTCGGACGTGTAGACGCGGGCGGCGGCGGAACGATCGCCTACATTGCGGCACTTTACGAGATGAACGTCATCGACAGCGGCGTGGCCGTGCTCAGCATGCACGCTCCCTGGGAAGTGACCAGCAAGGCGGATGTCTACGAAGCCTACAAGGCGTATATGGCTTTTATCTCCTGACTTCAGCATAAATGAAAAGATCTTCTTCCACGGCGTATCCGCGCACAAATGGGAGAAGATCTTTTTTGATTTCGTAGGAGAATCCGTTGATTTTCCTGCTTTACAATACGACCAGTCCCAGTTCCTGCGGCTTGAAGCGGGGACAGGTGCTCTCGGAGATCGTGATGACCGAAGCGGCCAGGCGGGTGCCGATCTCGACGGCCTCCCGCATGCTTTTGCCGCAGGTGAGACCCGCAGCGGCCCCGGCACAGAAGGCGTCGCCGGCACCGGAGGTGTCGCGCACGTTCACGGTCTCGGGCGGATAGTAACCGCGCTCACCGTCAAGAGAGGCATACACGGCTCCCTCGCTTCCAAGGGTGATGATCATGGACGGGATCGACGCGTGGGTGATCCTCCTGTACAGGTCATCGGCAAGCTCTTCCGGAGCAAAATGGGACAGGTCATCCACAAACAAAAGCTCGGCTTCCTGCAGATTGCAGACAAAGCAGTCCGTACGCTGCAGGAAATCCCGCCGCTGGGAGGCAATGACCATATTGGAGACCAGCGCGTAAACAGGGATGTGGTACCTGGCCGCATACTGAAAAACGCGCTCGATGATCTCCTCCTCCATATCGATCTCGATCACGATGCTGTCCGCGTCTTTGAAGATCTCGTCGCCCTTCTCATCCATCAGATCGGCGATCGGCATCGTGACCGGACGCTTGGAAATGGAGCCGGCCAGATCACCTGTGTTATCAAAGACAGCCAGCCAGATGCCCATCCCGTCCGGACGGGTGAGCATGTAGCGGGTATCCACCTGATGGTCCTGAAGGCGGCCGAGGACTTCTTTTCCGGCGGCTGTGTCGTCCACGAGGCTGAGAAGAACGGAATGCAGACCGATGTTGGCGATATCCTCCGCCACATTCCGTCCGACGCCGCCGTGGACCGTCTCCACCCAGCCGGAGTTCCTCCCGGTGGGAAGGTAGGTATCATATGGAAATCCTTTGATATCGACAAACACTGTACCCATCACGATGATTGCCATTGACTGCTTCCTCCTCTGTTTATCTGCTGATCTGTTCTTTCAGAAAATCCCGCACCGCATCAGTCACCATCTCCAGATGATGGTCATAGCAATGGGTATCGCCGGGGATCAGGACCAGCTTTGCGTTCTCATACTCTTTGGCCGCACTGACGGAGCATTCCATCGGGACCTCCGTATCCGCATCGCCATGAACCAGGAGCACAGGCCCATGGTATTTTTTGATCGCTTCCTCAACGTGGAGCGTCTGGGCAGCCCTTGCATAGTTTCCGTTCAGGCGGATCCCATCGTACCAGTTCTCGCTGGTCAGAAGCTCCGGAATATGATCCGGGTCAAAGCTGAGTCCGAGGATCTCGCCGCGCCGCGCACCTTCCAGGATCTGGTTTGCCGGAGACAGGGGGATGATGGCTTTGAAGGAATCCGGCTTGAGACCGGCCAGCAGGATGCTGGTAAGACCGCCCTGCGAATGCCCGGTGAGGTAGAGGTCTGTCACAAAATCGAGACCTTTGGCGTAATCGGTGACCGCCATAGCCTGGGTGAGCCATTTGTACAGCGTATGGTTTTCAAACAGGCCGTCGCTCTTCCCGTGTCCGTACATCTCGACACGGAGTGTGGCATAGCCGGTTTCGAGGGCTGTCTGTGCCACGGCGGTGATGTGACGCTCCTCCATATGGCCTGTAAAGCCGTGGATGACAAGCAGAAGCGGGTATTTTTGATCATCGCCTGCCGGAAGGTCAAGCTTGGCGTGGACCCGGCATCCGTCAATGAGCAGGTTGAATTCTTTGTTTTTTTCTACATCGGATATGACTTGTACATAGTCCGGTTCATTCCACTTATTCATGATTGTCCTCCTTCTTCCAGCCGGAATCGTTGTTTTTTCCAGTATAACAGAAAAACAGCCGGCTGTCAGCAGTTGGATGCTTTTGTGACGGGGCTCCTGTTCTAACGGGTTTATCAGATGAAAAAATAATTTTACCTGCTGCTTGACAAATTCCGCGACATAGAGTATTATACATTTGTTGCGAAAAAGCAGCGTGTGCGTTTAGCTCAGCTGGATAGAGCGTTTGGCTACGGACCAAAAGGCCGGGGGTTCGAATCCTCTAACGCACGCTTTATACGACAAGAAGGACGAGGAGTAAATCCTCGTCCTTTTTGTCGTATGGAGCGGCTCGGATTCGAACGGGGTTCGATCTCCGCTCCGCTCCGGTCGGCGCTAAACGCGTGCCACTGGCACGCAGCGCCCTCTAACGCACGCGTGGTGAACGGGACGGATTCGAACGGGGTTCGATCTCCGCTCCGCTCCGGTCGGCGCTAAACGCGTGCCACTGGCACGCAGCGCCCTCTAACGCACGCGTGGCGAGCGGCTCGGATTCGAACGGGGTTGGATCTCCGAATAGGTAATCATATTAGTCCGATTCTCTGAATCAGCTGCATTGCATTGATTTCATCTATAAGGTATAATAGGCGTATGTGAAATGGCGGCCGGCATAAAGAAGCGGCAGCAAGGTGCAGCTGGCAGTGAGGTATTATGTAATGAATAAACGAAAAAACACGATGGCTTTGATCGCGGTCATCGGCAGCACTGTACTTGTGCTCATCTTTATCATCAGTACGATCTGGATGAGCCGCAGTGCCAAAACCGACACGGAATCGGCTGTTCATTCGGTCAGCCTTCTTTATCTGGATGAGCTGGCGGGCCGCCGGGAACAGGTCGTTGCCGGAAATATGCAGGAAAAGATCGATGTCATCCAGACAGCACTGGAGCTGATGACAGAGGAGGATCTGAGCGATCTCGAACACCTGCAGGCATATCAGGCGAAGATGAAGCGCCTGTTCGTATTGGAAAAGTTTGCCTTTGTCGATGCAGACGGACTGATCTATACGTCCCAGGGGACGCAGACGGACATCGACCAGTACCAGTTTGATCATCTGGCGCTTGAAGGACCGGAAATCTCGCTCAAGAACGTGACCGGAGACGATAAGAAGGTCATCATCGCCGTACCGGTTCACATGGCTTTCCGGGATAAGGAGCTGGTAGTCTGTTTCATGGAGATCGACATGCAGGAAATGCTCTCCGGTGTCTCCATGAATGCGCAGGAGGATAGTGCTACATTCTGCAATATGTACACGAGCGACGGCATTGCGTTGACAAACACGGTGCTGGGCGGCCTGGCTGTCGAGGATAACCTCCTGGAAGCGCTTAGGAATGCCGAATTTGATCCGGGCTATTCCCATGAAGCATTCGTGGAGGATTTTGCGGAAGGCCGGAGCGGGGAGATCTGTTTTACCTATGATGGCATCAAAGAAACACTCAGCTACATTCCGGTGACCGGGACGGACTGGTTTCTGACATATCTGATCCGGGAAAGTGTGATCAGTGATAACATCAGCACCATCTCGACCGGTACCATCCGCCGCGGCGTGATCCAGACGGTGCTCGCAATGGCTGTCCTGCTCGGGATGTTCACGTTAGTTCTTCAGCAGGCGCGCAAAAATGCCAGACTGGCGATAGAAAAGGAAAACGCTGATACGGAGAACCGGGTCAAGCAGGAAGAGATGGAGCGCCAGCTGGAATTACAGAACGAACTGCTGGCGCAGAAACAGCAGCAGCAGGAGCAGAACCGGATGATCACGGCTCTCGCTTCGGATTACTGGAGTGTCTACTATCTTGATCTGGATACGGATGACGGCGTGTGCTACCAGGCGCATGAGGATGTGGAAAACGGCTTCAAGGTCGGGGAACGTTTTAAGTATCTTGCTTCTGTTACCGCCTACGCACGGAAGTATGTCACAGAGGAGTATCTGGAAGACTTCCTGCGCTTTATCCAGCCCGAAAATGTGAAGGACAGACTGCGGGAGCAGCGGGTGATCGCGTACCGGTATCTGGTGCATCGCCATGACAGGGACATGTGGGAGGAGGTCCGGTTCGCGGGCGTCCGGCATCCGGAGGACCGGAAGGATCATCTCGTCCATGCGGTCGGTGCCTGCTTTGTGGATGTGGACCGGGAGACACGCAAGAACCTGGAACAGCAGCGGGTGCTTCAGGAAGCACTGCAGGAGGCGGAGACCGCCAACAAGGCCAAGACGGCGTTCCTGTCAAACATGAGCCATGAGATCCGTACGCCCATGAACGCCATCATAGGCCTGGACAACATTGCTCTGAATGATCCGACGATCTCCGCCCAGACCCGCGAATACCTGGAGAAGATCGGGACCTCGGCCCATCATCTGCTGGGCATCATCAACGACATCCTGGATATGAGCCGGATCGAATCCGGGCGTCTGACGATCAAGAACGAGGAGTTCTCCTTCGCCAAGGCGCTGGAGCAGGTGAATACGATCATCAGCGGCCAGTGCCGGGATAAGGGCATTCAATACGAGTGCAGGACCAAAGGACAGATCGATGAATACTACATCGGCGACGATATGAAGCTTCGGCAGGTGATGATCAATATCCTTGGCAATGCCGTGAAATTCACGCCGGAGGGCGGCTCGGTTTCCTTCTGTATCGAAGATACTGCCAGGATGGACAACAAAGCGACTCTTCGTTTCACCATCAGTGATACGGGTATCGGAATGAGCCGGGAATACCTTCCGAAGCTGTTCGAGGCCTTCTCGCAGGAGGATTCGTCCAGCACAAACAAGTACGGCAGTACGGGCCTCGGCATGCCGATCACCAAGAGCATTGTCGAACTGATGAACGGTACCATTGAGGTTGAAAGTGAAAAAGGAAAAGGGACGACCTTTATCGTGACCATCACACTGACACAGGCGGACCACAGTGCGATTAATGAGAGTGACATTGAGCTTCGCGCCCATGAAATGAGTGTCCTGGTCGTTGACGATGACCGCATTGCCTGTGAGCATGCGGAGGTCATTCTGGGCCAGATCGGTATCAGCTGTGAGACGGTCCTTTCCGGGAGGGAAGCCATCGAAATGGTGAAGATGCGCCATGCCCGCCGCGAGGATTACAACCTGATCCTGATGGACTGGAAGATGCCCGAGATGGACGGGATAGAGACGACAAGACAGATCCGTGCCATTGTCGGCTCCGAGACACCGATCATCATTCTGACTTCATACAACTGGGAGGATGTCGAGCAGGAAGCCCTGGAGGCCGGTATCGATACGTTTGCTTCCAAACCTTTGTTTGCCAGCACCGTCATGGATGAATTCCGGGAGGCATTCAAAAAGAAAAACACAAGGCTCATGCAGAAAACCGTTGAGCTTAAAGGACGCCGCATTCTGCTGGCAGAGGACATCATGGTCAATGCCGAGATCATGATGATGGTCCTCTCCATGAAAGAGATGGAGGTTGAACACGCCGAGAACGGCAGGATCGCCGTCGAAATGTTCAGCAGCCATGAAGAGGGATACTACGATGCCATTCTCATGGATATGCGTATGCCGGAGATGGACGGCCTTGAAGCAGCAGGCAGGATCCGGAAAATGGACCGGAAGGACGCAAAGACGATCCCGATCATCGCATTGACTGCGAATGCGTTTGACGAGGATGTCCAGAGAAGTATGCAGGCCGGACTGGATGCGCACCTGAGCAAGCCCGTTGAGCCTGATCTTTTGTTTGAAACATTGGAAAATCTTATCAAAGGGTAAAACGAAAGGAGAAAAACAACATGCCCAAGATCACATTTCTGGGAGCAGGTTCTACCGTTTTTGCCAAGAACGTGCTGGGAGACTGCATGATGACACCGGCTCTTGCCGAGAGCGAGATCGCCCTCTATGACATCGACGCGCAGCGTCTTTCCGAGTCCGCGGCCATGCTTGAAGCGATCAACCGGAACAACGGCTCCAAAGCCTGCATAAAAACATATCTGGGCGTCGAAAAACGTAAAGATGCCCTGCGGGGCGCAAGCTATGTGGTAAACGCCATCCAGGTGGGCGGATATGATCCCTGCACCATCACGGACTTTGAGATCCCCAAAAAGTACGGCCTTCGCCAGACCATCGCCGACACCCTCGGCGTGGGCGGCGTCTTCCGGGCACTCCGTACCATCCCGGTCATGCTGGACTTTGCGCGGGATATCGAGGAGGTATGTCCGGACGCCTGGCTTTTGAATTACACGAATCCGATGGCCATGCTGACAGGCGCCATGCTCCGGCTGACCGGCGTCAAGACTGTCGGACTCTGCCACAGCGTGCAGGTCTGCGCGCCGACGCTTCTCAACGAGCTTTGCATGGGCTTTGACGACCGCGTGAAGTACAAGATCGCCGGGATCAATCACCAGGCCTGGCTTTTGGAATGCACCAGGGACGGCGTTGACCTGTACCCCGAGATCAAGAGACGCGCAAGGCTTTATAACGCCGGCAAGCTGGACATCGGGACCTTTGAAGAACGCAAAGAGATGCTCGCAAACGGGGAACCGCTACCCGGACAGTGGGAAGAGCGTATGCGTGAGGAGTATGACCTTTACCAGAAGACCGGCCGTCACGGCGATATGGTCCGGCTTGAGATTATGCTCCGCTTCGGTTATTACATCACCGAATCCAGTGAGCACAATGCCGAGTACACTCCGTTCTTTATCAAGTCCGCCTATCCGGAGCTCATTGACGAATTCAACATTCCGCTGGATGAGTATCCGCGCAGGTGCATCCGCCAGATCGAGGACTGGAAAGCCCGCGGCCATGAGCTGACGGAGAACCCGCTCCTGGAGCATGAGAGATCCCGGGAATATGCCAGCTATATCATGGAAGCCATGGAAACGAACAATCCCACAAAGATCGGCGGGAATGTGCTGAATACGGGGCTTATCACCAACCTTCCGCAGAATGCCTGCGTCGAGGTACCGTGCCTTGTGGACCGGAACGGCGTACAGCCCACCGTGATCGGTGACCTGCCGGAGCAGTGTGCCGCACTGAACCGCACGAACATCAACGTACAGCTGCTGACGATCGAAGCGGCCAGGACGCTCAGGAAGGATTATATCTACCAGGCGGTCATGCTGGATCCCCATACCAGCGCCGAGCTGCCTCTCGACAAGATCGTGGCCATGTGTGATGACCTGATCGAAGCCCACAGGGGATGGATGCCCGAGTATCATTGAACAGGAGATAGAATATGAACGAGAATATCTCAAAACGGAACGAGCTCCTTTCGCAGAAGGTCATCAAAGGCCTGGAATCCAGGAACATGACCGGCTACTATGCCGCAACGAAGGAGGAAGCGCTTTCGCTGACGCTGCAGCTCATCCCGGAGGGAAGCTCCGTGACGATGGGCGGCGCGATGAGCGCGCACGAGATCGGGCTTGTCGATGCCCTTAAGAACGGAAACTACAACTTTATCGACCGGGACGCCTATGAGGACAAGCGGGCGGCGATGCTGCTTGCCTACGATGCGGATGTCTTTCTGGTGAGCGCCAACGCGATCACGGAGGACGGTGTGATGGTCAATATCGACGGAAACGCCAACCGGGTCTCGGCGATCGCCCAGGGTCCCCGGAAGGTCGTCTTTATCGTCGGTATGAACAAGGTCTGCGACGATGTCGACGGGGCCATGAAGCGGGCCCGCAATGTGGCAGCCCCGATCAATGCACAGCGCTTCGGGCTTTCCACCCCGTGTGCGAAGACCGGCTCCTGCATGAACTGCAAGTCCCCGGATACGATCTGCTGTCAGTTCTTGATCACCCGTTATTCCAAGCATCCGGGACGGATCCATGTGATCCTGGTCAATGATTCGCTGGGCTTCTGAGGAAAAATGAAATGAAGAAATTTGCAAAGATGGTGATCGACAAGGATTTCCGGATCGCCAGGATCGATAAGAGGATCTACGGTTCGTTCATCGAGCACCTGGGACGGGCTGTCTATACGGGCATCTACCAGCCCGGACACGAGACGGCTGATGAGAACGGGTTCCGGCGCGACGTGATGGAACTTGTGAAGGAACTGGACGTCCCCATCATCCGTTACCCCGGCGGCAATTTTGTCTCCAGCTATCGCTGGGAAGACGGAGTCGGGCCGGTGCATGAGCGGCCGCGGCGCCTGGAGCTTGCGTGGCGGAGCCTCGAGACGAACGAGGTTGGGATCAACGAATTTGCCGGATGGGCAAAAGCCGTGAATTCGGAGGTCATGATGGCTGTCAATCTGGGAACGCGTGGCGTGGCGGATGCCTGCCATCTTCTGGAATACTGCAACCATCCGTCCGGGACCAGGTATTCGGATCTTCGGATCAGCCACGGTGTACGGGATCCGCTGGGTATCCGCACCTGGTGTCTGGGCAATGAGATGGACGGTCCATGGCAGCTTGGCGCGAAGACGGCGGAGGAGTACGGGCGTCTTGCGGCGGAGACCGCCAAGGCGATGAAGCTGATCGACCCGGATATCGAGCTGGTTTCCTGCGGGAGTTCGGGAACGGGCATGCCCACCTTCCCGGAATGGGAGGCGGCGACGCTCACCCACACCTACGACTATGTGGACTATGTTTCCCTGCACCAGTATTTCGGAAATCCCGACAATGATACCGCGGACTTCCTGGCATTGACCATGGAGATGGACCATTTTATCCGTACGGTCATCGCCACCTGTGATTTTGTCAAGGCCAAAAAGCGGGGGAAGAAGGACATCAACCTGAGCTTCGATGAATGGAACGTCTGGTTCCACTCCACCGAGGGTGACAATGAGGAGATGAAAAACCATCCCTGGCAGCAGGCTCCGGCACTTCTGGAGGATGTCTATACCTTTGAGGACGCCCTGCTGGTCGGGCTGATGCTGATCACACTGATCAAACACTCTGACAGAGTACGGATGGCATGCCTTGCACAGCTGGTCAATGTCATAGCACCGATCATGACCCTGAAGGATGGAGGCGCCTGGAAGCAGACGATCTATTATCCGTTCCTGCACGCTTCCAGGTACGGACGCGGGGTCGCGCTGCAGCCGGTGATCGCCTCCTCAAAGCATGATACAAAGAATTTCAGTGACGTTGCCGATGTGGAGAGCGTCGCTGTCTGGAATGACGAGGCGGACGAGCTGACGATCTTTGCGGTCAACCGTGATCTTTCGGAGGATATCATCCTGAACTGTGATATCGGCAGCTTTTCAGGATACAGGGTCCTGTCGCACCAGGTGCTTGCAAGTGACGACCTGAAGGCAGTCAACGGTCCTGCGAAGGAGAACGTCGCTCCCGAAGAGCAGAAGGGGACGACCGTGGAGGGCCGGGATCTTACGGTCTGCCTGCGCAAGGCTTCCTGGAATGTGATCAGGCTTGGAAAACGATGACCAGATATGGAATACAATTCAGGCGGGGAGTGTGCGTGCAGGCACATTTCCCGCCTGCTTTTTTGTGAATTAGGCAAATTACAGGTTGTAAAAAGAAATGAAAGATGTTAAAATAATGTCAAGCCAAATCTGGTCTGACCAGATTGAATGCGAAGTACGTACGCTGCACGACATTTTTTTTACATCCTTATAAGAGAAAGGGGAAGAACATGGAAAAATCATTGACTGGCATCAAGGTAATCCAGCTGGCGAACTTTATCGCGGCAGCAGCAACGGGCAGATATCTGGCTGACCACGGCGCAGATGTCATCATCGTAGAGGCGGCAAAGGGCGACCCCATCCGCTACACGCAGGAGCAGGAGGGACGTCCCCAGAACATCAAGGAGAATGTGGCCTGGGAATATCTGAACGGCAACAAGCGCTGCATCTCCCTGAACACCAAGACCGAGGAAGGAAAAGAAGCTCTTTTCAAACTCCTGGAGGATGCCGATGTCCTTCTGACCAACTGGAGACTCGGTGCTCTTGAGAGAGCCGGCCTTGATTACAACACCCTGAAGGAAAGATTCCCGAAGCTTGTCTACGCCATGATCCTCGGCTACGGCAAGACCGGTCCGGACAAGGATCTTCCGGGCTATGACTTTACCGCGTTCTTCGGAAGAGGCGGTTACACCCAGAACCTGCGCCGCAGAGGCAACGACCCCATCACCATGATCCCGGGCCTCGGCGACAACAACGTCGGCCTGATGCTCGCCATGGGTATCGTGACGGCCCTCTTCAACAGGGAGAAGACCGGCAAGGGCGATCTGGTCACGACCAGCCTTTATGAGACCGCTATCTTCAACATGTCCATGATGCTTCTGGGCGTGCAGTACGACGGCCAGGCCCACAACTATCCGATCTCCATTTATGACAATATGAACCCGATGAACGGCGCCTACAGGACCAGCGACGACCGTATCATCCAGTGCGCATGCCCGGACTACAATCCGAGATTCGAGCAGTTCATGAACGCGATCGGAAGACAGGACCTGATCGAAGCCGGCAAGTATTATCCGCAGGCGGATATGATCGCGGCCGGTCTTATCAAGGAGCTGATCGACGAGATCCAGAAGACCTTCCTGGAGCATGACGTGAAGGAGATGGATGAGATCCTCCGTAAAGGAGATATCCCCCACAGCATCGCGTTCAGCTGGGAGGATATCATGAACGATCCGCAGGCACATGCGGTCGGTGCTTTCTATGATGTGACCTGCCCGAACGGCGTGGTCCGTAAAGCGACCCACACCCCGGTCCGTCTGGAGAACGAGGGTGAGCTCGAGGGCCGTACCGCCCCGATGATCGGTGAGCAGGGACGGGAGATCCTGAAGGAAGCAGGCTATGACGATGCAAAGATCGACGCCATGCTCGAGAACGGTTCCCTGTACATCTGGGAGGATAAAGACTGATCATTCCGTGACCGGATGCTGAGCGGCTTTTTTGCGGCGCTTTGTCTCGTTGTCGACCAGGTCCTTTTCGAAGGCGGTCAGGTGATAGAGCATGGCGCTTCGGGCTCCGCTCACATTCTGTTCCAGGATATTCCGGTAAATGGAATAATGAAGTTCGTAGATGTGCAGGCATCGCGTCCGCCGTCCCCGCGGGGAGTATTGCTCCAGATCATGGCGGGTGAATTCCCGGCTGATCTCACTGATGGACGCCAGGATGATCTCACAGGTGCGGTTCTTTGAGGCTTTTGCGACGATTCTGTGAAACTGCATGTCCAGATCGAGAAAGTGCAGGTAATCGCCGACGCTTTCCTTCATCTCCATGATGCAGTTGTGGAGGTGCTGCATATCCTCGTCGGTGCGCCTGGACGCGGCCCAGGCCGCCATCTCTCCTTCGACGACGGTCCGGAACTCACGGATCTCCGGAAGGGTGATATGCTTGGCCTCGATGGCCTCGCCCAGAGGCTTTTCGATCCCGAATCCGGTATAGTCAAGGACGATGGGGCGGCTTCTCGGGATGATCCGGATAAAACCGGCCCGTTCCAGAAGATGCAGGGCTTCCCGTACGGTCGCACGGCTGCGGTGATAGACCTCCATGAGACTGCGTTCGCCGGGAAGGTGATCGCCGGGGGAAAGGTCTCCGTTTATGATCTGGTTCTTGATGTCATGGAAGATGTCATAGCCGGCCGGCTTGAAATCGTCTTCCGAAAAAGTGATATTGTTCGGATAGATCATCGTGCACCTCGCAAGAAGAATTTCTGAATTCTATTTAACCACATTTTCACCGGAAGCGCACTTGTTTTTTAAGAAGCTTCCCACAAAGGATAAACGAATGTATACATTTGGAATCGATATTGGCTCCACGACCTCAAAATGCGTCGTCATGAAGGACGGCACACAGATCGTCGGGACCTCTCTCCTCGTAGGCGGGATCGGGACGAAGAGCCCGGCTGAGGCCGTGAGACAGGCCCTTGAAAACGCCGGTGTCACGCGTGAAGAGCTTGCCGGCGTGGCTGCGACGGGCTACGGCCGCAACCGGTATGAGGATGCGGATTATCATGTCAGTGAGCTCAGCTGCCACGGGCTTGGCGCGCATCACACATTTCCGGGCGTCCGGACGATCATCGATATCGGCGGCCAGGACGCGAAGGTGATCTCCCTCGACAGTGAAGGAAGAATGCAGAATTTCCTCATGAACGATAAATGTGCGGCCGGAACCGGCAGGTTCCTGGATGTCATGGCGAACATACTGGTGATCCCGGTAGGGGAGCTGGCCGATTACTGTGCCAGGGCAAAGGAACCGGCACAGATCTCCAGCACCTGCACCGTGTTTGCCGAGAGTGAGGTCATCAGCCAGCTGGCAAACGGTGTGGAGATGGAGGACCTGGTGGCAGGGATCTGTTCATCGGTCGCGGGACGTGTCGCGTCCCTGGCCAAACGCATCAATATCGTTCCCGAGGTCTGCATGAGCGGCGGCGTTGCCCAGAATGCAGGCGTCAGGAATGCTCTTTCCGAAAAGATCGGACATCCGATCCTGTTCTCCCCGAACGCGCAGCTGTTCGGCGCCATCGGTGCCGCCCTCTACGCATGGGAAAAGAAGCAATGAGATTGAAATAAAGGAGGAAACAAAGAATGGCAGAAGAAGTCAAAAAACAGCGTCCGCCTCTGGACCCTAATTCTGCAAAGGCACGTCTCGGCAAGATCGCCGCGGAAGCCTACTCATCCGCCCAGGAAGCAAAAGCGCGCGGAGAGATGGTCGGCTGGTGCTCCAGCAACTTCCCGGTAGAGATCCCGGAGACCCTCGGACTTGCGGTCGTCTACCCCGAGAACCAGGCGGCCGGTATCGCGGCCCGCGGCGCCGGCGAGCGTATGTGTGAGATCAGCGAGGCTGACGGATACTCCAACGACATCTGCGCCTATGCAAGGATCAGCCTGGCCTACGCCAAGGTCAAGAGCGCTCCCGAGCAGGATATGCCACAGCCGGACTTCCTGCTTTGCTGCAACAATATCTGCAACTGCATGATCAAGTGGTATGAGAACCTGTCCAAGGATCTGAACATCCCGATGATCATGATCGATATCCCCTTCAATCCCGACTATGAGGTATCCGATGCGGAGCTTGCCTATGTACGGGATCAGTTCTGGGCAGCCATCCATCAGCTGGAAGAGCTGACCGGCAAGAAATGGAGTGAAGAGAAATACAAAGAGGTCATGGAGATCAGCGGACGTACCAGCCGTGCATGGCTCGCGGCCACCGCATGTGCCCGGTATGAGCCGTCCCCGTTCAACGGGTTTGACCTCCTCAACCATATGGCCGTCATGGTCACCGCGAGAGGCAAGCTCGAGGCGGCGGAAGCCATGGAGAAGCTTCTCTCCGAGTACGAGGAGAACCACGAGAAGGGCGTCAGCACCTTCCGTACCGAAGAAAAATACAGGATCATGTTCGAAGGCATCGCCTGCTGGCCCTGGCTGCGCGTCACCTCGACCGGCCTTAAGAGCCGCGGCATCAACATGGTCACCACGATCTACGCGGACGCCTTCGGTTTCATCTATGAAGACTTCGACGATATGTGCCGCGCGTACTGCAAGGTGCCGAACGCCATCAATCTGGAGTATGCCCGCGACAAGCGTGTGAAGCTCGCCAAGGACAACAAGGTGGAAGGTCTTCTTGTCCATACCAACCGCAGCTGTAAGCTCTGGAGCGGTTTCATGTATGAGATGAGCCGCCAGATCGGCGAAGAGTGCAATATCCCGGTAGCCAGCTTTGACGGCGACCAGGCGGATCCCCGAAATTTCTCCGAGGCACAGTATGACACGAGAGTACAGGGCCTGATGGAGATCATGGAAGCGAGAAAGTAAGGAGGAATCAGAAATGTCTGTACAGGAAATGAATTTACAGGAATTGCTGGACTGCTTTCATGAGGTCGCCCATGATCCCGGAAAGCAGATGAAAAAATACCTGGACGAAGGCAAAAAGGTCGTGCTGGTGGCTCCGGTCTACACACCGGAGGAAGTCATCCATTCCATGGGTATGGTGCCGATGGGCGCCTGGGGCGGAGATATCCAGCTGAATGAAGCCAAGAAGTATTTCCCGGCCTTTATCTGCTCCATCATGCAGAGCATCGTCGAGCTAGGCACAAAGGGCGTCTATGACGGGGCCAGCGCCATCGTCATCCCCAGCCTCTGCGACAGTCTGAAGGTCCTCGGACAGAACTGGAAATACGCGGTCAAGGATATTCCGTTCATTCCCATGACCTATCCGCAGAACCGGAAACCCGCATTCGGCCGTACCTTTACGAAGGCCGGCTATGAGAGAGTGGCTGCCGACCTTGAGAAGGCGACCGGCATAAAATTTGAAGAGGATAAACTTCCCGCTTCCATCGATGTGTACAATGCGCACAACGCTGCCATGCGGGCGGTTTCCGAGAAACTGGCGTCCCATCCCGAGATCACCAATCAGCAGAGAAGCGATATCTTCAAGAGTGCGACATTCATGCTGAAGGAAGAGCATACGGAGCTTGTCAATGCCCTGCTCGCGGCGCTTGACAAGGCGGGGGCGTCCGCTAAGAAGACGATCCGGATCATGACCAGCGGTATCCTGGCGGATGCACCTGATCTCCTTACGATCCTGGACGAGAATAACATGCAGATCGTTGCTGACGACGTGGCAGCGGAGAGCCGTCAGTACCGCACCGACACACCGGATGGGGACAAAGCACCTCTTGAACGCCTGGCTGACAAGTTCGCCGAGACGGACAACTGCAGCGTTCTGTACGATGTGGAGAAGAAACGTGTAGACAAGATCGTGGAGGATGCGAAGAAAGCGGACGCCAAAGGCGTGCTGGTGCTTCTGACCAAGTTCTGCGATCCCGAGGAGTTTGATTATCCGCTGATCAAACGGGCATGTTCCGCTGCGGATCTGCCCTGCGTCCTGATCGAGATCGACCGCCAGATGGTCAACTACGAACAGGCAAGGACAGCAATCGAGACCTTTAAGGATCTCCTCGCGTAACGGACGGAACCCATCTTTTTTTCACATATTTAGGAGGTTAGTATCATGAACAAGAAACAGTCAACGTTGTCCATCGCGATCGGTATCGCCTGCGTATGGATGGGAACTCACTTCGGACCGGGCGTGGCTTCCGGTACCCAGATCCTGCAGTACTGGGTACGTTTTGGCATCTGGGGAACGATCTGCAGCGTGCTGGCCATGTGCCTGCTGGGTTACTGCCTGTACTGCTCCATGGAGTTCTCACGTGTCTACAAGACCTTCAACTACGGCGACTGGATCCAGGGTGTATTCGGCATGAAATGGGTCGCATACCTGTTCGACCTGTCCTTCATCATTACCATGATGACCGCTCTCGGCGGCTCCCTGAACGCGATCGCAACGTTGCTTGAGAACCAGTTCGGCCTGAACTACTGGCTGGGCGTGGCGCTGGTGATCATCTGCGCCGCACTTCTGTGCGCATTCGGCGCGAAGCTTGTATCCAGAGCTTCTACCTACATGATGTACCTGGTCATTGCCGTTCTTGCCATCATCATCATCCTGTCCATCAGCAGCGGACAGCTTCATCTGGGTGAGGCCATTTCCAACGCGAGCAAGGGACTGACCGAGGGGATCACCCCGAGCTTCCCGAAGGCTCTTTGGAGCGCCGTGATCTACGCGGCCTTCCAGGCAACCGTTATCGCCAACATCTCCTCTGTTGCCAACCAGCTTCCGAACCGCAGCACCTCCAAGAAGGCTGCGATCATCGGTATCTGCGGCAACGCCCTGATGCTGGTGGCCCTGTCCCTGTTCCTTCTGTCCGCAACGACAATGCAGGACTACAAGGTCATGGATACCGCGACCAACCCGCTTCCCTTCTACGGGATCCTGACCGCCCTCAACTTCGGCTGGGCCAAGGTCGTCTACGTTCTGACCGTGTTCGTGGCTGTTCTTTCCACGGCTGTCGGCTTCTGCTTCGGCGGTCTGGCAAGGTTCTCCAAGTTCTACAGAAAGCCTGAAGAAAAGACGCCCGGCAAGGATGCTATCCTTGTTGCCGTACTGCTTCTTCTGTGCGCACTGGCATCCCGCCTCGGTATCGTGCGTCTGGTATCCACCGGTTACACGATCCTCGGCTATGTCAATCTGCCGATCCTGATCCTTCCGGCGATCCTGCTGGCAGGCCGCAAGATCCGCAAGAAATATATGCAGGATCACAATGTAAACATGGACGGTGTCGACGAGTAAGACGTCTCACTGCCTTCATACAGGGTATGCAAAAGCCCGGCCTTCGCGGCCGGGCTTTCTGCATCATAAAAAAGGACTCCGTACTGGTACAGGGAAGCAAATAACGCTCTGCATCTCCGCAGCAGCCGTATACACTGGAACTGCTGCGGAAGTTTTACCCGGAGCTGTAAAAAGCGGACGGGGGGTTATTCCCCCATCACCTGGAACACGATCTCCCTGTGGCGGTCGCGGGTGTCGCATTCGACCAGGGTCAGGTTCTGCCAGGGACCGATGGTGATATCCTTGTCCACGAAGGGGATCGTGATGAAGGGCGACAGGATGGCGGACTTGATATGGCTGGAGCCGTTGTCGTCGTGCCAGGTGTCGTGGTGCTTGTAGTAGACGACCCGCCCGTCCTTGTCAAGGTACGGGGAGATCAGGTCGAGCGCAGCCTTCAGGTCGTGGGTGACCATACCGGGCTCAAATTCAAGTGTTGTCAGGGCGGCTACGCCGCCGGTGGTAAAGCCGGTGACGATGCCGTCTTTTATATTGCGTTCTTTGCAGGCTTCACGCACGGCATTTCGGAAATCCTGCGTCACATCGATCATGCCCATGTGCCCGCGGGTGTTGTAGTTTTTCCGGATGGTGTATACTGGCATCTTCTTTTCCTCCTTTTCCTGTATCATAACACAGAATCCTCCCGTCATCTATTGTTCTTTTTCGCTCATGTGTGGTAAAATAAGTATAATTCGTAAAAAGCTGACGGAAGCGCAGCACAGAGAAAGGATCTGCAGTATGGGCACGGTTACATTGATCGGCATGCCGGCATCCGGCAAGAGCACGGTGGGCGTGATCCTGGCCAAGGTTCTGGGCATGGACTTTATCGATACGGATCTTCTGATCCAGAGACAGGAAAAAGCAAGGCTCGAGACCATCATCGCACGGATCGGCAACGAAGCGTTCCTCCGGCTGGAGGGAGAACTCTGCGCGGGACTTGCCGTGGAGCACGCGGTGATCGCGACGGGCGGAAGTGTGGTCTATTCCCAAAAAGCGATGGAGAATCTTAAAAGAATGGGCCCGGCAGTCTATCTCCAGGTCGATTATGAGACTCTGGCCGGAAGACTGCACGACGTGCAGAAGAGAGGGGTCGTCCTTCCGGAGGGGACTTCGCTCCGGGAACTGTATGAGGAACGCTGCCGGCTCTATGAAGCCTATGCGGATATCACTGTTCCGGAGGGAACGATGACTCTGGAAGAGACCGTGGAACTGGTACACAGAAAAATACAGGAGGGAAAATGAGATGGTAAGACATGTGATCCTGTGGCAGCTGAAGGATGAGTTTTCACCGGAGGAAAAACTGGCTGTCGCAAAAGGTATCAAGGAAGGCCTCGAGGGGCTGGTCGGACAGGTGCCCGGTCTTGTTTCGGCACATGTACAGTTCGAAAAACTGGCAGGCTGCACGGCGGATGTGATGCTGGACAGTGAGTTCGAAAACGAGGATGCTCTGCGCGCCTACAAGGATCATCCGGCACATGTGGCCGTAGCCGACGGGAAAGTGCGCCCGAATGTAAAAGTGAGGGTCAGCATGGACTATATAAAATAACACTTTCATTTTGTCGCCTTATGTACTACAATGTTATCAGAAACAATAGTCAGTAAAGGAGGATGTCTCATGAGAAAAAGTTTGAAATCAATTGCTCTGTTAGGTCTTTGCGGTGTCATTAGCCTGGGAACGGGAACGGTGGCTTTTGCTGAAGAAGGCGCGGCTGCAGACGGTTCGTACACGATCGCTGTCGTGCCAAAGATGGAGGGTATCACCTTTTTCTCGTTGGTTAAGGACGGTGCGGTCAAAGCAGGAGAGGATCTGGGCGTTGAAGTGATCTACAAGGGTGCAAAAACCGCTTCGGTCGAGGATCAGGTGGAACTCATTCAGGAATTCGTGGATCAGGGCGTGGATGCGATCTGTGTCGCGGCCAACGACATGGCGTCGGTAGGCGCGGCGATGATGACGGCCAGCGAAGCCGGGATCACCGTTCTTGACTGGGACAGCCCCTGCGGGGAGGCCGTCTCGGACGCTTCCATCTACAACGTTCTCGACAAGGAATTCGGAGAGCACATGGTCGACAAGCTGGTGGAGTTCATGGGTGACTCCGGACAGTATGCGATCGTGACAGGCGGCCTGGAGGCCCCGAACCTGAACGCGTGGATCGATGCGGGACGTAAGTATGCCGAGGTGGAATATCCGGATCTTGAGCTGGTCGCGATCCCGGTTCCGTCCGAAGAGAACGAGGACAGGGCCTACAAGCTGACCCTGGAGCTTCTGGAATCCTATCCGGATCTGAAAGGCATCCTCGGCTATTCCACGCCGACCGCTCCGGGCTGCGCACGGGCGATCCGCGAGCTTGGCCTGCAGGATCAGGTATCCCTGGTGGCCAACGGTGTGGAGGTAGACTGTGAAGAGTACAGAAAAGACGGTTCCCTGGACTGCGGCTGCCTCTGGGACTGCGAAAAGCTCGGCTATCTGACGGTCGCAACCGCCAAATACATCCTGGATGGAAACGAGCTCGACCAGAATTACGCTGTCGAGGGTATCGACAGTCTGACCGTGAGTGATAATGGCCACAATGTATACTATACCGAGATCGGCAATGATTTTTGATCATCGGTCCGGTGAATGAACAGAACAGGCGGAAAGCTTTTTCGGCTTTCCGCCTGTTCTGTTAATAGTCTTCCATATTCTGCAGTGCATAGATCAGATCGACGCGGCTGTTGACGTCAAATTTCCGGTAAATGTTGTACAGGTGCTTTTCCAGTGTCGCCTTGCTGATGAACAGCTCACTCGCGATCTCCTGGTTATTCTTTCCTGTGTGGATGAGATACACGACGTCGGCTTCCCGTTTGGTCAGGCCCTTCTGCTGTGTGATCATCATCCGGTAATCCATGGCGGAATCCAGCTTTCGCCGTGAAGAGGACTGGCTGGCGAGATACAGCTGATACAGCTTCCATTCCAGGTGGATCGAGATGCCGTCCAGGATAAAGACCTCCTTGTCGGTGAAATCGCCTTCGTCCCGGCTGCGGAAAAGGCCGACCAGCGCCAGTTTCTGGTCGTTGTGTACCAGCAGGGCATGCAGCCCGTAGTAGATATCCTGAGGCGCATACACATCCCTGTGAAGCCGGCTTTTCTGAAAAGCTTCTTCGTCCCGGATATCGGAAGACCGAAAGACGTTGCTCCAGGGATAGGAGGCGTTTTTCAGCCAGTCGGAGCGGTAGCCGCCGGTCATGAATACAGTCTCGTCAAAATCGATGTCGGCGTTGCTGCACGTGATGGGATGCCGGTAGACGAGGCCTGGTTTTTCCTCGATGATCTGGAAGATGATCCCTTTCCGGAACGGGATCAGCAGATTCAGCTGGTTCATGACCGTGCTGCACACGGTCTCATAGGTCTCCTGGCTGTTGATCCGGTAGATCAGCTGTGAGATAAAGGTGAATTCGCTGTCGGATATCGTGTAATGCATATGGACCCTCCTGATAAGCGGCCTCTGATGATACTTGTCTTCTAATGTACCGTAAAACAGGTAGGAATGCAATAAAAGCCGGCAATATTAGAAAAAAATAAGTAACATTGTCTTTATGAAAGGAGGAAGGATTATGTTATCACAGAAAGCAAAAGACCTGTTCCTGAAGATCGGCATGGAGTTTGAACCGGTAGCCATCAAGTACATGTATTATCAGCCGGATGGCGTGGAGCACATCGACGAGGAACTGTCGTTCTGTCAGTTCGTCAAGAAAGCCCAGGTGGAGCACAGACAGTTTTTCACGACCAAGGATGATGACAACTGTTTTGGCAAGATGGTGCTCGGGATGATCCCGAAGCCCCCGTTCGCGGCCAGCGGACAGGCCGGCGTGGACTTCGGCGTTTTCAAGACGCAGGCGCCCAATGCCCGCCTCTATCTGGAGATGAAGACGCTGACACCCGGCGCATGTAATTTTGTTCTTTTCAGCCCGATCTCGCTGTGTGATTTTGATCCGGACCTGGTGATCTGCGTGGCGACCGCCGAGCAGGGCGACATCCTGATGCGCGCGACCAGCTACATCTCCGGTGATTTCTGGGAGAGCAAGGCTTCCAGTGTCCTGGCATGTTCCTGGCTCTACAGCTACCCGTACGTAACAGGCAAGGTGAACTTTGTGATCACGGGCCTGGGCCATGGAATGAGACGCCGTAAAGTATATCCGGCGGGACGCATGCTGATCTCAATCCCGTACCAGAAGCTGAACGAGGTGATCCAGGCACTCGACGAGATGCCCTGGAACCTGATCGCCATGCAGGAGGATGAGGAAAGCAAAGCGGAACTGAAACGGAGAATGGATGCCTGGCAGAAGATGAGCCCGGACTTTATTCTCAAAAAATAACAAACCCACGAAACGGAGAGAGACAACATGATCTGCAATACCATACTGGACGCCATGGGCAATACCCCCATGATCCGTCTGCAGCATATGACAGGGCCCGAAGATGCCGAGATCCTCGTCAAGTTTGAGGGACTGAACGTCGGCGGCTCCATCAAGACAAGGACCGCGTACAATATGATACGGGATGCCGAAGAGAAAGGACTGATCCACGAGGACACCATCATCGTGGAGCCTACCAGCGGGAACCAGGGGATCGGTCTGGCCCTGGTCGGGGCGGTCCGGGGATATCCGGTGAAGATCATCATGCCGGATTCCGTCAGCGAAGAGCGGCGTAAGCTGGTCTGCCACTACGGGGCCGAGGTGATCCTCGTTCACGACGACGGGAACATCGGCCGCTGTATCGAGGAGTGCCTGGAGATCGCGCTTCGCATGCAGGCGGAGGATCCGAGGGTGTTCGTGCCGCAGCAGTTCGAAAATCCGGCCAATCCCGAGATCCAGCGAAAGGCGACCGGCATGGAGATCCTGGAGCAGGTGAACGGGCCGATCCACGGCTTCTGTTCCGGCATCGGTACCGGCGGGACGATCACCGGGATCGGAGAGACCCTGCGGACAAAGAATCCGGATATGCTGATCTGGGCCGTGGAGCCTGAGAACGCGGCGATCCTGTCCGGTGGTTCCATCGGGACCCACGTGCAGATGGGGATCGGGGACGGCGTGATCCCGGCCATTCTGAATCAGGAGATCTATGACGACCTCTGCATCATCAAGGACGAGGAAGCACTGCAGGCATCCAAGGATCTGGCGAGCCGGGAGGGGATCATGTGCGGGATCAGCAGCGGGACCAACGTGGCCGCGGCTGTCCGGATGGCAAAACAACTCGGAAAAGGCAAGACGATCGTGACCGTGCTGCCGGATACAGCGGAACGCTATTTTTCCACACCGCTTTTTGATGACTGACCACGGCGGCTGTCTATCACGAAATCTCAGATTTGTCATTTCTCTGGTAGATTATTGACTGTACATATGTTATAATCATGTCGGGTGCAAATCAATTCAGTTTTGAAAACGGGAGGAATGAATTAGGATGTATGATAACAATGACGGCGAATATGGCAAATATATCGTTCAGACGCTGCAGGATCCGAAGACCGGCACGCCGGAGTTCCGTGAGATGTACCGCAAATTCTCCAATCGTATCCTGTGGATGGACACCAATGTGGTCCCGGGTGCTTTCCAGATGAATACAGCCTGGTACTATGCAGTTCCCGAAAAGGATCCGGTATTCGAGGAGCATTCCCACGAGTACGATGAACTGATCGGCTTTTTCGGCAGCAATCCGGAGGATCCGTACAACCTGAATGCGGTCATCGAATGTACTATCAACGGAGAGAGACACCGCCTGACCAAATCCAGCCTGATCTACATCCCGGCGGGACTGCCGCATATGGAGATCAGCATCAAGAGCGTCGATCGTCCGATCTTCCATTTCTCGGTCGTGACCGGTCCGGAATACAAGGGCGGCGCATACGGAAAAGAAGAGGAATAAGAACAGAACTGTAAAATGGAAGGGCCGCCGGATCCTCTGAGGATACGGCGGCCCTGCGTTTTGTTCTGATTCAAGACTTCGGCTTTTCTTCGAGCAGGCGGTCTACCAGGTGATCCATGATGTTCCAGAGCGTTGCCCAGCGGAAATGCAGGGTGATGGAATTGTCCCAGAGGAACTGCACCGAGGCATCGAACTCTTCATCCCTCTCCCAGTACTGAAACCAGACGGGAATCCCCTCGAAGACAGGAATGACAAAGCTGAGGTCACCTCCTTTGGCTTCGGTTCCGCCGAGCTTTTCACACGCGGCCGCGAGCGCCGGAAGATCTCCGTCAAAGGGGGACAGCCGACGGGCATATTTTTCCAGTCCGGTCGTGGTGGTGTTGGTGCAGAGCTGTGCGATGGAAGCCCAGGTACCGACAGGGGACGGGCTCGCCGTTGACTTTGTCAGAAGCTCAAAGACAGCCGCCATCTCGCCGCTGTCGGCTTCGCGACCGTTCTGTGTGAGTACGCCTGTGCGCCGGTCGATCGCGTATTCCTGGCAAAGATAGGTTATATAGAGTGTATCCTCATCGTGCTTAAGCCCGAAGCGGGAGATGATATCCTCCTGGTTGAAAGTCAGAAAGCGCTGACGGGATTCCCGGAGCAGCTTTTCCTCGGCAGTTTCACGCGGCATTTCGATCATGGGAGAACCTCCTTTTTTATTTGCAGGTACCATAAACGGGTTCATCAGAGTACCATGATTATAACACAGGAACCGTATGCTTCGTCAACCCGGATCAAATTGAGCAGGCAGAGAAGGGAATAATCCGATAGGGTCTTTATAAAGACACTTTTTGCGCGGAAAAATCTGAGCTAACATATATTATGTATATCTATGTATTGTTTTTTTGATATATGGGTAAGGGCTATGATCATATACAACAGATTATGGGAAACACTGAAAATAAAAGGGATCACCCAGTATGACCTGTATACGCGGTATCATATCAGCAGATCTTTGCTGGACAGGCTGCGGAAGAACAAAAATGTGGAGATATACACGTTGGACTATCTGTGCACGATCCTGGATTGCAAGATCGAGGAGATCGTGGAGCATGTCCCGGATAATGAGCATGAGCGTTGAACTTTAAAACAAGAGAGGACCTGAATCATGAGAAGACTGAATCTGCGGAAAATCCTGTTGCTTGCCTGTTTTGCCATTATGCTTCTTCCTATCTCCGTCAGCGCGGCGGTCAAGAACGGGATCAAGGTGAACCAGTGGACCGGCAAAGGCGGAAACTATTACTATCTTGACGAGAACGGCAAATACAAAAAGGGCGTTCACAAGATCAAGAATAAACTCTACTTCTTTGACTCGAACGGCGTACAGCGCACCGGCTGGCGCAAAAAAGGAAGCGCCTATTATTATTTCAATATCGGCAAGAAGGCGGACGGCTACCGGGTGAGCAAATGTACGGTCAACGGGATCAAGATCGCCGCGGACGGCAAGGCCCAGCTTACGAATGAGCGGGCACGCAGAAAAGTCGCGGTGATGGTGCAGATCAATGAGTGGGTCGACAAGATCACCAGTCCCTGGAAGACCAGGGACCAGAAACTGAAACAGTGCTTTGATTATCTTCGCAAGAATATCCCGTACCGGTATGTCAGCGGCTTCCGGGGCAAGACAGACACCAACTGGGACCTGTGGGGCGCGGAGTATGTCCTGAAGAACAGAAAATCTGACTGCCATCCGTTCGCATCAACCTTTGCCTACATGGCCAATGCGCTCGGGTACAAGGATATCAAGGTATGTTCTCTGGTCTGGCACAGTTTCACCTATGTGGACGGGAAGTATTATGATGTCAGCCTGGCACGCCATAATAAGACCAGCTACTACTACTTTGGAATGAAGTCCTACTATAAGAATCAGATCCGGTATACCAGGAATATCAACACCTGACCGGAGAACTGTCTGTCATGCAAAGACAGCTGTCCGCAGTCCTTGACAGAAAGACAGCCGTCCCGCATGGGCAAACATTTACAAAAATAACGGCAAAAAATCGCAAAATACTTGTTGAAATCCCATAATGACAGTGCTATGATGAGGGCGAAGCAAAGGAAAAAGCGAAAATCGTTTTCGCTTTTGGAATGATAGAATGTTCGCGGGAGGAATACATCATGGAAAAAACATTGTCGGAGATGAACAACAGAGAGCTTTTCAGTGTACTGTCCGGTTCCAGAGGGATCATGCCGCAGATGATGCTCCGCAAGGTCGTCCTGGCTTACCGTAAACGCCGCCAGAGCACCAACGTCGACCTGATGACCATGGTGAAGGCATATATGAACGGTGAGTGCAGCGACTGACAAAGGAATCACCGCCAGACAGACTTGACAGCAAATGTATGAATGTGTAAGAATCAGAAACGTCGGGATCACCCCGGCGTTTCTTGTGTCATTGTATACAAGTAACCGAGGAGGAAACCGATGCGTTTTTATTTTGCACCGATGGAAGGGATCACGCTGCATCCGTTCCGGCAGATCCATCATGAATTCTTTCCGGGGATCACAAAGTATTTTACTCCGTTTCTGGTGGCCAACCAGACCTGTACGTTCAAGCGGAAGGAGATCAGGGATATCCTTCCCGAAAATAACAGAGGGCTTTCGCTCGTTCCGCAGATCCTCGGCAACAAGGCGGAGGAGGTCTGGTGGGCGCTGCGGGAACTGCAGTCCTATGGCTACCAGGAACTGAACCTGAACCTGGGATGCCCGTCGCCGACGGTTACTTCCAGAGGAAAGGGCGCCGGATTTCTGGCTGATCCGGACCGGCTGGATGCTTTTCTGGATTCGATATTTGAAAAACGTGACCGCGAGACCGGGGAGGGTATAGAGCCGTTCCTGCTGTCTGTCAAGACACGGATCGGGATCGAGGACGGCCGGGAGGCGGCCGCCCTGCTCTCTGTTTACAACCGGTATCCGATCCATGAGCTGATCGTACATCCCAGGTTCAAAAAGCAGCTCTACAAGGGGACACCGGACCTGGACGTGTTTCAGATGTTTTATGAGGAAAGCCGGAATCCGGTCTGCTATAACGGAGATATCCGGACGGCCGAAGATCAGGATGAGCTGCTGAAGCGCTTCCCGAAGCTCGAGGCGGTGATGATCGGCCGGGGACTGGTCCGAGACCCGTCTCTGGTGCGGCAGCTGCAGGGGAACGAAGGGGCGGATCTTCTACTGCTCCGGAAATACCACGATGCATTGGCGGCCGGATACAGAGAATGCTTTGCCGACGATCTGCATGTGATCGGCAAGATGAAGGAGATCTGGTACTACATGGAGGACCGTGTCCCGCATGAAGAAAAGGACATGAAAAAACTGCATAAAGCGAGGAATATGGCACAGTACGAGGCGGCCGCTGCCAAGCTGTTCGGCACCGGGCAGTAGAAGGCCGCGTACGCTGTACACGGAAAAGGCTGCCCCGACGGGGCAGCCTTTTCCGTGTATGATCGAAGATTATTCCTTGACGGTCGGTGCGTCCGGCGCGTTCTTTTTGACGCTCGCGATGCCGTTCAGGCAGGCTTTCATGGTGGTGTAGCCCTCACTGGTCGCGATGATCTGGCCGTTCTTGGCTTTCAGGCGGAACCTGGCTTCGCCGGCCTTGTCATTGTAGACTTCGAACTTGGGGTTTCGGATCCTGGTATAGCCTTCCTCAGTCTGATCTTCGATCTCCGCGATGGGAGCGTTGTTGATGACGCTGGCGATTCCCTTTTTGCAGGAATTCAGGGAGGCATAAACCTGTGACGATGCGATGACCTGTCCATTGGTGGCTTTAAGATCGAATTTGACGCCGCCGGACTTGGTGTCTTTGATGACGAACTTACCCATGTGTGCTTCCTCCTTGTCTGAAAAACGTTCCGATCCGACAAAAATTGTCGAAACCTTTCCACTACATTATAATGCATTGATAAATTTACTGCAAGTTGAAATCACAGCATTTCTGTGGTATTCTTGAAAGATAGAATGCCAAGTTATGTCTACAGGCAATGTCCTGGAGAAACAGGAGGAATTTGAATGAAGCTTTCATCCTTGCTGGAACATCTGGAATACAAGATCCTTCAGGGGAGTCCGGACCGCGAAGTGACGGCCGTCGTCTATGATTCCCGGAAGGTGACGAAGGGATCGCTGTTCATCTGCATCCGCGGGGCGGTTGTGGACGGCCATACATTTGCCGCTGACGTCGTATCCAAAGGGGCTGAGGTCCTGGTCGTGGAGGAACCGGTGGAGGCCGGAAGCGATGTGACCGTGGTTCAGGTCGGGGATACCCGCTATGCCATGGCCTTTATTTCGGCTGCCTGGTTCGGGCATCCGGCAGATTCTCTGACGACCATCGGGATCACGGGCACCAAGGGAAAGACGACCACGACCTACATGGTCAGGTCCATCCTGGAGAACGCCGGCTACAAGGTAGGACTCATCGGCACGATCGAAGCGATCATCGGCGACGAGGTCATCCCGGCTGCCAATACGACCCCGGAGTCCTATGTGATCCAGGAGTATTTCCGCCGGATGGTGGATGCAGGGATCAACTGCGTGGTGATGGAGGTCTCCTCCCAGGGACTGATGCTTCACCGGACGCAGGGCTTTGTCTTTGATTACGGGATCTTTACCAACATTGAACCGGACCACATCGGCCCGAATGAGCACAGGGATTTTGCCCATTACCTGGCGTGCAAGGCCATGCTTCTTTCGCAGTGCCGGGTCGGGATCGTCAACCGGGACGATCCGCATTTTGCAGAGATCGTGAAGGATCATACCTGTACGCTCGAGACCTATGGTTTTTCACCGGAGGCGGATCTTCGGGCGGAGGATGCTTCCCTGGTAGGCGGCAGAGGGTATCTCGGGATCTCCTATCATGTAAAAGGATTGATGGATTTCCCGGTCGAGATCGATATCCCCGGCAAATTCAGTATCTATAATTCGCTGACGGCCATCGCGATCTGCCGCCATTTCAATGTCTCGGAGGAGAACATCATAAAGGCCCTCCGGGTCGCGAAGGTCAAGGGCCGGATCGAGATGGTCAAGGTATCGGATGAATTCACCCTGATGATCGACTACGCGCACAACGCCATGGCGCTGGAGAGCCTTCTGACGACCCTTCGCGAGTATCATCCGCACAGGCTCGTCTGCCTGTTCGGCTGCGGCGGCAACCGGTCAAAGCTCCGCCGCTTTGAGATGGGTGAGGTGTCGGGACGGCTCGCGGATCTTACGATCATCACGTCGGACAATCCCCGGAATGAAGAGCCGCAGGCGATCATCGACGATATACGTACCGGCATGGAAAAAACAGATGGAAAGTATGTGGAGATCATCGACCGGAAGGAAGCGATCGCCTATGCGATCCGGAACGGGGAGCCGGGCGATATCATCGTTCTGGCCGGAAAGGGCCATGAGGATTACCAGGAGATCCGCGGGAAAAAGTACCCGATGGATGAGAGAGTGCTGATCCGGGAGATCCTGGAGGGAAAATAAACATTGTATGCAGAAGTGATCATTGATATATCGTCAGACAAGCTCGACAGAGGATTCTCCTACCGGGTTCCGGAGGAGCTGGTCCCACGGGTCCAGATCGGCATGGTGGTCAACGTCCCCTTCGGGAAAGGCAACCAGCTGCGGCAGGGATACGTGATCGGCCTTTCGGATGAAGCAGGATACGCGGAGGACAAGGTCAAGGAGATCCGCGGGATCGCGATCGACAGTGAGACAAACGAATCGAGACTGATCGCGCTGGCAGACTGGCTGAGAGGCAATTACGGAGGGACGATGCTCCAGGCCCTGAAGACCGTCCTTCCCATCCGTGAAAAGGTCCGGGCGAAAGAGAACAGGAAAGTGATCCTGACCGCAGACCCGGAGACAGCGGAAGATGAACTGGCCTTTCTTCGGGGGACCCGCTATAAGGCGCGGACACGGCTTCTGGAGGGACTTCTCGCCTCGGAGGACGGGAGCCTCTCCCTGCAGGAAGCGAGAGCGCTGGGGATGAACGCCTCCGTCGCCGGGTATTTTGTACAGAAGGATATGATCCGGCTGGACAGCCGCGAAGCGCTCCGGCTTTCCCTGGATCCTTCGGATTACGAGCGGCTGCCGGAAGCAGCCCTGTCAGAGAGCCAGGAGGAAGCGGCGGCGAAGATCCGTGAAGAGTGGCGGCGGGAAGCACCGAGGCCGGTCCTTCTCCACGGCGTGACCGGGAGCGGCAAGACCGAGGTCTATATGAAGCTGATCGAGGAGGTCCTCGCAGAGGGACGGGAGGTCATCGTCCTGATCCCGGAGATCTCGCTGACCTACCAGACGGTACGACGGTTTTACGGCCGGTTCGGGGATCAGGTATCCGTTCTGAATTCCCGGCTTTCCCAGGGGGAACGCTACGACCAGTTCAAACGGGCAAAGCGAGGGGATATCCGGATCATGGTGGGCCCGCGGTCGGCGCTCTTTACGCCCTTTACAAGGCTGGGGCTGATCATCATGGATGAGGAACATGAGCCGGCCTATAAGAGCGAGAGTACGCCCCGTTATCACGCCAGGGAAACGGCCGTCGAACGTGCCCGCATGGAAGGGGCGAGGGTGGTCCTGGGGTCTGCGACGCCTTCTCTGGAGGCGTACAGCCGGGCGGAAGCAGGGGAGTACCTCCTGGTAAGCCTGGAAGGCCGCTATGAAGAGAGACCGCTTCCCCGCGTGCACATTGCAGATCTCCGGGAGGAACTGAAGTCCGGGAACCGGTCGATCCTGAGCCGTGCGCTCCGGGCGGAGCTGGAGCAATGCCTGCGCGCCAAAGAGCAGGCGATGCTTTTTCTTAACCGGCGGGGGTACGCCGGGTTTGTATCGTGCCGCACCTGCGGCCATGTGATGAAATGCCCCCACTGTGAGGTCTCGCTCTCACAGCATAACAACGGCACCCTGGTCTGCCACTACTGCGGGTTTACCATGCCGATGCCCTCCGGCTGTCCGGAATGCGGTTCCACGTATATCGGCGGCTTCAAGGCGGGCACACAGCAGGTGGAGCAGGTGCTGAAAAGGACCTTCCCGGAAGCAAGGGTCCTTCGGATGGATTCGGACACGACACGGACGAAGGGCAGCTACGAGCAGATCCTTTCAGCCTTTGCGGCCCATGAGGCGGACATCCTCCTGGGTACCCAGATGATCGTCAAAGGACATGATTTTCCGGATGTCACGCTCGTGGGCGTGCTGGCAGCGGACCTGTCGCTCTACGCGTCGGACTATCATTCGGCGGAGCGTACCTTCCAGCTGCTGACGCAGGCGGTGGGACGATCGGGCCGGGGGAGGAATCCGGGCAGGGCGGTCATTCAGACCTACCATCCGGAGCATTACAGTATCCGCGCGGCGGTCAGCCAGGATTACAGGGCTTTTTATGAGGAAGAATACAGTTACCGTATGCTGATGAGCTACCCGCCGACCGGGCATATGCTGGCCGTGCTCGGCGCATCGGAGGATGAGGACCTCCTGACGGAGGGCATGGGCCATATCGCGGCCCTGGTCGGAAGGATCGGTGTCCGGCCGGAACCGGGCCTGATCGGACCGGCCCCCGAAGCGGTCGGCCGGATCAGGGATCAGTACAGGCAGGTGCTGTACCTGAAGCATCCGCAGCATGAAGCATTGGTGCACATAAAGGATATAGTTGAAAGATACGTGGAGATCAATTCCGGATTCCGAAGGATCCTGATCCAGGTGGATCTGGTCTAGACATATCGTATACGAAGGAGGAAAAAAATGGCTTTACGAACGATTCGGACGGAAGGCGACGAGGTACTGACCAAAAAATGCAGAATGGTGACGGAGATGACGCCGCGTCTTCGTGAGCTTGTACAGGATATGCTGGATACGATGTACGATGCCAGCGGTGTCGGCCTGGCCGCCCCGCAGGTGGGCGTGCTCCGGCGCATCGTAGTGATCGATGTGGGCGACGGCCCGCTCGTCCTGGTCAATCCGGAGATCGTGGAACAGAGCGGAGAACAGACCGGCGAAGAAGGATGCTTAAGCGTCCCCGGTATGTCCGGCGTCGTGACCAGGCCGCAGCACGTGAAGGTGCGTGCCCAGAATGAAGATATGGAAACCGTCGAATACGAAGGGGATGATCTTCTGGCGAGAGCGTTCTGCCATGAGCTGGATCATCTGGAAGGCAGGATGTACACATCCCTGGTGGAGGGAGAACTCCACGAAGTAACCTACAGCGAGGAAGAGGACGATGCGGATGAATAAGATCGTGTTTATGGGAAGTCCGGATTTTGCCGTACCGGCACTGGAAGCGCTTCTCCGTGAAAACGATCCGGTCATCGGCGTCGTGACCCAGCCGGACAAGCCGAAAGGGCGGAGCGGAAGCCTTGTTCCGACGCCTGTCAAGGAGGTGGCCCTCCGGCACGGGATCCCGGTCTATCAGCCCCGGAAGGTGCGGGATGCCGCGTTTATCGAAACACTGAAGGAGCTTGCACCGGACCTGATCGTGGTCTCGGCCTTCGGTCAGATCATCCCGAAGGAGATCCTGGACATGCCGCGGTACGGCTGCCTGAACATCCACGGATCCCTCCTTCCCAAATACCGGGGGGCGGCCCCGATCCAGTGGGCCCTGATCGACGGGGAAAAGGAGACCGGCGTCACGATCATGCGGATGGGAGAAGGGCTGGATACGGGGGACATGATCTCCAGAAAGGTCGTCCCGATCACACCGGAGGATACGGGCGGAAGTCTGTTTGACAAGCTTGCGTCCGCCGGCGCGGAGCTCCTCGTAGAGACGATCCCGTCGGTCCTTGACGGTACGGCTGTGTACGAGAAACAGCCGGAGGAGAGCCCCACGCCCTATGCAAAGATGATCAAAAAAGAGATGGGACTTTTACAGTTCGAAAGAAGCGCAGAGGAGCTGGAACGGCTCGTCAGAGGCCTGTCCCCGTGGCCCAGCGCTTTTACAAAGCTTGACGGCAGGACCTTCAAGATCTGGAGATGCCAGGCACTGCCGGACGGATCCGGGACAGAAGCTCCGGGGACGATCCTTTCGGCTGACCGGGAAGGGATCCGGGTCGCCTGCGGGGAGGGAAGCCTCCTGCTTCTGGAGGTGCAGCTGGAAGGCAAAAAGAGAATGAGCGCGGATGCGTTCCTGCGGGGGTATCCCGTTGCACCCGGAACAAAGTTGACAAGCTGATCAAACAAGGAACAGGGGTGAGCATATGTACGGATTTTATTTTGACAGGACCTATTTTCTGCTGATCATTGCGGCGCTGATCTCATTGGGAGCTTCCGCGCTGCTCAAAAAAACATATTCCACATACAGCCGGGTGCGGAGCCATTCGGGACTGACCGGCGAGGAGACAGCCAGACGTATCCTCCGCTCGGCGGGCATCAATGATGTCCAGGTGGTCGCCGTGCAGGGAAGCCTGACGGATCATTATGATCCGAGAAGCCACAAGGTATGCCTGTCGGAAACCACCTACGGACAGACATCCCTGGCCGCGGTGAGCGTCGCGGCCCATGAATGCGGGCATGCCATCCAGCATGCACATAACTATGCGCCGCTGAATATCCGCTCCGCCATCGTTCCGGTCGCCAATATCGGCGCGAACCTTTCCTGGCCGATCTTCGTGGTGGGGCTGATCCTCTCCATGAGGCCCGTGCTGATGATCGGGATCCTCATGTTCTCCCTGGCGGTCCTGTTCCAGCTGGTGACCCTCCCGGTAGAGTTCAACGCCTCGTCGAGGGCCCTGGTCATGCTCGAACAGACCGGAACGCTGAGCCCGGAGGAGAACAAGGGCGCCAGGAAGGTCCTTACCGCCGCCGCCCTGACCTACGTGGCGGCACTGGCGGGATCGGTCCTGCAGCTGCTCCGTATGATTGCGCTTGCCGGAGGAAACAGAAGGGATGACTAACGAGATCAATCTGCGGGAGCTGGTCCTGGATATCCTGCTGGAGATCGACGAGGAAGGACAGCTCAGCCATATCGCGCTCCGGAATGTGCTGGACAAGCACCAGTATCTTCCCAGGCAGGAACGCGCGTTTATCACCCGGGTCTGTGAAGGGACCCTGGAGAACCGGATCCAACTGGACTATATTCTGGATTCGGTATCCTCCGTCCCGGTGGACAAAATGAAGCCGGTGATCCGGGAGATCTTAAGGAGCGCGGTCTATCAGCTGAAATATATGGACAGCGTGCCGGACAGCGCCGTGGTCAATGAAGCGGTGCGCCTGGCGCAGAAAAAGGGCTTTTTCAACCTGAAGGGATTCGTGAACGGTGTGCTGCGGAACATCAGCCGCCAGGGAACGGAGGAGGAATACCCGGACCGGGAAAAGGATCCGGTGCGGTATCTTTCCGTCCGTTATTCCATGCCGGAGCATCTGGTCGACCGGTGGCTTTCCGATTACGGGGAAGAGACGACGGAAAAGATGCTGGCGGATTTCCTGACCGAAAAACCGCTTTGTGTGCGGGCCAGGACATACCTGAACGATCCCGCCAGGATCCGGGAGAGCCTGCTCTCCCAGGGCGTCACGGTGGAACAGGGGCCCTACCTGCCCTACGCGCTTAAGATCTCGGGCTACGATCACCTGCTGGCGCTGGATGCCTTTGTCAAGGGCCAGATCCAGGTGCAGGACGTGAGCTCCATGCTGGTGGCGGAGATCGCGGATCCGCAGCGGAGCGATTACGTGATCGACCTCTGCGCGGCGCCCGGGGGCAAAAGTCTCCATATGGGGGACAAGATGGAAGGCTTCGGCATGGTGGACGCCCGTGATGTGAGCGCGGCCAAGGTCGAACTTATTGAACAGAATATCGCAAGGCTCGGCGTCATCAATGTGCAGACGAAGGTGCAGGACGCCACGGTGTTCGACGTGGATTCCGAATGCAGGGCCGATATCGTTCTGGCGGACGTGCCGTGCTCCGGCTTCGGCGTGATCGGACACAAGCCGGAGATCAAATACAGGGCGAACCGCCAGCAGCAGGAGGAGCTGGTCAAGATCCAGCGGTCGATCCTCGACAAGGCGGCGGAGTACGTGAAGTCCAGAGGCATTCTGATCTACAGTACCTGCACGATCGCCAAAGAAGAAAATGAAGAAAACATGATGTGGTTCCTGAACAATCATCCCTTCCGGTTGGAGAGCCTGGATGATCATCTGCCGGAAGAGCTGCGGTGCGAGAGCTCCTCGCTCGGATATCTGCAGCTGCTGCCCGGAGTACATAAGACGGACGGGTTCTTTATCGCGAAATTCCGGAGGAAGATATGAAGGATATCAAATCCATGCGGCCGGAGGAGCTGAACGCCCTGATGGTATCGCTTGGGGAAAAACCGTTCCGGGCCAGGCAGCTGTACGGCTGGCTGCACCAGCACGGGGCCGTCTCCTATGAGGAGATGAAGAATCTTCCGAATTCTCTGAAAGAGAAGCTGAAGGAGATGCCCATCGTGTCCCTTGAGCAGCTGGATGTGCAGATCTCAAAGCTGGACGGAACGCGCAAATACCTGTTCCGGCTTGCGGACGGAAACGTGATCGAGAGCGTCCTGATGCGGTATCACCACGGAAATTCGGTCTGCATCTCATCACAGGCCGGCTGCCGGATGGGGTGCCGGTTCTGCGCATCGACCCTCGGCGGGCTGAAGCGGAACCTGACGGCTTCCGAAATGCTTGACCAGGTCTACCGGATCCAGGCGGATACGGGCGAGCGCGTGGATCACGTGGTGGTGATGGGCACCGGGGAACCGCTTGACAACTATGACAGCCTGCTGGATTTCATCTACATTCTGACGGAGGAGGGCGGGCTTCATATCAGCCAGAGGAACCTGACGGTCTCCACCTGCGGGCTGGTCCCGCGGATCCATGAGCTGGCCGAGGAGAAGCTGCAGATGACCCTCGCGATCTCCCTGCATGCACCGAACGACGGGAAGCGCCGGATCCTGATGCCGATCGCCAACCGGTACTCCGTGGATGAACTGCTCGATGCCTGCCGGGTCTATTTTGCAAAAACAGGCCGGCGGATCACCTTTGAGTACAGCCTCGCCTCCGGCGTGAATGATTCGGAGGAGGATGCCAGGGAACTGGCCGGGAAGATCCGGGATATCAACTGTCATGTCAACCTGATCCCGGTGAACCCGGTGCGTGAGAGAAGCTTCCGCCGTTCCGCGCGTTCGTCGGTCGCCAATTTCAAAATAATCCTTGAAAAATGCGGAATAAATGTTACTATTAGAAGAGAAATGGGCAGCGATATAGACGGTGCCTGTGGACAGTTGCGCAGGAGTTACCTGGAGAAGACAGAAAGTGAGAAACGACATGAGGATATTTTCGGCGACTGATGTTGGCCAGAAGCGGAAGATGAATCAGGATTATGTGTTTGTTTCCGGCGATCCGGTCGGCAATCTCCCGAACCTGTTTGTGGTCGCAGACGGAATGGGCGGGCATAACGCCGGGGATTATGCATCCTCACACGGTGTGCAGACGCTTGTAAGGGAGATTCGGAACGATCAGGATTACAATCCGGTCAAGGTGATCCGATATGCCATCGAGACAGCCAACACAGAGATCCTTGAACGGGCAAAAATGGATGAATCCCTCGAAGGAATGGGGACAACGATGGTGGTCTGTACCGTGGTCGGCCAGTATGCATACGTGGCCAACATCGGAGACAGCCGGCTGTATGTGGTGCAGGACCAGATCCGTCAGGTGACCCGCGACCATTCCCTTGTCCAGGAGATGGTCCGCATGGGAGAGATCGCCCCGGAGGAGGCGCGCAACCATCCGAAGAAAAATATCATAACCAGAGCGCTTGGTGCGGAAACCAGTGTGGACGTAGACTTTTTTGACCTGAAACTGGAGCCCGGAGACATCATCCTGATGTGCTCCGACGGACTGACCAACATGGTGGAAGACAGCAAGATCGAGGAAATAGTCCTGAACCGGGAGACAGATCTCCGGGAAAAAGGGGAGGCGCTGGTGCAGGAAGCAAATTCCAACGGCGGCAAGGACAATATCGCGATCGTATTGATAGAACCATTTGCAGATGAGGTGGAGACATGTTGAAAGCAGGGATGGTCATAGCAGAGCGCTATGAGATACTGGAACAGATCGGGACCGGAGGGATGGCCGACGTCTACAAGGCCATGGACCATAAGCTGAACAGACAGGTCGCCGTCAAGGTCCTGAAACCGGAGTTCCGGGAAGATAAGACGTTTATCCGGAAATTCAGGAGTGAAGCCCAGGCGGCAGCGGGGCTGATGCATCCGAATATCGTCAATGTATACGATGTAGGGGACGATGAAGGCGTCTACTACATTGTCATGGAACTGATCGAGGGGATCACCCTCAAGGAGTATATCTCCAAAAAAGGCAAGCTTTCCATCAAGGAAGCGACGAGCATCGCGATCCAGGTCTCCATGGGCCTGGAAGCCGCGCACAGCCATGGCATCGTGCACCGCGATGTCAAACCGCAGAATATCATTATCTCGACGGACGGCAAGGTCAAGGTGACGGATTTCGGCATCGCGAGAGCCGCGTCCTCCAACACCATCAGTTCCAATGTGATGGGGTCCGTCCATTACAGCTCCCCGGAACAGGTCCGGGGCGGTTACAGTGATGAAAAGAGCGATATCTACTCGCTGGGCATCACGATCTACGAGATGGTCACCGGCAAGGTCCCCTTTGACGGGGATACGACCGTGGCGATCGCCATCAAGCACCTGCAGGAGGAGATCGTTCCGCCGAGCGCCTACACGCCGGAGCTTCCCTACAGCCTGGAGCAGATCATCTACAAGTGTACCCAGAAGAGTGTTGACAGACGTTATCCCAATATGGGTGAGGTGATCGCGGACCTGAAGCATTCCCTCATCGATCCGCAGGGAGATTTCGTCAAGCTGACGAGTGTGGACAACGAAGCCAAGACCCGCGTGATCGGCAGCGACGAGGTCGACCAGATCAAGAAATCCTCCAAACAGAACCTGAAGAACGAAGCGCTTGAACTCGAAAAAGAGCTCCGTGAGGAAAATGACGACGAGGATGAGGACGAGGCACCGCAGCGCCAGCGCGAGACAAAGAAGCGCAAAAAGAGAAGAAGCAGGAGCCGGATCCTCCCGATCATCGGCATGATCCTGGGAGCGGCCCTCCTGATCGCGGCGATCTACTTTATCGCGAGGGAGGCGGGGCTTCTGGACCGGCTGACCGGCCGGACGACGCAGACCGAGGAACCGTCCCCCACTCCGACACCGGTCGTCGACACGAGCGTAGCCGTTCCCGACCTGATCGGTAAGACCGAGAGCGAGGCGAAGGATATTGCCCAGTCCATGGCGCTTGGCGTCCAGATGATGGGTGAAGAGCCCTCCACGCAGGAAAAGGGCCGCATCAGCCGGACCGATCCTGCCGCCGGGACACAGGTGCAGCAGAATACGACCCTCCAGTACTATATCAGCAGCGGTACACCGGACGTGGAGCTTCCCGACATGGTGGGACTGGCTGCGGTCGAGGTGCAGGATATCCTGGAATCCCAGGGACTCAATGTGGCTATTGAAAATGAATACAGTGAACTGGACGACGATGGCTATGCACTGGTCGAGCCGGGCTATGTATCGGCGACCAATCCGGTGGCCGGCACGACGGTCAGCGGCGGCGGTACGGTGACCTTGACGGTGAGCCGCGGGCGCTACTACGAGGATGGCGCGGAGGTGCCTTCCGTGGTAGGCATGACAAAGAACGACGCATTGACGACCCTCGGCAAGTGGCTGACGATCAATGTTGAGGAAACCGAAAGCAGCGACCATGCGCCGGGTGAGGTCATCGCGCAGAGCCTCGAAGCGCAGTCCATCGCAAATCCGGACGAGCCGATCACCATCACGGTCTGCGCATCCGCACAGGCGGCCGCTCCTGTCGAAGAGCAGCCGGTGCAGACAGAGACAGCCGAACAGGTGGCGGTCAACACGGACTCCGGTGAAGTCTGGAAATGCAACCAGCGTCTGAACACGCCGGAGGGCTACAGCGGAGGGCCGGTACGGCTTGAGCTTGTCCAGGAGGTGAACGGGCAGCTGGTGGCCTCCGTCGTCATCGACGGGGAGCAGATCGAATTCCCCTACCAGCTTGACCTGACGGGCGTTTCCGGCGTCAGCACGGGAACGATCCATCTGCTTGAGCAGGTGAACGGAACCTACGAAGAACTCGGTCATTACCCGATCAGCTTTTCTCTTGTGGAGTGATGCATGCAGGGTAAGATCATAAAAGGGATCGCCGGATTCTATTACGTGTATGCAGAAGACGGCGTACTGTACCAGTGTAAAGCCAAAGGGATCTTCCGCAAGGACAAACAGAAACCGCTGGTGGGCGACGACGTGGTCATCAGCGTTCTTGACGAGACCGACAAGGAGGGAAACGTAGACGAGCTCCTTCCGCGCCGGAACTCTCTGATCCGCCCGGCTGTGGCCAACGTGGACCAGGCATTCGTGATCTTTGCAGCGAAGGATCCGGCTCCGAACCGGATGCTGCTGGACCGGTTCCTGATCATGATGGAGCGGGAAGGAATCCCTGTCATCATCTGTATCAACAAAACAGATCTCGGAGAGAAAGAGACGCTTGCGTCTCTTGCCTCCGTATACAGAAGCTGCGGATACCAGGTGCTTCTTGCGAGCATTGCCCGGGGAGAGGGACTTGACCTGATCCGCGCGGCGCTGGACGGAAAGACGACGGTGGTCGCAGGTCCTTCCGGCGTCGGCAAATCCTCGATCACCAACTGGATGCAGCCGGTGATCCGGATGGAGACCGGCGAGATCAGCCGCAAGCTCAAAAGAGGCCGGCACACGACGCGGCATTCCCAGATCATCCCGGTGGACCACCGGACATTTCTGGTCGATACGCCGGGCTTTTCCTCGCTGTTCCTCCCGGAGGAGCTCGAGGAAGATGAGCTCTGGAGGTTCTTTCCGGAGTTCGTACGGTATGAGCCGGACTGCCGGTTCCAGGGCTGCAGGCACATCCATGAGCCGGACTGTGCAGTCAAACAGGCCCTCGCGGAGGGACTGATCGACCGGGAGCGTTACGACAATTATCTTCTGATGCATGAGGAACTCAGGCAGCGGAAGAAGTATTGAGAATAACAGGAGAAGACCATGAATTACCAGTTATGTCCTTCCATTTTGTCGGCGGATTTCAACCGCCTGGGTGAACAGCTCTCCATCCTGAAGAAGGAGGGCGTACAGATCGTGCATATCGATGTGATGGACGGCCTTTTTGTCCCTTCCATCTCCTTTGGAATGCCCGTGATCCGTTCGATCCGCAAGGAATCCGATCTCTTCTTCGATGTACATCTGATGGTGGACAACCCGGAACGTTACATCGAGGAATTCGGCGATTGCGGAGCCGATTCCATCACCGTTCACACGGAAGCCTGCCGGGATACGGACGAGGCGATCCGCCTGATCCGGAAGACAGGTGCAAAGGTTGGTATCTCCATCAAGCCGAATACGCCGGTTGCGGAGGCGCTGCCTTATCTTGACAGGATCAACATGATCCTCGTCATGACGGTCGAGCCGGGCTTCGGCGGACAGAAATACATTGACGCCTGCACGGCCAAGGTGCAGGAACTGCGCCGGATCATCGATGAACGGAATCTTCCGGTGGACATCCAGGTGGACGGCGGCATCAACGCCGGTACGCTGGAGACGGCCATCAAGGCCGGCGCAAACTTTCTGGTCGAGGGCTCCGCGGTCTTTAAGGGAGACCTGGCCGCGAATATCCGCAGTACGCATGAAGCGATCCAAAGGATCGCCGGCAGCATGGAGTAACAGACAGGTATGTACAGCTTTGATACGGTGATTATCAGCGGGGGCAATATCCAGGATGATTTTGCCCTCGATTTTTTGGGAAAAGCAAGAGAAAGCGCCGGCAGTGAAGGCCTGCGGCTGATCGCAGCCGACCATGGCCTTGATTTTTTTGCCTCTCACGGGATGCAGCCGGATCTCGCGATCGGTGATTTTGACAGTGCCGGATCGCAGGAGCTTTTACATAAACTTCCGGAGGAGTGCGTTATCCGCCTTCCCCGGGAAAAGGACGACTCGGACACGGAGGCCGCGCTGATGCTGGCCATCCGGCAGGGGGCAGGGCGGATCGCGATCCTCGGGGCTACGGGCACGCGGGTCGACCATATGCTGGCCAACCTGGGACTTCTTCTTAGAGGCAGGGAGAACGGCGTCTTTGTCACGCTTCTCGACCCATGGAACTGTATGCGGCTCGTTGCGCCCGGGGAGATTCTCCTAAAGAAGGAACAGTTCGGAAAGTACGTATCCTTCTGTGCCCTCGGCTGCGAGGTGGAAGGCCTGACCCTGACAGGCTTTCAGTATCCGCTTTCGGACTATCACCTGTCCTTCCGCGACTGCGGACGGACGATCAGCAATGAATTCAGGGATGAAACCGCAAAGGTAGAGTATCGTTCCGGGGATCTTCTGATGATCCAGTCCCGGGACGAAGCAATGAAATAACAGAAAGAAGGAACTTACAAATGGAATCGTTACTGACAACCTCGATCGCACTGCTGGCCGGGCTTCTGATGACCCGTGTCTTCAAGTACCTGCACCTTTCTTTTCCCGACGTGACCGCTTTTCTGATCGCCGGTCTGCTCGTCGGTCCCTACTGCCTTGGCAGGATCGGGATCCCGGGCCTCGGCTTTGTCGACATGGAAGCCGTGGACGGAATGAACGTTCTTACCAACACCGCCCTCGGCTTTATCGCATTCGCGATCGGAAATGAATTCCGGCTGTCCCAGCTGCGGCAGACAGGAAGGCAGGCGCTGGTGATCGGTATCGTGCAGGCCGTGACGGCAACGGCCCTGGTGGATGCGGCCCTCATCGGGCTTCATTTTGCCCTTGGCGAAGAGGTACTCCCGATGTCTGTCGCGGTCACGCTGGGGGCGATCGCCTCCGCGACGGCACCGGCCGCAACGCTGATGGTTGTCCGTCAGTACAAGGCGAAGGGTGAAGTAACGGACCTTCTGCTTCCCATCGTCGCATTGGATGACGCAGTGGGCCTTGTCGTTTTCGCCGAATCCTTCGGGATCGCCCAGGCCCTCGAGGGAGGCGCCCTGAACGTCTGGTCGATCATCGTAAACCCGCTTTTAGAGATCGTATTCTCCCTGCTTCTGGGAACGCTTATGGGCGTGCTTCTGACGGAGCTTGAGAAGCTTTTCTTCTCGAATTCCAACCGTCTTTCCCTGTCGATCGCGTTCGTGGTCCTGACCATCGCGCTCGCCTCCGTCAGGATCGAGATCGGCCCGGCATGCATCTCCTTTTCATCGCTCCTCGTGTGTATGATGCTTGGGACCATGTTCTGCAACATGAGCGAGTACTCGGCGGATATCATGAGCAGGGCGGATAAGTGGACGTCTCCACTGTTCGCCACGTTTTTCGTGATCAGCGGCGCCGGCCTTGAGCTGAGCGTCTTCCGCCATCCATCCACGGTACTGATCGGTATTGTCTACATCCTGGTCAGGTGCCTTGGAAAATACTACGGCGCCCACTACAGCAGCAAGGCGACGGGCTGCAGCAAAAATGTACAGAAATACCTGGGAATCACACTGTTCCCGCAGGCCGGCGTAGCCCTGGGCATGGTCGTCACGGCCCAGAGCCTCGGAGGAGAGGAAGCCGTCCTGATCCGGAACATCATCCTGTTCAGTGTGCTCATCTATGAACTGATCGGCCCGCTGCTCACCAAGATGGCGCTGATGGCAGCCGGGGAGATCGTGGAAGCGAGCCCGGACAAGAAGAGCAGGGAACGGTTTGCCACAAAAAAACAGTAACAGAAAAGACGAGACACAGGAGGGCACTCGGCCATGGCAAAGGGAAAGGCGATCGCGGCAGGGCATATCTGCCTGGATATCACGCCTGCGATCCACAGTAAGACAAAAAAAGACGCGGACCGGTTCTTTGCTCCCGGAAGACTGATCGCCGTGGATGAGGCAACGATCAGCCTGGGCGGCTCCGTTGCCAATACCGGGATCGGGATGAAGCGGCTCGGCGCCGATGTGGAGCTGGGCGGCATGACAGGGAACGATGAATTCGGCCGGATGCTCCGGTCCGAGCTTGCCGGATACGGGATCTCGGACTCGACCATGAAGCAGTCGGACGAGGTCTCCACCTCCTATTCGGTGATCCTGGCACCGCCGGGGATCGACCGGATCATCCTGCATCATCCCGGCGCCAATGACCTGTTCACCGAAGACGATGTCGACTATGACCTTGTGGCGAGGAAAAACCTGTTCCATTTCGGATATCCGCCCCATATGCATGGCATCTACAAGGACAATGCCCGGGGGCTTAAAAAGATACTGAAAAGGGTCCATGAACTGGGGGTCGCCACATCGGTGGACATGGTCCTCTTTGAGGAGGATTCGGAGGTCGGTGCCCTTGACTGGGACGCGATCCTCCTGGATTGTATGCCGGACCTTGATTTCTTTGTCCCGAGCGTGGAAGAACTCTGCCTCATGCTGGACCGGGAAAGGTATCACGAGTGGCTCCGGCGGGCTGAAGGACGGGATCTCACGACGGTGCTGGATCCCTTCACCGATGTAAAGCCGCTGGCGGACCGACTGCTTTCCTACGGGGCAAAGGTGCTCCTCATCAAATGCGGAGCGCCCGGCATCTACTTCCGGACAGCCGGGAGGGAAAAGCTCCTTACGATCGGCGGCGGGATCGGTGAAAGGATCGCTGATTCCTGGGCTGATGTGGAATACTTTGAAGAAAGCTATCATGTGGAAAAGGTTCTGTCCGGGACCGGCGCGGGAGACACGACGATCGCCGGATTTCTGACCGCGCTTCTCGAGGAGTGCCCCTGGCAGGACTGCCTGCATCTTGCGGCCGCGGCCGGCGCGTCCTGCGTACAGACCTACGATTCACTCAGCGGGATCCCGACCCTTGATGAACTGAAGGAGAAGATCCGGGCCGGATGGCCGAAGGATCACAGAACCGTGAAGGAGGAAAAATGATGAAATTCAACGATATGCCCTATACCCGTGTGGATATGGAGCAGGTGCAGAAGGATTTTGCGGCTCTCATGCAGGAGTTCGACGCCGCGAAGACAGGCGAAGAGCAGTTCGCGGTCCATCAGAAATACTATAAGCTGACGGATCACGCCGCGACACAGATGACCCTCGCCGGGATCCGCCACGATATCGACACGACGGATACTTTTTACAATACGGAAAAAGACTATTATGACGAGATGGGACCGGTCTTTGAGAATCTGGTCGTAGCTTATCAGAAAAAGCTCTATGAATCACCCTTCCGCCCGTATCTGGAGGAGAAGATCGGACCGGTGGCCTTCAAGAACATCGAGCTGGCCATGCGCTCCGTGGATCCCTGCCTGGTGGAGCTGATGCAGGAGGAGAACGCGCTGCAGACCCGCTACAATAAGCTCCTGGCTTCGGCCCGGATCGACTGGCAGGGAGAGGAAAAGAACCTGTCCCTGATGACGCCTTTCCTTCACAATCAGGACCGGACGGTCCGTAAGGAAGCCTGGGAGAAGTACTCCGCCTTCTTTGTAAAAAACCAGGAGGAGATCGAGGACATCTACGACAAGCTGGTCAAAAACCGGACCGCCCAGGCCCAAAAGCTTGGGCAGGAGAATTATCTGACCCTCGGCTATGACCGGATGCAGCGGAACTGCTACGACCGGGAGATGGTCGCTTCCTTCCGCTCTCAGGTCCGCCGTGACCTGGTTCCCTTTGCGGAGGAGCTGCACGAAAAACGCAGACGCCGTCTGGGACTCGACAGGCTGTCCTACATTGACGAGGGCGTGTATTTCCTGAACGGAAATCCGGCCCCTGTGGGGACGCCGGAGGAGATCCTCGCCGCGGGACAGCGCATGTACAGGGAGCTTTCCCCGGAGACGGGCGAATTCATGGACTTCATGTGCGAAAATGAGCTTTTTGACGTGCTGGGACGGAAAAGCAAGAAGACCGGCGGCTACATGACTTATCTGCCGGACTACAACGCGCCGTTCATCTTTGCGAATTTCAACGGGACCAGCGGGGACGTGGACGTCATCACACACGAGTGCGGCCACGCCTTCCAGGGATACCTGGCCGGCATGGACCCGATCAAGGAGCATGCGGACATCACGATGGAGACGGCGGAGACCCATTCCATGTCGATGGAGTTCTTTACGGAGCCCTGGATGAAGGAATTCTTCGGAGACAGATTCCGGGATTATGTGGACATGCACTTCGAGGATTCGGTGATCTTTGTTCCCTACGGGACCATGGTGGATGAATTCCAGGACATCGTCTATGCGGATCCGGGCCTGTCCCCGAAGGAGAGAAACCGGGTGTGGCGGGATCTCGAGAAGCAGTACAAACCGCATCTTGACTATACCGGCAATGCCTATTATGAGCAGGGCGGCTTCTGGCAGAAGCAGCACCATATCTTTGACTGCCCGCTCTATTATATCGATTACTGCATCGCCTCCGTGGATGCCCTGCAGTACAAGAACCGGATGGACCGGGATTTCAAGGAAGCCTGGGACAGCTACCTGAAGCTCTGCCGCCTGTCCGCGTCCCGCTTCTTTACGGAGCTTCTTCCGGAGGTGGGGCTTGACGATCCCTTCGAAGAGGGCTGCATGGCGAAACTGGTGCAGGGCCTGCGGGAAAAACTATGAAGGGCTGTATGCAGGCGGGGCCTGCAGCGTATGTAAGAAAAGCCGGCAGGATCGCTGCACTGCTCGTTCTTCTGATGAGCGGCCTGTCCATCGCGGCAGGCTGTGTGACCGGAACCGGGATGGAAGGGGCTTTCTACCTGCTGCTTCCCTATGCACTCGGACTTATTCTGGATCTGCTCCTTCTGGCCTCCGTAGGCAGGCTTGTTGTTACCCGCGGCAGGCTGCAGACGTATGCGTATGAAAAAATGATCCGGCGCTTTCCCTACGAGGCAGGCGGCCGGGCCCTGCTCGGCTTTATCGGCCTGGCCGGATTCATCGGTGCGGTCATCACAAAGAATTACCGGGGAGAAGGAGCCGGCGCAGCCATATACGCCTTTTCCCAGGCAGCCGGGGCGGTTGGCGGCTTTGTTCTTCTACGGATCAGCCGCGGGATCTCCTGGCAGAGCACGGAATAGGGGCGGCATAAGCAGGAAACAACAGCCTTGTCAGCAAAATGACCAATATTTCGGAAAAAACCAAGCGGAAATTGACAAAGTATATAAATGTCAACTATAATAGCAGTATCAAATTTACCGGGATGGGAGGAATACACAAAATGATCAAGAACAAAAAATGGCTTGCCTGGATCCTGGCCGCGGCCATGACCGTAAGCACGAGCACGGCCTTCAGCATGACCGCGATGGCCGAACTGGACGATGCTGAAGAGGTCTCGGAGGAGACGCTGGACATCGTAGATGACGCCGAGGAGGCGGAACTGGATGCCGACGCCGAAGAGGTGATCGACGCGGATGCGGAGCTTCTGGAGGATGAACTGGCTGATGCCGCTGAAGCAGAGGCGGAGGACGAAGGAGCCGATGAGCTGACCGATGGTCCTGCAGCTACGGAGGAAAAAGAGGATGTACCGCTGGTGGCGGGCTACTCCAACTTCAGCAGCAAGTTCTCTCCGTTCTTTGCGGAGAGTGCCTATGACCAGGATGCCCAGTGGTTTACCCAGCTTGAGCTGTTCCAGCTGGATCGTACCGGTGCCGTGGTCTACAACGGCATCGAAGGCGAGACGATCCCCTACAACGGAACGGATTATACCTACTATGGACCGGCGGACATCGTCGTGACCGAGAACGAGGACGGGACCGTCTACTACGACGTCACCATGCGCGACGATCTGGTCTTCTCTGACGGGGAGCCCATGACCATCGACGACGTGATCTTTTCCATGTATGTCGTGTGCGATCCGACCTATGACGGATCGCACACGCTGTTCTCACAGCCGATCGAGGGTATGGCCGAGTACCGTTCCGGTATGGACACCCTGTTCAACCTGCTGGTGGCAGCCGGACGTGACAACACGGATTACACCTACTGGACCGAGGAAGAGCAGACCGCTTTCTGGGCAGATCTTGACCAGGCGGGCGCAGCCTTTGCCCAGGAGATCGTGGATTTCTGTAAGGGAGCCGGCTACAATGCCGAGGAGGACTCCCTGGCAGCCTGCGCGGCCAACTGGGGCTATGAGCTCGCGGACGACGCGACGGCAGAGGATTTCTGGAATGCCATGGTCGAGGCCTACGAGGGCGACATCGCGACACTCAGCGCCACCGAGACAGCCGCTACCCCCATCTATGACTTTATGGAGAACGGTGAGGATTACAAGACCCGCGGTATCGAGACCGGCGAGTCCGCGCCGAGCATCACCGGTATCCAGAAGACCGGTGACTATTCCCTGCGGATCGTGGCGACCCAGGTCGACGCGACCCTGATCTACCAGCTGCCGGTCGCCATCGCACCGCTTCACTATTATGGTGATCCGGAGCTCTATGACTATGACAACAATTCCTTCGGCTTCCCCAAGGGCGATCTGTCCCTGGTCCGCGCAAAGACGACCCAGCCTCTTGGCGCCGGCCCGTACAAGTTTGTCAAGTACGAAAACGGCGTGGTCAACTACGAAGCGAACGAGAACTACTTCCTCGGCGAGCCGAAGACAAAATACCTGAATCTCCGTGAAGTGACCGACCAGGATAAGCTGAACGGCGTCCTGACCGGCACCATCGATGTGACCGATCCGTCCTTTGACACCGAATGTGTTGACGCGATCACCCAGGCCAACGGCGGTGAGCTGGACGGCGAGATGGTCACGACCAGCACCGTCGACAACCTCGGCTACGGCTACATCGGCATGAACACCCACAACATGAGCGTGGACAGTGATCCGAGCTCTGATGAGTCCAAGAACCTCCGCCGTGCCTTCGCGACGATCCTGTCCGTATACCGCGACGTGGCCATCGACACTTACTACGGCGAGCGTGCTTCCGTGATCAACTATCCGATCTCCAACACCTCCTGGGCGGCTCCGCAGCCCACGGATGACGACTACGAGATCGCCTTCTCCACCGATGTCAACGGAGAGCCGATCTACACCTCCGGCATGAGTGATGAGGAGAAGTATGCAGCGGCAAAGGAAGCGGCGCTTGGCTTCTTTGAAGCAGCCGGCTACACAGTCGAAGACGGCAAGCTGACGGCGGCTCCGGTCGGCGCCAAGCTTGAGTATGAGGTACAGATCCCGGCTGACGGCGTCGGCGATCATCCGGCCTTCATGATCCTGACCCTGGCGAAAGACGCCCTGGCCGAGATCGGCATGAACCTGATCGTGACCGACCTTTCCAACTCCGCGGACCTCTGGACCAGCCTGGAGGCCCACCAGGTCGACATGTGGTGTGCCGCGTGGGGCGCGACGGTGGATCCGGATATGTACCAGATCTACTACTCCGACACCGCAAACGGCGGCAAGGAGCCCGGTGGCTCCAACTACATGTACCAGATCGAGGATGAAGAGCTGGATGAGATGATCCTGATGGCCCGTGAGTCCACCGACCAGGAGTACAGAAAAGCCATGTACAAGGCCTGCCTTGACACCGTCATCGACTGGGCCTGCGAGATCCCCTGCTACCAGAGGCAGAACGCGGTCATCTTCAGTACCGAGCGCGTCAACATGGATACCATGACTCCGGATATCACAACTTTCTATAACTGGTACAGGGAGATCTACAACATCGAACTGAACTGACGTAAAGGTTTCCTGTACTGACCATATGTAAGATCGTTTTGCCAGGGACTGCCCGTGCCGCACCATGCGGCACGGGCAGTCCCTGAAATACTTGATATCCGAGGTGACTATGAAAAAGTTTATTCTGAAGCGGCTGCTGATCTCGGCCGTGATCCTTGTTTTTGTGGCGTTTCTGATCTATGTGCTGATGCGCTGCCTGCCCACGTCCTATCTGGAGCAGGTCGCACGTCAGAAGTCCATGACGCCCGGTTCCAAGAGCTTTGACGAGTGGATGGCACAGCTGTCCGCCACCTACGGCATGGACAAGGGCATTATCCCGGGCTTTCTTTCCTGGTGCGGCCGCGCCATCCGGGGCGATTTCGGCGACAGCTGGAAATGGACAGTTCCCGTTGTGGAAAAGTTCAAGGACTGTATCTGGATCTCCTTTATCATGGGCGCGATCTCGCTGCTTTTGGAGATCGTGATCGCGATCCCGCTCGGCATCATCGCCGCGACAAAGCAATACTCGCGTACGGACTATGCCATCACCGTGATCGCGCTGGCCTGTTTTTCCCTGCCGACCTTCTTTTTTGCGTCGCTCATGAAGCTTGTATTCTCTGTCAAGCTTGGCTGGTTTGACCTGGGCGGCCTGATCGGACGGAACTACGAACAGCTTTCCGCGGCCGGCAAGTTTGCCGACAAGGCCCATCATCTGGTGCTGCCCATCATCACGCTGGTGGTGATCAACATCGGCTATCTGATGCGCTATACCCGTACCAACATGCTTGAGGTCCTGAACGCGGACTACATCCGTACGGCCAGGGCCAAGGGCCTTTCCGAGCGGAGGGTCATCTATCATCACGCCTTCCGTAATACCCTGATCCCGCTGGTGACCATGCTGGGCAGCTCCCTGCCCGGGCTTTTTGCCGGCGCGCTGATCACCGAGACACTGTACTCGATCCCCGGGATCGGGTTCGTATCCTACCAGTCCATGGTGGCCGGAGATATCCCGTTCTCCATGTTCTATCTGGTGTTCCTCGCCATCCTGACCCTGCTCGGGAATCTGCTTTCGGATATCCTGTATGCGGTGGTGGATCCGCGGGTACGGATCGAGTAAGGGGGTGCGGTGATGAATAAGAACGTAGAAAACAAGCAGCCTCTTACCGGGACCGAAGAACTGTCGCTAAACGATGACCGCCGGGTCAGAACCCTATCGCCCGGCGCGCTGGTCGTACGGCGCTTCCTCCGGAACCGGGTTGCCGTGACGGGACTCGTGATCCTGATCCTCATGGCGCTGTTTTCCTTTGCAGGAGGCCTGATCACGCCCTATAAGGAAGACCAGCTGTTCTACAGCACGACCGAGCAGCGGAAACAGTACGCGGCGGTCAAGGAAAACACCGAGTACCGCTATGTGACGGCATCGAAGGACAGCTTCCCGTCCGTCGCGCAGGCCAAGTTCGTCCTGGCGAGGAAGACCGGGAAGGAGATCTTTGAAGCCAAGAAGGTCACGTACACCTGCGTGGATGAAGGAAACGACGTCTACATCATCTACAAGGAAGGTGAGGAGTCTCCCGTGGCTTTTGCCACCTATGATATCGTCAGCTCCAGCACCGGCGAGGAAGAAGTGCCTTTTTTGCTGCAGTGCGAGATCATCAGGGCGTCCGCGGAAGGAAAGGACGGCTTTGTCTATGAAGGAGATACGTATGAAGTGACGGAGGATGGAGCAGTCCTGTCAGAGGGTACGGAGATCGCTTACGTGAGCCGTTATGTCGTGCAGCCGATCATGGGCGACGTGTTTCTCTCCAGAGGCTTCAAGGATGCGCTGATCGAGTCCGTCCAGGCCGACGACGCAGAATTCTCCTACACGGATGAGGACGGTACCGAAGCCGTGTACGATATCACCTATGATCCGGCCAACCAAAGCTACAAGGTGCTCCAGACCGTGGAGACCCGGGTGTTCGACACCTACCACAGCCCGACAAAGGAGCACTGGCTGGGTACGGACAAGAACGGCATGGACATGCTGACCCGTCTGATGTACGGCGGAAGAGTCTCCCTGTACATCGGCTTCATCGTCGTGATCATTGAGACCCTGCTGGGCGTGCTGCTCGGCGGCTTGTCCGGCTACTGCGGCGGCTGGGTCGACAACCTGATCATGCGTATCGTAGATATCTTTTACTGTATTCCCTCCATGCCCATCATCATCATCCTCGGTGCGGCCATGGACGCCATGCGGGTGGATCCCCAGGTCCGTATGATCTATCTGATGCTGATCCTCGGCTTCCTCGGCTGGCCTTCGATCGCGAGGCTGGTCCGCGGCCAGATCCTCACGCTCCGGGAGCAGGAATTCATGACAGCCGCCGAAGCCTGCGGCATCCGGGCGTCCCGGCGGATCTTCCGTCATCTGATCCCGAACGTCATCCCGCAGCTGATCGTGTCCATGACCATGAGCCTCGGCTCCACGATCCTGACCGAGGCGACGCTTTCGTTCCTGGGACTGGGGGTCAAGTTCCCCTTTGCATCCTGGGGCAACATCATCAACGACGTCAATGACACTTACGTCCTGACGAACTACTGGTTCATCTGGATCCCGGCCGGCTTCTGTCTGCTGGCGACGGTCCTCGCCTTCAATCTGGTGGGCGACGGCCTCAGGGACGCATTTGACCCGAAGATGAAACGGTAAGGAGGACGGATATGGCAAAGAAAGCAAAGGCGGAAGGCTATCTGTCCGCCAGGGAAGTACGGGCGATCTCCCGGGAGAACCGGAAGATCACCGGCGAATTGGAAAAGAAATGGAAACGCAAAAACGTGCCGGAGAGTGAGTACCTGACACAGATGAAGGACCCGTCCAACGCGGTGGAATTTGACGACCTGCACACCTATTTCTTTACGGACTCGGGTACGGTCAAAAGCGTTGACGGCGTCTCCTTTGACGTGCCGGTCGGAAAGACCGTGGGCGTTGTCGGGGAATCCGGCTGCGGCAAGTCGGTCACGTCGCTCAGCCTCATGCAGCTGCTGCAGCGGCCCCAAGGACAGATCGTGTCCGGCCAGATCCGGCTGAACCTGGGCGATAAGGCCTACGAGATCTCAAAGGTTCCCCGGGAAAAAATGAAGGAGATCCGCGGAAACGCGGTTTCGATGATCTTTCAGGAGCCGATGACCTCCCTGAATCCGGTGTTCCGCATCGGTGACCAGGTGGACGAGGTCATCGCCCTGCATGACGGCGAAGGCAAGACCAAAGAAGACATCCGACGGCAGACGGTCCATTCCCTCGAACTGGTGGGGATCGCCAACGCGGAGGGGGTCTGCCGTATGTTCCCCCACGAGCTGTCCGGCGGTATGAGGCAGCGTGTCATGATCGCCATGGCGCTGGCCTGCAACCCGCGGATCATCATCGCGGACGAGCCCACCACGGCGCTGGATGTGACCATTCAGGCACAGATCCTCGACCTTCTCCGGAATCTGAAGGACAAGATCAACGCCTCCATTATGCTGATCACCCACGACCTGGGCGTGATCGCCGAGATGGCGGACTACATCGTGGTCATGTACGCGGGACGGATCGTCGAGAAGGGGACGGCGGAGGACATCTTTTATCATCCGGCCCATCCCTACACCATCGGGCTGATGGCGTCCAAGCCGGTCGTCGGCAAAGAAGTGGATGAACTGTACTCGATCCCGGGCAAGGTGCCGAACCCGGTCAACATGCCCGATTACTGTTATTTCCGGGACCGCTGTGAAAAACGGCTTCCTGCCTGCGACGGCGAGTATCCCTGCGAGATCAGCCTGAGCGGGACCCACAAGGTCAGCTGCTGGCGGTTTGATCCGTCCATCGCGGAGAACCTTACGGAAGGAGGGGAGAGAGATGAGTGACAACACACAGGCAAACAGCACAGCCGCACGCTCGTCCTACGATCCCCGGTATATCCTGGAGGTCGAAAACCTCAAAAAATATTTCCCGATCAAGGGCGGCATGATGAACCGTGTCACGGGTCATGTGAAGGCTGTGGACGGCGTCACCTTCCGGCTGAAGCGCGGCACCACCATGGGACTCGTGGGCGAATCCGGCTGCGGCAAGACGACCACCGGGCGGACGATCCTGCGCCTGAACGGCGGCAAGACGGACGGCTCCGTGCTCTTTAACGGGCAGGAGGTCTACGACATTTCTCCGAAGGAGATGCGCTCCATGCGCACCAAAATGCAGATCATCTTCCAGGATCCTTTTTCCTCGCTGTCGCCGCGGCTGCCGGTGGGCGAGATCATCGGCGAGGCGGTCCGGGAGCACCAGGTGGTGCCGAAGGCGGAATACAACGACTATCTGGACCAGGTCATGGACGAATGCGGCCTGCAGCCCTTCCACAAGACCCGGTATCCTCATGAGTTCTCCGGCGGACAGAGGCAGAGGATCTGCATCGCCAGGGCCCTGGCCCTCAATCCGGAGTTTGTGGTCTGCGATGAGCCGGTCTCCGCGCTGGACGTATCGATCCAGGCGCAGATCATCAACCTGCTGAAGAAGCTGCAGGAGCAGAGATCCTTAAGCTATCTGTTCATCTCGCACGACCTGTCGGTGGTGGAACACATCTCCGATTCGGTCGGCGTCATGTACCTCGGCAATCTGGTGGAGTACGGGGACAAGAAGGAGATCTTCCAAAATCCGCTGCACCCCTACACACAGGCCCTGTTTTCCGCGATCCCGCAGCCGGATCCCAATGCGGTCCGGAACCGGATCGTCCTGGAGGGCTCGATCCCGTCGCCGGCCAATCCGCCGGCCGGGTGTAAGTTCCACACGCGGTGCCGCTACTGTACCGAACAGTGTAAGACCCAGGCACCGGTGCAGAAGGAGATCGAACCCGGGCACTATGTGGTATGTCATCGGTATTGACCTTGACGAAAGGAGAGAGCCGGATGAAAAAAGACTTCCGTGATGACGGGCGCACCGTGGCCGACATGAGCCATGTCGAAAAGCCTTCCTACGCCTCCGGCTGGATCAGCCGGAGAGGCGTGGAGAAGCTTGCCGTATCCAGAGAGGAGCGGACGTCCCGAAGCACACCGGCGGAATCGCAGATGGACAGCGAAGAAAGACGAGCCTCCATTCTCGGCGTGCTTTCGGCCTCTCTCCTGATCGCCCTTATTTTTATCGGGGCGGCGGGCGCGCTGATCGCGCTGCTCCTCTTTCTATGGGGAGCCTGAAAACAGAAAAGGAGGCAGTGATCATGAACGACTTGAATATTGATTTACCTGCAAAGTATGAGATGCTGAAAGAAAACCTCCGCTCCCTCGGCGGCGTGGCGGTCGCTTTTTCGGGAGGGGTGGATTCGACCTTCCTTCTGTACGCGGCCAGGGAGGCTCTCGGCGATAAAGCCATCGCGGTGACGGAGGCGGCGGAGTCGGTTCCGGAGCGGGAGCTTGGGGAAGCCGGACGTTTCTGTGAAAGGCTCGGCGTCCGCCAGATCGTCGTCACGACCGAACAGCTCTCGATCGAAGGCTTTGCGGAGAATCCGCCCAACCGCTGTTACCTGTGCAAAAAGGCGCTCTTTGAGAGCATCCGGGAGGCCGCAAAGGCGGAAGGAATCTTTGAGGTGGCGGAGGGCTCCAACGTAGACGATGAAGGCGATTACCGCCCCGGTCTTATGGCGCTCAAAGAGCTTGGGATCTTAAGTCCGCTCCGGGAGGCCGGCTTTACCAAGCAGGAGATCCGCGACATGTCAAAGACGCTCGGTCTTCCCACCTGGGACAAGCCGTCCTACGCCTGCCTCGCGAGCAGGTTCCCCTACGGGGAGACGATCACCGGGAAAAAGCTCGCCATGGTCGACCGGGCGGAGCAGCTTCTTCTGGATCTTGGTTTCACGCAGATGCGCGTGCGGATCCATGGGGAGGACCTGGCAAGGATCGAACTGCTGCCGCGGGACTTCCCGCGTCTTTTGGACGAAAGTCTGCGGAAGGACATCTACGAGCGCTTCCGCGAGATCGGTTTTTCCTATGCGTCCCTTGACCTTCTTGGATACAGGACGGGCAGCATGAACGAAACACTGAAATAAGCAGGAAAAAGACAGGGCAGGCTGTCCGAAAACTAGCCATCCCTGTTGTTAACCAGTGTTAATGATATTCTAATCATGCAGATCAGCCTAAACGTCAGTTCTGGCTGGTCTGCTTTTCTTGTGCGCCCGGCGGCGCACGTTTCTAAC
>JAFTPT010000010.1 GCA_017463155.1 Blautia sp.
CCAGTCTTTTTTTTGTTACACAGCCAAAAACGGTACCAGTCCGTCGTGGTTGTTGTCTTCTTTCGTGACCACATCAGCGGCAGCCTTGGCTTCGTCGCTGCCGTTCTTCATGGCGATGCCGAGGCCGGCGGCCTCGATCATGGAGATGTCGTTCTCGGCGTCTCCGGCGGCCATGGTGTTCTGTGGAAGGATCCCAAGATGATCCCGCAGCCGCACGAGAGCGTTCCCCTTGCCGGCTTCGGCCGGGACGATCTCCAGCAGGTACTGGTTGGAGTAGATCGTGGTAAAACGGTCACCGTAACGTTCGTGGATCGCCGTGCGGAGCCGTTCCAGTTTTGCGTGGTCGTGGCGTTCAACGGCCAGCATCTTGCAGGGTGGTTCCGGGAGTTCCGACACGATATCCGGATCGATGATGACGGGCGTCTGTACCCGGATCCTGTAAAAATCCAGATGCTCATTGTAGGCCGGGGCAACGATATACCGGTCCGTGTAGGTCTGGATATGAATATCGCGCTCATTCGCCATATCGAGAAGCTCCTGTACGGCGTCAAAGGGAATGGAGGCTCTGAACAGAGACTTCTTAGCGTCGCAGTCATAGATCAGCGCTCCGTTGTAGGACAGTATATACATTCCGGGATAGGAAAGCTCCAGCTCCTTCACGACATGAAGGACGCTTTCCATGGCACGGCCGGTGGAGATGGCAAACACATTTCCGGCGGCCGTAAAATCTTCCAGGGCTTTCCGCGTTGCAGGTGAGACGACATTCTGATCGTTCAGAAGAGTGCCGTCCAGATCGGTTAAAAACAGTTTTTTGTTATTCATTCAGTGACTCCTTGCTTCCCGCTGGTCATGCATTTTTACCAGCAGGTGGTATGTGCCGCGATAGGTCTGCCTGCGCCCCTCGAGAAGAAGAGAGCGAAGGTCCTCCGTTGTCTCCTCATCGGCCAGAAGCTCAAACAGCCACGGGGCATAGCGGGTTCCGGCTCCTCTCGAGATCTCGCGGACGATGTCGTCAAAGGTCTTTCCGCTCCGGTAGCTCCGCCCGACGGAATCCGTGGCCGCGTCAAGGCAGTCGGCGCACTGGACCAGGTCGATCACGACCTTGATCGGGCTCCGGGAAACGTCAAAGTTCCGTGGATAGCCCCTTTCGTTATTGTACCATCTGTGATGCCCGAGGGCGGCATCGGCATAAGGCCTGGTGGAATCATACCGGGAAAGCATCCGGAAACCGACTTCCGGATGGGTCCGGATCACTTCGAACTCCATGTCGGTCAGGGACCGGCCGTAGACAAAAATGGTATCGATGATCGCAAGCTTGCCGAAGTCGTGGCAGAGACCTGCATGATAGACGAACAGGCAGATCTCCTCGGCCTTGATCATGACCTCCTCGGGAGTCGTACAGCCACAGATGCCGATCAGCAGCTCCGGACGCCGGTTGATCAGATCCATGCACAGGCTGCGGGCCAGCCGGGCGACCATGACGGAGTGAATATACGTAGGCGGATGCAGGGCGGCCATACACTGCAGGACCATCTCCTCGAAGGTGATACCGCCGGGGATCTCGATAAAGCGGTCGATGATGCAGATATAGTACTCCAGAAGCGACGACAGGCTGCCGTTGTTCGGCATCCGGAACGCGTACAGGAGAATGTCCTTGTAGAAAAGGGAGACCTGCTTTTTCTGTTCCCCGGTCAGCGTTTCCGGATCCAGCATGCAGAAGTACTCCAGTGGAATCTGCAGATTGTCACAGATCCCGCTCAGGTCGTAGCGGTGAGGATCCCTGCTCTGATAGAGGGAGACGAGGGAATCCAGATAGTGCGAGGCATCGGTACGGCCGGCCAGATAGCGGTTACGTTCCAGCAGCATGCGGACCTGCGTCTCGTTGTCAAACTGGCTGAAATAGGCCGGATCACTCTGCCAGAGCTTCATGTAATACTCTGTCCGGTCACAGATCGTCGAAAGGATCTCATCATCAAAACAGCAGATGTTGCAGAGATCCGTGGTCTTTGCATAGTAATTCAGCAGCCGGTACTGGAAATAACTCCAGTTGAAGTTGGGGGCGAGCTCCCGGTAATACGCGTCATCAACGATCGAGAGCATTCTGTCGAGGATCTCGAGTTCCTGCAGCCGCATGGGGTCGTCCGGCGAAAAGCCTTCAAAAAAGACGACCATGTACCGCGCGTCTGTCAGCGCCAGCTGCCGAAGCTCCTCGGTCTCAAGACCGGCGAATTCCTCCGGCGTAAGCTTGGAGAGGAAAAGCCGGCCGATGGAGAGGCCCTCGTCCCGGTAGCTGTTCGAGATCTCGGGATGTGAATCGATACGTCCCAGCAGTGTCATGAGAGCATAGCATACGTCCATCCGTGTGTCCAGGTTCTGCATATAGGAGGCAGGATCTTCTTTACGCTTTGAATCGCTGAGAAGACACATGGAAACCTTGGAAACGGTGGGCAGATCGATGTTCTCGACCTCCGAAGCGGAAAACAGGCTGGCATTAAAGGAATTCAGGACACGGGTCTCGTTCTGCGTAAGAGGCCGTCCGGAACCGAGGATGGGCTCCAGCACTTCATCGAGAAAAGCTCTGTTCTCGGCGGCAAGCTTGCCGATCCTGATAAAGCTCTGGCGAAGCCGGTCACTGTACTCGTCCGCGCTCACGATCCCCTCCAGGGAGGGGGCCGACAGGCGGCGGATCTCCTTCATCCGTTCGACATAATCATTGTAGAAGGTTTCTCTTGAAATCTTTGCGTTTATCATGATGGGTACCTTATATACATCTTCATGATCCGTGAAGTGGATCGCTCATGGTAATAGTCTAGCATAAAAGTCCGAATTTGTCATCTGATTCGGGCTTTTTTCATGGGATAATCCGCAGAATCTCCCATGTAACAATACGCCCCACACAGACCGCCTGCCGCATTGACTTTTCCATAGCAGGGATGCTATGATAGACAACGTAAACATAAAAAATGCATCATGCGGAGGAGCGATAAACGAAAGGAAAAGGAGCTTTGCATATATGGAGAATACAAGAAACCAGAACGGGATCGGACAAAAGGAGCTTCTCGTTGTCAGCTTTGGGACCAGCTTTGCGGATACCCGGGCAAAAACGATCGGCGCGATCGAGGATGATCTGGAAAAAGCATTCCCGGAGTATGATGTGCGGAGATGTTTTACCAGCGGAATGATCCTCAGCCGGATCAAAAAACGTGACGACATCCATATAGACAGTATCGAAGAAGCACTGCAGCGCGCTGCCCAGAACGGCGTGAAGGAGCTGCTGATCCAGCCGACACATCTGATGAAGGGGCATGAATACCAGAAACTCCTGAATACCCTGGAAGGGCACAGAGATGCTTTTGAAAAGGTGATCCTGGGCACGCCTCTTGTCACGGACCGGGCGGACCTGGGAGAACTGGCGGAAGCGATCCGGGTATCCGGTGCGGCCTATGAGGCTCCGGATACGGCGCTTGTGTTCATGGGGCATGGAACGGACGCCGAATCCAACGCAATCTACAGTGCCCTGCAGGAGGAACTGAGGGCCCGGGGATGTGAGGATTACTATATCGGCACCGTTGAGGGAACGCCGACGATCAGCGACATTCAGGAGCAGCTCACGGGAAAAGGCTACAAAAAAGTCGTCCTGCAGCCGTTGATGGTCGTGGCGGGCGATCATGCCTGCAATGATATGGCCGGCGACGAGCCAGACTCCTGGAAATCACTGCTTACCGAGGACGGCTACGAGGTACAGGCCGTAATCCGCGGGCTCGGTGAATTGCCGGAGATCCGGAAGCTGTACTGTGCGCATGTAAAGAAAGCACTCGGTCAGGCGGGCTGAGCCGGAATTGTTGAAGATACGACGCAGGAGTGGATTCTCAGCACTGCGCTCGGGGAATACGGGGATGAAATAAGGGGATTTGAAAGATGTTCAGAATGAAAAAAACGACAGCCATGATTCTCACAGGTTTTTTGACGGCAGGTTCACTTGCCGGCGGTACAAATATGGCTATGGCAGCCGGTACGACAGGGCAGAAGCAGGCGGAGACGGCCGAAACCGGAACACCGGCGTCCGCTTCGAATGACAATGAACTTGCCCGGTGGCTGAAGGACAAGCTTGAACAGGCCGCACCGCTGCTGACGCCGGCGCCGACAATGGCAGGAACAACGTCGGAAGCGGAAGCTACGGTGACACCGGCGCCGACGACGCCCGGAACAACGGTCACACCGACCCCTGCGGCGGATGAAAAGGTCACGCCGACGGCTGCCCCGACGGCAACACCGACGCCGACACTTACCCCCACACCGACGCCGGTTCCCTGGGAGGAGATCCCGCTGCTTGAGGAACCCGTCCGCTATGAGGCGGGCAGCTACGAGGCAGGCAAGGACATCCCGGCAGGGGAATACATGATCTTTGCGCTCCAGGACGAGGCCTACGCCTATGTGTCCTCCGACGACGATCTATCCTCCGGCGACGATATTTCCTCCGGCGAGGATACGCAGGAGCTCCTGAGCGACGAGAGCTTTTCCTACAATACCATCCTGACGCTCGCGGAGGGACAGTATCTGTACATGAACGGCTGTGAAGCCGTGAACATCAACGATGTTCGGAACTCCGAGCTGGATGTGACCGGCAGCGGCATGTTCAAGATCGGCATGCATATCGGGGCCGGGGCCTACACGCTCGCGGCGGATGAGCCGGGCGCCCACTATGTGGTTTACCCCACAAGTGAACAGCTGACGCCGGCGTCCGAGGCGACCTTTGACAACACGGCATCGGTCCGCGTCGTAAACGGCCAGTATCTGAAGCTTGATCACTGCCATTTTCAGACGCCGCCGGCCGTGATCGAGATCGTCTATAAGGACAAGGAGACCGTCACCATGGTGCAGGAGCAGCTCAACAAGCTGGGCTATGACTGCGGAGCCGCGGACGGCATGATCGGAAACAGGACCATCGCCGCGATCCAGAGCTACGAGCAGGCAGCAGGCCTTGCCGTCCGGCCTTCGATCACGGACGAGCTGCTGGCATCCCTTCGCGACGATATGCTGCTGCATGAGATCGAGGTGGCCCGCAACAAGGCGACGATGTGCAGCATCGGGTTTTTTGAAAAACGCTTTAACGAGGCGGTGGAGTACTTCAACCAGACCGGGGAAGAACAGCTGAACCTGCTGGGTGAAGACTTTGACAGTGAGGAGGAGTTCTCTCCGAATGAGGAGACGGTCTTCCTGCGGACGCTTTACCAGGACACTGACCGGATCCAGGACCTGTTCATGGTCACGGATACACAGACCTTTTCCCATCAGGTCATCCTGGAGTTCGCCTGTGCGCTGTACGGACTGGACAGCAGTCTGGAGACGCCGGAGCAGGCTCTTGACCTTGCCCTGCGGCTCAGCTTTTACGGTACTTCCGATACGGAAAGGCTTTCCTGCCGGATCATCGAGCTCGGCGACGGGTACGCCGTCTGGGCAAAACGCCGGTCCGACAGTGACGGGACGGCCGGGGAGGAAGCCGTGACGGAGGAAGCGGCAGAGACAGCGGATCCCTCACAGGCGGAGGCAGCTCCGGGGGAAGAGCTTCAGTCGCACTAAGTGATATTGCATTGAACACGTAGAGAAGATGCCGCTGTCGCATGCACGCCCGGTGCGCGTGGTTTGCGATCGCGGCACTTTTTTGTGGAGGATATATGGGATTTGACATCAATGTGCAGGTTTCGATACTGACCGTTTTTGTACAGGGCCTTCTGAGCTTTTTCTCGCCCTGCGTGCTGCCGCTCGTGCCGCTCTACATCGGCTATCTGTCCGGCAGTGCAAAGGACGGAGAAGTCCGCCGCGGAAAGGTGCTTCTGAACACTTTCTTTTTTGTGCTCGGGATCGGCATGGCCTTCTTCCTGCTGGGAATCGGCGCGACGGCAGCCGGAAAGCTCTTTTCGGACCATCGCCTCCTGATCTCCCGGATCGGCGGCGTCCTGGTCATCCTGCTCGGTCTCTATCAGCTGGGGCTGTTTGGAATGACAGGGCTCTTCAGCAGTGAAAAACGCCTTCCCGTACGTTTTGACCGGATGGCCATGTCACCGGTCACGGCTTTTTTGATGGGCTTTGTCTTCAGCTTTGCCTGGACACCCTGCGTGGGACCGGTCCTTACCAGCGTGCTGATGATGGCGGCTTCGGCGGGATCGCAGGGGACAGGTCTTTTTATGATCCTGGTGTATACGATCGGCTTTTCGCTTCCGTTCCTGCTGGCCGGCGCTTTTGCCGGGACCGTGCTTGCCGCCTTCCGTAAGCACAGAGGGATCCTTAAATACACGACAAAGATCGGCGGCATCCTCCTGCTGGTGATGGGCATTCTGATGCTGACCGGAACGATGAACACCGTCAGCGGATATTTCGCGAACCTGGGGACGACAAGCCAGACTGAAGAGCCGCTCGAGGAAGAGGCTGCAGACGAAAAAACTGGTGCAGCAGAAAATGCCGGCGAGGCAGAAGCGGCGGAAGAGCAGAATACGGCAGAGGGGACTGCCGAATCAGAGAAATCAGAAGAAGAATCCTCCCCGGAGAGCCGCCGCGGGACGGTCCCGGCGACGGACTTTGTCCTGGAGGATCAGTATGGAGAGATCCATCAGCTCTCGGACTACAAGGGCAAGATCGTCTTTTTGAACTTCTGGGCGACCTGGTGCCCGCCCTGCCGGGCCGAGATGCCGGACATCCAGACCTTGTACGAGGAGACACAGGCGGATCCGGACAGTGATCTGGTGATCCTGGGCGTGGCCGCTCCGGATTACGGACAGGAAAAGAGCCGCGAAGGGATCGCGGCATTTCTGGAGGAGAACGGCTATACCTACCCGACGGTCATGATGGAGAACCAGAGCCTCTACTACAATTACGGGATCTCTGCCTTCCCCACGACCTACATGATCGACAAGAACGGCATGATCTACGGCTACGTGACCGGATCACTCACGATGGACATCATGCGGGAAATCATTGAGCTGACACGCAGCGGAGAAACGGAATCAAAATGAGAATGATGAGGAGGCGCTTTAAATAATAAAAAGCAAGATGATGCGTGATAAACTGTGTTTGCATGGATAAAGAGAAATATAATGCCTTTTACTGAGCTGTACAGGAGGATGGTCATGAAGAAAAGATTTGCATTTTTGCTGGTAATGGTACTGATACTCACAGGATGCGTGAGCTCCTTTGCTTCAACGGCAGAAGCTGATGAAACGGAAGCCGCTGCAGATGCTGCCGACACGCTGGTAATCTACTTTTCCCGGACCGGGGAACAGTACACGGTCGGTGTGATCGAGAAAGGCAATACGGCTATTGTCGCGGAAATGATCGCTGAGGAAACAGGCGCAGACCTCTTCGAAGTGCTTCCTGTTGATGACCATTATCCAATGACCTACGACGCCCTGACTGATGTGGCAAAGCAGGAACAGACTGATAACGCCAGACCTGCTTACAGTGGCGAACTGCCGGACCTTGGCAGCTACAGCACGATCTTTATCGGAGCTCCGGTCTGGTGGGGCGACTGGCCGATGATCATGTACACGGTATTTGAGAATAATGATTTCGCCGGAAAGACTCTGGTCCCGTTCTCGACCCATGAGGGAAGCGGCCTGTCCGGTTTTGACAAAAAGCTTCAGAGTGCCTGCCCGGATGCGGAAGTACTGGAAGGCCTTGCTGTTCGCGGGAACGACGCCCAGAACGATCAGGATGCAGTGAGGGAATCCGTCGCCAGCTGGCTTGCGGAGATAGAAGTCCTGTAGGATGGTGTGCGGATATATGGATAATACAAAAAAGATCAGTACTACATTACAGGAATTCAGACAGGCATCGCTTACCAGTACCGGGCGGGATAAGAACCCTACGCTTCGGTACTATGAGGATCATGCAGAGGAATTTACCGCTGCTACGATCGATGCTGATATGGAAGATATTCGTCGCCGTTTTCTGGCCCATCTGTCAGCAGGTGCCCGTATTCTGGATTTTGGCTGCGGTACTGGGAGAGATACAAAAGCTTTTCGTGAACTGGCATATGAAGTCACTGCACTGGATGGCTCGGAATCTTTATGCCGGATTGCCGGCGATTACGCCGGAGTTCCCGTGAGGTGCATGGATTTTCGAGAGTATTTTCCGGCACAGGACGAATACTATGATGGAATCTGGGCGTGTGCCTCTCTGCTGCATTTGAAGAAAAAAGAGCTTCTTCCCGTCATGCACACACTGGGCAGAGCATTGACCGTGGGCGGAGTCTTATATGTATCCTTTAAGTACGGTAATTATGAAGGAGACCGAAACGGAAGACACTTTACGGATTTTACTGCAGAAGGATTTCAGGAGTATTTAACAATGCTTCCGGAATTCAAGCTTGTGGAATACTGGGTGACCGGAGATGTCAGACCCGGGCGGAGAGATGAGAGATGGTTGAATACGATATTAGAGAGAACGAAAATTCATATGTAATCACTCCTACGGATGTCATGACGGGAGACCGCAACCGGCGGATGCAGCTTTATTATCAGCTGCTCCACAGTATTTCCGGCGCGAAGCAGATTGACATCATCGTTTCGTTTCTGATGGAGTCCGGTGTGAAGATGCTTCTGAAAGAACTGGAAGGAGCACTGGATCGAGGAGCTTCCATACGGATCCTGACCGGAAATTACCTGGGCATAACACAGCCTTCTGCCCTGTATCTCATTAAGCATAAGCTGGGAGAACGTGTGGATCTTCGTTTTTATAACGAGAGCGAACGTTCTTTTCATCCAAAAGCATATATCTTTCATTATGAAGGATGGAATGAGATTTTTATCGGATCCTCCAATATATCCCGGAGTGCACTGACATCCGGGATTGAATGGAATTACCGCTTCAGCAGCCGTAGAGATCCGGTCAATTATGAAACCTTTTCCCGGACGTTTGAGGACCTTTTTGAAAACCATTCGATCCGCATTGATGATGCTGAGTTAAAAAAGTATTCGAAGAACTGGCACAGGCCGGCTGCCGCAAAAGATCTTGACCGATATGATGAGAGCGAGGAGGGTCAGGATCCGGATGAAAAGGTCCGGATGTTGTTTGAACCTCGAGGCGCACAGATCGAAGCACTTTGCGCATTGGAAAATGCCAGAGCGGAAGGCGCAGTAAAAGGATTGGTGCAGGCGGCTACCGGAGTCGGAAAGACATATCTAGCGGCTTTTGATTCCCGGAGATATGAACGTGTTCTGTTTGTTGCCCACCGGGAAGAAATCTTGAAGCAGGCGGCGGTATCCTTCCAAAATGTCCGGGGATCTGAGGAATACGGGTTTTTCGATGGAAAGACAAAGTGTACAGATAAACCGGTGATTTTTGCATCTGTAGCTACTTTAGGAAACACGCAGTATCTGAATGAAAGGTACTTCCCTTCTGACTATTTCCAGTACATCGTAGTCGATGAATTCCATCATGCCGTAACAGATCAATACAAGCGGATCGTGGCTTATTTCAAACCGGAATTTCTGCTGGGACTGACAGCAACGCCCGAACGAATGGACGGACGCAGCATTTATGAAATCTGTGATTACAATGTCCCATATGAGATCTCTCTGAAAGAGGCGATTAACAAGGGAATGCTGGTACCGTTCCATTATTATGGAATCTATGATGATACGGATTATTCCTCATTGCATGTGGTCCGGGGAAGATATGATGAAAAGGAATTGAATGAGACATACATCGGAAATGTACACCGCCATGAAATGATCTACAAGTATTACTGTAAGTACGGATCAAAGCGGGCTCTTGGCTTCTGCTGTTCCAGGGAGCATGCCGAGGAAATGGCAAAGGATTTTACCGGCCGGGGTATTCCTGCTGCGGCCGTATACAGCGGTGAACAGGGTGAATATGCACAGGAGCGGTCTTGCGCGATCCGGAAACTAGAAGAAGGTACGATCAAGGTGATCTTCTCTGTGGACATGTTCAATGAAGGTGTCGATATCGTTTCCCTGGATATGGTCATGTTTCTGCGGCCTACGGAATCACCGGTGGTATTCCTTCAGCAGTTGGGACGGGGCCTCCGTACGTTCCCCGGAAAAAGATACCTGAATGTGCTGGATTTCATAGGGAATTATGAAAAAGCAGGGCGTGTCAGGTTTTATCTGTGTGGTCAATCCGTGAAAACCGGAGGCAGTTCCCATATACCGGCCATGGATGAATATCCGGATGACTGCCTGGTCGATTTTGATATGCGCTTGATCGACCTTTTCAGGCAGATGGAGCAGAAGCAGCGGCGAATCCAGGATTTGGTAAGGGATGAATACTTCCGCGTCAAGGAACTGCTTGGTCATCGTCCGACACGGCTGGAACTTTTCACCTATATGGATACGGATCTTTATCTTATGGCAATCAGCCGATCTGGTTTCAATCCATTCAAACGGTATCTTTTATATCTGAACGAACTGAATGAGCTGACTTTGGAAGAGCAAGTACTTTACCATGGTATCGGCCGAGAGTTTATCGGAATAATAGAAAAGACTCTTATGGCGAAGGTGTATAAGATGCCTGTTCTGATGTCGTTCTATAACCATGGACAGATGCGCATGGCTGTCACCGAAGAAGAACTGCTGGCAAGCTGGAAGGATTTTTTGGGTAATGGGACGAACTGGAAGGATTTGGATCACAATTTAACACTTGAGGAGTATAAGGCGCTTCCAGATCAGTACCATATACGTAAGATTAAGGACGATCCGATAAAATTCTTGTTACAATCAGGAAAGGGATTCTTTGTACAACGTCCAGGATATGCTCTCGCATTGCGAGAAGAATTGAAGGAAGTAATCCATGATCCGGCATTTGTAGAACATGTGAAAGACGTCATTGAGTACAGAACTATGGATTACTATCAGAGAAGATATAATGAACAAAACGGAAAAATCTAAAAGGTAAGTAACAATGATCAAACCAATCATAAAAGATGTCTTTTTCCCAGACAGAAATGGATCATCATTGTGAATATCGGTTTCATGAACCGGTGAAGCTGAAGACGACGCAGGTATTCCACGACAGGTTCATTATCCTGGATGGAAAACAGCTTATCACATAGGTGCATCCATAAAGGATGCAGGGAAAAGTGCTTTGGTATTTCGCTTCTGGAAGAGAGAAGATAAGAAATGAAACAGCTTAAAGAAAAGGAACTTGATATGGCGGTTAAACTGCGGAATGAACAGGTTTCACACAGATTGTCAGACAAGCACAGGTCATATGTGATCCGGGAACTTAGAGAAGGTGAGACTGATTTACTGAAAGATTTCCTGTACGAGGCGATATTCATTCCGAAGGGAATGGAGCCGCCGGAGAGGAGCGTTATTGAGAAACCGGAATTGCGTGTTTATACAGATGATTTCGGAACAAGAAAAGGTGATAACTGTCTGGTGGCTGACTTTGGCGGGAAGGTTGTCGGAGCAGTCTGGACGCGCATCATGGACGATTATGGCCATGTGGATGATGACACTCCGTCCTTTGCGATTTCTCTATACAAGGAATACCGGGGACAGGGCGTAGGATCGCAGCTTATGGTGAGAATGCTGGAACTTCTGAAATGGCAGGGTTATAAGAAGGCTTCACTGGCGGTACAAAAAGCAAATTACGCAGTCAGGATGTATGAGAATGTAGGCTTCAGGACCGTGGATGAAAATGACGAAGAATATATCATGGTATGTGAATTATAAGGAAGATTGGGAGGCAGCGCAATGATGGAGTATCGATTCGCTACAGCTTCTGATATTGATGCTCTCATAAAGAGCAGATTGGAAATGCTTCGGATTGTAAATGACTTGGAAGATGATTATGTTTTCGGAGAAGACTTTGTGCAGGCAAGCAGAGATTATTTTCTGAAAGGTGATCAGATAACGGTGTTTGCACTTCATGACAGTATCAGGGTATAGCATATAAAATAACCACTATGCTTATCGAAGAAGCATGGAACAGAGGTGCTACAGAAATAAGCCTTGATGCCACAGAATCCGGAAGACCGCTTTACAGGAAATGTGGGTTTAAGGATTCGGATGAGTGTATGGTAATGGTGAGGAAAAACTGATTCCCGGAGATATGAGCGCGTTCTGTTTGTTGCCCACCGGGAAGAGATCTTGAAGCAGGCGGCGGTATCCTTCCGAAATGACCGGAATAATCAGAATACGAAAAAGAAGTGAGATAAAGGGATGAATGATTATCTACGAGAAAGCCTGAGCTACTTCGGATTATATAGAAAAATGTTTCAGGTAAAGAAAAATCATAAGCCTGTGACGGTTCCCTATGGGAATCACAAGGATCAGTATTTCCTGTACTATGAGCCGAGTAGAATACTCAGTGACAAAATCATCGTCTGGGTTCATGGCGGAGGGTGGAATGCCGGCAATCCTAAGCTCTTTGATTATGTCGGTCAGTGTATTTGTGAACAGGGCTACAGGTTTGTTTCCCTGGGATACAGATTGTCGCCGAAGTTTAAATACCCCTGTCAGATCAAGGATGTCTGTGAGGCGTTTCGTTCTGCAGACAACTATATGAAGGACAAGGGTATCCCTACATCGAAAATGATTGTGGCAGGACCGTCTGCCGGAGCGCATCTGACATCGATCATGTGTTACAGCAAAAAGGTTCAGGAAAAGTATGGTGTTGATGTCTCAAACATCAAAGGCTTTATCGGTTCAGGCGGACCATATAGTTTCAGGGATGATCAAGGGCTTACAATTCGCCTTCTGCTGGGGCAGCTCTTCAGGAAGGGCTATAACAGACGAAATGGTGAGCCTGTAGCTTTAATGGACAAGAGCGATATTCCAATGCTCCTTATTCAGAGTAAACATGACGGGCTGATAGACTTTGCCTGCGCAGAGGATTTTGCCGGTAAGGCAAAAAAGCGGGGAATCCCTTGTGAACTGTATAGCGTGACGGATAAGAAAAATACACATTCGTGGTATACGGCAGGGATGTTTTTGGAAAGCAGAGAAGAAAATAAAGGGTTGGACAAGTTTTTCTCCTGGATAGAAAAACTGTAAGGTGCATAGAGGAGCCCAATTTGAAACAAATTCGGGCTAAATCTTTATTTCAAATAAAGATTCAGCCCGTTTTCATTGAAAACCGGGCTGAAATATGCTATTATTTATCCATAAAGCCCAAAAACAGCATTAAGTGAGGTGGTTTGATGATACCTAATACTCTGTTTGGAAGAGAATACGAAAAGAAAAAGCTGGCGCGATGTCTGGAAATGGAACAGGCTCAGCTCATTATCGTTTACGGGAGACGGCGAGTCGGAAAGACATACCTCATTCATCAGTTTTTCAATGGACGATTTGATTTTAAGCTGACAGGTATCTATAATCAGCCCAGGATGGTGCAGCTTGAAAACTTTTCATATGAACTGAACCGGCAGTCCGGGAGAACGGATCCTGTTCCGAAAGACTGGCTGCAGGCATTTCAAATGCTGCGAGGATATTTGTCAACGCTTCCTGCTGATGAGAAGTGTGTTGTCTTTTTGGATGAAATGCCATGGATGGACACAAGCAGATCGGATCTTCTTGCAGCCTTTGAATGGTTCTGGAATGGCTGGGGCAGTATGCAGAATAACCTTGTGGTCATCGTATGCGGCTCGGTGACGTCCTGGCTGGCAGAGAACATCGAAGAAAACAAAGGGGGGCTCTTCAGCCGCTTGTCCTGCAAACTATATCTTCAGCCGTTTACGCTGCTGGAAACGGAGCAGTTTCTGAAAGCCCGGGGAATAGAGTGGTCCAGGTATGACATAGCAGAGTGTTATATGATCATGGGAGGGATTCCGTATTATCTCAGCATGCTGGATCCGGAGATGAGTTATACACAGAATATCGATAATCTGTTCTTTAGAAAGCGGGCGGAATTGTGGGATGAATTTGATCATCTGTATCACACTCTGTTTAAGAACAGTGAGCAGTACATTGCCGTTGCGGAAGCACTCAGCCGGAAGCGAGGCGGACTTACACGGGAGGAACTCGTAAAGGATACAAACATCCCCGGGAATGGACATTTAACAAAGGTCCTTCGGAATCTTGAAAATTCCGGTTTTGTTCGGAAAGTCAGCCTGTATGGAAAAGGCAGACAGTCAGTCAGGTATCAGCTGTGTGATTATTATTCCCGGTTCTATTTCCGGTTCGTGAAGCCCAAAACCGGAAGGGACGAGCATTTTTGGAGCCATGCGCTGGATCTTCCGGCCCGTCGGGCCTGGGCGGGACTCACTTTTGAGCAGGTTTGCATGGATCATCTGCCTCAGATCCGGCAACGGCTTGGTATTGCAGGTGTTCTGGCAGACGTTTATACCTGGAGCGATCCCGGGAATGGTGAAAGTCCGGGGGCACAGATCGATATCGTTATCGACCGACGGGACCGGGTTATCAATTTGTGCGAAGTGAAATATTCTATCAACCTTTTTGAAATCGACAGGAAATACGATCTTATTCTCAGAAATAAGATGGATGTGTTCAGGCGGGTGACAGGAACGGGAAAAGCACTGCAGATGACCATGATCACAACATACGGGCTGAAAAAGAGCAAGTATAACAGCCTTGTCGGGCGGGAGATAGTATTGGATGATTTGTTTACCACATGTGATTGAAGGAGGAAATATCCCATGGTCAACGAGAAAGTGAAAGAACATCTGGAGAAGAAGGGCTTCGGGGACAGACTGACGGAGCATGCGGAGACGATCGACACCGTGGAGCATGCGGCGCAGCAGATCGGCTGCAGCGAGGCCGAGATCGCCAAGACGCTGTCGTTCCTGGTCGACGGGGCGCCGGTCATTGTCGTGATGGCGGGCGACGGGCGTGTGAACAGTTCAAAGTTTAAGGCACAGTTTCACACCAAACCCAGCATGATCCCGAGGGACAAGGTGCAGGAGATCACGGGCTTTCTGCCGGGCGGCGTGTGCCCGTTCGGCGTCCCGGAGGAGATCCCGGTATGGCTGGACGTGTCGATGAAGCGCTTTGCCGTCGTGCATCCGGCGGCCGGAAACGAATATACATCGGCCACACTGACTCCCGATGAGCTTGAAAAAGCCTCCGGGGCTGTCGGATGGTGTGATGTCTGCAAAGGATGGGAAGAAGAGGCGTGATCACGCCTCTTCTTTCATGATCTCCCGGAACCGGCTGATGTTATAGCCGGTTTTTTTCTTGAAAAGCTTGGAAAAATACACCGGATCGCTGATGCCGACGGCCTCGCCGATCTCATACGCGTGCATCTCCGTAGACAGGGCCAGTTCCTTGGCTTCTTCGATCCGTTTCTCCTGGATGTAGGTGATCAGGTTCACGGAGGTCTTCTGCTTGAACAGCCGGCTCAGGTAGGAGGGACTGATGTAAAAGACCGCGGCGATGCTCTCGAGGGACAACTCCTTGCGGTAGTTCTGCGCGACATACTGCCGGACCTGCTCGATCAGATCCTGCGGAGAAGCGGATTCCTGCTGCTGCATGTGGCGCTCCAGGATAGCCAGCGTCGCTTTGGAAAGGTTTTCCAGGGTCGGACAGGACCGTAAAGTCCGGTAGCTTTTGGCATGGACCGCGACAAAATCATTCTCCAGCCGGTTCATGCGGTAGGTCTGCTCAAAGCAGGAGTCAATGGCCATCAGACATAGCTGGCGGAAATATTCGAGCGGCAGCGCGACCATCAGCGCCTGGCTCAGAAGCTCATCGAACCAGTAATGAGTCTGTTCGTAATTGAACAGGCCGATGCTTTCGAGGATGTTGGCCATGATCGGCTGGAAGGAATCATACCAGTTGGCGGAGTCCCCCGGAATATCGGCGTACAGACAAACCGGTATGTCCGCCCGGGACAGGGCAAACTGGACGGCGGCGTCTGATTCATCATTTGCGCTGAAGAGCTCGGTGATCGAATGGTGCATGTCGCTGAACCCGATGTAGGCAGAGACATCCGAACAGCAGTCGATCACGTTGACCAGGTCGTGACTGCAGTTGAGCAGGCGGTTTAAAGAGGCGTCCTCTTTTTGAGAGATGGGGATAAAATACTTGAAGGTGTAGCTGCTTCCCGCAGAGACCGGGATATACGGGACATCCGCAAAGATCCGGTCGACGTAGTCACGGATCTGCTGGTGATCGGGCCGGGTCTCCGCATCGTAGGTCTGGCACCGAAGCTGCATGAACATAAAGTCCTCCATACCGGTCTGCAGCTCTCGAAAACGCCCGGCCAGGTCTTCCCTGAGCCGCGGGTTGTCCGTGAGCATCTGGGACAGCAGTAGAGAAGCCTGCAGCTTCTGGTTTTCGGTCTCCTTGGTGCGGATCCGTGCTTCCAGGAGCTGATGGGCTTTTTCTTTTTCCAGCTGCCTGATGGCATCCTGCACCGCCTTGGTCACGGTGAAGGTGGAGGTCGGCTTCAGCAGGATCTGGATGATGTTGGGAAGCCCTGTCGCCTCCATAGCCACAGAGAAATCCTGATACCCGGTGATCAGGATGCATCGGGTCGCCAGCTCCAGCTGCTGCATCTCCCGGCACAGAGTGATCCCGTCCATCTTTTCCATGCGGACATCGGAGAGCAGGATGTCAGGTGCATTCCTTTTGATCATTTCCAGGGCTTCCTGCCCGTCAGATGCGGTTCCCACGATGGTACAGTCAAGCTCGTTCCAGTTGATCCCGAGCTTCAGGCCGGTCACGATACCGGGCTCATTGTCAACGATCATTACACTGTACATGTTAGAATTCCTCCCTGGTTTCTTTTTTGAAGCGCATGCCGTCATTCTCTGCCATCAGGCAGGGGAGTTTCCGTTCTGGCTGTAGGGAAGTGAGATGGTTACGGTCGTGCCTTCTCCGGGAATGCTGGCGGTGTGCAGAAGATTCGACATCCCGTACATCAGCTCCAGACGCTTCTCGATATTGGGCAGGGCGATGCGGTTTCCGAGCATGTAGCTTCCGGCTTCCTCGGGAGCAGGCGCGGAAGCGACGCTGGATACATCAAAGCCGCAGCCGTTGTCCTTGATCCGGATCAGCAGTCCCTCGGAATCCTCCCAGATGTCGATCGTGATCATACCACCCTCCGTCCGACCTTCAAAGCCGTGACGGATCGAGTTTTCGACGATCGGCTGCAGGATGTACTGGGCACATAGTACTCCGTCAGGATATCCTCATCCACATGGAAGGCAAACTGGAAGTTCTGCAGCTGGTGCTGCTGGAAGGTAAGGTAGTTACGGGTGAAATCCAGCTCCTCCCGCAGGACGATCTTTTCCTGGTCCACATACCGCATGTTGGAGCGGAGCAGGTTGGAAAAGCTTTCGATCTGCATGGAGACGTTCATGGCGCCGTCGCGGACGGCCTGCCAGTAGATCTGGTCCAGCACATTAAAGATAAAGTGCGGGCTGATCTGCTTTTCGAGGATGTTGATCTTGCTCTTCTCGATCTCGGTCTTGCATTTCTCGATCTCCAGCAGATTCGCCTGGCGTTCCTTCTGCAGTTCTTCAATGTCATCGATGCGCTCCTTGATGATCTGGAAGAACTGATCCGCTTCTTTACAGGAGGCCTTGACAGGAGGATCAGACAACGGCGAATCCTGGACAAGCCGGTAGTAGTCGCTGCTTTCTTTTCGCAGGCGCCGGAAAAAGAGGATGGCGACGAGCGCGAAGAGCAGGCAGTAGACGACCACGATCGTGATGATCGAGACAAAGGTGTCCGAGATCGTAAACGGTGACGCGGAGTAGACGAGGAGCGTCAGCCCGTTCGACAGGCCTGTGGTCTGGGCGATCCACTGGTCATCGGTATAAAAACTGGTCTTTCCGGCTGCCTGGGGAGGCATGGCAAACGGGAACTGCTCCTGTGCAGCCGCCCCGTGGAAGGCCGGGATGCTGGTAAAGATAATGCTGGAATCCTCGTTGTAGATGCAGTAGTTCGTGCCATTGTAGCTGGAAAGATTCATGGCGTAGCTGTAGCGGGAGTAGGGAGAATCCGTGACATTCCCGAGGGAATCCGGGATCATGGAGATCTCAATGATAACCCGCCCGTAATAGGTGTTGGTATAGATGTTCCGGTAATCCTCGATCCAGAAGGAATGGGTATTGTCCGCGGTCGCGATAAACCGTCCGGTCCGGAAATCTCTTTCCATATACAGCTGGTTGATCTTGCTGCATTGTTCGATGGGGGTCTCAAACAGGGACTGCGTATAATAGTATTCGAGGTCTTTACCTGCAAAAAGGGTCACGGCGATGATCTCGGCGGACTTGAACAGATCTGTAAACAGGTACGGCGAATTGAATACTTCGGATAGATCCGAGGCACTTTCGAGCAGGCTATCCGGACGGACGGGATCGGGCTTGAGGGCGGTACGGCGCATCTGTTCCCGGATCGTTTCATTATCCTCCAGAAGCTCGATGATCCGCGGAATGTTCTGCGTGTGGATGTTGGCGATGGAGGCCAGGTTCGCCGCGTAGGCTTCATAATAATCGGTGGTGTTCTCCGTCTGCATCTTCTGCGCGTTCCTGGAACAGAAGATTCCGAATAAGATGAACGGAAGCAGGACAGTCAGCACACACAGGAGTGCTCCCTGCAGACTGATGGAAGCAGGGATGCGCGTGGTGCGTTCGGTTTGGCGGTTGTTTAACGAAATCATAGAATAACCTTTCTGAGAACAAAAGCATCGAACTGCAGAATAAACGGCAGGCTCCATATTACATTGATTTTATCATGAATGGAAAGCGTGTCCAATTGTCTATTTTTGACCGGGACTTGTAAAAAAATGACAAACCGGGGAGGAAAAGGCAAAATTCAATGACCAAAATGACGAATTCATGAAAAGCCGGAAGAAGCAGGACAATAATTTGCAACAAAACGAGAGATTTTGTCCATTCATTACTTGCATTTTCCGGGGTAAGATATAAGCGTATTCAATAACCCCGTTCGAAAGGAGAAGGAAGAATGAAGGTCAGCAAGGTTTTAGCACTTGGGATGGCAGCAGCAATGGTATTCGGAACCGTCTGTGTGGCATCGGCAGAGGAAAATATTTCTGTAGGATGTGTTGTTAAAGCAAAACACGAATATTATGACAAGGTAATCCGGGGTGCACAGGATGCCTGTGATGAGTATGGCTGGGAATTCACCGGCATGTCCCCGTCCAGTTTTGACGATATCGACGGACAGGTCTCCATGGTCGAGGATATGGTAACCGCCGGCGTGAATGTCCTGCTGGTGTCTCCGAATTAGGAAACCACCCTCTACAATGCGTTTGACAGTGCGATCGAGGCCGGCGCGATCCTCATTGCCGTTGATACCGATATCACCGGTTATGAAGGAAAGACCGCTTTCTGCGGAACCAACAACGAAGAATCGCTGTACTACGCTGCACAGCTGATGTCCGAGAAGGTCGGCGAAGGCGCCAACGTCATCCTGATCAGAGGAGCTCTCGGCGATGCCAACCACGAGGCACGTGCCGCAGGCGCGACCAGAGGCATCGAGGACTTCGGTATGAACCTGCTGGGCGTCAAGGACTGCACCACGACCGCTGAAGGCGCAGCCGCTGCTATGGAAGACTTCATCACCATGTACCAGGACGACATCGACGCTGTCATCTGCTGTGATGACGATATGGCTGCAGGTGCCATCCAGGCTCTTCGCCAGGCTGGTTATGAAGATGTTCCGGTATCCGGATTTGACGGAACCTCCGTCGGTATCGAGAACGTGGCAGCAGGCTACGAGCTTTTCGATCTGAGCCAGAATCCCTACAACATGGGCTACACAGCTGTCCAGACCGCACATGCAGTTCTGAACGGTGAGGAGTACGAAAAGACGATCGACACAGGCGTCCAGGTCATCACCATCGACAACTACACGGATTTCCAGTAATCTGAAACAGCGATAGATGCGAGGGAAGCCGCCGGTCATATCCGGCGGCTTCCTTACCAGAGAGACTACAGAAAAGGAGACTGCGATGGATACGCCTATCATTGAACTGAAAAATGTCACAAAAGTGTTCCCGGGTGTCATTGCGCTCAACAGCATGTCTATGCAGATCCGTCGTGGTGAGGTACACGGCCTGATCGGTGAGAACGGGGCCGGAAAATCCACACTGGTCAAGGTACTGACCGGTGTGCATCAGCCTGAAGAGGGCGAATATTTTATCGACGGAGCAAAGGTTTCCTTTAAGAATACCCGGGAAGCCATGGATGCAGGTATCGCCTGTGTGTATCAGGAGATGCATATATGCAAGGAATCTTCCGTGACGGACAATCTTTTTCTGGGAAGATTCATCCGCAAGAAGAACGGCCTGATCGATAAAAAAGCGATGAGGCAAAAAGCCCAGGAGGTCCTGGAGATGATGGGCCAGACCTTCTCGCCGGATATGAGCTGCGGCAAGCTCAGCGTCGGGCAGCAGCAGATGGTCGAGATCGGAAGAGCGATCCTGGCCGAAGCCAAGCTGATCATTCTGGACGAGCCGACCTCCAGCCTCGGGGAGACAGAGAGCGAGAATCTGTTCAAAACCGTACGAAAGCTGAACAAGACAAACGGCATCACATTTCTTTTTATCTCGCACAAGCTGGATGAGCTGTTTATCCTCTGTGACCGCGTGACGGTCATGCGGGATTCAAAATTCATCGTCACGGAGGACATCGGGAATCTGGACAATGACAGCCTGATTCAGTACATGGTCGGACGGACGTTCGACAACCTGTACCCAAAGGTCGAAGCACATCCCGGAGAGACCATTCTGGAGGTCCGGGACCTGAGCCGTATGGGTGAATATTATCATATGAATTTTAAAGCACGGCGGGGAGAGATCCTCGGCTTCTCCGGACTCGTGGGAGCCGGCAGAAGCGAGCTTTTCCGCACGATCTTCGGCATCACCGCCGCGGATTCGGGCGAGATCATTGTGCATGGGCAGCCTTGCAGGATCCGTTCCACGGAGGACGCCATCGGACACAAGATCGCATATCTTTCCGAAGACAGAAAAAACGAAGGACTGATCCTTGATTTCACGGTAAAGGAAAACCTGGTGTCAGTCGTCAGACCGAAATACAAGAATGGAATCCGTCTGGATTTTGACGGGATGGACAAGCTGGTCGATGAACAGATCGACACGCTGAACATCAAAGTATCCTCGCCGATGCAGGCGGCCGCCGAGCTTTCGGGCGGGAACCAGCAGAAGGTCGTCATCGGCAAATGGATGCCGGCCGGTGCGGACATATTTGTTTTTGATGAACCGACAAAGGGGATCGATGTGGGAGCCAAGATCGAGGTCTATAAGGTCATGAACAAGCTTGTGGAAGAGAACAAGTGCGTGATCATGATCTCCTCGGAGCTCCAGGAGATCCTGGGCATGAGCGACCGGGTGGTCGTGATGAGAAACGGTCATTTCATGAAAGAGATCGAGAGAGATGACGAGGCATTTACACAGGACGGCATCATGAAAGCCGCATGGGGGGTTGTCTGACATGAAGAAAAAAGTGGATATCAGCAGCATCATCGATAAACTGGGACCGATCATAGCAGTCATCCTGCTCTCGATCATCCTGACGATCATCACCGACAAGTTCATGACCTTGCCGAACTGGATGAATCTGCTCCGCCAGACATCGATCAATGCGATCGTCTCCCTGGGCATGTTCGTGGTCATGCTGACAGCCGGCATCGATCTTTCCCTCGGCGCGATCTGCGCGTTTACCTCCTGCCTGATGGGCGTGGCCATGCAGCACGGCGTGCCGGTTCCGCTGCTGTTCGTGATCATCATCGGCGGCGGCTGCCTTGGAGGCGTGCTGAACGGCGTATTGTTTACCAAGCTGGACCTGCCCCATCCCTTCATCTCGACGCTTGGATCGATGATGATCTTTAACGGTCTGGCATTGATCATCACGGGTGCGAAGCCGATCTCCGGCTTTCCCAAATCCATCACCTGGATCGGCTCGGCCAGTATCGGCAAATTCCCGGTCTGCTTTATCGCGGTGCTGATCGTCTACGTGATCGTCGGCTATTTCCTGGCAAACACCGTGACCGGTAAAAACATCTATGCGGTCGGCGGAAACGATGAGGCGGCCAGGCTTGCCGGCGTCAACGTCAAAAAGATCCAGTGCCTGACCTATATCATCGCCGGCGCGCTCTGCGGCCTGGCAGCCCTGATCCTGACCGGACGTGTCGGGACAGCACTTCCGACAGCCGGTTCCGACTACGCGATGGACGGCGTGGCCTCCTGCGTCATCGGCGGTACCTCCTTCAGCGGCGGCAAAGGCTCCGTCAGCGGCACCCTGATCGGTGCCCTGCTGATCCAGATCCTGCGTAACGGCCTGAATCTGCTGGGACAGAGCTCGGACGTGCAGTCCGTGGTCATCGGCGCGGTTATCATCGGTGCAGTCTACATGGATGTGGTGAGAAACAAGAGGAGCGCAAAGGCAAGACGTATGGCACAGGCCAAGGCTCATGCGGAATCCGTGGCAAAGAATGCGCAGTAATCTGTACTGTCAATAAAAGATGATCATGTAAAACATGTTTTTCCTTCCGGTACCTCCGGGCGTGATAACAGGCTGGCTGTTATGCGTCCGGAGGTGCTTGTTTATTCTTTATATCCTCGAAAAAAGGACTTGTTTTTTAACACAAACTATGTATAATAGGAGACAGCAGGACACCCCCTGGGGGTATTCTGTATGGCAACTTCATCTGGTACGGCGGAGGTACGGAATGGGTGAACAGAACGAGAAATCCTGTGGCTGCGGCTGCGGGCAGGAACGGTTTAAAGAAAGGTCCTCGGAGGAGCGTAAGGATCTGATGCGGAGGCTCAACATCATTGAGGGGCAGATCCGCGGCATCCGGGGCATGCTTGAGAAGGATATCTACTGCATCGATATCCTGACGCAGGTCAGTGCCGCGAACTGCGCGTTGAACAGCTTTTCCAAGGCATTGCTCTCGCAGCATATCAAGGGCTGCGTGGCGGAGGACATCCGCGGCGGCAACGAGGAGAAGCTGGACGAGCTGATCAAGGTGCTTCCAAAGCTGATGAAGTGATGAGGTGAATGATGGAACAGTTTACAGTGACGGGTATGACATGTGCAGCCTGCCAGAACCGTGTGGAAAAAGCCGTGGGCAAGGTGCCCGGCGTGACGTCGTGCAGCGTCAGCCTTCTGACCAACTCCATGGGCGTGGAGGGTACGGCCAGCGCATCGGACATCATCCGGGCGGTGGAGAACGCAGGCTACGGCGCGGCCGTGAAGGGCGGCGAGGACAAAAAAACAGAGACAGGATCTCTTTCGGCGAAGATCGCGGCCGAGGAGGACGCATTGAAGGACCGGACGACACCGCTTCTTCGCAAGCGCCTGATCGCGTCGGTCGGTTTTTTGCTGGTACTGATGTATTTTTCGATGGGGCACATGATGTGGGGATGGCCGCTGCCGGCCTTCTTCCACAACAACCATGTGGCGATGGGGCTGGTGCAGCTGCTGCTCTCCGGTATCATCATGGTGATCAACCAGCGGTTCTTTGTCAGCGGCTTTAAGAGCCTGTTTCACGGCTCGCCGAACATGGATACGCTGATCGCCCTCGGCTCCACTGCAGCCTTCGGGTACAGCACGGTCATGCTTCTTGCCATGACCCGCGCCCAGGTGGACGGCAATCACGAAGCGGTCATGACCTACATGATGGAGTTCTATTTTGAATCCGCGGCCATGATCCTGACACTGATCACCGTCGGAAAAATGCTCGAGGCCTATTCCAAGGGAAAAACGACCAGTGCCTTAAAGAGCCTGATGAAGCTGGCGCCGAAGACGGCGACGCTTCTTCGGGACGGCCAGGAGGTCACGGTTCCCGTCGACAACGTCAAAAAAGGCGACGTCTTTGTTGTACGCCCGGGTGAGAATATTCCGGTGGACGGCGTCGTCCTTGAAGGGACCAGCGCCGTGAACGAATCGGCGCTGACCGGCGAGAGCATCCCGGTGGACAAGGAGCCCGGTTCGCCGGTGTCCTCGGCGACGACCAACCAGTCCGGCTATCTGACCTGTGAGGCGACACGTGTGGGGGAGGATACCTCCCTGTCCCAGATCATTTCCATGGTGAGTGACGCGGCGGCCACCAAGGCGCCGGTCGCGAAGCTCGCCGATACGATCTCCGGCTATTTTGTCCCGGCGGTCATCGCGATCGCGCTGGTGACGACGATCATCTGGCTGCTTGTCGGGCAGACGCCGGGCTTTGCACTGGCCCGGGGCATCTGCGTCCTGGTGGTCAGCTGCCCGTGCGCGCTCGGCCTGGCCACGCCCGTGGCAATCATGGTCGGCAACGGCATGGGCGCCAAGCACGGGATCCTGTTCAAGACGGCGGAAGCGCTGCAGGAGGCCGGCAACACCCAGATCATCGCGCTTGACAAGACCGGTACCATCACCAACGGGGAACCGCGCGTGACGGACATCGTGCCTGCGGCAGGCTGCTCTGAAGAAGAGCTGATGCGCCTTGCGGGAGCCCTCGAGAAGAAGAGCGAGCATCCGCTGGCCAAGGCCGTGATGGCCTATGTTACCGAAAAGGGTACGGAGGTTTCCGATGTGGCGGACTTTTCCGCACTGCCCGGGAACGGACTCAGGGGAAGCCTTTCCGGGAATACGCTGTATGGCGGCAATTTCTCCTTTATCAGCTCGGTGTGCTCCGTTCCGGCGGCCATGAAGACGCAGTCGGAGGAGCTTTCCCTGCAGGGCAAGACGCCGCTGTTTTTTGCCAGGGATGATAAGCTGCTCGGCATCATCGCCGTGGCGGACACCATGAAGGAGGACAGCGCTCAGGCGATCAAGGAGCTCCAGAATATGGGGATCCACGTCGTCATGCTGACGGGCGACAACCAGCGTACCGCGGAAGCCATCGGCGCGGCGGCCGGCGTGAACGAGGTGGTGGCCGGCGTTCTTCCGGACGGGAAGGAAGCGATCATCCGGCGCCTGCAGGAAAAAGGCAAGGTGGCCATGGTGGGCGACGGGATCAACGATGCTCCGGCGCTTACAAGGGCCGATATCGGCATCGCGATCGGAGCCGGAACGGACGTGGCGATCGACGCGGCGGACGTGGTCCTGATGAAGAGCCGGCTTACGGACGTCGCGGCAGCGGTCCGCTTAAGCCGCCAGACCTACCGGAACATCATCGAGAACCTGTTCTGGGCGCTGATCTACAACACGCTGCTGATCCCGTTGGCGGCAGGGGCTTACGCCCACGCCTTCGGCCTGACCATGGATCCGATGTTCGGCGCGGCAGCCATGAGCCTTTCCAGCTTCTGCGTGGTCATGAACGCGCTGCGCCTGAACCTGTTTAAGATGTACGATCCCTCAAAGGATAAAAAGCTGAAGAACCCGGTACAGACAGGACCGGACGGAAAGCTTTTGTCAGAGTCCGGCCAAAGCCGGCATGAAGACGCTATACAAAACACAGACAAGGAGGAAACCAACATGAAAAAAACACTTACGATCGAAGGTATGATGTGCGGTCATTGCTCAGCGACCGTCAAGAAGGCACTGGAGGCTGTCGAGGGTGTCGAGACGGCCGAGGTCAGCCACGAGACCGGTACGGCTGTCGTCTCCCTGAGCGGCGACGTAGCCGACGATGTGCTCAAAAAAGCAGTCGAAGACAAGGAATATAAGGTCACTTCCGTAGCATGAAAATCTTTACAATTGTCTGATTTAACATTATAATATTGGTGGAAGACGTCTTTTCCGTGATGGAAAACGAGTGTGCGGCGTCTGGTAGGATAACAAACATCAGACAGGAGAAGATATTATGGCAGATATGAACAATTTACCGGGGCTCGAGGTTGCGGATATCATTAAGGCTCTGGACGGTGTTACCAATGGACAGGTGGATCAGGCTGGTACGACCATGCCGCTGATCCAGTGCATCACTTCCGGTGTGCTTCGCGGCGCGGCTGTGCTTCTCGGCACCGACGGGTCCGAGGGAAGACCTGTCGCGGAGTATGAGGACATGATCAAAAAGCTGATCGCGAACGACGTGCTCGTACTGACGATCGGATATCCCGTAGCGATCGCGGTCGATGCGAACCTTGTCGATCCTTCCGCAAAGGATCTTGCGGGCGCAGGCCTCAAGAGAGTCTGCGAGCTGGCCCAGATCCCGCCGGTACTTCCGCTGGGAAGCCTGGACAAGATCCAGAACGTCGTGACGATCGCCGGAGCGATCTCCGGGGATTCCGGACTTACCGTACCGCAGCTTCCCATCGTGGGCGTGGACGCGGCAGCCGCCAGCGCACAGGCGGTGGAGCTCGGCAATACGTTCCTTGGCCTTGGCGTGGATGTCTATGTGGGACTGCTTCCGTTTGAGGGAGACCCGATGGCAAAGGCTGCAGAGCTTGGACTGAAGAACGGCGAGAGCGCTTCCTTCAAGGCCGAGACCGATCTTGGCCTTCTGGCAGACGATATCATTGCCGGCCTCGAAGCCAAGAGAGGAGCTCTCGCGATCTGAGACGGAACGTACGGATCGCCGGAATTATGTAGTGAACAGGAAAGGGCAGGCCGACGCCTGCCCTTTTGCTGATGAGGAAAGAGGAATTGGATGGAAAACAGACAAGAGGATAACAAGCTGGGCACTATGCCGGTCGGAAAGCTGCTTTTGTCCATGGCGCTTCCGATGATGATGTCCTTCTTTATCCAGGCACTTTACAATATTGTGGATTCGATCTTTGTGGCCAGGATCTCCGAAAACGCCCTGACGGCCGTCTCGCTGGCATTTCCCATGCAGAGCGTCATGAACGCGATCGCGGTGGGGACCGGTGTGGGCATGAGCGCCCTGATTCCGCGGGCAATCGGGCGGAAAGACCGGGACGCGGCGGATGACGTGGCCAACACGGGCATCTTTCTGAACCTGCTGTATGTGGTCGTATTCGTGATCCTTGGGATCGTGCTGGTACGGCCCTTTTACCAGATGCAGACGGATATCGCGGAGATCGTGGAGGGCGGGATCACCTATCTGCGGATCGTGTGGATCCTGGGCTTCGGCGTGTTTTTCGGGGTGTATTTTGAAAAGATGCTGACGTCCACCGGCTTTGCCACACTGGCGATGGCGAGCCAGGCCAGCGGTGCCGTGTTCAATATCATCTTTGATCCGCTGCTCATCTTCGGGCTCGGACCGTTTCCCCGAATGGGGATCGCGGGCGCCGCGACGGCCACGGTCATGGGCCAGATCCTGGCTTCCTTCGTGGCTTTCTTCCTGAATGTCCGGCGAAATTCCTGGATCCGCCTGTCGGTGGGGAGGGTGTTCCGTCCGAGCGGCCGCGCCGCGAAGGAGATCTACCGGATCGGCATACCGAGCATGGTGACCATCGGCCTCAATTCCGTTACCTCCTTCCTGGTGAACCAGGTCCTGCTGGGGTACTCGACGACAGCCACGGCTGTCTACGGGATCTGGCTGAAGCTGCAGAATTTCTGCTTTATGCCTGCCTTCGGGATGAACAATGGCATGGTGCCGATCCTGTCCTACAATTACGGGACCAGGGCGATCGGCAGAGTCAGGGCGACGATCCGTTACGCGCTTACCTCCATCATGTCTCTGATGCTGGTGCTGACTGTCGTGCTGGAGATGATCCCCGGCGTTCTTCTTGTACTCTTTGACGCTTCCGAGAACATGATGCAGATCGGGATGGTCGCGCTCCGGATCCTGATCCTCTCGCTGGTATTCGGAGGCGCGAATATCATCATCGGTTCCGCCATGCAGGCGCTGAATCACGCCAGCTACACACTTCTGATGAATATTTTCCGGAACTTCGTGATGCCGGCGGGCGGCGTATTTCTGCTTTCGCTCCTGTTCGGGAAGCTGGACATCGTGTGGGCGGCGATCCCGATCGGGGAGGTCCTCACCTTCCTGCTCGGCGTCTTCCTGTACAGAAAGATGACGGGGCATCTGAAGAAGATGGACAGAGAATAAAAGAGCCCTTCTCAGAGAGAAGGGCAGGCAATCTGGATGATGTCCTCCACGGTCCGGTGGAGTGATTCGACGAGCGGGGTGTCAGCGGCTTTGTAATGCATTTCCTTGCCGATCCGGCGGGACGTGACAAGGCCGCTTGCCTTCAGAAGCCGCAGGTGATGGGAGACGGCCGGGGCCGTCATGCCGATCATGGCCCCCAGGTTGGTGACGCATTCCTCACAGTGGCAGAGGATCCAGAAGATCTGAAGCCGGGTGGGGTCGCCCAGCTGCTTCATCGCGTCCGAGACAGCCTGAAGCTCCGTGTGATCCGGCAGCATCTGGTGGATATTCCCGGAATGAAGATGATCACCGTTTTCGTATTCATGATGATGTGGAAGCGAGGCTCTGACGGACATGGAAGGATCCCTTTCTTCTGGCTTTTTGTATCATCAGTGTACCACGATTTGATCCAATTGAAAAGCGAAACACAAAAAGCCCTCCCCGGGATGAACCGGAGAGGGCTTTCTGCGTGTGTATCTGAGCGATCAGAAAAGACCTGTGATCTTTCCGTTCTCGTCAACGTCGATCTTCTCGGCCGCCGGTACCTTGGGAAGTCCGGGCATGGTCATGATCTCACCGGTCAGCGCTACGATGAAGCCTGCGCCTGCGGAGATCTTGAGGTTACGTACGGTCACCTCGAAATCGGTCGGTGCGCCGAGCTTGTTCTGGTCGTCGGTCAGGCTGTACTGGGTCTTGGCTACGCAGATCGGGCAGTGGCCGAATCCGAGAGCCTCCAGCTCCTTCGCCTGCTTCTGGGCGTTTGCGGTCAGAACGACGCGCTTGCCACCGTAGATCTTCTGTACGATCTGGTTCAGCTTGTCCTCAATGCTGCCTTCCAGCTCATAGGAGAAGGTGAAATCGTTGGGCTCTTCCACCAGACGGATCACTTCCTCGGCCAGACGGACACCGCCTTCGCCGCCCTTTGCCCATACTTCGGACAGGGCCACGTTGACGCCCAGCTCACGGCACTTGGCTTCCACGAGGTCGAGCTCGGCCTTGGTGTCGGTCGGGAATGCGTTGATGGCGACGACGCAGGGAAGCTTGTACACGTTCTTGATGTTGCTCACGTGCTTCAGAAGGTTCGGAAGACCCTTCTCCAGAGCTTCCAGATTCTCGTTGTTGAGGTCAGCCTTGGCAACGCCGCCGTTGTACTTGAGGGCACGGACGGTCGCGACGATCACGACTGCGTTCGGCCTCAGGCCTGCCATACGGCACTTGATATCCAGGAACTTTTCCGCGCCAAGGTCCGCGCCGAAGCCTGCCTCGGTGATGGTGTAGTCAGCCAGCTTCATGGCCATTCTGGTAGCGGTCACGGAGTTGCAGCCGTGTGCGATGTTGGCGAAGGGGCCGCCGTGCACGATCGCCGGTACATGCTCGAGAGTCTGTACCAGGTTCGGCTTCAGGGCATCCTTCAGAAGAGCGGTCATGGCACCTTCCGCATGCAGATCGCCGGCGGTGACGGGGCGCTGCTCGGAAGCCTTGCCGTAGGTGTAGCCCACGATGATGCGGGCAAGTCTTGCCTTCAGGTCCTTGATGTCGCTGGCCAGGCAGAGCACGGCCATGATCTCGGAGGCAACGGTGATGTCGTAGCCGTCCTCACGCGGCATGCCGTTGGTCTTTCCGCCAAGGCCGTCCACCACGTTCCGGAGCTGACGGTCGTTCATGTCGACGCAGCGTCTCCAGGTGATCTTGCGGGGGTCGATGTTCAGGGCGTTGCCCTGGAAGATATGGTTGTCCAGCATGGCAGCCAGCAGGTTGTTGGCAGCGCCGATGGCGTGGAAGTCGCCGGTAAAGTGCAGGTTGATGTCCTCCATCGGGACGACCTGTGCGTAGCCGCCGCCGGCCGCTCCGCCCTTAACACCGAAGACCGGTCCCAGGGACGGCTCACGAAGAGCGACCATGACGTTCTTGCCCAGCTTCTGCATACCATCTGCGAGACCTACGGTCGTCGTGGTCTTGCCCTCACCGGCGGGGGTGGGGTTGATCGCTGTCACGAGGACCAGCTTGCCGTCCTGCTTGTCAGTCTCTTTCAGCATGTTGTAGTCGATCTTTGCTTTGTACTTGCCGTACTGTTCCAGATACTTCTCGTCGATACCGGCCTTTTTGGCAATCTCGGTGATCGGAAGCATTTCGCATTCCTGTGCGATCTCAATGTCAGTTTTGAATCCCATGATGTTTTCTCCTCTCTTCTTATCTCCGCGCAATAAAAGGGCAGTATCTGATATGCTCAAACACTGCCCAGACGGTCGACTTGATCTGGCTCCCGGATCCCCCGTGGTTATCCACTGTTCCGTCAGTTTCCGGCAGCTTTGTTTACTTGATACCAAAGTTTATAGCATAAAATGTGCAATCTGTCAATATCCTGACTGATTTTCTTCATTTTTTCATCGAAGCAGGGCGGGTCCTGCTTCCGGCCGTGATATGTTCGGAATCCTTTCATGCGGGCGGCTCTTTATAAATATTTAATGATTTGTCAGATTGTGTTATCAGAAGAATGTGTTATGATAAATGTGATAGGTAAAAATGCACAGTCTATGAGGAGTACGCGATGTATCGGGAGGAATTTCTTTCTTCCATGGAAGAACAGATGGAAGGAAAAATGAAAGAAGGCAAGATCGCAGCCCATCTGAGATATTACGAGGACTATATCCAGTCACATGTACGGGGCGGCGAAAACGAGGAGGACGTCATTGCCGCGCTGGGAGATCCGCGCCTGATCGCGAAGACCCTGGTGGATACGGATGACGGCAGCGAGATTTACGAGGAAGACACATCGGATCACTATAAAAGCTATGCGCAGGAGTATGAGGAGGAATCGCCGGACCGCCTGAAGGGGCACAGCGGTATTTTTGACCTGTCCACCACATCCGGCAAGATCATTACGGCGGTGGTCGTGATCGCGGTCCTGTACCTGCTGTTCAGGCTGTTGGCGGCTGCGCTTCCTTTTCTTCTGATCCTTGCGATCGTTCTGTTTGTGATCCGCAGGATCCGGGAAAGATAAGATCCGGATCAGAATGTAATTCCGTGAAATAACGTGAACAACCACGGATTTTATGGTATTATATAGGTATATTACATATTCAGGAGGAGGGACTTTATGAGTTTGCAGGAGACGAAACAGGCGATCCTTGACGGCCGCACCGCGCTCGGGATCGAATTCGGTTCCACCAGGATCAAAGCCGTTCTGGTCGATGAAACCAACGCACCCATCGCGTCGGGCGGACATGACTGGGAAAACCGTCTGGAGAACGGAATCTGGACCTACAGCCTTTCTGATATCCGGGACGGGCTGCAGGACTGCTATCAGGATCTCTGCAGGGATATCCGGGAAAAATACGACGTCGATCTGACCACCTGCGGGGCGATCGGGATCAGTGCCATGATGCACGGATATATGCCTTTCAACAAGGACGGCGAGCTGCTGGTTCCGTTCCGCACCTGGCGGAACAATATCACCGGCGAGGCCAGTGAAAAGCTTTCCGCACTGTTCGAATACAACATTCCGCAGCGCTGGAGCATTGCCCATCTGTACCAGGCGATCCTCAACAAGGAGCCCCATGTCAAGGACATCGATTATATCGCCACGCTGGAGGCCTATGTTCACTGGCAGCTGACCGGGAAGAGAGTCCTGGGGATCGGCGACTGCGCCGGCATGTTCCCGATCGACAGCACCCGGATGGATTACGTCCAGGAGATGGTGGATAAATTTGACGAACTGGTGAAGCCCTATGGCTTCCCCTGGAAATTCCGGGATATCATGCCCGAGGTCAAGGTAGCCGGCGAGGAGTGCGGCGTCCTGACGGAGGAAGGCGCAAAGCTTCTCGATGTGAGCGGCAAGCTTAAGCCCGGGATCCCCCTGTGCCCGCCGGAGGGCGATGCAGGCACAGGCATGGTCGCCACCAACAGTGTGGCTGTCCGCACCGGCAACGTATCCGCCGGCACTTCCGTGTTTGCCACGATCGTTCTCGAAAAAGCCCTGTCCAAAGCGTATCCGGAGCTGGATATGGTCGCGACGCCCGCAGGAGATCCGGCGGCGATGGCTCATTCCAACAACTGCACCACAGACCTGAATTCCTGGGTCGGACTGTTCAAGGAGTTCTGCGACGCCATGGGCATCGAGGCGGATATGGGGACCCTGTACGGGACGCTGTACCGCAAGGCCCTGGAGGGCGAGGCTGACGGAGGCGGGCTTCTTTCCTATTGCTATCACTCCGGTGAACATATGACCGGTTTCACCGAGGGACGTCCGATGCTGGTACGCTCCCCGGAAAGCCATTTTACGCTGGCCAACTTCATGAGGACCAACCTGTACACCTGCCTCGGCGCCATGCGCGTCGGCCTGAATATCCTGTTCGAAAAGGAGCATGTCAAGGTGGACCGGCTTCTCGGACATGGCGGCCTCTTCAAGACCAAAGGCGTCGGACAGCAGATCCTGGCTGACGCGGTCAACGCGCCTGTCTCCGTCATGGAGACCGCCGGAGAGGGCGGTGCCTGGGGAGCGGCCGTGCTCGCCTCGTATCTGATCCACAAGGAGGAAGGCGAGACGCTGGCGGCGTTCCTTGACAGCAAGGTTTTTGTCGGCAACGAGGGCACGACCCTGGATCCGGATCCGGAGGGCGTAGCAGGCTTCAATACGTTTATGGAACGGTACATCAAAGGACTTCCCATCGAAAGAGCGGCTGTGGACTGCGGCATCTGGTAATACTGCCAAAGGCCTTGTGAGGAGACTTGCATGAAGAAGACGGTAACGATCTGTTTTACCAATAATAAAGGCGGGAGCGGTAAGTCCACCACCTGTTCGAATATCGGGGCTGCCATGGCGCGAAAAGGCCTGAAAGTCCTGCTGATCGACGGGGATATGCAGCTGAACCTGTCCCTCTCCTTCTTTTCGGAGGAGGAGGTGCTGGCCATGGCACAGAGCGAGAAGAACCTGTACTATGGCGTGACCAGGCAGCAGGACCTGACGGACTATGTAGTTCATACCAGATACGAAAACCTGGACCTGATCCCGTCGTCCACGCTGATGAGCTCGATCGAGTATGAGCTGTTCACCAAGTGGCAGCGGGAATTCATCCTGCGCAAATGCCTGCAGGATCTGAAATCCTCCGGGGAATACGATTATATCCTGATCGACGCCCCGCCCACGCTGGGCGGCTGGGTCATCAACATCCTGTGCGCGTCGGACTATGTGATCGTACCTGTGGAGGCCAGCCCCTGGGGCATGTTCGGCCTTGCGAACATGTTTGATTTCCTGAACGACGTGCAGGGGATGGTCCCCGAGCTCAGTGTTCTGGGAATCGTCGTGACCAAGGCGGACGCCCGCAAAGGATACTACAAACAGACCGTGGACACACTCCGCGAAATGGAAGGGATCCACCTGTTCGAGTCCATCATCCGCGTGGACAGCGCGGTCGAATGGGCACAGGACAGCAGCGCTCCGGTCGTGGAATTCAAAAAGAGCAGCCGCAGCGCAAAAGAATATACAGCTTTGACAGAGGAGGTGATCAGAAATGCCAGTAGGTAAGGAAAGCATCAAACGGGCAGCCAGCGCGGGAACCAAAAAGCCGGCAGCCAAAAAGGCAGCAGCGCCCAAGGAGACAAAGACAGCCGTGATCCCGGCACCGGCCGAGGAGGTCGTGGAGAAGGTGATCGCTCCTGCTGAGAGCGTCCCGGCGGGCGAAACATACGGCATCGGCGATGAACTGCCGTTTTATCTTTGGTAATATGATTTTCTGTGACAGTTGTGTGATAGAAGGTCTGATATACTGAGTCCATCAAAAAAAAAACAGCAATAAAAAGCAAAAAGAAAAGGAGAAAATAACAATGGCAGAAATGAACAAGATCAACGACCAGGAACTCGATCAGGTAGCAGGCGGAAACGACGGAATGAGCAGCGACAGCTGGGTATATGGAACCGTGCATGATGTCGTACACTACGATTCAAGCTCCTGCCTGACACTTCGCAACGCACCGGACGGAGCCGTGATGTACACCAACGCGGGCAAGCCGATGGGATGGCAGAACGGGGAAAGCGCTCTGGTACAGCCGAGCAGCCGTCAGGGCAACTGGATCCGCGCACAGTGGAACGGAACCACAGGCTGGACCAATGCAAACTATGTATGGTATTGATCGGAAGATCTGAAACAGACAGCCGGCAGCAAAAGCTGCCGGCTGTTCGTGTGTAAACACGGTTGTCAAAGCGCCGCTGTTTGTGTTACCATAGGAGTCAAGGTCAATGTTCCGGCCCTTACCGGAACAAAGGGAAACACCCGGCAGGGGAGCTGCCGGGTGTTTCGAGGGGAGTATAAATAATAAAATAAGGGGTTATGCAAAAAGAGCTTTTGAAGGGTAAACTCTTTTTACAAGATGATTATAATATAGATCAGGAGAAAATGCAACAACATTTTCTTAATAATTTTCTATATTTTGTGGTCGGCAGGTAGACATAACTACTAGAGCCGTAACAAAGTTGCAACAATTGCCCCGCAGGGGCTTTCTGAAAGAGGAAACTGTATGGATAAATGGGAACTGATCGCGCCGTGTCATTTCGGACTTGAAGCCGTACTGAAGCGTGAGATCATGGATCTGGGATATGAGATCAGCCGGGTGGAGGATGGGAAAGTGACCTTCCTTGCGGACGCGCAGGGCGTTGCGGACGCCAATGTTTTTTTGCGTACCACCGAGAGGATCCTTCTGAAGACCGGCGAGTTCAAGGCGGAGACCTTCGACGAGCTGTTTGAAAAGACAAAGGCGATCCCCTGGGAGGAATACCTGCCGCGGGATGCGAAATTCTGGGTCGCCAAAGCCAATTCCGTCAAAAGCAGGCTGTTCAGCCCCTCGGATATCCAGTCCATCATGAAAAAGGCCATCGTGGAACGCCTGAAGGAAAAATACCATCTGGAATGGTTCCCGGAATCCGGGGCTTCCTTCCCGATCCGGGTGGCGATCATGAAGGACGTGGTCACGGTCGGGATCGACACCTCCGGCGTTTCCCTTCACAAGCGGGGGTACCGGCAGATGACGGTCAAGGCGCCCATCACCGAGACGCTGGCTTCGGCGCTGCTTCTTCTGACGCCCTGGAACAAGGACAGGATCCTGGTGGATCCGTTCTGCGGGAGCGGGACGTTTCCAATCGAGGCGGCCATGATCGGCGCGGATATCGCTCCGGGCATGAACCGGTCGTTTCTGGCCCAGGAGTGGACCGGCCTGATCCCGGAGAGGGCGTGGAGCGACGCAAAGGAAGAGGCTTCGGACAGGATCGACCGGAGCTTTTGTGCGGATATCCAGGGGTATGATATCGACGCGGAAGCCCTGAAGGCGGCGCGCGCAAACGCCCGGATGGCAGGGGTGGAGGATATGATCCACCTGCAGCAGCGGCCGGTCAGTGAACTCCGGCATTCGAAAGCCTACGGCTTTATCATCGCGAATCCGCCCTACGGAGAGAGGCTGGAGGAGAAGGAGGCGCTTCCCGCCCTGTATCGCGAGCTGGGTGAGCGGTTTGCCGCGCTGGACAAATGGTCCATGTACCTGATCACCTCCTACGAGGACGCGGAGCGCTACATCGGCAGGAAGGCTGATAAGAACCGCAAGATCTACAACGGCATGCTGAAGACGTATTTTTACCAGTTCCTGGGACCGAAGCCGCCCAGAAGACCAAGAGAAGAATAAAAACCTTACAGAAGAGGAAACGGATATGAAAAAAAAGCTGATCTTTGCGACTGGCAACAAGGATAAAATGCGGGAGATCCGCGAGATCATGGCGGACACGGATTATGAAGTGGTCTCCATGAAGGAAGCCGGATTTACAGGCGACGTGGTGGAGAACGGGACCACCTTTGAGGAGAACGCCCTGATCAAGGCGAGGGCTGTCTGCAAGGCCTGCGGCGAGCTCGTTCTTGCGGATGATTCCGGTCTGGAGATCGACTATCTCAACAAGGAGCCGGGCATCTATTCCGCCAGATACATGGGCGAGGATACCTCGTACCGCATCAAGAACGCGAACCTGATCGAGCGTCTTGCGGGCGTGCCGGACGAGCAGAGGACCGCGAGGTTCGTCTGCGCCATTGCCGCGGTATTCCCGGACGGCACCGAAAAGGTTCTGCGCCGTACCATGGAAGGCCGGATCGGCTACGAGGAGAAGGGGCCGAACGGCTTCGGGTACGATCCGATCTTTTTCCTGCCGGAATACGGAAAATACTCGGCGGAGCTTCCGCGTGAGGAGAAAAACCGCATCAGCCACCGGGGCAAGGCTCTCAGGGCCATGCGGGAAGAACTGGTATGAGGAGCGGAGAAACCATGAAGATCCTGGTCGTCAGTGACACACATGGCAGGGATGAGGAACTGGAAACGGTCGTAGAAAGGGAGAAGCCTTTTGACATGCTGATCCACTGCGGAGACGTGGAAGGGCGGGAGTTCTTTATCGAAGCCCTGGCGGAATGTCCCTGCTGTCTGATCGCAGGGAACAATGACTTTTTTTCGGATCTTCCGCATGAGGATGAAATCACCTTCTGCGGTCACCGGGCGCTTGTGACCCACGGGCATTACTACGGGGTCTCGCTGGATATTTCCGGCGTGATCGAGGAAGCCGCGAGCCGGGACTGCGATATGGTGTTTTTCGGACATACGCACAAGCCCGTAACGGCGGAAAAAGGCGGGGTATTCGCGATGAACCCGGGAAGCCTGTCCTACCCGCGCCAGCCGGGGCGAAAGCCCAGCTACGGGGTCCTCACGGTCAGGGGGGACGGCAGCTATAAGGCGGAGATCCGGTATCTTGAGGATTTCTGAATAAACCAAAAATTCTAAAAAACCAAAAAGGTGTTGACTTTTAATTTTCGCTATAATATAATATTTCTTGCGTCAAATGGCGTTACGTATATCCTGAATCGATTATCGTATAAAATGACTTCAGCGGGGTGTGGCTCAGCTTGGCTAGAGCGCCTGGTTTGGGACCAGGAGGCCGCAGGTTCGAATCCTGTCACCCCGATTGCTGCAGGCATTTTACCGTTCAGCGTATATGCGGGTGTAGTTCAATGGTAGAACACCAGCCTTCCAAGCTGGACACGTGGGTTCGATTCCCATCACCCGCTTCTCTGGGAAAACAGCAGAGGGGTTTGTGTCTGTAGCTCAGCTGGATAGAGCAACGGCCTTCTAAGCCGTGGGTCGGGGGTTCGAATCCCTTCAGGCACGCTGTGGTGGGTATAGCGCAGTTGGTTAGCGCGCCAGATTGTGGCTCTGGAGGCCCAGGGTTCGAATCCCTGTACCCACCCTTGCCATTGGGCTATCGCCAAGCGGTAAGGCACAGCACTTTGACTGCTGCATTCGCTGGTTCGAATCCAGCTAGCCCAGTCTATATGGAGCATTAGCTCAGGTGGTAGAGCACTTGACTTTTAATCAAGTTGTCCGGGGTTCGAGCCCCCGATGCTTCATGGATGGCGGAAAGCATGGCTTTCCGCCTTTTTTTACAATTCCATACTATGATGTTGGGGTCAAAAGGTATTTTGCCCCCAACTGATGCCCACGAATTGCGCCGTTTCTGCGAAACTCTCGCAATTCTGCGAACATTCGCAATCCGCTGATTTTCCTGATAATATCAGGAAAACCGCTGCTTGCTCATGTTCGGGCGGGTCCCAAGGTCATGCCCCGATACATGCAAGCATGATCGGTTCATGACTTTTTGACCCTGGCATCATACTATTTGCGGATATGGCGGAATTGGCAGACGCGCCAGATTTAGGTTCTGGTGGGAGACCGTGCAGGTTCGAGTCCTGTTATCCGCACTGATCAATTTTCAGAAAGTCCGGTGTTTCCGGGCTTTCTGCATAACTGGTAATAATCACATAATGAGGAGTAGGACCATGAAAAAGAAACAAAGGATACTTGCATTGGCGCTTACATTGATGCTGCCGTTGGGTACGGTATGCACCGCCATGGCAGAAGCGGAGATTGCAGATACGGCTGATGTGATTGAGAATGATTCCATCTCGCTGTTCTCTGATCCCGATGCACAGAAAATGATCGACGATGCCGCGGAGGAGGCGCGTGAAAACGGCTGGTCTGAGCTGATAATTCCCGAAAGCATCCATCACATCGGCCGGGAGTTTATCTCGGAGAACGCGCTTGCCGTCGGCCAGGCACTGATCGACAGGGGATACCAGGCCTACATTACCGGAGGAGCCGTACGTGATATGATCCTCGGTATGTCGGTCAATGATTTTGACATTGCTACGGACGCACCGGAGGAGCTCTGGGAGGAACTTTTCGGCGATGATCTGTTCCTCCACGGCGCCGAGGGCACGGAACTCCAGTTCGGGGTCGTGACGTACAACGGCGAGGGAATCGACCTTGCCCCGATCCGCAACGTACCTGATTATCTGATCGGCACGCCCGGCGTGCCGGAGACGGATCCCGAGTCTCCGATCGGAGACACTCCGTTGTATGACACCTATGGCCGGGATCTGACCATCAACTCGCTGTACTATGATCTGACTACTGGGGATGTTCTGGACTATCACGGCGGTCTGCGCGACATTCAGGATCAGGTTCTCCGGGCAATCGGCGATGTAGAGATACAGCTGGAGCATTCTCCTTCGCGGATCATCCGCTATATACGGTTTCTCTCCCGCTATGAAGGCAGCACCCTTGCACCGGATCTTGATGCTGCTATGGAGGAGCATGCGCTGGACTATGCCAGGAGTATGGAACCGTCCGACGCACAGAATCAGCTCCGCAGGCTCTGGATCGGCGGATATGCCGCGACCTGCTTCGACACGATGATGGATTACGGTCTGATCGCGTATTTCTATCCCAGTGTGGCCGACCGCTGTGCGGACGAAGCCTATCAGGAAGAGGTCCGTGCTGCTCTGACAGAGCTTGACGCGGCCTATGACAGGGATGAAACGGTCTGGACGGCCATGGGTACGGCTGCCATCGTGCTGCCGGCCGTCCGTGATAAATTGGATTCCATGAGCAAAGAGGACGCCATAGAGGAAGTTCTTCAGCAGATGGATCCCGTGTACGGCTTCTATGGCACCGAGAGGGAAGATACGGCGGAACGTCTTACGGAACTTCTTTCTCTCGAAGAGAAGGAGTCTTTGACAGCCAGTATCTTTGACAATGAAGAGATCAACCGTCTGATCGACGAAAACTACCAGCAGGTGCTGGAGAACGGATATGCCGAGCTTCGCATTCCCATGTCTCTGCATGGCATCACCGAGGAGGCATTCACCGCGAACAGCCTCGAGGTCGGTCAGAAGCTGCTTGACAACGGCTATGAGGCCTACGTGGTCGGCGGCTGTAACCGGGATTTCATCATGGGGACGGAGAGCAACGACATCGACATTACGACCAACGCGACGGTAGAGCAGCAGAGGGAACTCTTTGGCGACGCATTCGAAACCCATATGGGCGGCGGCCGGGTATTCGGCGGCGTTGTATACCCGGATGAACTGGTGGATCTGGCGACCTACCAGAATGTGCCTGCTGCGTTTTACGGGCTGGACGGCATACCGGAGTTTGATCCTTCCGAGACCACCAGTTCTTCTGTCGTGCTGGATTCCTTCCAGCGTGATCTGACGATGAATGCGATCTACTATGATCTCTCCAACGGGGATCTGGTGGATTTCCACGGAGGCATCCACGACATCCGCGACCATATCCTGAACACCATGGTGGACGGCCAGGTCGCGGTGAAGGATGACGGCCGGAGAGCTGTGCGCGCCATCCGTTTCAAGGCACGATATGGTTTTGATTTCTCCGAGAGTCTGGACAAGGCGATCCGTGAGTACGGAGCGGAAGTAATCGGAAATATGCAGCGGGAGGACCTTACCTACAATGCCGCCAGTATGATGTACGCGGGCTACGCCTTAAAGTCCTGGAGGATCCTTGCGGATTATGAACTCCTCGATGACATCTATCCGCCTCTGATCCGTCTGGCGGACGACGCGGATTATGAGAGCTACCTGGAAAAAGCGCTGGGCTATATGGATGAGCTCCGCAGCGACAGTGGCGAAAACGTGTCTGAAACATTGGCCCTGCTGGTCTTCTTGCAGCCGGAGATCGACCGCCGGGCGGAAAAATCCGGTTACGAGACCGCCCTGCACGGTGTGCTTGATGAACAGGAAACAAGCTTTGATCTGGAAAACATGCGGGAGGCTCTCGAAGCGACCTCCCTCCTGGCCCACGATATGGAGAATATTTCCTCCCGGTTCCTGCGGGATTCGGTCCGGCAGTCGGAGTACTTTGAGGATGCGCGGGCACTTCTGAACATGAAGGCTCTGTCAGACGCATCTCTGGAGAAGCAGGCTGCGTTCTGGGCGGAGCAGGACGGAATGGCCGACGAAGACATACTGGACGAGGCTGCATAAGCGGTTAGAAGCCGGGATAAGAACTGCAATGAATAGCCCGCAGGAGAACAACTGCAATTTACAGAAAAAAACTGTGTAGTCTTTTTCGTACAGCAGTGCTATACTTTATTCAGGCAAACGCTATCAGGGTTTCTATACGAGACTCAAAAGCGAAAACCCCAAAGGGTGCGATCCTTTGGGGTTTTCTTAGTGTGCCCGGCGGGCGCACGTTCTAAAGGGTGAAAGTCCCTGATCCGCCCGGCAGTGGGAAGGATGCAGCCAGAGGCAAGGGCGCCGCCGTGAGGTGTGGGTCTGAAGGAAGCCCGAGGCAAAGCACTGGCCTGACGAACAGGAATCCCGAACAGGCTGTGAAGCGTGGAGGAGGCTGCTGAACATGCCAAAGTCCAATAACTGCACGGAACGCCAACAGTAGACGGGACAGGTATAAGTGTGAAAGAACGTGTGGGTACCCGGGGAGATCTCACGGACGCGGCAAAGACGATACAACATTCGCCGTCGTGGAGTAAAGCTTGCCGTGAGAAGTCAGCAGAGCCCATAGTACAATACCCGATGGCTTAAGACATTGGGGAAGGGGCGAACAGTAGGAGGTGCCATTCTCAAATGGAAACCGGACATGGATTTAAGTACAGACAACTTCATATCGAGGACTACCTGAGAGAGATACCTGCGGAACAGGAAAGGGTATCAGGAGTGTACGCCCATGAATGGATTACCGGGGACACTGACACCAATGCGAACTTTTGGACGGACAACCTGCTCGATACCATTCTCAGAAGCGACAATCTGAATGCCGCCTATAAGAGGGTGAAGGCAAACAACGGAGCCGGCGGAGTTGATGGAATGCAGGTGGATGAACTTTTACCCTACCTGAGACAACACCGGAACGAGCTGATCGAGCAGCTGAGGAGAGGAAAATACAAACCCAATCCGGTCCGGCGGGTAGAAATACCCAAGGAGGAGAAAGGCAAGGTCAGAAAGTTAGGCATACCGTCGTGCGTGGACAGACTGATTCAGCAGGCGATATCACAGGAACTGACGCCCATCTTCGAAAAGCAGTTTTCAGACAACAGTTTCGGATTTCGGCCGGGAAGAAGCACACACGATGCCATCAGGAGGTGTAAACAATTCGCTGATGAGGGCTATGTGTATGTGGTCAGCATGGACTTACAAGCCTACTTTGACACAGTTAATCACAGCAAGCTCATAGAGGTGTTGTCGAGGACGATCAAAGACGGGCGGGTAATCTCACTAATACACAAATTTCTGAACGCCAGGGTTATGGAGTATGGTGGGTTCCATCCAACGGAAGAGGGGGTCCCGCAGGGGGGCCATTAAGTCCGCTGTGTGGGAACGTCATGCTTAACGAACTGGATAAGGAACTGGAGCGAAGAGGGCATAAGTTCGTAAGGTACGCCGACGACTGCATGATTCTGTGCAAAAGCAGGAAGAGTGCAGAGCGGACGTTGGAGAAGATCGTGCCATTTATTACAGATAAGCTCTTTCTGAAAGTCAATCTCCAGAAAACTACAGTATGTCATATCAGCAAGGTAAAATATCTGGGATACGGCTTCTACCGATACAAAGGTAAATGCCGCTTTCGGGTGCATCCGAAGTCAGTGGAGAAATTCAAAAATAATCTGAGGATGCTGACCGCCAGAGGGAACAAGTGGAGCAATCCGGTAAGGGAGAAGAAACTCAATGAGGCTGTCAGAGGGTGGATTAATCACTTCCGGTATGCGGACATGAAGGGCCTTATGGAGAATCTGGACGAGTGGCTGCGCCACAGAATCCGGGTAGTGTACTGGAAACAATGGAAAAGGGTGCGAACGAGGTATAAAATGCTAAGGGCGCTACACCTGCCGGAATGGAAGGTACATGAAATGGCAAACTGCAGAAAAGGTACGTGGAGGGCGGCGGCAATGCTCAACTCAGCGCTCACCAAAACAATAATAGTGGACAGACTCGGATATCCATCCTTATCAGCCCACTATCTAAAAGTTCGTGTAAACTATTGAACCGCCGTATACCGAACGGTACGTACGGTGGTGTGGAAGGGGAGGGTCAAATCTCCCCTATCCGATTAACTTAGGCCCGACAAAAATTAATCTAAACGTTTAGATTAATTTTTTCTCATAACGGTTGCGGTCCTTGCTTTTTTTGCTATAATGAGCATACAGAGAAACGATCACAGACACATATTAAATATATCATACAGATTATATATTTCAATATACGAAGTATTTTTTTGCGCAAAAAACAGTTAATTTATATCATAAAATGCATGTTGAGTGATATAATATATATTGCATAATTTAAAAAACTATGATATATTAGCTATACAATATAATGGTGCAGGTAATAAAACGAATAAAACGGAGGGAAATTTCATGACATCGAGAGAACGAGTGCTTGCTTCCATCAACCACAAGGATGCGGACTATGTTCCACTGGACCTGGGCAGCAACGTAAGCGCGGGTATCAGCGGGCAGGCGTATTCAAACCTGAAAAAGTATCTTGGTATTGATCATGGTCATACACGGATCTATGACGTGGCACAGCAGGTAGCACTGCCGGAAATTGAGATACTGGACATGATCGGCGCAGATGTACTGGATGTAGCCAGAGTCGTGAATGTATCAGATGATGACTGGTATGACGTACGATATACAAACGGTACATTGGTACAGTGGCCCAGCTGGTTCAAACCGAGAAGAAACCCTGATAACTCCTTTGACTATTATGATTCCGAGGGTACGCATATCGCCAAGATGGCAGCGGATGGAATCTGCTTCGACCAGTGCTGCTTTCCATATGCAGATGATTTTCCGACAGACTTTAAAGATCTGAAAAAAACCATGGCCAAGGTTCATTGGAGCAAGCTTGCACATGGCCCCTGGGATCACCAGACAGAGGAGAACTTCTGGCCGGAACTTCGAAAGCGCTGCCAGATCCTCCGCAATTCGACAGACAGAGCTTTGATGATCACCTGCGGATGCAATTTCTTTGAATGGGGAACCTTCCTTCGGGGGATGGTGAACTTCCTTGTCGATATTTACGAGGACCCCGAGACGGTTATTGAGATGAACGAGGCGCTTCTGGAGATTCATCTGGAACTGGTGGCGAAGACCTGCGAGTACCTGGATGGAGTTGTGGATATCGTACGGTTTGGCGACGATCTGGGAATGAATCAGAATATGTTTATGTCTCTCGAGAAATACCGCGAGGTGTTCAAACCCTTCCACACCAAACTGAATGAGTACGTACACACCCATAGCAGCATGAAGACCTTCCTGCATTCCTGCGGCGCAATCTTCCCGCTGATCGGGGACCTTGCGGAAGCGGGCTTTGATATTCTGAATCCGGTGCAGACATCAGCTTCCGGCATGGATCCTCAAAAACTGAAAGACACCTGGGGAAAGGATATCTGCTTCTGGGGAGGTGGGTGCAACACCCGGAAGATCCTGAATCTTTCCACGCCAAAGGAGGTATATGAGTACACCCGGAGAATGATCGATATCTTCTATAAAGACGGAGGATTTGTATTCAATCAGGAGCACAACATTCTGGGAGATGTTCCTCCGGAGAACCTTATGGCTATGTACAAGGCGGTGGATGATGCAAGGCATGGCTGACAGGACCAGAACAGAACTGATAGAACGGATCCGGATACTTCCGGTCATCGATGTGCACACGCACTTTGAAACTTATACCGAGACCTTTGGGTATACCATGCCGCAGTTTTTCTATTATTCCAGCTATCTGGTCTGTTATAGCAACTGGTTTCCGCTGGAGGACAGACTGCTCATTGAGGACAGATCTGCGGACCCGGTGATCCAGTATAAGGTGCTTCTCAAATTGATACGTCGGTGCCGCCATACGACCACGGCCAGGTTTCTTGACCGGATGGCGGAGTTGATCGGGATTCCGCTGGAGGAAGAGTCCTATGAAAGGCTCATGGAATGGTATGGAAGCCGGACGATAGAAAGCATCCGTGCATGGACTCCGACGATCACACAGTTTATCGCCAACTCCCCAGGCCATCCACTGTATGGCGGGCTGAAACAGATGGGAAGCTTCCTTGACGGAACACGCCGTGCGGACCCGGAAGTCCTCAGGTCAATGACAGTGAATGAACTGCATTGTATCCGTGACAAGCATGACCTGGATATACTGGAACAATTGTCCGGAATATCCATTACCAGTCTCGGGGACTGGGAGAATGCTTCCGAAAAGGTCCTCACCAGGGCTATGGGCATGGAGCAGCTGGCAGCCTTTAAGGACCTGTATCTGTATTTCCGGCCGATGCAGATCGGAAAAGCATCCCGGGAAAAAGCGGAGCAGGCATTTGAGGCGGTGCAAAGGGGCGGCAAGTCCACATTGGAGCTCATGGATTATATGATGTTTCGTGTTTACGGTATGCTGGAAGAGAAAGGACTTCCTCTTCAGATCCACACGGGCGGCCTGATGGATACGGCTGTTACTGCACAGGGTCTTCTGGATCTTGCAGAGCTGATACAAAGCTTCCCGAAACTCAGATTTGATCTGCTGCATCTGAATTATCCTATGCTGGACTTTTATGAGACTGTCTTGAAATCCTGCGAAAATGCCTATGGAGATGCGACCTGGATCTTTTCATCGGATCCGGGATACGTGATGAGATACCTGGATTTTGCCCTTGATGTACTGCCTGCGGACAGAACGATCCTGTTCGGCTCTGACAGGCATTGTGCCGGGGTGCCGGTGGCGGCCGCTCTGGATATCGCGGAGGCGATAACAGCTGATTTTCTGGCGGAACGGATCGTACGCGGACAGCTGTCCTGGAGGGAGGCGGAAGAGATCGCGGGTCTCTGGCTTTATGGAAATCCGCAGGAACTTTTCGGGAGGAGGAGAAATCAGTGAAAGGAAACGGAACAATAAAAAAGATTCTGGGCAGGAATGAGATTCCGGTGCTGCTTGCGACTATCCTGTTGTGCATCGTATTCTCATTTGCCTCGTCCAATTTCCTGAGCGCATATAATATCTATAATGTGACCAGGACAGCTGCCCTGTATATGTTTGTTGCCCTGTCGCAGACCATGGTGATGATCGTGGGAGGAATGAATGTATCGCTCGGGTACACCGGAGCCCTGTGCGTGGTTGCCTGCGGCTACTGTATGCAGGAGCTTCACTGGGGAAGCATTCCCACAGTGATCTTTGCCCTGCTTGTCGGAATGGCCTGCGGGCTTTTGAACGGCCTGATCATCACCAGGCTGCACATAAACTCATTTGTAGCGACACTGGCAACCCAGTTTATCTTTAAAGGACTGGTGACAGGCATCTCGGAAGGATTTCCCTATACACAGCTTCAGCCGAATTTTACGGCATTGGGCAGAAACAAACTTCTGGGATTACCGTTAATGCTTTTCCTGGCAGTTATTTTCCTTGTAATCGTATGGTATATGTTCCGGTTTACGGTACTTGGAAGGAAGCTTCTTGCGACCGGCGGAAATGCCAAGGCGGCCCGTATGGCGGCAGTGAATACGGATAACATGCTGCTGATCGCCAATATCTTTTCCGGCTTGTTCGCGGCCATTGCCGGCATCTGCGCCGTATCGATGAATGGCGCGGCACAGCCTACAACGGGTTCTGACTGGATGATCTACTCCTTTGCAGTTTCCGTGATCGGAGGTACGGCCCTGGCGGGAGGCGTAATCAGCCCTGTCGGTATCTTTATTGCCGGGATCATGATCGTTCTGATCAAGAACGGACTGGTCATGATGAACGCAAACATCTACTATGAGCAGACGTATCTTGGTCTGATTCTTCTGGTGGCGGTTTCCCTCGGCTCTTTCAGCATCATGGCGAGAGAGTTTAAACGGCGCAGGGATTTTATCAAGACGCAGAAAACCGAGTAGGATCAAAGACGGATCACTTATGATGTAGTTTTAAAAAGTTACTATAAAAAAGCTAAAAGAAAAGGAGGACACTATGAACAAACGAGTAATGAGTGCAGTGATGGCAGCAGCGTTGACAGCAGGATTGTTTTCTGTGAACACGACCGCATTTGCGGACGACAATAAATACTGTTATTATTTCCCGGCGGCTCATGCATATGCAGATGAATCGTCCAAGGCAGCACAGGAATACGCAGACGAAAACGGACTTGATTTTAAGGTGTTCATCGGTTCCGACTGGGAGCAGGAAACGCAGGATACCAATATGCGTGCCCTTGTGGCCGATGGATATACGTCTATTCTGGCGTATCCGTCCACCGATGGTGCAGCGGGGCTTTTTGAAGAGCTTCAGGAAGCGGCTGGTGCGAACATCATTACCTACGGTGGGGTTACAACGCAGGAAACAGAACGTTTTGGCTGCGCTACCGACGTTGAGGCGGCTGCCTACGAGGCATGTGCGGACGTAATCGAGGCCATCGGCGGTGAGGGAGGCGTTCTGGACGTTCTGGAACAGTTGAATGACACCAATACCCTAAAGAGACAAAAGGGAATTAACCAGTGTATCGAAGATCATCCCGGTGCGGAACTCGTACAGGAAGTGGCAGGTATCAACAACGTAGAGGAGGGCGTTGAGAAGATCTCGGCAGCTCTGGCAGCAAACGCGGACAAGATCGATGGTATTGTGACTACGGGAAATCAGGCTTCTTCTGCAGCTGTGCAGGTTATGAATGATTATTATGACAGAAACCCGGATGCCAAAAAGATCGTCCTGATCACGATCGATACGCCGAATGATGTTATGGAAGGCATTGAGAGCGGTGTCGTATACGGTACGATCGCGCAGAACGTAAATGCACATGTACAGGTTCCTTTGAAGATCCTTATGATGCTCAACGATGGATGGACAAAGAGAGAGGGAACATTCTTTATTGACACCGGATGCGTTCTGGTCACGAAGGAGAATGTGGACAGCTACCAGGAGGATCTCGACAAAGTGACGGAGCGCATCTTTGAAGAGATTCCGGAGCTCTATCTGGAGAAGAACTGAACGCCATGCTTGAGGTTAAAAACATTACCAAGGAATTTCCCGGAGTCAAGGCGCTGGATGATGTATCCATTCAGTTCCATACCGGGGAGATCCATGCCCTGATGGGTGAAAACGGAGCCGGAAAATCGACTCTGATGAAGATCATCACCGGGATCTACAAACCTGATCTCGGTGAGATCCTCCTGGACGGAAAGCGGATCGAGATCAAGAACTACAAGGACTCGATCAACTATGACATCAGTATGGTTCACCAGGAGATCCAGGTCATTCCCAAGGCGACCGTGGCCGAGAATATCGTGCTGGATAAGATTGAGCACTTTAAAAAAGGTCTGAGCGTGGATTGGAAGAAGATAAACGAAACGGCCTCCGAGTATCTGCAGATGGTAGAGCTGGAAGTGAAGCCGACGGATATCATCGAGAACATGACTGCGGCGCAAAAGCAGCTGATACAGATCGCGAAGGCTCTTTCCGCAAATGCGAAATATATTCTTCTGGATGAGCCGACCAGCTCGCTGACAAACTACGAGGCCGAGAATCTGTTCCGCATTGTACGGAAGCTGAAGGAACAGGGGTGCTGCATTATTTTTGTCTCCCATAAGATCGAGGAGGTCATGGACCTCTGCGACTGTGTGTCGGTGCTCCGGGACGGGCGTTCCATGGGGACGCGCCGTATGAGCGAGATCACACGGCAGGACATGGTGAAGATGATGATCGGCCGGGAGGAGAACATCCATCATATGGGTTTCCTGGATGTGAAGGACGAGGTGGTTCTGGAGGCACGGCACGTGGGAAAGGCAGGCATGTTCGATGACATGAACCTGACTCTTCGGAAGGGTGAGATCCTGGGCCTGTATGGGCTGGTGGGATCTGGCCGCACAGAGTTTGCCAGACTGTTGGCAGGCGCGGATCCGATGGACACCGGAGAGGTCTTCATCGGAGGAAAAAAGGCTGAGATCCGCTCCATGGTGGACGCGGTGTACAAGTATAAGCTGGGCTATGTGACAGAAAACCGTAAAGAAGAAGGGCTGATCCTTCCGTTCTCTGTGCTTGACAACATGACACTTCTGACACTCTCTGATCTGACGAACGGCGTGGGAAAGATTTCCGAAAAGAAAGCCCGGGAAGAGACGGAGTTCATGATCGATAAATTCAGCATCAAGACCCCGGAAATGGAAACCGTGATCGAGAATCTTTCCGGCGGTAATCAGCAGAAGGTCTCCATTGGCAAATGGCTGCTTGCAGGATGCGACATACTGATCATCGATGAGCCGACGGTCGGTGTGGATATCGGGGCAAAGCAGCAGATCCATGAAATCATCTGGCAGCTGGCACGGGATGAGGGAAAATCAATTATCCTGATCTCTTCGGATATGACCGAGATGATCACCCTGGCGCGCAGGATCATTGTGTTCAAGGACTTCCACATAAACGGGGAGATCACCGGGTTGAACGAACGCGTCTATGAATATGGCGAAGTCAGCAGCATGCTGGGAGCTGCCATGATGTGACGGTGATCGTTTATCTGACCTTTTCGGCGTCTGTAACAGGACAGGTTTTTGAAAACAGCTCTGCTGCAGCCTTGCCCTTCCGGCTGCAGCAGAGAGCAAACAGCGAGGCGAGCAGGTAGATCTGTCCGAACAACAACGGCATATCTATGTGCATAAACCTCGCTGAATTTCTGGGTGTGGTAAAAAGCGTGACGGTGGAAAGCTGCGTGAGCGGGGAGATGGCATAGTCGCTCAGTGAGATGACCGGCACTTCGTTTTCCTGTGCGATTTTTGCGCATTCCAGTATATTCATGGATCTTCCGCTGGATGAAACGGCGAACAGAACATCTTCTTTCTCCAACAGGGAAGTGCGGATTTTGTAATTGGTGCAGTCTTCGTCAAAAATGCAATTGATCCCGATGCGCATCATCTGATTATAGGCATAATGCGCGCAAAGGGCTGAGAGACCGGTGCCGACAAAGCAGACTGTCCTGGCGTGAAGCAGCAGATCGGCAGCCTGCTCCAGTACATCCGCATTTACCAGGTTGTAGGATTCGCGGAGTATTTCGGAGAACAGTTCATAGATTTCTTGACAGATATCCTTTGCTGAGGTACCTTGTACTATAGACAGTACATCCAGGGTATCGAGAGAATGGCTGTGCAGAGTATCCTCGTACAGCAGTTTTTTTAGTTCCTTGAAGCCTTTCAGTCCAATCCGGGCGATCAGCCGGGTGACCGTGGCATAGCTGGTCTCTGTCTTGACGGCTAATTCCTGGATTGTTGAATTCAGCACATCCTGCGGCTCGTCAAGGATGTAAGAAGCCACACGACGTTCGGCGGGCTTGAGTTCGGGCAGGATCGCTTCCAGACGAAGCGTGCAGCTCTGTACGACGAAAGAAGATTCGATTGCTTTCATGGGAGACCTCCGGATAGCAGAAAATGTTTACGATATAATACAATCATATTATATCATCCATACATGAAACGCAAGTGATTATCAGCTATTTTCAGAGATAGATTATATCATATCAGAGGCCATGAGCGAGAAATGATTCGGCTCATAGCCTTTTTGTTTCAATAGAAAGCAGAGGGGGGAAAAGTATGGCCACATTAAGAGATGTAGCAAAAAAGGCAGGAGTGTCAACCGCTACGGTGTCCTGTGCCCTCAGCGGAGCCAAACCGGTAAAACCGGAAACCTATATGCGGGTCATGGATGCAGTTGAACAGCTGAAATACATCCCCAATATATCGGCCCGTAATCTGAAAAGGACCGAGAATCGCATGGTGGGCGTGATCCTGCCGGATATGAAAAGCCGATTCTACGCAGAGATGGTTGACGGAATCTCTTTGTATCTTCAGGGCAAAGGATATACGATCAATATTGCTTTTTCCAACGGTTCTTCGGATGTTGAATGTGAAAAGATTGATGAATTTATAACCCAGAACTGTGCAGGCCTCTTGATTGTTACCTCGCAGCCCGGCAATGCGGTTTTTTTTCAGGGACATATTCTGGATTACCACGTTCCGGTGGTTTTTCTGGACCGGGAACCAAAGACGATTTCGGCAAACTATATTGGATTTCGGAATTATGATGCTATGTACAGACTTGCTGAAGAACTGCTGAAAGAAGGATATCGGGAGATATCTGTTTTGTGCGGACCTCTTGATTTTTCCCCGGAAAGTGACTCTGTGCAGGGACTGTCGGATGCCATGGAGGCATTCAGACCCGGACTTGCGCCGAGGAGGATCTGTGTCACGAACCTGACCCGGGAGGATGCTTTCAGCAGCTTTTTGAAGGATTTTTCAAAAGAGGTGCCGGAAATCCTTATATCGACCTCAAGGGAGGCAACGGACGGGATCCAGGCCGCGTTGGAATACTGCGGCCTTAGTACTCCGGATGATATGCTTCTGCTCAGCTATTCGGAGGAATCCTGGATTAATATTAATCAGACCTCCGGCGTGTATCTGCTCCCAAGGGCGAGCGCAAATCTGGGAGAACAGGCGGCAAGGATGCTCCTGAAAAATATACAGGATCCCGGGACGTTTGAGAAATCGATCGTCGAGCTTGAGACACCGGGAACAGAAATCCTGACAAAAATTCCGGCCTGCCCTGACCGGAACAGGCATAGGAAGACCCGGATTTCCGTACCGGAAAAATCGGTCATCCGCTTTCTGGCCATTGATAATCCTACAGTTCGTGCACTGGAGCTGTTGACTGACCATTTTACCAGAACAACAGGCATACGGGTGGAGATTACCAGAATCAAACAGGATGAATTGTTCCAGATGGTTTCCCGGTCCGTCGAGCAGCTTACAGCGAGATACGACCTGTATACATATGATGTACCATGGCTGGAATATATGGTGCAGAATCTGTGCCTCGCGGATATAACTGCCTTTGCCATGAGCGATGATTTTCCGCGTGGACAGATGTTTGCTGAAAATCTCAGAAACTGTCAGATCGAAAACAGGTTTTTTGGGATTCCTCTGAGTGGCGGCACCCAGCTCCTGTTTTACCGGCGGGATCTGTTTGAGAACCGCATACTTCGAAGAGAGTATCAGAAACAGAGCCGGCTGTCCCTTCGCGCACCAAGGACCTGGAAGGAGTTTAATGATATTGCTGCCTTTTTTACCCGGAGCGAGAATCCTTCTTCGCCAACGGAGTATGGTGTATCTCTCGCAGGAATCATCGATGAAGAGCTTGCTCCGGAGATCCTGATCAGGCTGTGGTCTTTTGGCGGAAAGCTGTGGGATGACTATCATAGACCGACTTTTGCCACCAAGGAGAACCAGATGGCATTTGAAAGTCTTCTGAGTACAATCCGATACATACCGGAGCAGAGCCTGGGGCGTTCCATCAGAGAAACCGTTGAAGATTTCTGCAGTGGTCGTACAGCTATGCTGATCACATATTCCGAATTTGCCCAGGAGATCAGTAAACATATCAAGGAAAACGATACAGGCCGGGTCTTTGCGCATTTTCTTCCGGGCAAGCATCCGGCCAGCGTGGGATGGAATGTCGGGCTGAATCCTTTTTCATCCATGCATGAGGAGGTCTATCGCTTTATGAGCTGGCTCTGCCAGGTGGACACGGGCTTTTATCTGACGATTCTGAACGGGGCATCCCCCGTGACAGCCCCGTATCGTAATCATGAATTGCAGAAACTGTATCCCTGGCTGAGTGTCACTGAGGAAAGCCTGGCGAATGCCACGCGCAGGAACAGTCCTTATCGTAAAAAAAAGCTGATCCTTCCTCCGAACGAGATCGAGCATATCATCTGCAAGGCGCTTCGGCGGATTGTGTCCGACGGATTGACGATACAGGAAGCTCTGGATGAAGCACAGGGGGCGGGAGAGCATCTGTTCAGCATGTATGGGTATCCCATCGCTCATGATATCTTTCGAAAAACAAGATAACCGGGTTTCCATTTGAGACGCAAAAGCGAAAACCCCAAAGGGTGCGATCCTTTGGGGGTTTCTTTTGCCTGCTTTCAGATTTTCGACCGTCAGTCGAAAAACGCTTGACAAAACACCTCTTACCCAGTACAATGTCCATAACAAAAAAACCGACTCATAGTCGAAAACGGTGATGACGAGATGAAAAAGGGAGAGAGAAGAAAGCAGGAGCTGCTTCGGATCGCGTATAAAATGTTTATTACCAGGGGATATGAGAATACCAGCGTCGATGACATCATCGCGGAGGCGGGTATCGCCAAGGGAACCTACTACTACTATTTTGAGAGTAAGGAGCAGACGCTGGAGGCGGTTATCGAAATGATGCTCGATCAGGAGATCGAAGCGGCGAAGCAGGTCATGGCAGCAGAGATACCGGTTCCGCAGAAGATCGCCGGGATCATCACATCGATCCGTCCGACGCAGGAGGAGCAGCCGATCGAAGGGGTTCTCATGCAGCCGGAGAATGTCCTCATGCACAACAAGATCCGTCGGAAGCTGGTCGAAAAGGCCGTGCCTCTGCTTTCGGAAGCCGTGGAGGAAGGGATCGCGGAAGGAATCTTCGCCTGTGATTGCATCCCGGAGCGGGTCCGTATGCTGCTGCTCATCAGCAGTGACATTTTTGACGAGGGAAGCTTTACGGAGCGGGAAGTGGCGGTCTTTATCGACATGACGGAAAAGCTGCTTGGCGCAGAGCCGGGGGCCATGGAGTTCATCCGGCCGCTGATCGGACTTGAGGAGTGACCTATGAAAGCAAAAACCAATTTCAAGCGCTTCCCTGCCGCAGATCTGTATCGGCGTGTCCATAAGCGCGGACATGATGATGGGAGGGTCAAAAAGATGAAAACAGAGCAAACCTGTACCGTAGAGTCAAAGCCATACAGATTCAGACCGGTTCTGTTTTTTGTGCTGGCGTACCTGTTCACATGGATCTTCTGGATCCCCGCGGCCTTTACAGGCCAGGATCTCGGCGCTGCCCTGATGCTGCTCGGGCTGCTCGCGCCGGCCGACGTTTCGACGGTGTTTGTCCTTGCGTCCGGATCCGCGCTTCTAAAGCATGATCTGAAGGTCAAGATCGTCGGATTCTACAAGGTTAAATGGATGAATGTCCTCCTGGCGATCCTTCTGTTTGCGGGCGTGATCGTACTCTCCATACTGCTTTCCCTGGCGTTCGGACAATCTCCGGACCAGTTCGCCTTTACGGAGGATTTTTCCTTTACCGGTGTCGGGATCGGAAGCGCGCTTGTGACCGTGACGCTCGCTTCGATCATCGAGGAGATCGGCTGGAAGGGATACTGTGAGGATTCGATCGGAGAGTACATGAACTGGTTCCGTGAATCCCTGCTCTTTGGCGTTTTATGGTCGTTCTGGCATTTCCCGCTGCTGTTTATACAGGGAACCTACCAGGCGGGACTGATGGTAAATCCGCTGTATGTGGTCAACTTCTTTGTCAGCGGCATACCGATGGGCTTTATCATCACCTGGGTCTACCTGGTCAGTGACCGCTCCATCCTGGCCTGCATGATCTTTCATCTGGCCGTCAATTTCCTGCAGGAAAAGATCGCCATGACGCCGGAGACGAAATGTGTGGAGACGATCGTTGTGACCGTGGCAGCCGCGATCATCGTGCTCATGAACAAGGACATGTTCTTTGAGACCCGGCATGTGGGCAGGCTGCTGGAGACGAGGTACGGGGAGACGGAAAAAGCCAGGACAGAGCTGCTCAAAAATACAACGGCCAAAGAGCAGTAAATGGAGTACGAATATGGTAAAATTCATTGATTTGTGGTACACTTTTCATATGAAGAATTTTGAATGAAAAGGAGTGCAGCATGCTTTCTATCATAATCGCGGATGATGAAGAAGAAGTGATCGACCTTTGCAAAATGTTGATCGAATACCCGGGTGTTGCCGTGATCGGTGAAGCACGCAATGGTCTGGAACTTCTGGATAAAATAGAAGAGCTTCATCCGGATGCAGTTATCACGGACATCAATATGCCGGGAATGACAGGACTGGAACTGATCGAAACCGCAAGAGAAGAATTTCCTTCTGTCAATTTCATAGTGATCAGCGGGTATACGGATTTTGAATACGTTCAGACGGCACTGCGTTTTGGAGTCTGGGATTATCTCTTAAAACCAATCCAGAAAAAAGAATTAAACGGCATTCTTGAAAAACTGGATCATCATCTCATGCAGGAAAAAGAGGCTTCCGAACAGAAGGAAATCCTCGATATGGATCTTCGCAAAAGTCGCTCTGTCTTGCGGGAGCAGTATATTCGTCAACTACGGCAGGCGCTGAAGACCGGCACCGTTCTACGTGAAGATAGTATGCTGGTTCCGGAAGGCTTTTTTCAGATCGGAAACGAAGAGAAAACCGCATGTGTGGAAATCCATGCGGACAGCCGTATGCATACCGCGAAAGCATTGAATGCTTCTCTGATGGAGAAGGCAGAGGATATCTTCCTCCAGATCCAAAAGAACGCGCAGGATTCCGGCTGGGATGTCGTGACGATTAAAGATAACGGCACGTATCTTATGGTTTTGGTGATCCCGGAGGGGTCTGCTCATACGTATGATGCTTTTCTTAAGAAGGCGGAAGCACAGATCCGCCAGTTTAACAACCAGAGCCGGTTCATTCACCTGACCGGCGGAAGCAGTCTTTGTGTTTCTGCAGCCGACGAAGCGCTTTCCGCAGTGATTATGCAGGCCGGGTTCGCCATTGCGTGCAGACCGGAAAAATGGGAGGAAGCGCTGATCCGCTATGTAGAGAAAGATTATCTGGCTGTACAGGAGATTCCCAGGTATTCCATGGCTGAACAGCTTCGCTCGTCCATCGCAGACCAGAATGAGGAGCGTGCATGTGAGATGGTAAAAGCTGCATTTGAGTGTCCGGATCAAGCAATTCCCGGAAGCTCCCTGCGTCTTCTCTCCGAACTTCTCGATTATATCAATCAGGCATTCCGTCTCCTTCCGAATGCACACAACCTGCCCAGGGAACTCAGGATCGATTCTTCGGATGTTCTTTTTGAAGAGCTGAATCCTTCCTGTATCCGGGAGCATTTGTGCCAGTGCATCCATGCTGCTTTCTCGGAATATCGTGATTTTACAGAAACGCAGGAAAATAATCTTATTCAAAAGGCAAAGAAATACGTAGCTCTTCACTACGCAGAAGAGATTTCTCTGGAAGATGTCGCCCGTCACGTTGTCCTGAATCCATCCTATTTCAGCTCTTTTTTCAAAGCGGAAACCGGAACAGGATTCATCAAGTACCTTCAGTATGTGCGGATGGAGCAGGCCAAAAAGCTGCTGCGTGAAAGCCACCTTCGGATCGAAGATATCGCCAGAAAGGTCGGATACCGCGATCTCAAGTACTTTAATATAATATTCCGCAATGAAACCGGGGCTGCACCATCGGAATACCGAAAGTTATACTCCTGAAAATGAACGCATCACGGCACGTCCTTTTTTAGTTCTCTGAGATGGAAAGTCTATTTCAGTATACGCAGGAGATCATTTGGCAATGAAGTATATATTTGTGACAGTTTCCTTCCTTCTGGCCTTGCTGATTGTTTTTTTATATTGGAAAAGCAGAAGACGGAATAACGCTTTTTTTCAATGTATCCAGATACTTGTAAACGGCGAGAGCAGTGCGGAGCTTTTGGAACAGTCTAAACCCTATCAGATTCTTCCCGAAACCGAGAAAAAGCTGCTTGAGAACCTGGCTTTTCAGATGGAGGAAACCTCCCGTGCTTCGGTCCTTAAAAAAGAAGCAGAGCTGCATGCCTTGCAGAACCAGATCAATCCGCATTTTCTCTATAATACGCTTGAAGTGATCCGGAGCAGGGCCATGAAACAGAACGTGTCGGACGTAGCTGAGATGGTAGAATCCCTGGCCATGCAATTCCGATACTGTATCAATAACACAGGAGACATGGCCACCTTGCAGCAGGAACTGGATCACGTCAAGAACTATCTCCTGATTCAGCGGTACCGGCTCGGAGATCGGTTTCAGTATCAGGAAATCATCCATGATCCGGATGGAACCGCCTTGAAAAGTCATATGCCTGTAATGACGCTTCAACCGATCATCGAAAACTCTCTGATGCATGGAATCAACCCTAAGATAGACGGCGGGACCATCACCGTACGTATCCGTGTACGGGGAGAGCGGCTTCACCTGGTTGTGGAAGACGACGGCATCGGGATGCCGGAAGAAACCCTGTTAAAAATGCGCCGTCAGCTGAACGATAACATTCCTGTACAAAAAGAGAAGGGGAAGAGTGCTTCCAACGGGATCGCCATGCAGAATGTAAACCAGCGTATAAAGGTTTATTTCGGAGATCAGTATGGAGTCGATATCACCAGTACAGAAGGGGTGGGTACCAGCGTGTTTATAACGCTTCCTCTGGCCGTTTGACGCCTGCGTTTTATTATCCCCGGAGCAGATCATGAAAAATGAAGTGTTATATCTTGAAAATCTGACGACCATTCAGGAAAACAGGAGCAATCTGCACCATGTAAGTCTGTCCCTGGAGGAGGGAGAGGTTGTCGCCGTGATCGGTCAGGATGGAAGCGGGATCGCGATCCTTGAACAGATTCTGTCCGGCATTGTCAGGCCGGACAGCGGCACTATTTATCTCTCCGGCAAAGAAACGGTTCTCCGTTCTGAGGACGACGCCAAATCCAGGGGGATTTTTTACATCTGTCATGAAAATGCTGTCATCTCGGAGCTTTCCGTATCTGAAAACCTGAATGTCCTGAAGCGTTTTATGTGGAAGGATTTCTGGATCGATGTAAAAGACAATGAACGGAAGACCATGGAGATGTTCAGCCATTATGGGATTCACATTCCCCTGGATAAGGACTGCCGTCATCTTACGGTTGCCCAGTCCATGGAACTCTATATGTGTCGCGCCGTCCTTTGCGGTGCACGGATACTGGTGTGCAGAGAACTGGGGGAAGAGTTCTCTACTTCCGAACTGTTGGAACTGGATCATTTCATTACCATTCTGAAACAGGAAGGAATCTCCCTTCTGCTGCTGAATTCAGACCTTCGGAAAACAGCACCTGTCGCAGATGAAGTCGTCATCCTGAGAAACGGATATGTCTGTTATAGAGATAGTGCGGAGAAAACGGATTTTTCCTTGATTGACCGGCATATGAACATCCTGAGGAAGGATCACTCCGTCATCCGGAGGGAGGAACTCGCAGATCCGCAGATCTTCCTGAAGGACATTCTTCCCTGTAATTGCCCGGATCTGCGGTTCAGCTGTAACCTGTATCCGGGGCAGACAACCGGAGTTTTCTGGACCAACGGTATTGTCGGAAATGTTGTTTTACAGATCTTTTCGGGGAAACTGAAAGCAACGGGTGTTGTGACCGAAAAAGGAACGTCAGGCGTTTTTGGAGACTGGTTCCAGGAAAACAGGCACAGGATCGTATGTATGGGAATTCATTTCTGGGAAACGAACCTGTTTCATAACCTTACACTCGAAGAGCATCTGCTTCTGCGGTTTTATCATTCCTATTCCATGAAGCCACTGAATAAGAAGGCTTTGTCCGGAATTCTCAATGATTTTGTGCAGGAGTACCAGATCCCCCGGGAATATCTGAAGCTTGTTCCGCGCCTGATCCCGACGACTGTCCGGAACCAGATCGCTCTGTGGATGGCCTTGATCCTTCCGCCTAAACTTCTGGTACTGGATAACCCGCTCTTCAACGCGGACGGAAATATGCAGCAGAGTTTTCTTTCTTGTCTGGAAAAACTGAAAGAGCAGAAAACGGCTGTATTATGGAGCAATAATAACAATTCTTCCTTGAAGATCTACTGTGAAAAGATATATTTGGTGTGAAGACGGGAAGGTCCCGGGCTGCATCCTGTATGCGGCCCGGGACCTTCCCGTGCGTCATTCTGTTTTGCTATCTGAACAATCCGGTGCTTATTCCGGGAACACTTCATCCACGTTTTCAGCTGTTACCGGAGTCATCGGAACAGCAACGACATTGTACTCGCCATCCATCAGTTCCAGTTCATCTGTCGTTCCATCCAGCATATGACGGATCGTATTCAGGGCTGCAGAAGCCTCTGAGTAAGGATCCTGGAAAAGCTCAACATACTCCAGACCGTCACGGATCCAGTCGCCGGTAGATGCACTGATGCCTGCGACAATAAAACTGGAAGAGTCCATGCCATGTGCCCTCATGGATTCTACGATACCCTGAGTCAGCATGCTTCCCTGGGAGGCTACACCATCCAGACCGTCGACGCCATACTTCTGGATCCAATCCTCAAAGATCGCCTGCGAATTGGAGGGATCGACCTTTTCGACATAGTTTACTTCTACGATCTCTACATCAGGGCGGTTTTCAGCCATCCAGGCCTCGAACCCGTCTCTTCTCTGTGCGGCGTTGGTCTGGCCATAGGTCAGGCAGATCATGCCAATCTTGGCATTTTCCTTCAGCCCCTTTGACATCTCCTCTGCCAGCTGGGAACCGATCGCCGTATCAAAGCATCCTGCATAATAGTACTCAAGATCTTTTGATTTGTCGGAAAGCTCCGGGGAGATGTTGATAAAGCAGAGCGGTACGTCTTTCTCATTAAACTGCAGGCAGTAATCCGGAAGAGAGAACAGCGGCTGCACGATCATGGCGTCAGGCTCCTTCTCCGCAAGGGCATTGATTCCTTCTATGTATCCATTCAGGTCAGGTGTTCCGGTCGGTGCACCATTTACAGCGTCGACCTCCAGTCCGTATTCCGGTCCCAGTTCGACAAGAGCATCATTCAGGCGCTTGCAATAATCATCTGACCACGCGGCAGACAGAAAGCCGACTGTCTGCAGGTCTTCCTCTGCCATGGCGACAGTCGTAAAGCCTGTTCCCAGGGATAATGCCATAACAGCTGCCAGCATTGTTGATAACACCTTTCTCTTCATTTTGAGTCCTCCTTTTATGATAAACTATTAATTGTATCCAACATAAAGCAGATTTCTGCATACGGTAAGCAAGAGACACATCTGTCAGTGACTCTTCGTAGAACGCATGATCGCATTCCGGGTCGTGATATCCAGAAGTACGGCGATAAGGATGACGAGGCCTTTTACAACCTGCTGCCAATATGCGCTTACGGAGCAGAGGTTCATGACATTGTTGATAATACCGACAACAAAAACACCTACGATGGAACTCACTACATTTCCGACACCGCCGGCCATACTGGTTCCGCCGAGAACCGCACCGATAATCGCTTCAAACTCAAAGTTTACACCGCCTGCCGGCAGACCGCTGTTGGTACGCCCTGCGTAGAGTATACCACCAAGGCCGCACAGACCACCCATGACAATATAGTTGATGAAAAGCTGTTTTTTGACATTGATCCCGGCCGCTCTCGCAGCCTCGGCATTTCCACCGATCGCATATAAGTATCTGCCATGTGAAGTCCTGCTCATGATGATTGCCATGATGATGGTGGCTGCCAGCACGATGAGAAGCATCACGGGAATTCCGATGAGCTTTTCCTGGCCGATAAACACGATGGTGTCACCTACGCCGAAGATCGGTGCGCCGCCCGAAACCAGATATGCAAGACCGCGGACCGTCATCTGGGTTGCCAGTGTCACGATAAATGCCAGAAGGCCGATATAACTGATAAAATAGCCATTCACTGCTCCGATCAGACAGCCCACCAGGATTGCCATGATCATAGCCAGGATCGAACTGCCGGTTTTCTGGAAGAAAAATGCCGTGATCACACTGGTCATAGCTACATTGGAGCCAGCGGAAAGATCAACTCCGCCTCCGATCAGCAGCCGAGTCATTCCCAAAGCAATGATTCCGTAAACAGCGACATTCTGTGTAACACTCATCAGATTTGAGCCGCTCAGGAAACGTGATGACAGTATGGTTCCGGCTATCATTGCGATCAACAGGATCAGTACAATTCCGTATTTACCGTATAATTCTGCGAAGGATGCTCCCTTCAGGCTGTTCTTTTTCATTTGACTACCTCCGATGCATATCCCATGATTCTTTCCTGTGTGACTTCTTCCTTATCCAGAACTCCGTTGATCTGACCTTCACACATGACAATGATCCGGTCCGACAGGTTCATGATCTCTTCCATCTCAGAGGAAACAAGGAGAACACCTACTCCTTTGCTTGCCAGATCCATAATGATCTGATAAATCTCTGCTTTTGCACCTACATCAATTCCTCGTGTCGGTTCGTCCAGGATCAGCACCTTCGGATTCATCATCAGCCATCTGCACAGGATGACCTTCTGCTGATTTCCACCTGACAGAAAGTTTGCCATGGTGGTGATGGAGCTTGTCTTCACGGACAGCTGTTTTGATGCTTCCAGAGCGTCCTTCCTGTCCTGCCTGTTATTCAGGAAACCATGCCGTGAACGCCGGTACAGGGAAGGAAGCAGGATATTTTCTTCGACAGACCTGCACAGAACCAGTCCATCATCCTTTCTGCTTTCCGTGGCCATCAGGATATCATGACGGATGGCATCCCGGACATTCCGGATCTTGATCGGTTTTCCTTCCAGAAGGATCTCGCCGGAGGAATGTGGATCCAGGCCGAAAATGGAACGCATGGTTTCGGTCCTGCCTGCCCCCACGATTCCTGCGAAGCCAAGAACTTCCCCTTTATGAAGGGTGAAGGAAATGTTGCGCACCTTCGGACCGTTATTCAGCCCCCTGACCTCCAGGAGAGGCTCTCCAATTTTAACTTCTCTGGTCGGGAAAACATTGTTCATTTCCCGGCCTACCATCATTTTGATCAGCTTTGCACGGTCCAGTTCCCTGGTCGGGCAGGTTCCGATATACTGGCCATCCCGAAGGACTGTCACCTCATCGGAAATTGTAAATACCTCATCCAGCTTGTGGGTGATAATGATGACCGTGATGCCGGCGCTGATCAGCGTGCGGATAAACCCATACAGCTTATCAACTTCTTTCTGGGAAATAGAGCTGGAGGGCTCATCCATGATCACCAGCCGTGCATTAAAGGAGATGGCCTTCATGATTTCAATCATCTGGACGTCCGCTGTCTTTAATGTTTTCATCTGCTGGTGCGGATCATAGTCAAGACCCCAGCGCCGGAAGATCTCCTCGCAGGACCTGTACATTTCTTTCCAGTCTATGAGTCCGTTCTTCTTTGGATACCGGCCCACGAACATGTTCTCCGCGATGGAAAGATCATTGATCGGGCTTAATTCCTGGTAGATCATCGATATGCCATGCTCTACCGCGTCTTTTACCGATTTGAACTGGACCTTGTTTCCTTCAAAGAAGATTTCTCCTTCGTCCGGCTGATATTGCCCGAACAGGACTTTCATAAGCGTGGACTTTCCGGCTCCATTTTCCCCCATGACCGCATGAACCGTACCTGCTTTAACATCGAGATGCACCTGGTCCAACGCTTTAACTCCCGGGAAGGATTTGGAGATGCCTTTCATATTCAAAATATCGCCCATATCAAACAGCCTCCCTCCTGCCGTCTGGCTTCCGTCTTTTCCTGGTGTTAATCATAAAGGAATAATCCGTTATTGAACATGTGACTATTTTTGGGTTTTCGGGGGGTGTTTCAAGGAATCGCCAAAAGATGCACCCCCTTTCCTGCAAAATGCCCCTTTGAATTACAGACCGGCTTCGCATAGAATAACCATATACAGAACATCAGAATGCAAAGGAGGAACATCTATTATGCGTAAGACTGCCATTCCTTCTTCCTATCCGGCAGAGGGAACCTATAATTTTTCAACGATCCATGTCGATCTTTCCTGTGCGACTCCCGGAGCAACGATTCATTATACGATTGACGGGAGTGAACCGGACGAAAACAGCCAGGTCTATTGTCGGGACAATGGACTTCTTCATCTTGAAGGGAAACACGGAAGCTCCGTTTCTTTTACGTTGAAGGCATATGCAGAAGCGGAAGGACTGGAACGAAGCAGGACGGTTACCTTCACGTACCGTTTTAACTGCTTTGCGAAAGGCTATTTCCGGCACACCATGCTTCGGGAACCAGCGGATGGATGCCCGGGACTGATGTGCATAGAGGATCATGATCTGGACCGGATGTTTCTGGTGATCGGCACGGAAAGAGCGGTTCTTATTGACGCGGGATGGAGCAGAGAGGGAGATCTCCCCACACTCTGTAAAGAACTGGTGGGAAAAGATATTCCAATTGATCTTGTGGTAGGGCATGGCCATCCGGATCATATCATGCAGGTAGAGAACTTCCTGGCAGCCGGCTGTAAGGTTTATCTTCCTTCCAGGGATCTGGAACTGGCAGCATCTTTTGGCGTAAATCCGGCACCTGGCTCCACATTCGACCTTACGGAAGGGATGAAGCTGGAGCTTGGGAATGCCTGCCTGACGGTCTATGAGGTTCCCGGCCATACTCCGGGGGGCGTAGTACTTCTGGATGAAGAAAACGGAGACCTTTATGCTTCCGATGAATTGGGAAGCTGCCGGCGTTATGTACCGGATTCCGCATTTCTCCAGCTGGATCCGGCTTTCACGTTGGAGACGAATCTTCGTGCATTGGATTCCTTCATCGAAAAAACCTGGGGCAAGGTCAAACGGATCTTTACCGGGCACAATGATGACATCCTGGATGGTCCGGGGTATTTACATGCTCTCCGGACCGCCATGGCAAAGGCCGTTGAAGGAGGAGAGGAGGCCCTCCGGCCCTCCTACCGCAGTGCCGCCGAATCCATGGGCTCCGGGACGATTGCCTGGGAGGGCGACTGGAGATATGATCCCTTCTGGGCGGCTGTCAATCTGCGCTTTCTGTATGACAGAGACCGGGACGCAGTTCCTCCGAAATATGTAAAAGGCTTCCAACCGGAACTGGCAAAATTTGACGATTTTTTAGACAAATGACCAGACAAGGATAAAGGACGAAATAATCTTCCGTCCTGAGCGGCATTGAATTGACGGACGCCAGCGGTTCGGGTATAATTTATAGTCAGATGAAAACAGTAGATTATCATACCCGAAAAGGAGCAGGTTTATGGATAATTTTACTTTTTATGCCCCTACATATTTTGTATTTGGAAAGGACCAGGAGGATGAGGCCGGCAAATACGTGAAGCGATTTGGCGGGACACGTGTCCTGATCCACTATGGTGGAGGGAGTGTTGTGCGTTCCGGCCTTCTGGACCGCGTCAAAGCTTCCCTTGACAAAGAAGGGCTGTGGCACACAGAACTGGGCGGCGTCAAGCCGAATCCCAGGAGCGGACTTGTGTATGAGGGCATCGAGCTGTGCCGTAAGGAAAAGGTCGATTTTGTTCTGGCCGTTGGCGGAGGAAGCACGATTGACTCCTCCAAGGCCATCGCGGCCGGAACGATCTATGACGGCGATTTCTGGGATTTTTACCAGGGCAAGTTCGTGGAAAAAGCACTTCCCATCGGAACCATCCTGACCATCGCGGCTGCCGGGAGCGAAGGCTCCCCGGATTCGGTGATCACGAATGAGAACGGCATGTTCAAGCGGGGCGCGACGGGAGAAGGCTTCCGGCCGACGTTCTCGATCCTTGATCCCGCGCTGACACAGACCCTGCCGCCATATCAGACGGCCTGCGGCATCACGGATATCATGGCGCACCTGCTGGAACGCTACCTCACCAATACAAAGGAGGTTGAGGTGACCGACCGGCTGATCGAGGGTCTTCTGCTGACGATGATCCACGAGGGACCGCGGGTGATCGCGGACCCGGACAATTATGAGGCGAGAGCGAACATCATGTGGGCGGGCATGATGGCTCACAACAATTCCTGCGGCGTCGGCCGCAGCCAGGATTGGTCCAGCCACAACATCGAGCATGAGCTGTCGGCCGTGTACGATTGCGCCCATGGGGCGGGCCTTGCGGTGGTATTCCCGGCGGTGATGGAATATGTCTACACACATGACGTGATGCGCTTTGCCCAGCTGGCGGTCCGGGTATGGGGCTGCAGCATGGATTTCGCGGATCCCGAAAAGACGGCTCTGGAGGGCATCCGCCGCTTCCGGGCATTCCTCGTATCGATCGGCATGCCGCAGAACTTTGCGGAGCTCGGCGCGGACGCGAAGGATATTCCCGCGATGGCAAAATGCGCGGTCTGGGGTGACGGACGTTCCGGCCACATCGGCGGATTCATACAGCTTTCCGAGGAAGACATCGTAAAGATCTATCGGTCGATGGTGTGAGAAAACCGCCCGGACGGCCGCTGTCCGGGAACAGGCAGCGAAAACGGGCTCAGGATACGTAGACAACATGCTCATATCAGATCATGTCAGAAAGGAGAACCTGCGGAACCGTCCGCGGACAGATGCGAAGTATGACAAAGAAAAAATGGATCAGCTGGTTTCTGACACTTGCCTTGCTTATTAGTCTGGCGGGAAGTGCAGCGACGATCAGTGCCGAGGATGATCTTCTGGGTGATGGCTCGGCAGAAACCGTGGAAGTACTGACAGAAAACGAAGCGCTGACGGACGAGACAGAAGAGGCCGAAGCAGACCTGTCCGCCGGGGATGAATATAGCCCGGCCGAAGAGGACGATGAGGAAGAGAATGGCGGGATCGTCGACGAGGAACTGTCCTCCACAGCCAGTGACGAGGTGTTTGAGAGCGGCGAGACCATCCTGACGGACGAAGGCCAGCCGGATGCTGAAGAACCGGCGGTGTTTTTCGACGAAGAACTGAGCAGTGAGGAAGAGCTGGTCGTTCCGAGCTATTCCTTCTACATGATCAACCCGTATTACCGCGGCGTGATCAAGCCGGACGGACAGCTGAGCTCTCCGCATGCGGAGGCTGTCGGTGCTTCGGAAGAGTTTTCCGAAGATGAATATCATAATTCAGTTGCAGAGGCGGCCAAAGACCTGCGTGCGCAGATGAAAAAGCGGGCCACTGCGATCGATATCCCGATCCGTACCAGGGACTATCAGAATTCGGATCTGGGCCTGGAGATTCTCGAGAAGGCCCTGGAGCACACCGGTGTCCCGGATGAAGGGGACTATCTTCGCTTCCATTATGCGGAGTTCGGCTATTCCTCCGGCGGAAAGTTCGATACGGATGGAGAGACAGCCCTGCTGGTGTTCAGCTATGAGGTCAGCTACATGTCCACGGCGGCCCAGGAGGAGAAAGTGACGGCGCAGGTGAATTCCCTGCTCTCCAAGCTCTCCCTTGACGGCAAGTCCAGCCTTGAAAAGCTTACGATCATCTACAACTATATCACGTCCTCGGTTACGTACGATATGGAGCATGTGAATGACATGTCCTATATGCTGAAGCACAGTGCCTACGCGGCACTGATCAACAAGACAGCTGTCTGCCAGGGTTATGCACTGCTTCTGTACAGGCTCCTGCTGGAGGAGGGCATCGACTGCCGCATGGTGGGAGGCCTTGGGCAGGGCGAGAACCACATCTGGAACATTGTCAAGCTGGGCGGCACCTGGTACTGCGTGGACCCGACGTGGGACAGCGGACTGGACGGTGAGTATGAGTTCTTTCTGAAGGGGACGGATGAATTTTACAAATATCATACCCCGGAGATGAATGATTTTGGGGAAATCCTGTCGGCCTGCAGCCTGAGCTGCACCGATTACGATGGCGGCGCGATCGCGGATCCGACACCGACGCCGACAAGCACGCCGACGCCGACACCGACAAACACGCCGACGCCGACACCGACGAATACGCCGACGCCGACTCCGACAAGCACGCCGAAGCCGACGCCAACAACCACGCCGACGCCAAAGCCGACAAATACGCCGACGCCGACAAGCACGCCAACGCCGACACCGACAAGCACACCGACGCCGAAGCCGACGAACACGCCGACGCCGAAGCCGACGAACACGCCGACGCCGAAGCCGACGGCAACACCGAAACCGACGAGTACACCGACGCCGAAACCGACGGCAACGCCAAAGCCGACCGCGACGAACACACCGACGCCGAAGCCGACGAACACGCCGACGCCGAAGCCGACGACAACACCGAAACCGACGAACACGCCGACGCCGAAGCCGACGGCAACACCGAAACCGACGAGTACACCGACGCCAAAGCCGACCGCGACGCCAAAGCCAACGGCAACGCCGAAACCTACGGCGACACCTACACCGAAGCCGGGGATCACTTTGAACAAATCGAGCGTGACGCTGTATACGAAGGGAACCACGAAGGCGACGTTATCGTATAAGTTTACAGCTCTCAAGGGAACGGTTAAATTTGCCACAAGCAATAAGAAGGTTGCGACGGTCACGAGCAAGGGTGTGGTAACGGCGAAGAAGGCCGGGAAAGCCGTGATCACGGCGTCCGTCAAGATGTCCGGAAAGACCTACAGCGCCAAATGCACCGTGACGGTCAAGAAGCCGACATTGACGGTATCCCCGGCCTCCCTGACATTACAGAAGGGGAAGACAAGAAAGCTTTCTTATAAAGCTGTTCCGGGTGGAAAGGTTACCTTCAAATCAGCCAGCAAGAAGATCGCGACGGTCAGCAGCAGCGGCGTCGTGACAGGCAAGAAGAAAGGGAAAACGACCATCTCAGTCACTTGCAATGGAGTGACAAAGAAGGTCAAGGTGACTGTAAAATAGTATATTAACCGAGCAAGAGACCCAGGGCAATGCCCTGGGTCTTGTCAATTAAAGAGCAGCAATCTTTTGAATGAATAAGAATTAATGTGTTCGGAATTGAACACTTAAGAAATATGATCTGTCATGGGTTTTTTCAGCCGTTATAAAGCTGGTAGTATTTTCCGTGCTGCTCCAGCAGCTCGTCGTGGGTGCCGCGCTCGATGATGCGGCCCTGTTCGAGGACCATGATGCAGTCGCTGTTCTGGACGGTGGACAGACGGTGGGCGATCACGAAGGTGGTCCTGTCCTCCATCAGCTTGTCCATACCGTTCTGGATCAGCTTTTCGGTTCGGGTATCGATGGAGCTGGTGGCTTCATCCAGGATGAGGACAGGCGGGTCGGCGACTGCGGCCCGGGCGATGGAGAGCAGCTGTCTCTGTCCCTGGCTCAGGTTGGAGCCGTTGCCCCGGAGCATGGTGTTGTAGCCGTCCGGCAGACGCCGGATAAAGCCGTCCGCATTGGCAAGCTTCGCGGCCTGGATGACCTCCTCATCCGTGGCGTCCAGACGGCCGTAGCGGATGTTTTCCATGACTGTCGCCGTAAACAGGTTTGTCTCCTGCAGGACGATGCCCATGCAGCGGCGCAGGTCATCCTTTTTGATCTTGTTGACATTGATGCCGTCGATGCGGATCTTGCCGTCCTGGATATCGTAGAAGCGGTTCAGCAGGTTGGTGATCGTGGTCTTGCCGGCACCGGTGGAGCCTACGAAGGCGATCTTCTGGCCGGGCTTGGCGTACATCTTGACATCGTGGAGCACGATCTTCTCCGGATCGTAGCCGAAATCGACGCCGTCAAGCACCATATCGCCGCGGAGTTCCACGTAATCCGTGGTATTGGTGGCTTTGTGGTAGTGCTTCCAGGCCCAGCGGCCGGTACGTGTTTCGGATTCGGTCAGGACGCCGTTCTCCTCCTTCGCGTTGACCAGCATGACATATCCGTCATCCGTCTCGGGCTCTTCATCCATGAGCTGGAAGATCCGGTTGGCGCCGGCGAGCGCCATGACGATGCTGTTGAACTGCATGCTCACCTGGTTGATGGGCATGTTGAAGCTCTTGTTAAAGGAAAGGAAGCTGGCAAGCCCGCCGAGGGTGAATCCGCCGAACCCGTTGATCGCGAGGACGCCTCCGATGATCGCGCAGAGCACATAGCTGACGTTGCCCAGCTGGGCGGTGGTCGGCATCAGGACGTTGGCGAACTTGTTGGCACTGTTCGCGCTCTCGAACAGGCTGTCGTTGAGCTCGTTGAATTTCGAAAGGCTCTGCTCTTCGTGGCAGAAGACCTTGACGACCTTCTGGCCTTCCATCATTTCCTCGATGTAGCCGTTGACGGCTCCGAGGTTCTGCTGCTGCTCCAGAAAATACCGGCCGCTTAGCGAAGCCAGCTTCCGTGTGACGGTAAGCATGACAAAGACCATGCCAAGCGTCACGAGGGTCAGCGGGATCGACAGCGTCAGCATGCTGATGAAGACGCTGATGATGGTGATCGAGCTGGAAAAAAGCTGCGGAAGGCTCTGGCCGACCATCTGGCGCAGGGTATCGATATCGTTGGTGTAGACCGACATGATATCGCCGTGCGCGTGTGTGTCAAAATACCGGACGGGGAGCTTTTCCATCTTTGCGAACATCTCGGAACGGAGGTTCCGGAGCGTTCCCTGGCTTACGTAGATCATCAGCCGGTTGTAGATAAAGGTGGCCAGGACGCCGATCCCGTAAAAGCAGGCGACCCGCCCGATCGCTCCTGCGAGCGGCCCGAAATCGGGGCTCGCGGCTTTGGTAAGCGGGATGATGTAGTCGTCGATCAGTGTCTTTGTGAACAGAGTACCCTGCACATTGGCCAGTACGCTGATGATGATACAGGCAAAGACGATGATCAGGTGAGGCAGGTAGCCTTTGGTGATGTAGGAGACCAGCCGTTTCAGGAGCTTGCCGGGGTTTTCGAGCTTCGGTCTTGGACCGCGGGGTCCGCGGCGTCCCTGGGGGAGAGGCTTTGCCTGGGTCTGTCTTTCTTCACTCATGCCTGCTCACCTCCTTTATGCTCGTCGAAATCACCGCCGCCGTCCGTCTGGGAATGGTAGACCTCCTGATAGATGTTGTCCGAGGCCATCAGCTCCTCATGTGTGCCGAATCCGTGGACCTGTCCGTTGTCCATGACGATGATCCGGTCCGCATTCTGCACGGAGGAGATACGCTGGGCGATGATCAGCTTGGTGGTTCCCGGGATCTCCTCGGCAAACGCCTTGCGGATGCGGGCGTCCGTGTGGGTATCCACGGCGCTGGTGGAATCATCCAGGATCAGGACTTTGGGCTTTTTGAGAAGGGCTCTGGCGATGCAGAGACGCTGCTTCTGTCCGCCGGAGACGTTAGAGCCTCCCTGCGTAATGTAGGTGTTATACCCGTCGGGCATGCGCTCGATGAATTCATCGGCGCAGGCAAGCTGACAGACACGTTTGCACTCCTCCAGAGTGGCGTCCTCCTTGCCCCAGCGGAGGTTTTCAAGGATCGTGCCGGAAAAGAGCACGTTCTTCTGAAGGACTACGGCCACTTCGTTGCGGAGGACCTCCAGGTCATACTTGCGCACGTCGATGCCGCCGACCCGGACGCAGCCGGACGTGACGTCATAAAGACGGCTGATCAGATTGACAAGGCTGGATTTGGCGCTGCCCGTTCCGCCGATGATACCGATGGTCTCGCCGGAACAGATCCGGAGAGTCAGGTCCTTGAGGACGGGCTCGGGGCTTTCTTTTTTGTACCGGAATTCCACGTGGTCGAATTCGATGCTGCCGTCCGGAACCTCCATGACCGGAGATTCGGGGTTGCGGATGTCAGGCTCCTCGTTCAGGACCTCGGAGATACGCTGGGCGCTGGCCATGCTCATGGTGATCATGACGAAGACCACGGAGAGCATCATCAGGCTCATCATGATGTTCATGCAGTAGGCGAGAAGGCTCATGAGTTCACCGGTGGTCAGTGTGCTGCCTACGATCATCTTCGCGCCGATCCAGCTGATCCCGAGGATACAGAAATAGATGGTAAACTGCATGATCGGCATGTTGAGGACGACGATGCCCTCGGCCTTGATGGAGAGCTCGTAGAGGGCGTTGCAGGCCTTCTGGAACTTGCTGATCTCGTGATCCTCCCGGACATAAGCCTTTACCACACGGATGGCACTGACGTTTTCCTGTACGCTGGCGTTCAGGTCATCGTACCGTTCGAATACGGACTTGAAATACCGGGTCGCCCTGCGGAGCATGAACTGCAGAACGATCGCCAGAAAAACGACCGCGATCACGTAGATGCTGGCGAGCTTTGCGTTGATCAGGAAGGCCATGGTCATGGCAGTGATCAGGCTGGCCGGGGCTCTCGTGGCCATGCGGAGGATCATCTGAAAGGCGTTCTGCATGTTGGTCACGTCCATGGTCAGACGTGTGATCAGACCGGCCGTGCTGAATTTGTCGATATTTGAGAAGGAAAAGGTCTGGATGTTGGTATACATGGCCTTGCGAAGGTTCCGCGCAAACCCGGTGGAAGCCAGGGCGCCGTACTTTCCGCCGAGGATTCCGGTGAGCAGGCCGAGCAGTGCGATGACGGCCATCAAAAGTCCCATCTTTATGATATGGCTGATGTCGCCTTTGTTTACCCCGTTGTCGATGATCGAGGCCATGACCAGCGGGATCAGCATCTCACACAGAACTTCCAGGATCATGAAGAACGGCGTCAGCAGCGCGGCTTTTCGGTATTCCCTGACCTGGCCAAGCAGTGTTTTGAGCATGTTTTTCTCCTTTCTTTCATTCGTAATGAAACTAATTATAGAAAAATATTCCCTGCCTGTAAAGGAATTTCTTTCTTTCTTATCTGCAGGGGATTTTCTTTCCTGTTGCGGAAAATCAGAAAATGTGCTATGCTTTACACGAATATGCGGAAAAGGAGGAACCTCTTATGGAAATTCATGAATCTGCAGAAGATTATCTGGAGGCGATTCTTCGGTTGTCACAAAAGAACTCCGAAGTCAGGTCTGTGGACATTGCCGCGATGCTCGGGGTATCCAAGCCCAGCGTCAGCCATGCCATGAAGCTGCTTCGCGAGGATGAGTACATCGCAATGGACCGGTACGGCACGATCACCCTTCTGGAAAAGGGCGCGGTGATCGCCCGCAGGATCTACGAGCGGCATGTGGTTCTTTCAAGCCTTCTCGAGAGACTGGGCGTCGATTCGGAGGTGGCCATGGCGGATGCCTGCAAGATCGAGCACGATCTGAGCGATGAGACATTTGAAAAGGTCAAAGCTTTTTATGAGCTTAATAACGGAAAACAGTAACTGGAGCACAACAGAAAACCCCGGTTTCGAATGACCTGATATGCGTGGAGGAGAGCATTCGAAAACGGGGTTTCATTTTTTGTTCTTTTTTGGCGGCGGAAGCTGTGCCAGTATGATCGCGAGGAACATGACAATGCACCCGGTCAGCTCCCGAAGCGACATGGCCTGCCCGAGGATCAGCCATCCCGCGATGACCGAGATGCAGGATTCCAGGCTCATGATGAGAGAGGCGATCGTCGGGTTCAGATCCTTCTGGCCGATGATCTGCAGCGTATAGGCGACGCCGCAGGACATGATGCCTGCATACAGGATGGGCTTCCATGCAGCCAGGATCTGCGAAAGCTGCGGGTGCTCGAACAGCAGCATGGGAATGCCGGAACCGATCCCGCAGACCAGGAACTGGATCATGGAAAGCTTTACGCCGCTTGTGAGCGGGGAGAAGTGATCCACGGCCAGGATCTGCATCGCAAAAAGGAATGCGCAGAGGATCAGCAGGAATTCGCCCTTTCCGAGGGAGAGGGAATCCCCCTTCATACACAGGAGATACAGGCCGATGAGAGCCAGCGCGACGGCAGCCCACACAAGGGCGCTGCATTTCTTGCGAAGAAAGATCCCGAGGATGGGTACCAGAACGATATAGAGGGCAGTGATAAAGCCTGCCTTTCCGACCGTGGTGTATTTGATCCCGAACTGCTGGCAGTTGCTGGCGGCGCACAGGAAGATCCCGCAGATGAGTCCGCCGGACCACAGGGTCCGGCGGTTTTTTTCTGTCTGACCGGCTGCTTTTTCGGCCGGTGTTTTTCGTTTTTCCAGGAACAGCATCACCGGGAACAGGACGGCCGCGCCGATGAGGGAACGAACGGAGTTGAAGGTGAAGCCTCCCACATATTCCATTCCCACGCTCTGCGCGACGAAGGCCACGCCCCAGATCGTTGCCGTGATGAGGAGCAGAAGAGAGCTCCGCATCGAATTGTTTGCACGCATCATTCTGTCATTTCCTTGGAAGCAGGCATTGTTGCCGTCAGATCAGAATATATTTCAGTATGAACAATATGGCCAGGACGTACATGAGTACGCTGATCTTCTTTTCCTTTGCGCGTCCGGTGATCAGGTTGACCAGCACATAGGTGATCACGCCAAGGCAGATGCCTTCCGAAATGCTGTACAGGAAGGGCATGGAGATGATGGCGATGAAGGCCGGGATGGCTTCGGTCAGGTCGGTGAAATCGATCTTGGTGATGGAGGAGATCATCAGAAATCCTACGATCACGAGGGCCGGAGCCGTGGCAAAGGACGGAATGGCCAGGAAGATCGGGGACAGGAACAGGGACAGTCCGAACAGGATGGCTGCCACGACGGCGGTCAGGCCGGTACGTCCGCCTTCGGCGACGCCGGAAGCACTCTCGACGAAGGTGGTGACGGTGGAAGTACCGCACATGGCGCCGAGGGAGGTACCGATAGCGTCGGAGAGCAGCGCGCCCTTGATCTTGGGCAGCTTGCCGTCCTGATCCAGCATGTTGGCCTTGGAGGCCACGCCGATCAGGGTTCCGAGGGTATCAAACATATCCACGAACAGGAACGAGAACATGATGACAAAGAAATCCAGGACGCTCGTGGTGATCAGGCTGAAATCCATCTTCATGAAGGTCGGGGCCATGCTCGGGATCGAGAGGCCGTTGGAGAAATCCGGGAGCAGGCTGTAGAAGCCGGCTTCGGGGTTCGGTACATACAGGCCGCAGAACTGGCACAGGATGCCGAGCAGCCAGGTGATCAGGATGCCCCAGAGGATGCCGCCGCGCACCTGCTTGACAAGCAGGATGCCGGTGATGACGATGCCGATCAGGGCCAGCAGGACCGTGATGCCTTCACTCTTGAAGGTTCCGTCGGAGATGGAGCTGCTGAATTTGAACATGGAAACAAGTGTCGCGGAATCCACGGCGATATGCGCGTTCTGCAGGCCGATGAAGGCGATGAACAGGCCGATACCGGTGGATACGGCGTATTTCAGGTTCATGGGGATGGCGTTGAAGATCGCTTCACGCACGTTGGTGAGGGACAGGACGATGAACAGCGCACCTTCCACGAACACGGCTGCCAGAGCCTGCTGCCAGGTGTAGCCCATGCCGAGCACGACCGTGTAGGCAAAGTAGGCGTTGAGTCCCATGCCGGGTGCCAGTACGAACGGATAGTTGGCGAACAGGGCCATCAGGAGCGTAGCGATGGCGGAAGCAAGGGCCGTGGCGGTAAAGACCGCGCCGCTGTCCATTCCCTGGATGGCGCCTCCGGCGGTCAGGGTCGACGGGTTGACGGCCAGGATGTAGGCCATGGTCATGAAGGTGGTGATACCTGCCATGATCTCGGTCCGGATCGTGGTGTTGTTTTCTTTCAGATGAAACAGTTTCTCAAGATTCATAAACTCTCTCTCCTTCTCTTATATACGCTGAAAGCCGCCCGTTCCCCAAAACGGGGAGCAGGCGGTTAACGCACAGGTTTATTTTCCGGCCTTTTCGGCTTCGGCCATCTTCATGGCACGGACCTTCAGCGGAAGGCCGAACAGGGTGATGAAGCCGGAAGCATCGTGATGATCGTACAGGTCACCGGTGGTAAAGGAAGCCAGGGATTCGCTGTACAGGCTGTAGGGTGAGGTGGTGCCGGCCTTGATGATGTTGCCCTTGTAGAGCTTGAACTTCACTTCGCCGGTCACGTATTTCTGCGTGGATTCCACAAATGCCTGGATGGCCTCACGCAGCGGGGTGAACCACTTGCCCTCGTAGACGATCTGGGCGAACTGGCTGCCGAGCTTCTTCTTGGTCTCCATGGTGTCGCGGTCGAGGATCAGCTCCTCCAGCTGGTCGTGGGCTTCCATCAGGATGGTCCCGCCGGGTGTCTCGTAGACGCCGCGGGACTTCATGCCGACCACGCGGTTCTCCACGATGTCGACGATGCCGATGCCGTTCTCGCCGCCCAGGCGGTTGAGTTCGGTGATGATCTCGGACACCTTCATGGCCTTGCCATTGAGCGTTTTGGGAACGCCGGCTTCAAAGGTCATCGTCACCTCGGTCGCCTGGTCCGGTGCCTTCTGCGGGGTCACGCCCAGCACGAGAAGATCATCGTAATTGGGCTCCCGGGACGGATCCTCCAGCTCCAGGCCTTCGTGGCTGATGTGCCACAGGTTCCGGTCACGGCTGTAGCTGTGGCTGGCGTCGAAGGGGAGATTGATCCCGTGGGCCTGGCAATAGGCGATCTCGTCCTCGCGGGACTTCATCGTCCACACGTCGGTCATACGCCACGGAGCGATGATCTTGATATCCGGAGCCAGGGCCTTGATGCCAAGCTCAAAACGGATCTGGTCGTTGCCCTTGCCGGTGGCACCGTGGCAGATCGCGGCCGCGTTCTCCTTGCGGGCGATCTCCACCAGTCTCTTGGCGATGGCGGGACGTGCCATGGAGGTTCCCAGTAAATATTTATGCTCATACACAGCGCCTGCCTCTACGCAGGGCATGATGTACTCGTCGCAGAATTCATCGATGATATCTTCGATATATAATTTGGATGCGCCCGAGAGCTTCGCCCGCTCCTCAAGGCCGTCCAGTTCGCTTCCCTGTCCGCAATTGATGCAGCAGCAGATGACTTCGTAATCGAAGTTTTCCTTGAGCCAGGGGATCAGGGCCGTTGTGTCGAGTCCGCCCGAATAGGCCAGAACAACTTTTTCTTTCATGGTACGCCTCCTGTATTAGTATGCATAAAAAGTGAATAATTATACATTTTTCGTTCTGCCGGAAAGCCCTGCGGCTTGTCGACAATGGATAATATACAACAGATTTTTTAAAGATGCAAGCCCTATTTTGGAAAAATTCAAAAAAGCATTGCATATTATGCAAATGGGATGTATAATCTGAGTTCGAAAGGAGTGTGGGGAACCATGATCAAAGCAGGGATCATCGGAGCGACCGGCTATGCCGGCAATGAGATCGTACGCTTACTGCTGGGCCATAAGGACGTGGAGATCGCCTGGTACGGCTCCAGGAGTTATATCGATAAAAGGTACGCGGATGTGTACAGGAATTTTTTCAGGCTGGTGGAGGACACCTGCCTGGACGACAACATGGAGGAGCTGGCGGATCAGGTGGACGTGATCTTCACGGCCACGCCGCAGGGCTTATGTGCTTCCTTAATTAATGAAGGGATCCTTTCCAAAGCGAAGGTCATTGACCTGAGCGCGGATTTCCGCATCAAGGATGTGGCAAAGTACGAGGAATGGTACGGGATCACCCACAAGGCGCCGCAGTTTGTCAAGGAAGCGGTCTACGGCCTCTGTGAGATCAACCGGAAGGAGATCGCCGGAGCGAGGCTTGTCGCCAACCCGGGCTGCTATCCGACCTGTTCGACGCTGTCGATCTATCCGCTGATCAAGGCGGGCGTCATCGATCCGGATACGGTGATCATCGACGCCAAATCCGGTACGTCCGGTGCCGGCCGCGGGGCCAAGGTGGACAACCTTTTCTGTGAGGTCAACGAGAGCATCAAGGCCTACGGGGTCGCGACCCACAGGCACACGCCGGAGATCGAAGACCAGCTGGGCTATGCCTGCGGCCGCGAGGTGAAGATCAGCTTTACGCCGCATCTGGTTCCCATGAACAGGGGTATTCTGGTGACGGCCTATGCATCTCTTGCAAAGGACGTGACGGACGAAGAGCTCCGCGCCCTCTACCACGACTGCTATGACCATGAGCCGTTCGTGCGGGTGCTGGATCCCGACGTCTGCCCGCAGACCCGTTTTGTGGAGGGCAGCAACTATGTGGATGTGAATTTCAAGATCGACAGGCGGACGAACCGTGTGATCATGATGGGCGCCATCGACAATCTGGTCAAGGGCGCGGCCGGGCAGGCTGTCCAGAACATGAACCTGATGTTCGGATTTCCGGAGACGGAGGGTCTGCTGGCGATTCCCATGTGTCCGTGACAGACCCGGGACAGGAGGTAATTGAAGATGAAAGTGATCGAAGGAGGCGTGACGGCGGCAAAGGGCTTTCTGGCCGCCAGTGCAGCAGCCCATATAAAATATGAAGGCCGTACGGATATGGCCATGATCTTCAGCGAGGCGCCCTGCCATGCGGCCGGCACCTTTACCACCAATGTTGTCAAGGCGGCTCCGGTCAAGTGGGACCAGGAGATCGTCTATCATCATCAGGACGCGCGGGCGGTGATCTGCAACAGCGGGATCGCCAACGCCTGTACCGGCGAGGAGGGCTATTCCTACTGTAAAAAGACGGCGGAGGCTGCGGCCGAAGCACTGAAGATCCCGGAGGACAGCGTACTGGTCGCCTCCACGGGTGTGATCGGTATGCAGCTCCCGATCGACCGGATCGGGGACGGCGTCCGGATGATGGCGCCGGTACTGGACGGCTCGCTCGAAGCCGGCACGGCCGCCGCGAAGGCCATCATGACCACGGACACGGTCCACAAGGAGGTCGCGGTACAGATCGAGGTCGGCGGGACGACCGTGACCATCGGCGGCATGTGCAAGGGTTCCGGGATGATCCACCCGAACATGTGCACGATGCTGAGCTTTTTGACGACGGACGCGAACATCTCAAAGGAACTGCTGCAGCAGGCCCTTTCCGAGGATATCAAGGATACCTACAACATGGTTTCGGTGGACGGTGATACATCCACCAACGATACCGTGCTGCTGCTGGCCAACGGCATGGCCGGGAACCCGGTGATCCGGGAACGGAATGAGGATTATCATGCCTTTGCGGAGGCGCTCCGGTACGTCAACACAACCCTGTCAAGGAAGATCGCGGGGGACGGCGAAGGAGCAACGGCCCTGTTCGAGGTGAAGATCATCGGTGCGGCGGACAAGGCCCAGGCCGTGACCCTCAGCAAATCGGTGGTAACTTCTTCGCTTACCAAGGCGGCCATCTACGGCCACGACGCCAACTGGGGCCGGATCCTCTGCGCCATGGGCTATTCCGGGGCACAGTTCGATCCGGAGAAGGTGGACCTGTACTTTGAAAGCCGGGCCGGAAAGATCAAGATCATCGAGAACGGCGTGTCCACCGGCTACAGCGAGGAGGAGGCGACGAAGATCCTCTCGGAGGATGAAGTGACGGCGATCGCCGACATCAAGATGGGTTCCGCCAGCGCCACGGCCTGGGGCTGTGATCTGACCTATGATTATGTGAAGATCAACGCGGATTACCGGTCATAAAGGAGCAGAAGAATGGTTAAACAGAAATATCTTGAAAAAGCGGAGGTGCTGATCGAGGCGCTTCCTTATATACAGCGGTTCAACCGGAAGATCGTGGTGGTCAAGTACGGCGGCAGCGCCATGCTGGACGAGGAGCTCAAGGAGAACGTGATCAAGGACGTGGTCCTCTTAAAGCTGGTCGGCTTTAAACCCATCATCGTGCACGGCGGCGGAAAGGAGATCAGCCGCTGGGTCAGCAAGGTGGGCATGGAGCCTCATTTTGTCAACGGGCTTCGCGTGACCGACAAGGATACCATGGAGATCGCGGAGATGGTCCTCTCCAAGGTCAATAAAGAGCTTGTGACGCTGGTCCAGTCTCTCGGCGTAAAAGCCGTGGGGATCAGCGGCAAGGACGGCGGCCTTCTGCAGGTGGATAAAAAGCTTTCGGAGGGCGAGGATATCGGCTTTGTGGGCGAGATCCGCAAGGTGGAGCCCAAGATCCTCTATGACATGCTGGAGAAGGATTTCCTTCCCATCGTGTTCCCCGTGGGCTATGACGAGCATTTTGCCACGTACAATATCAACGCGGACGATGCGGCCTGCGCCATTGCGGAGGCGGTCCACGCGGAGAAGCTGGCCTTCCTTTCCGACATCGAAGGCGTGTATAAAGACCAGAACGATCCGTCCACGCTCATCTCGGAGCTGCGCGTAAATGAGGCCGAGGAGCTGATCCGTGAAGGCTTTGTCGGCGGCGGCATGATCCCGAAGCTCCACAACTGCATCAACGCTATCGAGAACGGCGTGAACCGTGTGCATATCCTGGACGGACGGATCCCGCACAGCCTGCTGCTGGAGATCTTTACCAACAAGGGGATCGGGACGGCTATTTTGAGAGAGGACGGCGAAAAATTCAACCATGCAGATGAGTGATCAGATCAAAACCGCAGAAGAGCATATTCTGCATACCTATAACCGTTTTCCCGTGGTGTTCGAGCGGGGCGAGGGCGTCTACCTGTACGATTCCGAGGGGAAAAAGTACCTGGATTTTGCCGCCGGCATCGCGGTCAATGCCCTGGGATACCATTACCCCGGCTATGATGAGGCGCTGAAGGGACAGGTGGACAAGCTGCTCCACATCTCCAACCTGTATTATAATGAGCCGGTGATCGAAGCCGGCGAAAAGCTGGTGAAGCAGAGCGGTATGTCGAAGGTTTTCTTCACCAACAGCGGCGCGGAAGCCATCGAAGGGGCGCTGAAGGCCGCCAAAAAATATGCTTTTGTAAAGACGGGCCATGCGGATCATGAGATCATCGCCATGGAGCATTCCTTCCACGGCCGGACCGTAGGTGCGCTTTCGGTGACGGGAAACGTCCATTACCGGGAGCCTTTTGAGCCGCTGATGGGCGGCGTACGCTTTGCCACGTTCAACGATCTGGACAGTGTAAAGGCTCAGCTGACCGACAAGACCTGCGCCATCATCTGTGAGACCGTACAAGGAGAGGGCGGCATCTATCCTGCCGATCCGGAATTCCTTTCCGGTCTTCGCAGGATCTGCGACGAACGGGACATGATCCTGATCCTGGACGAGATCCAGTGCGGGATGGGCCGGACCGGCTACGGTTTTGCCTGGCAGGAGTACGGGGTCATGCCGGACATCATGACCTGCGCCAAGGCGCTGGGCTGCGGAGTGCCCGTCGGCGCGTTCGTCCTGAACGAGAGGGCCGCTTCGGCCTCACTCGAACCGGGCGACCACGGGACGACCTACGGCGGCAATCCCTTTGTCTGCGCGGCGGTGGCTAAGGTCCTTACGATCATGGAGGAGGATAAGATCCCGGAACACGTGCGGGAACTCACTCCGTACCTGGAAACAAAGCTGGAAGAGCTGAAGAGCCGCCATGCCTGCATCAAGGCACGGAGAGGCGCCGGCTTCATGCAGGGGCTGGAGCTTGACGGCGTTCCGGTGGGGCAGGTTGTAAAAAAAGCTCTGGCGGAAGGGCTCGTGGTCATCTCCGCCGGCAGCAACGTGCTCCGGCTGGTACCGCCGCTGGTGATTGAAAAGCAGCAGATCGACGAGATGACCGCCATCCTGGACAAGTGCCTTTGAAGAATAATCTCTCGTTTAAAAGGGAAAAGACTTTTGGCGCTGTTATTAAAAATAAGTATTGATAAAATCTTCATATTTCGTTAAAATATAGAGAGGTTTGTATGAGTACCGGGGCACTGCCGATCAGATCGAAAGGAGTGTACCGGAATCAGCATGAAAAAATCAAATAAGGTCGTTTCGCTGCGGCGGGAATGGTATGTACTTCCGCTTCTTTTTGTAGTTGTCCTGTTTTTGACCGGCTGCGGCAGGGAGCGGGAGGATTTTATCCGGGAGATCCAAAGCGGGGAGACAGCCGGGGACGAAGCACCGGACACACAGACTGCAGACAAAACACAGGAAGCAGAAAGTCCGGCCGGGCCTTCCTCCATCTATGTGGATGTCAGCGGTGCGGTCATGGAGCCGGGCGTCTACGAGCTTCCGGAAGGGAGCCGCGTGTTCCAGGCGATCGACGCGGCCGGAGGCCTGACCGAGGATGCAGCGCCGGAGGCGGTCAACCGGGCGGAGAGCGTCGTGGACGGACAGCAGATCCGGATACCCGGCCGGGAGGAGCTGATGCTTCCGGACGGCGGGCAGCCGGCCTTTGGAGAACTCTCCTCTGCAGATACCGGAAAGGTCAACCTCAATTCCGCCACCCTGGAGGAGCTCTGCACCTTGCCGGGAATCGGAGAGAGCAAGGCGGAAACGATCCTTACCTACCGTAAAAAGAACGGGCGTTTTTCCGGCATCGAAGAGCTGATGAATGTGCCCGGGATCAAGGAAGCAACCTTTGAGAAGATCAAAGAGTACGTTACAGTATAAAAGAAGGAGAACAGGATGGCAAAGAGAGTATTGGTAGTAGATGATGAGAAGCTGATCGTCAAAGGGATCCGTTTCAGTCTGGAGCAGGACGACATGGAAGTGGATTGCGCCTATGACGGAGAAGAAGCGCTGGCGATGGCCAAGGACAAGAAATATGACATTATTCTTCTTGACCTTATGCTTCCGAAGATGGACGGCCTGGAGGTCTGCCAGCAGATCCGCGAATTCTCGAATGTGCCGATCGTGATGCTGACCGCCAAGGGCGAGGACATGGACAAGATCCTCGGTCTCGAGTACGGCGCGGATGATTATATCACCAAGCCCTTCAACATTCTGGAGGTAAAGGCAAGGATCAAGGCGATCATGCGCCGGGCCGGCAGCGACCACGATGAAAAAGAAAAGACCAAGACCCTGGAGGTCGGGGATCTCCGGATGGACTGCGAAGGCCGCAGGATCTTTATCGCCGGCAAGGAGATCAATCTGACTGCCAAGGAGTTCGATGTGCTTGAGCTGCTGGTACTGAATCCCAACAAGGTGTACAGCCGGGACAACCTGCTGAACATCGTGTGGGGGTATGAGTATCCGGGCGATGTCCGTACCGTGGACGTGCACATCCGACGTCTCCGTGAAAAGATCGAGGCTAATCCCAGTGAGCCGAAATATGTCCACACCAAGTGGGGCGTGGGGTATTACTTCCAGGCATGAAAAACCGCAAGGGAGCCACTTATTTACGAAGTCTGCGCTTCCGTATCCTGATCATCCTGATCATTCTGGGAATCGTACCGAGTGTCATTGTGACGTCCGCGGTCATCAACAATTATGAGGACCGGGCGATCGCGAACCGCAGGGCGAACGTCAGCAAACAGTGCGACATTCTGTGCAACCTGCTGATCCAGGAAAATTATTTATACGACTCCAGCTCGCAGGTAGTAAGCAGCAAGCTGGAGTTGTTGTCTAATATCTACAATGGACGCATTATCCTGGTGGACAGGGACTTCAGGATCGTTAAGGATACGTACGGCATAGATGAGGGGAAGATCCTCCTGTCACCGCTCGTGATCTCCTGCTTTCAGGGGGAGGAAGCCTCCCGCTACGATAAGGATGGGGAATTTATCGAGATGTCCGTCGCGGTCAAGAGCCCGGACGTCAAGGTCATGCAGGGCGCCATGCTGATCAGCGTTTCCACCAGCGAGATCCGTTCCACGATCCGCGAGCTGGAACAGAAAGGCATACTGATCCTGGTGATCATCGTCGTTCTGGCCGTACTGCTGGGCGTCTTTCTGTCCACGATCCTTGTGAAACCCTTTGCGAGGATCACCAAATCCATCGAGGATCTGACGGACGGCTACCAGAATGACAAGATCTCGGTGCAGGACTACACGGAGACCCGTCTGATCACGGAAGCCTTCAACAAGATGCTCAGCCGTATGAAGATGCTGGACGAATCCCGCCAGGAATTCGTTTCCAACGTGTCCCATGAGCTGAAGACGCCCATGACCTCCATGAAGGTCCTGGCGGATTCCCTGGTGGGGCAGCAGGGCGTGCCCGAGGAGCTGTACCAGGAATTCCTGAAGGACATCACCATGGAGATCGACCGTGAGAACAAGATCATCACGGACCTTCTGTCCCTGGTCAAGCTGGACAAGAAGGCGGCCGATCTGAATATCGAACATATCAACATCAACGAACTGCTGGAGAACATCCTGAAGCGTCTTCGTCCCATAGCCAATACGAGGAAGATCGATCTGTTCCTGGACTGCTACCGGACGGTGGAGGCCGATGTAGATGAAGTCAAATTCATGGCGGCGATCACCAACCTGGTGGAGAACGGGATCAAGTACAACGTGGATGAAGGCTGGGTCCGCGTGACGCTGGATGCGGATCACAAGGACTTTTTTGTCACGGTGGAGGATTCCGGCATGGGCATTCCGGAGGACTCGATGGACAAGATCTTCGAGCGTTTCTACCGTGTGGACAAATCCCATTCCAGGGAGATCGGCGGAACGGGCCTCGGCCTCGCCATCACCCGGAGTTCGGTGGCCATGCACCACGGGACCATCAAGGTCGCCAGCAAGGAAGGCCAGGGAACGACCTTTACGGTCCGGATCCCGCTTTCCTATATCCCGTAGGAGGTGCCGGATGAGAAGAAGATTTCTTTTGACAATGCTCTGTCTCCTGGCAGTTCTCCTGCTTCCGGTCATTCCCGCAGGAGCGGACGACGAGCTGGATGATGCACCTGCCTATTACACCTACAGCCTGGACAGCACGGAAACCAAGCTTGAACGGGAAGCCTACGAGCCGGAACAGGAAACGGCGGAGTACATGATCCCTGCGCTGGTGGACCGGCTGAACGATCCCAAAAATCCTTCCTCCGGCCACAGGCTTCTGACGGAGGATATAAGCATCCGGTCCTACGAGATCGACAAGGACGTGGTGAAGATCTTTTTTACGGAAGCGTACAGTGCTCTGAGCCGTGCCAGGGAGATCCTGGTGCGGGCAGGGACGGTGAGGACTTTTGCCCAGGTCCCCGGGATCAGGGCCGTGACCATCTGGATCGAGAATGAAGAGCTCACAGATACCAGAGGCATGCCGATCGGGGAGATGAACGCCGATACCTTCGCCTCCATGTCCACGATCGATATGGACGCGTACCGGTACGATACATTCACGCTCTATTTTGTCAATGAAGCCGGAAACCGGCTGACACAGGAGAGCAGGACCGTCTATTACCGCCGGAGCATACCGAAAGCGCGGGTCGCCCTGGAGCAGCTGGCCCTGGGTCCCATGGAGGAGGGAAACTTCCCCACGATCCCGGAGGAAACAGATGTCCTGAGCGTCACGACAGCGGACAACGTCTGCTACGCGGATCTAGGGAATTCCTTTGTGGAGGAACGGATCACGGAGCTGGGAGATGAACTGCCCGTCCGTTCGGTGGTCAATACGCTGCTGGCGGCGACGGAGGCCGACAAGGTCCAGATCACCATTGCCGGTGAGGGCGAGACGGTGTTCGGCGAATCGCTGAGTCTTTATCAGTTTTTTACATGGGATGATGAAAACATCCCCAAGGAGGAAGCAGACGAATGACAAGGAGGCCCCTCTGCCTGCTGTTTCTGCTTCTGATGCTGGCCGCTCTGGCCATGGACCGGCTGGGGATCCCCCTGATCCGGGGGAACCCCCTGCCGGAAGAGATACGCGCCTATGTACAGGAGCATCCGGACACAAGGGTCTGCGGTACGGTGCGGCTGGTCTCGGAAACAGAGTTCACACAGATTCTTTCCTTACAGAATTCTTATCTGATCGTTCGATCGGAAACTTATCCCATAGAGAATACAATTATATATCGGAAAAAAGGCTCGCAGATCATGCCGGGGGCTTTTCTCTGCGTGTCCGGAAACCTGGAGGAGTTTTCACCTGCACGGAACCCCGGGGGCTTCGACGCAAGGTCCTACTATAACTGCAGGCATTTCTGGTACATGATACGGAACGCCCGGATCCTTTCCTGCAGGGATCCAGGACCCGGACTGCTGCGCCTTGCCGGGAGAGTGAAGGAATATCTCCGCCTGGGACTTGCATCCAGTACGGGTGAGGACGCGGGCACCTTTGAAGCACTGGTACTGGGAGACCGTACGGAGCTTTCGGACGAGGTGCGCCTTCGCTATCAGATGGCCGGGATCCTTCATATCCTGTCGATCTCCGGGCTTCACATCAGCCTGATCGGCATCGGTCTTTTCCGGCTCCTGAAAAAAGCAGGTCTCGGGAATCTGCCGGCGACGGTTCCGGCGTTTGCAGCCGTGCTCCTGTACGGAACGCTCTCGGGCGGAGGCGTCAGTACCGTCCGTGCCGTGATCATGTTCCTGGCATCTGTCATGGCTGCGGTCACAGGCAGGATCTATGACCCCCTGTCGGCGCTTTCCCTGGCGGGGATGCTGCTGCTCTTTGACAGTCCCGGATATCTTACGGATGGCAGTTTTCTTCTATCCTTTGGCGCGGTGGCAGGGATCGGGACAGCGGCACCGGTCCTCCGGAATGCATTTCTGCCTTTACCCGCGGGCAGAAAAAGGCCTCTTTGCCTTACCTGCCTCAAAAAGACAGGCCGGGTGCTGCTTTCCTCCGCGGCGGTCCAGCTGGCGATCCTTCCGGTGGTATTGTACACATACGGGGAGGTTCCGGCAGCCGGGATCCTTTTGAACCTGCTGATCCTGCCGACGGCCGGGGCCGTACTGGTGAGCGGACTGCTGGCGGGTCTGCTCGGAGGAGCCGCGTTTTTGCCGGCCTGGGAAGCAGGGACGGCCGCCGGAGTTGCCGTAACAGGCGGGCGTCTGGCCGCCTGGCCCGGCCGGCTGCTGCTTCTTCTATATGAAAGACTGGCTTCTTTCTGCTCCCGGATCGGACTGAAAACATGGATCATCGGGAGCCCGGCATTCTGGCAGTCCGCCGTCTATGTGATTCTGCTGGCACTGTCCCTGTGGATCCTTGACAAGGCGGTCCGGCTTCGACGGAAAAAGAGAAGGCGCAGGCGCAATGCCGCGGAAGAAAAAAGAGTAAGGCGAAACGTGCTCCTTTTGAAAAGTGCCGGCCTTTTGCTGCTGTCGGCGGCGATCACGGTCCTTTGCGTACGGACGGAGGGACCGCTGGCCGTGACCTTCCTGGATGTGGGACAGGGGGACGGAGCCGTGATCAGCCTGGGCAGCAGCTGCTTTGTCATAGACTGCGGCAGCTCCGATGAAGAACAGACAGGGCAGTATACCCTGATCCCGTTTCTACGGCAGCAGGGGATCGGGCAGATCAAAGGAATCTTCGTATCCCACACCGATGAGGATCACATAAACGGGATCCGGGAGCTGCTCCTGGAGATCCGGGAGGACCTGGTCTCCATACAGGCGGACTGCCTTTTTCTTCCGGACTGGTCGGAGGAACCGGAGGCGTACCGTGAGCTGGTATCCCTGGCTGCCGACTGCGGGATCCGGGTGATAAGGGTCCGGCAGACGCAGGCTTTCGAGGCGGACGGGCTTCGCTTTACGGTCCTTGCGCCGGCCGGAGGCGCGGCAGGACGGGATCCCAACGAGGACGGTATGGTACTGGACGTTGCGTACGGAGAAAGCCGGTTTTTGTTTACCGGGGACATCGGGGAGGAGACCGAGAGAAAGCTTCTGCCGTATGTCCCGGATGTGGATGTCCTGAAGACGGCCCATCATGGTTCGCGGTTTTCGAGCAGTACGGAATTTCTGGAAGCAGCCAGGCCGGAGCTGGCCGTGATCTCCTGCGGGAAGGATAATTCGTACGGACATCCGGCTCCGGAAACGGTGGAACGGCTGCAGAACGCCGGCTGCCGGATCGAATATACCATGAACAGCGGGGCCGTGACCGTGCTGACCGATGGAGAGAATATCTGGATCCGGAGATTTCTGGAGTCCTGAAAATAATTTTTAAAAAAATTTACGGCGACCCCGTTTTTTTGAAAGGACCGTCCGAATTATGATAGCAGAAGGAAAAAAGACTTCAGAAAAACAGCAGGCACCGGCCTGCAGGAGAAAACGAGGAGGATAAAGAGATGAAGCGTAGAAAAGTGGCAGCAGTGGTAGGAATCATGACAATCTGTACGGCGGTGACGCCGGCGGCAACGATATTGGCCGAGACAACGGCGATGGAAGCACCGGCCGGAGACCAGCAGAACGGTTTTCAGGGAGGTCCGCAGGGAATGCAGGAAGGTCCGCAGGGTGGCCCGCAGGGAATGCAGGGAGGTCCCCAGGGAGGTCCACAGGGAATGCAGGGAGGTCCCCAGGGAGGTCCGCAGGGAATGCAGGGTGGCCCGCAGGACAGCCAGCAGAGCGGACAGCAGAATAACCAGCAGGGACAATCGGACAGCCAGCAGAGCGGACAGCAAAATAACCAGCAGGGACAGCCGGACAGCCAGCAGAGCGGACAGCAGAATGCACCGCAGGGACAGCCGGACAGCCAGCAGAGCGGACAGCAGAATGCACCGCAGGGACAGACGGGCGATCAGAAGAGCGGACAGCAGAATAACCAGCAGGGACAGACGGATGGCTCACAGAACGGGCAGCAGAGTGGACAGCAGATGACGCCTCCGGCGAAACCGGACGGGGAGACTTCCGAAAAGGATCAGAACGGAAATACACAGAAGCAGGAAGAACAGAAGAGCTCCGACACACAGAAGCCGTCGATGCCGGGAGATACCGGAAATGAGCAGCCGTCGAACGGCCAGAAGACGAATGATCAGAAGACGAATGGCCGGAAGGCAGATGAGCAGAACCAGAACGATCAGAATGCCGGCGAGCAGAGTACAGACAAACAGGCCGACGAGAAAGACATCATTGCGATGATCCGTCAGCTGCTGGACCGGCTGCTCCAAAGCTGGGAGAGCCGGTATAGCCAGATGTCGATGATCCGGGAAAGCGGTATGAAGACAACGGCCAGCCAGATGCAGCTGTCCACGCAGTCCATAAAAACTTCGACGCAGAACCAGACACCGCCGGAAAAGCCGGACGGGGAGATGGGCGATGGTCAGACACCGCCGGAAAAACCGGACGGCGAGATGCCGGGAGACGGCCAGACACCGCCGGAGAAGCCGGACGGCGAGATGGGTGACGGTCAGACGCCTCCGGACATGCCGGAAGGAGGAATGCCGGGAGACGGACAGACACCCCCGGAGATGCCCGGCGGCGAGAACGGGCAGCAGGGCGGTCCGGGAATGCCTGGCGGCGGTTCCTCGGCTCCGACCGAATATGACGCAGCCAACAAGGTAGAGGAGGATGCGGACGGTGCCTCCTATGAATCGACCGCGGACAGCGAGAACGCGGTCCTGGTGGACGGTAAGAACGTTACCCTCAGCAACATCAATGTTTCCAAGACCGGAAGCAGTGATGGTGAGGACGCGGACTTTTACGGGATCAACGCAGGTGTGCTTGCCGACAATGGTGCGGATCTGACCATCACGGGAGCTGAGATCACGACGGACGGCACGCATGCGAACGGCGTGTTCAGCTACGGAGAAGGGACCAGCGTCACGATCTCCGATTCCACGATCACCACGACAGGCAACAACTCCGGCGGCGTCATGACGACGGGCGGAGCGTCCCTCACGGCTTCCAACCTGACGGTCAGCACCTCCGGCAATTCCTCCGCGGCGATCCGGAGCGACCGGGGCGGCGGTACGGTGACAGTGACGGAAGGCAGCTACAGCGCCGCCGGCGTGGGCTCTCCCGCCATCTACAGCACGGCGGATATCACCGTGTCTGACGCGACCCTGAACGCAGGCAATTCCGAGGCTGTCGTGATCGAGGGCGGCAATTCCGTCACCCTGAACAACGTGGACATCACCGGAAACAACGCGACCCTGAACGGGCAGTCCACCATCAACACCAACGTCCTGATCTACCAGTCCATGTCCGGAGACGCGCAGGCCGGTAATTCGACCTTCACCATGAACGGCGGCTCCATGACGGCAGGTACCGGTGCCATGTTCCATGTGACCAATGTCACCACCGAGATCAGCCTGAGCGACGTGGCGTTCACCTACGCGGAGGACAGTGACGACTTCATGATCCTCTCCGCGGATTCCTGGGGCAATGCAGGAAGCAACGGCGGCAACGCGACCGTGAACCTGTCCTCCCAGACGGCCGAAGGAAACATCGTGGTCGACGCGGATTCCAGCCTGGCGCTGAATCTGACCGGCTCATCTTCCTACACCGGCGCCATCAACAGCGCAAACGCAGGCAAGGTGACCGTCAGCATCGAGGATGGCAGCACCTGGACACTGACCGGTGACAGCTACATCGATTCCCTGGACGGCTCGATCAGCTCGGTTGACCTGAACGGATACCACCTGTACATCGGCGGCGAAGAGGCCGAAGCCTGATACAGCGGATCATAAAGTAAGCAGTAAAAACGAATACAGGAAGAAGACAAGTCCCTGGTCATGTCTGGCCAGGGGCTTTTTCGGAACAGCGCATAGATATAAGAGCCGGACAGCTGAAATGGATATACACTGGAGGATGTAAGAGATGCAGCTGCATGACGGAAAAAGGTGGAAATGTATCTGCTCCTGTGGTATAGTCAGGATAGTTTATGAAAGGACGATAAGTCATCCATATGGTCAGAGAAAAGCAGTTTTATCGTACTTTTTTTACAATGGCGATCGTACTGATCCTCCAGAATATGGTCACCATCAGCGTCAATCTGGCGGACAATATGATGCTGGGCGCCTATGCGGAGAAATCGCTGGCGGGCGTCGCGGCGGTAAACCAGATCCAGTTCATCCTGCAGCAGGTCCTGTCCTCGGTCGCGGAAGGGATCGTGGTCCTCGGAGGCCAGTACTACGGCAAGGGTGAGATCGGCCAGCTTAAAAAGATCGCCGCCATTGCCATGCGGGGCGGCGCCTACATTGCGATCGGCCTGTTTATCCTGGTCAGCATCTGTCCGCATCTTCTGCTGTCAATCTTTACGACGGATGAGGCGATCATCACGGAGGGCATGAAATACATTGCGCTCATGCGGTTCAGCTACCTGATCTTTGCGGTGACGCAGATCCTTCTGGGAACGCTCCGGAGCATCGGCGTCGTACGGATCGCCCTGGTCCTGTCGGTAGTCTCCCTGGTCGTCAACTGCTCGATCAACTATGTGCTGATCTACGGCCGCTTCGGGGCACCGAGGCTCGGCGTCGTGGGCGCGGCGATCGGAACGATCACGGCCAGGATCGTCGAACTGCTTGTCCTGATCCTGTACATCCGCAGGACGGAGCATGTGCTGAACCTGAGGCCTTCTGATTATCTGGCCAGGGACGCCGTGCTGCGGAAGGACTATGTACGGGTCACGCTGCCGATGATGGTGATCAGCGCTCTCTGGGGCTTTAACCAGGCAGCCCAGAACGCGATCCTCGGCCATATGTCGTCCGGCGCGATCGCGGCCAACAGTGTTGCTTCGACGCTGTTCCTGATGGTCAAATCCGCCGCGATCGGCTCTGCCTCCACGGCTTCCATCATCATCAGCCGGACCATCGGGGAAGGCAACATGGACAAGCTCAAAAGGTACGCGAGGACACTGCAGGTGCTCTTTGTCTGTGTCGGTGCGGTGTCGGCGTTCATACTGTTTATGATCCGGGATCCGATCCTGTCGGTCTATAATCTGGAGCCGGAGACCATGGCGATGGCCAGGAGTTTTCTGACGATCCTGGTCGTGATCGTGTTTACCATGTCCTACCAGATGTCGACCAACATCGGGATCGTCCGCGGAGGCGGCGATACAAAGTATGTGATGATCCTGGACCTTGTGAGTATCTGGGGCATCGTGATCCCGCTGTCCTTCATCATGGCATTTGTGGTGAAAGCATCTCCCTTTGTGGTGGTGTGCTGCCTGAACGCGGACCAGGTGTTCAAGTGTGTACCGGCCTTCATCAAGTGTAATTTCGGACACTGGGCCAAAAAACTGACGCGATAGAGGAGAAAGACTGCTTCGGCGGAACGGGAGACCGCTTTACGCCGGAGCAGGATGAGAGTGCAATGAGTATTATTACGGATGATATCAAGAACAACACGATCGCGCAGGTATATCTTCTGTACGGGGAAGAACAGTATCTGCTGCAGGATCATCGGGCAAAGCTTCTGGAAAACCTGATCGACCGGGATGATACCATGAATTTCAGCCGCTTCCAGGGAAAGGACATCGATATTCCGGAAGTGATCAGCCTCTGTGAGACCATGCCTTTCTTTGCGGAACGACGGGTACTGCTGTTCGAGAATACCGGCTTTTTCAAAAACGCCTGCGACGAGCTGGCCGATTATCTGACGGAACTGCCGGACTACCTGTACCTGGTCTTTTCGGAAGAGCAGGTGGATAAGCGGACCCGGATGTACAAGGCCGTGAGCAAGCTCGGGCGGGTGGCCGAGTTCAAGTATCTGGACGAAAAAATGCTTTTGAACTGGGTCGCCGGGATCCTGAAGAAAAACGGCCGCACGATCGACCGAAGCACGGCGGAATTGTTTCTCTCGATGGAGGGGACAGAGATGCAGACGCTCCGGATGGAGCTTGAGAAGCTGATCGGCTACACGGAAGGACGTTCCCGCGTGACAAGGGAGGATGTCGAGGCTGTCTGTACGGTCCGTACGGAGAACCGGATCTTTGACATGATCCGCGCGGTGTCGGAAAGAGACCAGAAAAAAGCACTGGCGCTCTACGACGATCTGCTGACGCTTCGGGAGCCACCGATGAAGATCCTTTTCCTGCTTGGCAGACAGTACAACCAGCTGCTGATGATCCGGGAGATGCAGCGTGCCGGCCTTTCCTTCCGGGAGATCAACGGAAAGCTGAAGCTGCCGGCCTTCGCCATGCGGACGATGACAGCCTGTGCCGAGACGTATTCCATCGGGCAGCTTAAGGAGGCGGTCCGGGATATGGTGGACGCGGAAGAGGCCGTCAAGACCGGACGGCTTTCAGACGTGATGAGTGTGGAGCTGATGATCGTCAAATACAGTTCCCTTACAAAACAAAAGGCAGCCACATGACGGTTGTGGCTGCATTTTTATGTAAGCGCTTAAATAAAAATTATATCAGTCGATGCTGTTAACGGCTTTCGACAGGCGGGAAACCTTTCTCGCACAGTTGTTCTTGTGATATACGCCCTTGGACGTAGCCTTGCTGATCGTGGAGATCGCCTTTTTCAGAGCGTCCTCAGCGGCTGCCTTATCCTTGTTCGCAACTGCTGCTTCGACCTTCTTGATGGAAGTCTTGACTGCGGAGCGGATGGATTTGTTTCTCGCTGCTTTTGTCGCGTTGACCAGAATTCTCTTCTTTGCAGATTTGATATTTGCCATTGTTACACCTCCTTTGCAATATCATATTCCGGTGCATGCTTGCAAGTTCATGAACCGGAGTGGTGCTTATCGGAGTTGACACGGCTCCCGTAAACACGCTTAATCATTTTAGTATAAAAGAAGATGCCTGTCAAGAGGTATTCTTGGCAGACAGGAAAGGAATAAAGATATGGAGATCGAACGGAAATGGATGGTAAACGGCTGGCCGGAGGGGCTTCCGCTTGAGAAGGAGGAGCTGATGCGCCAGGGATATGTGACCGTGGTGCCGACGGTGCGGATCCGTGAGGAGCGTACCGTGACGGAGGGACAGCAGAAGACAGAATTCATCCTCTGTTTTAAGTCGGCGGGAGGGCTCTCCCGGCAGGAGATCGAGTTCCCCATTGAGGAAGAAAACTTCCGGAGGGTCGAGGAACTGATCGCGCGCCCCCTGATCCCGAAGCTCCGGCGTACCTACCTGCTGCCGGACGGCCACCGGCTGGAGGTGAACCATGTGGATGAGGGGGAACCGACGGAATTCTGGTACGCCGAGATCGAATATGACACGGAGGAGGAAGCCCTCGCCTGGAAGCCGGAAAGTGATGAACTCGCGGCTTTTCTTGACGACGAAGTAACCGGGAAACCAGGACAGTCCATGGGGGCGTATTGGATGCAGACCAGGGTGATGTAAGGTATTATATCAGGGCTCGCTTGCATCCCCAAGCGGCATGCAAGCGAGCCCCCATTTAATACGTTAAATTAGGTGACAACCTGGCGGGGGGTATGCTATAATATGTTTCGATACTTTGCCGCGCGGGCTTCCTGAACGTATACCGTGGAAGGGGCGCGTAAAACAAACAGGAGGAGATCCGATTGACAGACCAGAGCAGGATCCGGAATTTCTGCATTATTGCCCATATCGATCATGGTAAATCGACATTAGCGGACCGGATCATCGAAAAAACAGGACTTCTGACAGAGAGGGAGATGCAGGCCCAGATCCTGGACAACATGGATCTGGAGCGGGAGCGTGGGATCACGATCAAGTCCCAGGCCGTCCGTATCGTCTACAAAGCCAGAAACGGAGAAGAATATATCTACAACCTGATCGATACACCGGGTCATGTGGACTTCAACTATGAGGTCTCGCGGAGTCTGGCGGCCTGCGACGGCGCGATCCTGGTGGTGGATGCGGCCCAGGGGATCGAAGCCCAGACGCTGGCGAATGTGTATCTTGCACTGGATCATGATCTGGATGTGCTTCCGGTGATCAACAAGATCGACCTGCCGAGCGCACAGCCGGAAAGGGTCATCAATGAGATCGAGGACGTGATCGGGCTGGAGGCCCAGGACGCACCGCGGATCTCCGCCAAGACGGGCGAGAACGTGGACGAGGTCCTCGAAGCGATCGCGGAGCGTATCCCCGCCCCGAACGGTGACCCGGACGCGCCCCTGAAGGCGCTGATCTTTGATTCGGTGTATGATTCCTACAAGGGAGTCATCGTTTTTATCCGGGTGATGGACGGTGTTGTCCGCAAAGGAACGCCGATCCGGATGATGGCCACCGGCTTTACCACGGAGGTGGTGGAGGTCGGTTATTTCGGCGCGGGGCAGTTTATCCCCTGTGACGAGCTGGGAGCCGGCATGGTCGGTTATCTGACGGCCAGCATCAAAAATGTACGGGATACCCGTGTGGGCGATACCGTGACGAATGATGCCAGCCCCTGCGCGGAGGCGCTGCCGGGCTACAAAAAAGTCAACCCGATGGTCTACTGCGGCATGTACCCGGCGGACGGCGCCAGGTACGGAGATCTGCGGGACGCCCTCGAAAAGCTGCAGCTCAACGACGCGTCACTCTTTTACGAACCGGAGACGTCCGTGGCGCTGGGCTTCGGATTCCGTTGCGGTTTCCTGGGGCTTCTTCATCTGGAGATCATCCAGGAACGGCTGGAAAGAGAATACAATCTTGACCTTGTGACGACAGCGCCAAGCGTTATCTACAAGGTACATAAGACCGACGGGACTGTGATTGACCTGACCAACCCGACCAATCTCCCGGATCCCTCGGAGATCGAATATATGGAGGAACCGCTGGTCAACGCCGAGATCATGGTGACCACGGAGTTCATCGGTCCGATCATGGATCTGTGCCAGGAACGAAGGGGCCAGTACCAGGGAATGGAATATATCGAGGAGACCAGGGCGGTCCTTCGCTACAAGCTTCCTCTCAATGAGATCATCTATGATTTCTTTGACGCTCTGAAATCCCGCTCCAGAGGCTACGCGTCCCTGGATTACGAGCTGTGCGGGTACGAGAGGAGCGAGCTGGTCAAGCTTGATATCCTGGTCAACAAGGAAGAAGTGGACGCTCTTTCGTTTATCGTGCATGGAGCTACGGCCTATGAACGCGGACGGAAGATGTGTGAAAAGCTGAAGGAGGAGATCCCGAGACAGCTCTTTGAGATCCCGATCCAGGCCGCCATCGGCAGCAAGATCATCGCCCGGGAGACCGTGAAGGCTCTCCGCAAGGATGTGCTTGCCAAGTGCTATGGCGGTGATATCACACGAAAAAAGAAGCTGCTCGAAAAGCAGAAAGAAGGAAAGAAGCGGATGCGCCAGGTCGGTAATGTGGAGATTCCGCAGAAGGCCTTCATGAGTGTGCTGAAGCTGGATGACAACTAAGTAAGCGGAGGTCCTGACACTGATATGAAAAGCAGAATGATCGGTATCATGGGTATAGTGCTGCTCTGCCTGGCCGCTTCCGGCTGCGGCGGGAGCAAAAAAGAGGCAGATAAGGAATCGACGGAAGTGATGCAGCTGACGATCACGCCCCAGGCGACGCCGACGCCGGAACCGGAGGAGCTTCATCCGGAGGCGGTCGTGTCGAACGGGGGGACCACGATGATCAATGAATATCTGATGGGGCAGTCATCATGAAGGACAGCGGCGATCAGACGCTCGAAATATATATCCACATTCCGTTTTGTATCAAAAAATGCGCGTACTGCGATTTTCTGTCGGGACCGGCTTCCGTGTCCCGGCAGAATCTTTATCTGCGGGCATTGACCCGGGAGATCCGGGAGCGTAAAGACGGAACGGGCCGCAGGGTTTCCAGCGTTTTTATCGGGGGCGGAACGCCATCCGTTCTTTCGGGGGAACAGCTGCTTCCCGTCATGGAGGCAGTCCGGGAAACATTCACCGTCCTGCCGGAAGCGGAGATCACCATCGAGGCGAATCCGGGTACACTTGACCGTGAAAAGCTGGCCGCATACCGGCGGATGGGGATCAACCGGCTCAGCATCGGGCTGCAGTCCGCAAAGGACGATCTTCTTAAGAAGCTTGGCCGGATCCATGATTATGAGACTTTTGTTAAGACCTGGCTTCTGGCGCGGGAAGAAGGCTTCCGGAACTGTAATGTGGACCTGATGTTCGCGATCCCCGGGCAGAGCCCGGAGGACTGGCAGGCGACACTCCGGACCGTAGCGGCTCTTTCGCCGGAGCATATTTCGGCCTACAGCCTGATCGTGGAGCCGGGAACGCCTTTTGCCGGCATGGACCTTGCTCTTCCCGATGAGGACACGGAGTATGCCATGTACGAGGATACGGCCCGGATCCTCGGAGAATACGGGTACCGGCAGTACGAGATCTCCAATTATGCCCGCGACGGCTTTGCCTGCAGGCACAACATCGGCTACTGGCAGCGGAAGGAATATCTGGGCTTCGGCCTCGGAGCGGCCTCGCTTTTTAAGGAAGTGCGGTACCGGAACACGGTGGATCCGGATACCTACAGCCGGGTCTGGGGAGAGGACGGTGCCGTTCCGGACAGGAGAACCGCCGGACAGTATGAGGAGGTCACGCCGCTCACCGAACCGGACCGGATGGCGGAATTCATGTTTCTGGGCCTCCGCATGACGGAAGGCGTGTCCGGGCAGGCGTTTGAGCAGCAGTTCGGAAAGCCGCTCACAGCGGTGTACGGGCCCGTGATCGACAAATACCGTTCGCTGGGATTGCTGGCGGAAGAGAACGGGCGGATCCTCCTGACCCGTCCCGGCATCCACGTCAGCAACACCATCATGGCGGATTTCCTGTTATAAAATACCACTTGCCGAACATATGTTCGTATGATATAATAACTGTACCTTTTGAAATAAACCCTGTAAAAGCAGATTGCGGCGCAGCGTTCCCAAGGAGACAAGCGTGGTCGTTGGCAGCCGCCATATCCTGCGTACCCTTTAGCGCTTTCAAATGAACGTTATGAATGTGAATCATTCGTTTTGGAGGAATATATGACAGCTGATACTTCCCGCAAGCATTTCATCCGCATCCGCGGGGCAAACGAGAATAATCTCAAAAACCTGAGCGTCGACATCCCCAGGGACCAGTTCGTGGTCCTGACGGGTCTCAGCGGCTCGGGCAAATCATCCCTCGCCTTCGACACGATCTATGCCGAGGGCCAAAGGCGCTACATGGAATCCCTGTCCTCCTACGCACGGCAGTTCCTCGGCCAGATGGAAAAACCGGACGTGGAGAGTATCGAGGGCCTCCCCCCGGCCATCTCCATCGATCAGAAATCCACCAACCGGAATCCCCGGTCGACGGTCGGGACTGTGACCGAGATCTACGACTACTTCCGTCTGCTCTATGCAAGGGTGGGGATCCCCCACTGTCCGAAGTGCGGACGTGAGATCAGCCGCCAGACCGTGGACCAGATGGTCGACCAGATCATGGCGCTTCCGGAAAGGACACGGATCCAGCTGCTGGCACCGGTGGTACGGGGCCGCAAGGGCACCCATGCCAAGCTTCTCGAGCATGCCCGCCGCAGCGGGTATGTCCGGGTGCATATCGACGGAATCATGTATGAACTCTCCGAGGAGATCAACCTGGATAAAAACATCAAGCACACCATCGCCATCGTCGTGGACCGTCTGGTGGTAAAGGAAGGGATCGAAAAACGGCTTGCCGATTCCATCGAGACCGTTCTGGACCTTTCGGACGGGCTGCTGGTGGTGGACACGCTGGATGGGGAGTACCTGAATTTCAGCCAGAGCTTTTCCTGCCCGGACTGCGGGATCAGCGTGGACGAGGTGGAGCCCAGGAGCTTTTCCTTCAACAATCCCTTTGGCGCGTGTCCGGACTGTGCCGGCCTCGGCTACAAGATGGAATTCGATCCGGACCTGATGATCCCGGATCCGGGCCTCAGCATCTCGCAGGGCGCGATCACGGTGATGGGCTGGCAGTCCTCCACGGACAAAGGCAGCTTCTCCCACGCCCTTCTGGAGGCACTGGCAAAGGAATATCATTTCAGCCTGGATACACCTTTTGAAAAATACCCGGAGGAGATCCGGGAGATACTTCTGCGCGGGACGGGCGGCCGTTCCGTCAAGGTGCACTACAAAGGGCAGCGCGGCGAGGGCGTCTATGACGTGGCCTTCCCCGGACTGATCCGCAATGTGGAGCAGCGCTACCGGGAGACCGGCTCGGAGACCATGAAACAGGAATACGAATCCTTTATGCGGATCACGCCCTGTACGACCTGCCACGGGCAGAGGCTCAAACAGGAGTCTCTGGCGGTGACCGTGGCGGACAAGAATATCTATGAGATCACGCAGCTGTCGGTGGACAGGCTGCTGGCTTTTCTGGAGGAGATGAAGCTCACACCCCAGCAGGAGCTGATCGGTAAGCAGATCCTGAAGGAGATACGCGCCCGTGTCCGTTTTCTGTCGGACGTGGGTCTTGACTACCTGTCCCTGGGAAGGGCGACAGGTACGCTGTCGGGCGGGGAGGCCCAGCGGATCCGGCTTGCCACGCAGATCGGTTCCGGCCTGGTCGGCGTTGCCTACATCCTGGATGAACCCAGCATCGGCCTGCACCAGCGGGACAACGACAAGCTGCTCAGTTCTCTCATGAAGCTCCGGGACCTCGGAAACACCCTGATCGTGGTGGAGCATGACGAGGATACCATGCGCGCCGCGGACTGCGTTGTGGACATCGGCCCGGGGGCCGGCGAACACGGCGGAGAGCTTGTGGCCATGGGCACGGCGGAGGACCTGATCCGGGAGGAAAAGTCGATCACCGGCGCCTACCTCGGCGGCCGCCTCCGGATCCCCGTACCCACCGAGCGCAAAAAGCCGTCCGGCTTTATCAAGATCCGCGGAGCCAGGGAGAACAATCTTAAAAACATTGACGTGGAGATCCCGCTGGGGGTGATGACCTGTGTCACCGGCGTATCCGGCTCAGGCAAGAGTTCGCTGATCAACGAGATCCTGTACAAGCACCTGGCGCGGAAGCTCAACCACGCACGGATCATCGCCGGCAGGCACGACGGCGTGGACGGGATCGAACAGCTGGACAAGGTGATCAATATCGACCAGTCCCCCATCGGACGGACGCCCCGCTCCAATCCGGCTACCTACACGGGTGTTTTTGACCAGATCCGGGATCTTTTCGCTTCCACGGCGGACGCAAAGGCACGAGGCTACAGCAAGGGCCGCTTCAGCTTCAATGTCAAGGGCGGCCGGTGCGAGGCCTGCAGCGGCGACGGTATCCTGAAGATCGAGATGCACTTCCTGCCGGATGTGTATGTGCCCTGCGAGGTCTGCAAGGGCAAGCGCTACAACCGGGAGACACTGGAGGTACGCTACAAGGACAAGAACATCTACGATGTACTGAACATGACGGTGGAGGAGGCATTGCCCTTCTTTGAAAACCTGCCCTCCATCCGCCGCAAGATCGAGACGCTGAACGACGTGGGCCTGGGTTATATCCGGCTCGGCCAGCCCTCGACCACTCTCTCCGGGGGCGAAGCCCAGCGGATCAAACTCGCGACGGAGCTCAGCCGGAGGAGCACCGGACGGACGATCTACATTCTGGACGAGCCCACCACGGGCCTTCATTTTGCGGATGTCCACAAGCTGGTGACCATCCTCAAGCGTCTTGCCGAAGGCGGCAATACGGTGGTAGTCATCGAACACAATCTCGACGTGATCAAGACCGCGGATTACATTATCGATATGGGTCCCGAGGGCGGTGACCGCGGCGGTACGGTGGTCACGCAGGGTACGCCGGAGGAGATCGCGCAGGTTCCGGAGTCCTTTACGGGACAGTATATCCGCAAGATGCTCACGCAGCAGTCCTGAACAGAATAAACCACAGACGCAAAGCGTGTCGAAAGATAGCATACGATTGTGCTTTTCTTTTGGCACGTTTTCCTATATAATGATACAAAAGCCAAAAGTGCAGGCACGACGTGTGAGAAGACTTTTGGCGCTGTGATCATATAATGAAAAAAACAACAGTCAGGGGGAGTTGTATGCCGGCCAGCGATATCGGGATCGATCTCGGAACAAGAAACAGCCTGGTCTATACAACGGCCAAGGGAGTTGTCCTGTCGGAGCCTTCCGTGGTCGTCTATGACAAAAATACAGAGAGGATCCGTGCGATCGGCGAGGAAGCCCGCCAGATGGCCGGTCATCTCAATTCGAATATGGAGATCATCTGGCCGATCCGCCAGGGGACCATCGTCGATTACGTGGTGATGGAGAAAATGCTCAAGTTCTTTATCTCCAAAGCCATGGGGCGGCGGGCGTTCCGTAAACCCAGGATCACGGTATGTGTGCCCAGCGGGATCACGGAGATCGAGCGCAAGGCCGTCGAGGAAGCCACCTACCAGTCCGGCGCCAGACATGTGTATCTGGCCAAGGCACCGATCGCTTCCGCCATCGGCGCCGGGATCGATATCCTGAAGCCCTTCGGGAACATGATCGTGGATATCGGCGCGGGGACGACGGATGTGGCAGTCCTTTCCATCGGGGGCATTGTGGTGCAGAATACCATCAAAGTCGCCGGCGACCAGTTCAGCCAGGCGATCATGCGGTATGTGAGGGAAAAGCACAGCCTGTTCATCGGCGAGGATACGGCGGAGAGCATGAAGCTCCGCATCGGTACAGCCAGCAGCCAGGCGGATCCGCGCACCATGGAGATCAAAGGACGGAACGTGATCACGGGTCTTCCGAAGGTAACGGTCCTTTCCTCGGAGGAGATGCGTATCGCCATGAAGGAGCCGCTCTCCCAGATCGTGGAAGCGATCCAGAGCGTTCTGGAGAAAACGCCTCCGGAGCTGGCCGCGGACATCGTATCCAGAGGGATCGTCCTGACCGGCGGAGGAGCGCTTCTGCACGGCATGGACACCCTGATCGAGGAGGAGACGGGCGTCAACACCATGACTGCACAGGATGCCAAGACCGCGGCTGTGGTCGGTACGGGCAAATATGCGGAGGTCATGGCAAAGATCGAAGGATGAGGGCTGTTGCGGCGCAACAGCCCTTCTATATTTCGCACGTGGGAAACATGTGCGTTCTGCTATAAGGTAGAGGAGTAGTACATCGATGAGTGAAACGGTGACAGGGTATATAGACCATGTGATCTACCGGAATGAAGAAAACGGATACACCGTGCTGGTCCTGAAAGCGGCGGGGGAGGAAGAACTGACCTGTGTGGGAAGCTTTGCGGACATCACCCAGGGGGCGACGATCGAGGCGGAAGGAAGTTATACGGAGCATGCCGTGTACGGCCGGCAGTTTCAGATACGGTCCTTTGTAGAAAAGGCCCCGGAGGATTCCCTGGCCATGGAACGGTATCTGGGAAGCGGGGCCATCAAGGGGATCGGCGCCGCCCTGGCCGCCAGGATCGTACGGCATTTCGGCGAGGACACGCTGCGGATCGTGGAGGAGGAGCCGGAACGCCTGTCAGAGGTGAAGGGGATCAGCGACCGGAAGGCCAGGGAGATCGCGGCCCAGGTGACGGAAAAGGCGGACATGCGGCGCGCCATGATCTTTCTGCAGAAGTACGGGATCTCCCTGAACCTTGGGGCGAAGATCTACCAGAAATACGGACAGGAGCTGTACCATGTCCTGCAGGAGAATCCGTACCGGCTTGCGGATGACATCGTGGGCGTCGGCTTTAAGATCGCGGACGAGATCGCCGGCCGGATCGGGATCCAGCCGGATTCCGATTACAGGATCTGCAGCGGCATGCTGTACGTGCTGAGTATGGCGATGGGGGAAGGGCACATCTTCCTTCCGAAAGATGAACTGTTCCGCCGCTCTTCCGAGCTGCTGGGCGTCGATCCCTCCTACATGGAAAAACACCTGATGGACATGATGCTCCAGCGGAAAGTGATCCTGAAGGAGCTGGATGAGACGGTCTGCGTCTATCCGAGCCAGAACTATTATCTGGAGCTGAACACGGCACGTATGCTGAAGGAGCTGAACGTTTCCTACCCGCAGAAGGATTCCCTTCTGGAGGACCGGATCAAACGGATCGAGAAGGAGACGGGGACGATCCTCGACGAGATGCAGCGAAAGGCCGTCAAGGAGGCGGTCAGCCACGGGCTGTTCATTCTGACGGGCGGACCGGGGACCGGCAAGACGACGACGATCAATACGATCATCCGCTTTTTTGAGGGGGAAGGGGCCGAACTACGGCTGGCCGCACCCACGGGCCGGGCTGCCAAGCGGATGACGGAGGCCACGGGATATGAGGCCCAGACAATACACAGGCTGCTGGAGCTTTCCGGCATGCCGGACGAGGACAACCGCACCCAGGCGATCCATTTTGAGCGGAATGCCCAGAATCCGCTGGAGGCGGACGTGATCATCATCGACGAGATGTCCATGGTGGATATCTTTCTTATGCACTCCCTGCTGATGGCAGTGTGCGTGGGTACGCGTGTGATCCTGGTCGGCGATGAGAACCAGCTGCCCAGCGTCGGCCCCGGGAACGTGCTCCGGGATATCATCCGAAGCGGCTGCTTTCCGGTGGTCACCCTGAACAAGATCTTCCGCCAGGCCCAGGAGAGCGACATTGTGGTAAATGCCCACAGGATCAACCGGGGAGAGAGTGTGACTATCGACAACAAGAGCCGGGATTTCTTTTTCCTGAAGCGCTATGACGCGGATGTGATCATCCGTGTGATCATCGCGCTGATCCAGGAGAAGCTTCCTCCCTATGTGCAGGCGCGGCCGGACGAGATCCAGGTGCTGACGCCCATGCGGAAGGGCCTCCTGGGCGTGGAGCGGCTGAACCAGATCCTGCAGCGGTACCTGAATCCGCCGGCGCCATCCAAACGGGAGCACGAAGCGGGAGAGCATCTCTTCCGGGAAGGCGACAAGGTCATGCAGATCCGGAACAATTACCAGCTCGAGTGGGAAATCCGCGGCAAATACAATATCCCTGTGGAGAAGGGCGTCGGCGTCTTTAACGGGGATACCGGCGTTATCAAAGAGATCAACGAGTTCGCGGAGTGTGTGACGGTCGCCTTTGAGGATGGCCGGACGGCGGATTATACCTTCAAGCAGCTGGAGGAGCTGGAGCTGGCCTACGCCGTGACGATCCATAAATCCCAGGGTTCGGAGTATCCGGCCGTGATCCTGCCGCTTTTGTCCGGCCCGCGCATGCTGATGAACCGGAACCTTCTGTATACGGCGGTGACCCGGGCACGCAGATGCGTGACCGTGGTCGGAAGTGAGGAAACCTTTGCGGAGATGATACGAAATGAACAGCAGCAGAAACGATACAGCTCGCTGGACGTCCGGATCCATGAGTTCATGGATGAGGAGCCGGCTTTCTGAGGCGGCCGGGGCGGCGCTTAACGCTCTGTATCCAAGGCATTGCCCGTGCTGCCATGAGATCCTGAAGGACCAGAAGGCACTGATCTGTCCGGAGTGCCGGGAGAGCCTCAGCCCTATCCGGGATCCAAGATGTGTATCCTGCGGCAGGCCCGTCCGGGAAGAGGAGGAACTCTGCTCGGACTGCCTCCGGCATCCGCATGTCTTCGATGCGGGCCGGGCGGTCTTCATGTACGATGACGTGTGGAAACTGTCGATCGAGAAATTCAAGTATTACGGCTGCCGGGAGTACGGGGATTTTTATGCGGAGGCCATGTACCGGATCCTGCGGCCTGCCCTTTCTGTCTGGCAGCCTGAACTGGTGATCCCTGTGCCGCTCCATCCCCGCAAAAAACGGATGCGCGGCTTCAACCAGTCCTGGTATCTTGCAAAAAGGCTCGGCGAGAAGGCCGGGATCCCGGCTTCGGAGGATGTCGTCCGGAAGATCCGGGATACAAAGTCCCAGAAGAAGCTGGACGCCGCAGAGCGCCGCCGGAACCTGGAGGATGCTTTCCGCGTGACGGGCCCCGTGGCCGGAAGGCGTATCCTCGTGGTCGACGACGTCTATACGACGGGCAGCACCATGGACGCCATGGCCTCCGCCCTCAAGAAGAAAGGAGCCTCCGGCGTATGCTATGCGACCTTCTGCATGAGCATGCGCTGAACCGGATTATTAAATTATGTTGGTTTTTTTATTGACCGTACACGGAATATGCTATAAAATTTGAATAATAAAACAAAACTTTACTGAAAAGTGCAGTGCCATTACGCTGATTCTGCTAAAAGGCAGACGGAATTCGACGGTAAAAATCATTATGCATCGCCCGCAATTGGAAAAGATCATAAAAAGCTTTCCGGAACTGCTTTCTCGCACATTGAAGAGAGGAGGGCCGGAATTGATTGAGAATAATAATGAGACAGATGAGAAGAATGATTTTTTTTCCATGCTGTCAAAGCTTCCCGGTATGCCTGAGGATCCGGCGGGGCAGATGCTGGTCATCTGCAGGCCAAAGGTAGAGGGCTGCGGAGAGGATTGCTTTCTTGCGCTTCAAAAAGATGAGCGCTTTTTCTGCGGCGTATTCGATGGCTGTGGCGGAAGCGGGGGCAAGGTCTATCCTGCTTTCGGGGGACATACCGGGGCATGGGCCGCATCACGGGCTGCGGCAGCTTCTGCCGGAGAGTGGTTTCTGTCAGGCTTCCAAAACAAGAATAAAGAAGCCCCGGAGCTTGCTTCCTATGTCCGCAAATATCTTAAAACATGCAAAGAGCAGGATACGGGTGGCCAGGTACTGCTTGGATCGCTCAGCAAAGATTTTCCCACCACGATCGCAGCTTTTTGTATGAATGATACAAAGGGCAATATCGTGGATTTTTACTGGTGCGGAGATTCCCGCTGTTATGTTCTGGACAAGGATGGCCTTCATCAGGTGACAGCAGACGATTCCGCTGTGCAGGATGCTATGCAGAATCTGCGCGAGGATGCGGCGATGACCAACGTTGCCAGTGCTTCGCAGGACTTTATCCTCCACAGAGGCACAAAAAAGATCCGGAAGCCTGCAGTCATTCTTGCTGCGACAGATGGCTGTTTCGGTTATCTGCTCTCCCCCATGGAGTGGGAGAGGACGTTGCTTGAAACGATGCACTGCGCTTCCTCTGAGGAAAAGTGGATGGATCTCCTTGATGAGCGGATCGGGAAGGTTTCGGGGGATGACTACACGCTGACGGCATGGCCGCATGGTTTCCGTTCATTTACGGAAATGAAACAGACATTCGAGGCAAGGCTTTCTTTTCTGGAAAAAAACTATCCCGCGGCTGAGTCCGAGGAAGAACTTTTCCGTCAATGGGAAAAGTACAGGAACGGCTATGAGAGCATGCTGGCAGAATGTAAAGAAGATCCTGAAAGAGGTTGGGAATGAGAGAGATAAACGGATACCAGCTCGAAACAGAGCTGAAGACCACGAACAGCGGATTTTCCAAATGGGGCTTCGCTAGAAAGAATAACAGGAGCTATTTCATTAAGGAGCTGATCGATCCTGTGTATCCGGTATATGAAGATCTGCTGGATCCGGCCACTCTGGCACATAAGAGAAAGATATGCCAGATGTTCGAAGACCATAACAGGCTGCTGTATCAGTGCATCAATAACAGCTCCGACGGGAACCTGGTACATATTGAGGACTTTTTCCGTCATGGCAGCCATTATTATATGGTGATGGAAAAGGTGGACGCCATCAGCCTGGAAGAAGTCAGACGTATTACAAATGAGGATAAACTCCGCATCTGCAAGGCTCTGGTTCATTGTCTCGGTAAACTGCACCAGAACGGGATCGTGCATGCTGATATCAAGCTCGACAATATTCTGTTCCGACGTCTTCCTTCCGGAAAGGTGACGGGAAAGGTGATCGACTTTGACAACTGTTTCTGGGAAAAACAGCCGCCTTCTCCCGATGAAGAGATTCATGGCGATCTGGTCTATATGGCACCGGAGACCTTCGTGATGATGCAGATGGAAGAGGGAACCATAACCAGAGCGATCGATGTGTTTGCCCTGGGGATCCTGTTTCACCAGATTTTTACAGGCAGACCGCCCGGCTTTGACGCATCGAAGTTCGATTATCCTTTTGAAGCCGTGCTTGGCGGAGAACGGCTGATCGTAAGTCCGGAAATACCGGATGAATGGCGGCAGCTGATCGATCGGATGCTGGCGGGGATCCCCGAAAAACGGATCGACTTAAGTGAGGCGGAAGCCCTGCTTCGCGGAAAAAGCACGAAAACAGAATACGGCGGTCAGGCAGCATATCTGATACCGGCCGGTGATCTATGAAATGGAGGGTTATGACGTGGCACTGAAGATGACATACAACGTGGATATGTGTTTCTGCATCGACGCGACGGGCAGTATGGGACCGGTAATAAGCAAGGTCAAGGAAAATGCGATCTCCTTTTACCAGGATGTGACCAGAGAAATGGAAAGAAAACAGAAAAGCCTCGACCATATGCGGGTACGGGTGATCGTGTTCCGCGATTATGTGGCTGATGAAGAACCGATGATGGTCAGCCGTTTCTTTGATCTGCCTGCGCAGGCTGTACAGTTCGAGGCCTGTATCAACAGTATCGAAGCAAATGGAGGCGGCGATGAGCCGGAGGACGGGCTGGAGGCCCTGGCCTATGCCATTCGTTCGGACTGGACGAAGGAAGGTACCAAGCGCAGGAACATCATTGTGGTGTGGACCGACGCCTCTACCCACGCGATCGGCTACGCGAAGGAGCAGCCCAAATATCCAAAGGGTATGCCGGCAGATTTCAATGAGCTGACGAAATGGTGGGGAGACAGCCAGATGGAGCCTTACATTAAAAACGCCGCGAAGAGACTGGTGCTTTTCGCACCGGATGCCCCCTACTGGAAGCAAATCACATCCACATGGAACAACGTGATCCATTATCCGTCCACAGCCGGTAAGGGGCTCCAGGAATATACCTACAAAGAGATCGTGGACGCGATCTGCAACAGCATCTGAGATTCTGAAGGAGGGGTGAACATGTTTTGCAGAAAATGTGGTGCCGAGCTGCGTACAGGAGCCAGATTCTGCGGCAAATGCGGCACACCAGCACCAGCCGGGAGTACTGCCGGTAAGGCAGCAGGCACAGGAACCGGAGCAGTAAAGAAACCGGAAGAAGAGACCGTACATATATTCTCCTCGTCTGCCTCTGAGACCAGGACGGACACGGCAAAGACAGAAACTCGTAAGGAACCTGTCAGGGAAGAAAAATCACCGGAGCTGATCATTCATATGCCCGAGACCAGGACCAGCAGCAGTAACGGACAATTCAACGAATGGTTCTCTGAACCAGGAGATCTGTAAGGAGGATCAGTCATGAGCACATACAATACAGAAACCGATATGCCGATGAAATGGCATAAGTTCCTGATCTATTTCAGCCTATGGCTGTCTGCCCTTGGGGCTGTGGCCAGCGGGGCACAGCTGCTTACCGGCAGCCAGTATGGGACCGGCGATGTCATAGCCCAGGTTTACGAAATGTACGGCGGACTTAAGACAATTGACATGCTTTTCGGGATCCTGTACATAGCACTGGCAGCTTTCTTTATCTATACACGGTTTCAGCTGGCGGGCTTCAAGGAAGGAGCACCCAGGAAGCTGATGATCGCTTATATCCTCAGCTTTGTGCTGTATGTGGGCTACGCTTTGGCTGCGTCCAGTGCGGTCGGGATTCCTTTCCGGGAGCTTATGACATCGCAGGTGGCTTCCTCAATTGCAGGAAGTGTTGTGATGATCATTGCCAACAATGTGTATTACAAGAAGAGGCAGCATCTCTTCGGAGAAGCGGCCGCATCCTCCTATACAGCCCCCTCGTACGAAACCGAAACGACAGCGGGGCGGGGGACCGGTTTCTGCCCGCATTGCGGGGCAAGGGTGGAGCCGGAGGACGCTTTCTGCGTGAACTGCGGTAAAAAACTGTGAGGAAAGCACAATGAGTGAGGACAGCGGCTTCTGTCCCAGGTGTGGGGCAAAAGTGGAAACAGGCGATGCGTTTTGCGTAAACTGCGGTGCGAGCCTTAAAACCGGAGGGACTTCCGAAGGCAGAACGTCCTCCGCGGACACAAAAGCCGGCGATGGGAAAGGCAAGCTGCGTTCCAGGGTACTCTCCGTCATTGCCGTGATCGCTATTGTATATGTTATTTTTTTTATGCCGGGTAAGGACGGTGATACCGTCAGGAATTACGCTGACGCGGCGGCCAGTCTGGTCAAACAGACGGACAGGCATGAGGAGATGATCTATCTTGGCTATGATATTCCCGGGTTTGAGGAAGAGCTTTCCGGCTTTCAGCCTTCCGAGGTCAGTGTGACCCTCATGGGTGAGGATGTTATGTACCGGACTTACCGGCAATCCTTCCGGTATGACGGAAATCCCCGCCATGGGGAACGTTCAGCCCTGACTGCATATCCGGAGGGTGCGGAAATCTACCTAAATAAGTCCGGAAAAGAGTATTCCTCCCTGCGGCTGAAGATCAGGATGAAATATTTCATTACCAAATCGCAGGAAGACGAACTGCAGAAAAAAGTGGAAGAGATCCTGGCAGGACTGCATCTGGATGGAAAGTCGGATTATGAGAAGGTACGCGCCATATATAACTATATCTGTAGCAATGTCACCTACGACTATGTAAATCTAGGCAACAATGATTATCTGCCGCAGTATACGGCGTATGCCGCATTGTTTGACCACACGGCTGTCTGCTCCGGCGTTGCGGAGCTATTCTATGTCATGGCGGCTGCCGCCGGCGTGGAGGCACATATCAAGACCAGCGCGGATCACGCATGGAATTTTGTCAAGGTGGATGGTCTTTATTACTATCTGGATGCAACCTGGGATCTTGGCAGGCCGGAATCGGAATATCAGTATTTCCTGAAGGGTAAAAGTGATTTCATACTGAATATTGAGGAGATATCGCACCGCTTCACGGTCACCTATGATCCGCATGGCTTCCTCAACTATCTGAATCATGTTGACGATGGCTATTCCTTCAGCGAATACGCCTATACAGCGTGATGGCCGGTGGAGTGTGAAGGTACGATCTGGAACTGATGAGACAGGATTTTCTATAGAAGGAGTATTTTATGGGCAAGAAGGAAATTGTGATCTGTCCGAAATGCGGAAGTACCCGGGTCGAGATCAAAGGCGTTCTTCAGCGAAAACATGGTGCCTGGTACTATCTGAATGGCGGCCCCATCGCTGACGCGGGCGTGCGTATGGGAAACCGGCTGAATCACGCGGTGACCGGAAACAAAAACGACGCAAAGTGCCTGAACTGTAAATTTGAGTGGACGCCCGGCAAGGAAAATGTGCCTGCAGCGTCCACTGCGGCAGGACCGGCGAAAGAGGCGTCGCCTGTTTCACGTCCGAAATACTGCCGGGCATGCGGAACCGCGATCGAACCGGGCGACATGTACTGTGTGCAGTGCGGCAGAAAGCTGTGATGATATCTGCTGTGCAGGAGAGAGGGAATAAGGGATGAGTGAAGAGATCAGGAAATGGCGCTGCCCGTATTGCGACGGCCTTAATGACTGGCAGGACGAGATATGCCAGATCTGCGGGGACGGCCACCGTCCGGAAGCGGAGGAATCTGCGAACACCGAAGATATTTCCGCGGGAACCGCTCCGTCTGCCGTACATGAGGAAGCGGCGGAGCCGGAAAAAACAAGGCCTGCCTACGAAGGTGAACGCCGTGATGAGACTCCGGCCACTTCAGCACCGCCTGTACCGCACAAAAATAATAAAGGCATTCTGGTGGCGGTCCTGCTGGTCGTGGCAGCATTGGCAGGCGGGGGACTCTATAATTATAATAAAAGCAATGAGCCTGCGCCCCTGGAGATCAAGGACAACAATAATGGAACCGTGTCCGTGAAGATGATAAACGGATCTGATTATGAAGGATGGAATGTCGCTGCCGTCTATCTGGGAGACGATCCGGATGCTGAGAATCTGATCGATTATTTTGGCAGGGAAAGGAGCAATTATACGCCATTAAGCTATACTATCGGCAACGGGGAACAGAGTGAACCTCTGGGTATAATCCCGGGCGGTTATACGCGCTTTATTCTGGAACCGTATGATAAATCCTACAGATCTGTATCACGATGGGAGCTGGAACCGGTCTACTATCCGGAAAGGACGGAGAAGCTGCCGCTCACTATCAGGAATGTGAAGATCTGTAGATGGGAAGATTATAATGCAATGACGGAGGACCAGGATAAACTGTTTGAAGCCGATTATCATGACCAGGAGCTTCCCGATCTTACTCTTGAAGAGGTTCCCCTGACTTCGGCAGAAGAACTGAACGCCTGCATCAGCAATGGAAAGCCAAATGATATACAGGCATGGGCCGAGCTCGGCTTTCTGATTGAGACGGAAACGGATTTCAATGATTTAGATGAATACTTTGAGTGGAAGGAATCGCCGGCACACACAGACAAAACGGCAGTTACACTTCTTCTCAGAGGCCCTGGTTTCTGGGAGACCTATTATGATAAATTTGAGAATAGCTTCATACAATACCTCAGGAATGGAAATGGCATCGGCGTGATCAATGGTGGTCTGTTGGACAGCTTATATCCCAGACTGAGGGAAGTGAACGGAACCGGGTATGTACCGGGGGATTATGCGCTGGAGTTCTACATTCGCGGAGTGAAAGTTTACACTCTCCCCTTTACATTAAGCTGAAATGGCTTATACTGAAAAAAATACAGGCTGTCCTTTCCATTTCTCCATGGAAGAGGACAGCCTGTTCTTTTACAATGAGTTCATGACAGAAAGCGAATTCCGCTAAGGCAGAAAGGAAGCAGAAGGCATGAAAAAACAATATCTGAGCACCTGGGAGTCCGTAAAGACACACCCCGTACCGGCCTGGTACGAGGACTGCAAATTTGGTATTTTTATCCACTGGGGCATCTATTCGGTGCCGGCCTTTGCCCCCAGGACCTGGGAGCTTGGCGAGATCGAGGCCAACGAGGACTGGTTCTGCAACAACCCATACGCGGAGTGGTATTACAATTCCATCAATGTCGGGAGGGGTCCGTCCTACGAGTATCACATCAGCACGTACGGAAAGGATTTCACCTACGATGATTTCATTCCCATGTGGAAGGCGGAAAACTGGGATCCTGCCGCTTGGGCAGCCCTGTTCAGGGAGGCCGGTGCCGGGTATGTGGTCCTGACGACCAAGCACCATGACGGCTTCTGCCTCTTTGACAGCAGGTATACGGACTACAGCTCCTCAAAAATGGGGCCGAAGACCGACATTACCGGGAGACTGACGGAAGCAGTCCGGGCGGAAGGCCTCCGCATGGGTCTCTATTATTCCGGCCTCATCGACTGGCAGTACGCGAACGACCCGATCTACACGGAGGAGCAGCTCTTCTCGACGGCCTGCCCGACCGCGGCCTACGCGGATTATTCCTACAACCAGATGAAGGAGCTGATCGACCGGTATCATCCGTCGGTCCTGTGGAACGACATCGGCTGGCCGAAGCAGAGCGAGCAGGCCATGCCGTATCTTTTGTCCCACTACTTCAACACCGTGGAGGACGGCGTGGTGAACGACCGGTTCAACGGCCTGTATCATGACTATCTGACCAAGGAATACCAGCAGGGTGAAATGCATACGGACGAGAAGTGGGAGATGTGCCGGGGACTCGGCCTGAGCTTCGGCTACAATGCCAACGAGGGGGACGACCAGCTGATCAGCTGTGACGGGCTCGTCCGTCTGCTGGTGGAGGTCGTCGCAAACAACGGAAACCTGCTGCTGAACATCGGCCCGAAGGCGGACGGGACGATCCCGGAGGAGCAGGCGAAGAGACTTCGCGTCCTCGGCAAATGGCTGTCCGTGAACGGCGAAGGAATCTATGGAACCCGGTTTGTCCGGAAGTCAGTCTATGAGGATGGCCTGGAGTACCATTTCACCGGAAAGGACGACCGCGCGTATCTTTTCATCCATGGACTGCAGGAAGGTGAAAGCCGGATCGTGGTCCCCGGAGTCAAAGAGCCGGTACAGCCCCTGGATCCTGCACTTTCTGTTTCCTGCGTGAAGACAGGCGGCGGGATCATACTGACGATCCGGAATTACCGGAAGGACATGTACACGGCCGGCTTCAGGACCGGCGTGCTTTAAAAGAACACGTGGCGGAACGGATGGAAAAAATCCATGGGTTCACTGGAAAAATTCCATGTTTCTCCCGGGAAGGATTTTTTACAATACGTACAACAGCAAAACAAGCATGAACATCCAAGACAGGAGGAAAAAACGATGAAGAAACGCGCAGCAGTACTGACCGCCATCATGGCCGCATCCACGATCCTGACCGCAGTTCCCGCCATGGCGGAAGGCGTCACCCTTACTCTGTACGGAAATGCCGACGACCTGGCAAAGCCCTACATGCAGAAGATCATCTCCATGTGGGAGGAAGAATCCGGCAATACGATCGATGTCCAGGGGCTGGACACCAACAACGCCGAGACCATCGCCCTTACCAAGTTCACGACCGGCGACATTCCGGATCTGTACATTCATTTCGGAAACGCGAACCTGAACAACTTCAACCCGCTGGACAACTTCGTCGACTGGACGGACGCCGAGTGGGTCAGCGATATCCAGGATTCCGTCCTGCCGCAGGCGACCTACAATGGTGCTGTGATCGGTCTTCCCTTCTGGGAGGCTTCCAACTCCGGCTGCTTCTACAACAAGAAGATCTTTGAGGAGCTGGGACTTGAGCAGCCCACCACCCAGGCCGAGTTCGACGCCGTGTGCGATACGCTTCTTGAGAATGACATCCAGCCCATCTATCTGGCCGCAGCCGACGGATGGCCCATCCTGTACCAGTTCGCCTTTGACCCGGTCGTGGCCGAGCATCCGGAATATGTGGAGCAGCTGAACGCCGGTGAGATGAACTATGCGGATATCCCGGAGATCACCGCGATGTGCGAATGGTTCCAGAGCGCTGCTGAAAAGGGATATTTCGGAGAAACCTACGCATCAGACAAATGGGATTACACCAGTGAAGTCCTGGGCACCGGCGAAGCAGCCATGATGTTCTGCTGGGACACCTGGTTCGACACCGACTATGACAGCGAATCCTACGACTACGTGGGAAGTGATTTCGGCATTATGCCGGTATTCATGGGCACCCGCGACCAGGGAACCTACGAGGGCGGCAACGTCAACCTGATGATGGCCAACAAGAACGGTGAGAATGTCGAAGCGGCAAAAGACTTTATCAACTTTATGGCACAGCCGGAGAACTACAACGCCGCTTTCGAGGGCGTGGCTACCGCAGCCGTATTCAAGCAGGAGACCAGCAATGTGAACTCCACCCAGTATGAAGAGAACAAGGAGAGCGTGGACAGCCTGATCAACGCTTCCGGCGCACAGCCGAAGATCATCGGCTTCAGCCAGAGCGAAGGCGGCAGCGCACTTCTGCAGCTCATGAAGGGCGAAGTGGACGTGGAAGGCTGCATCAAGCTGATGGATGACGACCGCAACGCAACGTTGGCATCCTTCCAGCAGGAATAATGTGACCTGAATGATCCGGGAGCCGCCGTGTTTATGCAGAACTGCTGAATACGGCGGCTCCTTTGAATGAAGGCGTGTCTGTTTCTGAGAAAGGAAAAGAACGTTATGAACAAGAAAAAAGTCTACCCCTACTACATGCTGTACGTGCCGGTGATCGTGTTTGTCATCTTTTTTATCATCCCTTCGACGATCGGCTATTTTTACGCCTTTACAAACTGGAGCGCTGCACGTACATCGGGGCTTAAGTTTATCGGACTTCAGAATATCATTGAGGTCCTTTCGAATTACAAGGTCCCGATCGCTTTTGTCAATACGATCGTCTATGCGCTGATCAAGACGATATGTGTGACGGTCCTCGGCTTTGTGTTTGCCTACATCCTGAACCGCAAGATCCGGACGCAGACCGCGCTTCGGACCGTCTATTTTATCCCGTCCATCCTGTCGGCCCTGGTCGTGGGCCTGATCTTCAGCGCGCTGTTCCAGACCCGGCACGGGACGATCAACAGCATGCTGAACGCCCTGGGACTTGCCAGTGTTGACTGGATCGGCTCCCGCTGGAGCGCCGTGTTCGCCATCGCCGTCGCGGAAGTCTGGCGGAATGTAGGCTACGCCATCGTCATCACACTGGCCGGAATGCAGTCCATCTCCAGCGATTATCTGGAGGCGGCCAGGCTGGACGGCGCTTCCGAATGGCAGATCTTCAGGAACGTGACACTGCCCCTGATCATGCCGACGGTCAACGTAAATATCCTCTTCAGCCTGATCTACGGCCTTAAGATGTTCGATCTGATCTATGTCATGACGGGAGGCGGCCCGGGGAGCGCGACCGAGAGCTTCGGGACGTTGATGATGAATGAGATGTCCGCCGGGCGTTATGGACAGTCGGTAGCCATCAACCTGATCTTTACGATCTTCCTGGTCATCGTATCCATGGTATACAACCGGGTTTCTTCGAGATGGGAGCGTGTGGACTGATATGAACAAAAGAACAAAAAAGACAAATCTGATTCTGGAGATCATTCTCTGGGTATTCAGCCTTGTGACGATCTATCCGCTGCTGATGATCCTCCTGACTTCCTTCAAGAGCAAAGGAGAGGCCGCCTATCTGAACATCAATATCCCCTCCGAGTGGCATTTTGAGAATTACGTGACGGTCCTGGAGAAAAACTTCCTGCAGTCCCTCGGAAACAGCGTGTTCATCACGTTTCTTTCGGTCCTGCTGGTCACGTCGCTTTCCTCCCTGTTCGCGTTCATCATCGTGCGGAGAGATACCAGGCTCTGCCGTGGTTTTTACCGGGTGATCACCATGGGGATCATCGCTCCGTTCGCGGCTCTGCCGACCATCCGGCTGCTGCAGACGATCGGCCTGTACGGTTCGAGAGTCGGCCTCAGCCTGGTGTACAGTGCGCTTTACATGCCCTTCACGACCATGCTGTTCTCCTCCTTCATCCGGGGGATCCCGAAGGAGCTGGATGAGGCGGCCGTCATGGACGGGGCGCACGGACCGGGGCTGTTCGTCAAGGTGCTCCTCCCCCTGCTGAAGCCGATCCTGGCCACCACGGGGATCCTGAACTTCATGTGGGTATGGAACGAACTGCAGATCCCGATGTACCTGCTCAATTCTTCATCCAAATGGACGCTGCCTCTTTCGGTATATAATTTTTACGGACAGTTCAGCAGAAGCTGGAACCTGGTCTGCGCGGACGTGGTCCTTGTCTCCCTTCCCGTGATCCTTCTGTATATCTTTGCGCAGAAATGGGTCATCGACGGAATGACGGCAGGAGCCGTCAAGGGCTGAGGCTCTGCAGGTAGGCGCTGGGGGAGATGCCTTCCTGTGATTTAAAGACCTTGCTGAAGTAAAAGCTGTCATTGTACCCGACGGCCTCCGAGATATCCTTGAGGGAGGTGCACGGGTTGTGACGCATCAGGGCTTTGGCGGTCTCGATCCTGAGAGAACGCAGGTATTTGCTGGGCGTCACGCCGAATTCGGCCTTGAAGACCGAAGAGATGTATTTTTCGTTGTAGCCGAAGATCTCGCTGAAATTCCCGATGACCACGTCGGAAGCATAGTTTTCGTCCAGCCACGTCTTGACCGAAACGGCCAGGTCGCGGGGGGACAGAACGGGATCGGCCCCGGCGTCATCCAATATGGATGTGAAGGCTTTCCGAAGGCGCACTTCGAGATCTTCATATCCGGAGGAGGCGGCTACAAGCTCGGCTGCGTCCGGCAGGAACGTTTCCGGACCGGAAGACGCCGAAAACACCTGATAGAGTAAAAAACGAAGATCCGTGATCAGCTGCAGCTGGGTGGCTTTTGAAAGATCCCAGTGCATGACCAGGGAGTGGAGCACCGGAGCGAGCTGTTTCCGGTCGGTCGAGGGAGTGATGCAGCCGGCCAGGCTCCGGGTCTTCTGGGAAACCCGGATCTCCGTATCCGGGAGAGTCTTCAGCTGATGGATGGAGCTGCGGCTGAATATGGCGGTCGCCAGTGCATCCACATGGAGATCCGTGAGGACCGACTGAAGATCCGTGTCCTCCGGGAGCGGGGATGTATACAGGCATGTGACCGGCACCCGGCCGGACTCATACGTGTCATAGAGAGCCCGGATCAGATCCAGCACTTTGGATCGATCCGGCTTTTCTTTTTCTTCGACGATCACGTAGACCGTTTCATTCGGATAAAAATGTCCCATCGGAAGAAGAACGGGCGTGCCTTCTGTCTGTCCGAGCCCGGAAGGAAGAGAGGGATCCTGTCCATCCTGTGGCAGCTCTGTCCCGGGGAAAGGCTCCGTGAGTGAATGACTCCGGAGAGGTCCCCGGAAGATGGAGACGATCGTGAACAGATTTCCACGGAGGGATGTATACGCACCTGGGAGCACTGCTTCTTTTCCGAAGAGGCATGCTGTAAGCGACGCCTGCATGGACCGCTGCCGGATGGAAGACTGGGACTTCCGGACTTTGTCGAGGATCCGGTTCAGGTCCTCCAGGGAGATCGGCTTCAGAAGATATTCCGTCACCCGGAGGCGCACGGCCGTACGGGCATAGTCAAAGCTCGAATAACCACTGAGGATCACAAAGGTCGTGTCTTCCGTGATCTGCGGGTCTTCGGCGGAAAGAGCCTCCAGCATCTCCAGCCCGCTCATGCCGGGCATCTCGATGTCCATGAAGACAAGGGCGGGTCTGTTTTTGCGGATCGCAAGGATCCCGTCACGACCATTCGAGCAGATGGACAGGACCTTGAAATCAGGCTGCTTCTGGATGAGTTTGGCAAGTCCTTTGGCGATTGCGAGTTCGTCTTCGATGATGATGGCCGATATCATAGCGTTACCTCTGAGAAAGAATCGTATGTCTGCATCGTCTGCCTGCAGATCGCAGTATGTTCAGCATGACTGAACAGGATTGATATGGTATGATGGAAACAGCGGACGGGCAGACGTTTTGGTTTTGTTGAATAATTATAGCTTTGTCATAGTCAAGTATAACATACAGGAGGAAAATATGCATCCGGTTTTATGGTATGATACGCCGGCAGAGGAATGGACACAGGCGCTGCCGCTCGGCAACGGACGCCTGGGGGCGATGGTGTCCGGAGAGCCTTTTGAAGGCCGTATCCAGATGAATGAAGAGAGTGTAGTATACGGGGGCCCTGTTGACCGCGTCAATCCGGACGCCCGTAAAAACCTGCCCGTGGTCCGGCAGCTGGTGAAGGAGGGGAGGATCTCCGAAGCGGAGGATCTTGAACTGTATGCTTTTTCGGGGACGCCGCAGAGCCAGAGGCCTTACCAGACGCTCTGCGACCTTCACTACCGGCTCCGGCATACGGACGAAGAGATCCGTGACTATCGCAGGGAGCTGGATCTTGAGACCGGCATCTGCCGTACCTTTTTCCGGCAGGGAGAGGATGAATACAGGATGGAAGCCATGATCTCCGGGGAGAAGGACCTGATGGCCGTACTCTTTTCCTGCACACGGCCGGAGGGGCTGTCGCTGGATATTCTCCTTACACGGGGCAGAATGTACGCAAAGGCCGGAAAGCTTGCAGAGGATGCGGTCTGTCTCGAGGGAAACCTAAGCGACGGTGGAAGTGATTTCTGCATTGCGGCAAAAGCAGCCGTGGACAGAGGGACCGTGCAGGTCGTGGGGGAGCATCTTCTGGTCCGGGGAGCCGGTCAGGCGCTCCTGTTCGTCAACGGTGTGACGACCTATCCCCTGCGCAGGCGGAAGATCACGGACTGCAGGGCGTTCCTCTCGGAACAGATGTCCGGTGTAAGCATGGAGGACTGGCCCGGGATCCGGAAAGCCCATGAAGAGGCGCACCGGCAAATGTACGGCCGGTCAGTCCTGACACTTGGAAACACCGGGGAGAATACATACGCGGAACGCCCAACGGACCAGAGGATCCGGGAGCTTAAGAGCGAAGACCTGAACAGCCTGCTGGAGCTGTATTACGCTTACGGACGATATCTGCTGGCGGAATGCAGCCGTCCGGGAGGACTGCCTGCCAACCTGCAGGGGCTCTGGTGTGAAGGGCTGCAGCCCATGTGGGATTCCAAGTATACCATCAACATCAATACGGAGATGAATTACTGGCCGGCAGACCTGTGCGGACTTCCGGAGACGATGGAGCCTTTTTTTGACCACCTGGAACGCATGGCAGAGACCGGGCGGAGGACCGCGCGGGAAATGTATGGCTGCCGCGGCTTTGTCTGCCATCACAATACAGACGTATGGGGAGATTCGGCCCCGCAGGACCAGGCGAAATTTGCGACCTACTGGGTCATGGGCGGTGCGTGGATGTGCACGCATATCTGGAGCCACTATCTGCATACGCAGGACCAGGCTTTCCTTGCGAGGATGTACCCGGTCCTTCGCGACGCGGTGCGGTTCTTTATCGATTTCATGATCGAGGACAGGGGAGAACTGGTCGTCTGCCCGTCCCTGTCCCCCGAAAACACCTATGTGACGCCGGACGGACAGACCGGGAGCATCTGCGCGGGCTGCACCATGGATGCGGCGATCCTGCGGGATTTGTTTTCACAGTATCTGAAGGCCGGAGAGATCCTTGCAATCCGGGAGGACGAGCAGGATACGGTACGCGCGATGCTTCCGAAGCTTTCGCCCTACCGGATCGGGAAATACGGACAGCTGATGGAATGGCGGGAGGATTACGAGGACTGGGAGCCGGGGCACCGGCATGTCTCGCACCTGTACGGGCTGTTCCCGTCGGACCAGATCGATCCGGAGGATACGCCGGAGCTCGCCCGGGCGTGCCGGGTCTCCCTGGAGCGAAGAATCGAGGGAGGCGGCGGACACACCGGCTGGAGCAGCGCCTGGCTCGTAAACCTGTTTGCCCGCCTGCGGGACGGAGAGAAAGCACTTTGGTACCTGCGGGGAATGCTGACGGGCCTTACGGCGCCGAACCTTTTTGATATGCATCCGCCGCTGTCCAGGATCGGCGGGATTCCCTGGGTGTTCCAGATCGACGGAAATTTCGGAGCGATCTCCGGGATCGCGCAGATGCTGCTGCAGTCACAGCGCGGCGTGCTGCGGTTCCTTCCGGCCCTGCCGGCCGCCTGGGCGGACGGGCAGGTGACGGGACTCGGCGCGGAGGGCGGCTTCCGGGTGGACCTCACCTGGGAGAAGGGGCGGCTTCTCCGGGCGGAACTTCTGTCGCTGGCCGGAAACGAGGCTGTGATCGCGAACGGCAGCGGTCTTACGGTACAGTGCGAAGGAGAGGCCATACATACAGAGGGACAGGGGCAATGCCGTTTTGCAACGGAGAAAGGAAGACGGTATGTGATCCTGCCCGGACGGGAATAAGAACATGAAGACAATGTGGAAGCAGATGAGGCAGTCTCTCCGGTTCAGGCTGCTGATCTTTACACTCATCATCAGTGTGGCGTTCCTCTCCGTGACGATCCTGATCATGTCCTACATGTCTGTCTCGAGCATGATGGAGAATATGGAAGGGACGGTGCGGACCAGTGCTGAAACGATCCGGAACGAACTGGAGCAGAGACTCAAGGACGCCGACAATATCCTGAAGCATCTGCAGCTGGACGATACCATGATGAGCTATGCAGAGGAAGCAGACCGGCACGATGTGGAGGAGAATTATTTCCTGCAGCACCGGCAGGCGGGAAACTATTACAGTGAATTCTGCCTGGAGATGATGCTGGCGGACGACTACGTCTGCTCCATGAAATATATTGACAAAAGCTTTGACAATATCGCCTATTTCTATCCCTTCGGAGGCCGGAGGTTTACGTCCATGAAGGAGCTGGAGGATAACGGGGCGCTTACGGAGCTTTTTGAAGACGTGCGGTTCGTGGATTACCTGGCGCCGCACAGGGATTTCTGGGATCCGGATACGCAGGTGTTCTCGGTGGCGCGGATGATGCGGGATCCGTATCATGTGTACGGTGTACTGCTTTACGATTACGATGTATCGGAACTGGAGCGGATCCTCGGGGGCTATTCGGAGGAACTGCATGCTTCCATCCAGATCCTGGATGAAAAGAACATTCTCTACTCAAGCGGGGATGAGTCGGTCAAGAAGAGGGTCGCCGGCATCCTGGCCGGCAGCGAGAAGGAAGGAGTGGCCCTCAGCGGTACGGATCTGATCTCCGGATATGTAGTCTCCGACCTGACGGGCTGGACGGTGGTCTTTACCTGCCGTACGGATCAGTACCAACAGGCACGGATGCGGATGATCCGCACGGTGATTCTTCTGTATGTGATCATGTTCGCGGCCCTGTCTGCCGTGCTCTATGTCATCACCGGCAGGCTTACCGATCCGATCCAGAGGCTGACAAAGCAGATCGATGCGCAGGATCCCTCGGATCTTACCTTGGCACCGATCCGGTCCAGAAGCCGGGAGGTGACGGTGCTCTCCGATACCATCCGCCAGTACCTGCAGCGGATCGACCTGCAGAACAAGAAGATCGAGGAGGCGAACCAGAGGGCGGTCGGCGAGCACTACAAGACGCTGGAAGCCCAGCTGAATCCGCATTTTCTGTACAATACCCTGACGGTGATCGCCATGGAGGGTCTGGAATCGGATAACATGGACGTATTTGAGATGTGCAACCGCCTCTCGAAGCTTCTCCGGTATTCCCTCTCCTACAGCGGGCAGGCGGTCCCGCTGCGAAGCGAGATCGAAAACGTGCAGGATTACCTGTTCATCATGGAAAAACGCTTTGAGAACCGGCTGGAGGTCACCTGGGAGACGGAGGAGGCGATCGGGGAGATCCCGGTTCCCAAGCTGATGCTGCAGCCCCTGGTGGAGAACTGCTTCCAGCACGCCTTCGGAAAAGAACTTCCGGAGGACGAGGACAGCCGCTGGCGGATCCGCATCTGCACCCGGGCGGACGGGGAACGCTGGTTCGTCGAGGTCTCCAACAACGGGGAGCCTTTCCCGGAGGAGAAGATCCGGAGCATCATGGAGGAGCACAGCAGGCCGGAGGAGGAACTGCTTGCCCGGAGCGGGGACGAGCCGCAGGGCTACGGCCTGCACAATACGGTCCGGCGCCTGCATATCTATTATTCGGGTAAGGAATACGTAGAGATCAAAAACAAAGACGGCTGGACATATGTCTGCATCGGAGGTCCGCGGTAGATCCGCGGACCTCTTCTGTTTCCGGACCTTTTCCGGTCTACATAAAAACCTGACAAAAACACTTTTCATGGACGAGGATGTGTGATACAATGAATCCGTATGAGTATTTTCAGACGGCATGGGTATGCCTGAAAGGAGAGCAGCAGATGCTGAATCTTGAGAAGATCAGGACCATGAACAAGCTGGCCATCTACGAAAAGACCGAGGGGCGTAAATACCTCCCCGTAAGCAAATATTACCGGAGCGACTACATCGGCCTGGCGCTGATCAAGAATTTCTTTCTGGTGACCATCGGCTACGTGCTGATCATAGCCGCTGTCGGCGTGTATTTTTCAGATTATCTGATGGAGAACATCCACAAGATGGACCTGGTGCAGACAGGCACGAGGATCCTGACGGGATATGTGGCGGCACTGGTGGTCTTTTCCGTTCTGACCTATATCCTTTACAGTGTCCGGTATCACAAGGCAAAAAAGAGTGTCCGCGGGTATTACCAGGAGCTTACCAAACTCGAAAAAATGTATAACCGGGAAGAAAAGAAGCCCGAAACCCGCAGGAGATCAGGAGGTTCAAGCTGATGACAGCTTTACTGGAATTTAAACAGAAGATCAAGAATCTGTACGGCAGATACGAGGTATATCTGCTGCCGCTGATCCGGTTCGTGGTGGCGCTGCTGTATTTCCTCTGGATCAACGAGAACATGGGCTACATGGCCCAGCTGAACAGCACCTTTGTGATCGTGATCCTGGCGGCCATCTGCTGCATACTGCCTCCGGTGATGACGGTGCTGGCAGGGTTTGCCATGATGGTGGGGCACGCCTATATGCTCTGCATGGAGGCGGGGATCTTCATGCTCGTGCTGGTGGTACTGCTGTCGCTGATCTTTCTGCGCTTCAGCAGCGGGCAGAGCATCGTGCTGGTGTGCGCGCCCCTGTCCTTCGGGTTCGAGATCCCGGCCCTTCTGCCGATCGGCAGCGGCCTTCTCGGGAATGCCTTTACGGTATTTCCGGCGGCAAGCGGCGTGATCCTGTATTACTTTATCCGACAGCTCAGCAGTCAGGCACAGGCCGTCATCGACCCCGCCCTTGAGCGGTTTGACAGGTTCCGGCTGATGGCCGACGGTCTGATCCAGAACTGGGCCATGTGGCTGACGGTCCTGGCGTTCGTGGTCACCATCCTCATGGTCTATCTGATCCGCACGCGGATGTTCGACTACGCATGGCGGATCTCGATCATCGCGGGAGGCGTGACCTACATCCTGGTCATGATCGGTGGCAGCTTCTATATAGAAGGACTGCAGATCCAGATCGCCACGCTTCTTTTACAGACGATCATCTCCGTCGTGATCGGCATCATCCTGGAGTTCTTCTTCTTTGGCGGCGACTACAGCCGGACAGAACGGCTCGAATACGAGGATGACGATTACTACTATTATGTAAAAGCGATCCCCAAGGCCTTTGTGGCCACATCGGAGCGCAGCATCAAGAAGATCACAGGGCAGCCGGCCAGGGAGGACAAGCGCTCCGGGGACAAGGTCGTGTCCTACGAGAAACAAAAGGAACAGCCCCGCAAAGATGAAAAAGCGGCACAGAAGGCACCCGCGCAGGCGGCGGCCCCGGTCTCCACGCCCAAGGGAGTGGAGCAGGTCGATTTTGAACGGAAGCTGGAGGAATCTCTTAAGGATCTTTAAAACGGGAAGGGAGGAGTACATATGCAGAGTGTCCTGAATCATCTGGCTGAAATGTTCTCCAGGATCACACTGCCTTCACTTCGCCTTACCGACGTCGCCGAGATCCTGCTGATCTCCTTCTTCGTGTATCAGTTCATCGTATGGGTCCGCACCACCAGGGCATACACACTGCTGAAGGGTATCCTTGTGATCCTCGGTTTTATCCTGGTCGTCTATATCCTGCGGATGAATACGATCCTCTGGATCGTCCGCAATCTTGCCAGCGTGCTGATCGTCGCGATCCTGATCATCTTTCAGCCGGAGCTGCGGAAAGTTCTTGAATCCCTCGGCCAGAAGCGGATCATGGCTTCCATCTTTCCCTTTGACAACGGCAAGGAGGTTCAGGAACGATTTACCGACAAGACCATCAACGAGCTGGTGAAGGCCTGCTTCGACATGGCGGAGGTCAAGACCGGCGCGCTGATCGTGATCGAAGAGGAAGTTCCGCTTACAGAATATGAGCGGACCGGTATTACAATTGATGCGGTATTGACCAGCCAGCTGCTGATCAATATTTTTGAGCACAATACACCGCTCCATGACGGCGCGGTGATCGTCCGCGGCAACCGCGTGGTCGCGGCCACCTGCTACCTGCCTCTGTCCGACAACATGGAGCTCAGCAAGACGCTGGGCACCCGGCACAGGGCCGGCATCGGGATCAGCGAGATGACGGATTCGCTGACGATCATCGTCTCCGAGGAGACGGGCAAGGTCTCCATCGCGGAAGGAGGCCGGCTGCACCGCGGCGTTTCGAGCGCGGAGCTGCGCGACGCGCTGGTGCGGGTGCAGAACAAGACAATTCATGATACGAAGCTGCGGCAGCTGCTGAAAGGGAAGAAAAAGCATGAAGAAAAAACTCACGGCTAACATTCCTTTGAAGATCATCTCTCTGCTGCTGGGTATTCTGGTATGGCTGATTGTCGCGAATATTGACAATCCTGTCATTGACAAGACATATACGATCGGCAACGTGGATCTGATCAACGAAGCATATATCGACGATACCGGCAAGGTGTGCCTCCGGGACGGAGGACAGACGACCGTGCGGGTGACCATCACCGGGGAGAGCAAGACGCTCCGGCGGATCACCTCGGATGACGTCAGGCTGGTCGCGGATCTCCAGCAGGCAGTCAGCCTGGAGACCAACCCGGTCATGATCCCGATCACGCCCTATGTGAACGGGATCGCGGCTTCCAGCATATCCGTCTGGCCCCAGAACCTGAGTGTCCGGCTGGAGGATAAGGTCACGAGCGAGTTCATGATCTCGGTCGTGAACAGCGGAGAGAGCAAGCCCGGAAGAGGCTATGAGATCGGTTCACAGACGGCCAGTCCCGAAAAGGTCCGGATCACCGGTCCGGAGTCACTGGTCAACAAGATCGACAAGGTCACGGCCAGCGTCAGCGTGGGCGGGATCACGACAGATACCAGTGTCGAAGCAAACCTGACGGTGATCGACAAGAATGCGGATGCCTTTACGGAGACGGATCTCTCCAATCTGCGGTTTGACAACGGAGGAAAGGCGACGGTGACCACAAAGCTCTGGAAGGTCCGGACGGATGTGGGACTTCAGGTCGAGGTTTCCGGCGAAGCGGCGGAGGGCTACATGGTCGACAGCATTACCACGGTGCCTGAGACGGTCAGCGTCGCGGGGACCACGGAAGCACTGGCAGCCCTGAAGGAGCAGGGGAATATCCTGCAGCTCCAGGATGAGGCCATTGATATCTCCGGCGCCAGCTCCGATGTGGAACAGAAGCTGACCATTTCCCCGTCACTGGGCGACGGACTCAAGCTGACGAGCGGCAGCAGCGACGAGGTGCTGGTCACGGTAAATATCCTGCCGGACGGCGGGAAGGCCATCAGCATTTCGACGGCCGACGTCACGGTCAACAACAAGCCCGAGGACATGCAGGTTTCCTTCGAAGTCGACAAGGTGGACCTGCGGGTGCAGACGGGCGATGAGGATCCGGAAGCCCTCAGAGAGAAGGACATCAGCGGTTCGATCGATCTGGAAGGAATGGATGAAGGGACCTACGAGGTGCCTGTGGATATTAAACTGCCTGAGGGCTATGAACTGATCGGCCAGGTGACGACGGAGGTAACGGTCTCCAAGGTCTCCACAGCCGAGGAAAGCGGACGATAATGGTGATGAGACATGATTAGCCGTAAGGTGATCATACATAATCCCACGGGACTGCATCTGCGCCCGGCGGGAGTCCTTTGCAGGGAAGCGATGAATTTCGAATCGGAGATCCGGTTTATATTCGGAGAAAACTCCGGCAATGCCAAAAGCGTGCTGAGCGTGCTTGGCGCCTGCGTGAAATGCGGGGATGAGATCGAGCTTACCTGTGAAGGCGAGGATGAAAAGGAAGCAATGGAAGCGCTTGTGCGCGCGGTTGAGAGCGGACTTGGAGAATGAGGAGAAGGTTATTATGAAAAAACGTATTGCATCAATTGTACTCAGCCTGGCACTGGGACTTACGACGATCGCGGTCCCGGCCGAAGAGCTGAGCGACGGCAGCTCCGCGGAAGTACTGGAGATGACGGAAGCACCGGCGGGCGAAGAGGATGCCGCACAGATGAGCGGGATCGAAGCTCCGGAAGCGGAAACGCCGGATGTGAACGCCGTCACAGACGTGGCAGAGGAGCCCGTGGAAGAGACGTTGGAGACGGAGACAGCTCCTGCGGAGGAGACGGCTCCTTCCGAAGAGGCGCAGGTTCCGGGCGAAGAGCTTACGGAGGATGAAGAGACCGTAGATGATATCGACGAAGACCAGGAGACATTTGATGAAGAGGAGATCCTTTCCTCCGAGGCGATCCTGGTGGGCGACGGTGAATCCGACGAAGAGACGGATGATGGTACCGTAAAGCCCTGTGACTGGGTCCGCGTGAACGACGGCTTCAAGCTTGTACGGCATTTTGAAGCGGCTGCTCCTGTTGTCGGAACGGACGGTGAAGAAGCGGCTGTCTATGAGCCGGAGGACGAAAACAAGATCACGGATCTCCGGAACGGAGGGACCGATCCTGTCGGTGCATCCGAAGGAGCCGCATATTATGATATCGACGACGGTATCGTGGAGATCACGACCCGGACGCCGTCCGGAGATCATACCGGTCTTTATCTCTTTGATGAGAACGGTCTCATGCTGACGGGGCAGATCGTCGTCATGGCAGGTACGCCCGGTCTTGAGAAGAACGAGGATACCGCCCTCTATTTCACCGAAGAATCCGCGGCGGTCGTCTACGACGGTGCTGATGAAAACGCCGAAAAGACGCCTGTCACCTCGAACGTCGGTCAGCAGCAGTCTTCCTACTGGCTGTACAAGGACGGTAAGTTCACCTACTATGGCGAGGACGGCAAGGAAGTCTCCATAGAGACGCTCGCGAAGAGCAATACGCTGGGATACTTTGCCATCAACGGCGCCTACTATGCGCTGAATAATGACGGCACGCCCAAAACGGGCCTTGTGACGATCAACGGCGCCAGCTACTATTTTGCGCCGGACAGCACGATCCCGGGCCAGATGGCACTGGATCAGTGGGTCAAGATCAAGGAAAACAACAAGGATTGCTGGAAGTATTTCAAGGCAGAATCCGCCGGCAATGACAAGGGCAAGATGGAGACCCACACCGGCAGACATGTCGCCGCCATCAAGCAGCTCGGCGACGGCAAGTACTTCCTCGACAAGGACGGCGCCCTGATCAAGAGCTCCCGCCTGGTCGCGGAGAACGGTAAATACTACGGCTCTGACAAGAACGGAAAGATCTACCAGGACAAGATCGTCAAGTTTGGTAAATACAGATATTTCTTCCAGAAGGACGGCACCCAGGCACCTTACAAGAACTGCTGGCGCAGAGTGTCCTCTTCCAAGAACCGCTATTACTATTTCGGCAAGACCGCCGGCTGCATCTCCGAGAAGAGCGGCTGGCAGAAGGTCACTCACTACAGCACAAAGGCCTTTATCGGCTGGTTCTATTTTGACAGCAAGACACACGAGCATTATATGGACCGCTTTGTCAAGAGGCAGTACTTCCGTCCGGACGGCAAACTCGCTTCCGGCGTGGAGGAAGCCCGCGGCAAGATGTATTACTTTGAGCCCTCCACGGCCAAGGTCCACAAGGGCAACCGCTCCTACGGCACGTTCGTCACCTACAAGAACAAACGCTACTATGCGCAGCCCAAGACGGGCGTCCTCGTAAAGGACGGCTGGTTCCAAGTTAAAAATGCCTGGTACTACGCGGAGAACTATGTCGTACAGCGGAACCGGTTCATGAGCACCGGCCACAAGGGGTATCTGGACGCCAGCACCGGCAAGCTGACCACCGGATGGGTGACCGTCAATGCCAAGAAGAACCAGGTTAAATATGTGAGACCGGACGGAACCGGCTTCTATACCAATACGAAAGCAACCATCGGCGGCCTCAACTATCATTTTGACAAGGACGGCTACCGGATCAATGACCTCACCGGCACCTACAAGGGACCGTACTACTTACGGGTCGACCGTGTCAACGGAGTCATGACCGTCTACACCTCTGACGGAAAGACACCGGTCAAATCGATCCGTGTTTCCGTAGGCAAGGCCGGCACGCCGACACCGAAGGGAACCTACTACCTGAGCCGTGCCGGACGCTGGCAGATGCTGATGGGCCCCTCCTGGGGTCAGTACGCGAGCCACGTGGTCGGCGCAGGAAGAGGCGGCATCTTTGTTCACTCTGTAGCAGGAAGCGCACCGCATCCCCGTGCGATTTCCCCGTATGAGTATAACAAGCTCGGCAAACCGGCTTCCCACGGCTGCATCCGCGTATGCGTGGCGGACGCGCTCTGGGTGTACACGCACTGCAACGGTGCCAGGATCAACATCTATGACGGCACCTATAATTCCAGCGAAGCCTTCAAGGGCCCGCTCGGCCGCAGAGCTCTGGTCAAAGCGTCCAGCAACTATGATCCCACGGACCCTGCGATCTGATAAAAGAATTTCCCGATGAGCAGACACTGCGCGCCGTCCGATAAAAGACGGTGCGCAGTGTATTTCCTTTTTCTGAGTAAGGAGTGAACGTATGAAGCTTACCAAAATGCTGCTCCTGTCTGCCCTGACTGCCGTTATCACCCTGGGCTGTGCAAACGTTTGGGCAGCCGGACGATCAGCCACCCCTTATGACCGCAGCGGCGCGGTTCTTTATGATGACGGAGGACTCTCCGAAAGAAGTGCGGCGGCTGTGGGAGCCACCCAGACAGAAGCCGAAAAAAAGGCCGCGGCCGAGAAGGACGCGCGGGCCTGGAAGCGGATCAAGGGAGTCTCCTATAACGGAAGCGGCGATGTGATCCCGGGTGCCGTAACCAGGGGGATCGACGTGTCGTCCTGGCAGAACGGGATCGACTGGTTCAAGGTCCGGAATTCCGAGATCGATTTCGCAATTGTCAGGATCTCGGACGGGATCACCTATATCGACAAACGATACAAAGAATTCTTAAGCAACGCCAATGCCGTGGGCCTGCCCGTCGGCGTATATGTCTACAGCCGGGCGACCACCAAGAACGCGGTGCTGAAGGAAGCCCAGCTCCTGATCGAGCGGATGCAGGGCTATAAGATCTCCTATCCGGTGGTCCTGGATCTGGAATGCGACGCCATCGGAAAGCTTTCCGGGGAGCGGATCGCGACCCTGGCGCAGATCTTTGCCCGCGAGATCCGAAGGGCGGGTTATTACCCGATGGCCTACTTTAACGCAAACTGGTACAAGAATGTGGTGGCCACCGACATGCTGCTGGGAGATGTGGACATCTGGCTTGCCTGGTACAACGACAAGCTGATCCGTCCCGATCCGGACCAGTACAAGTATACGATCTGGCAGTGCACCTGCGGGGATACGATCTCCTCTCTGCGCACCACCAAAAAGCTGGTGGACGGCATCGACGCGACGGACAACGTGGATCTGAACTTCGGGTTCGTGGACTACACGAAGATCATCACGCCGAGGACAAAGCAGCTCGCCTCCTACGTGCCTACGCCCACCGATGCAAAAGCCAAGAACGGCTGGGCGACGGAGAACGGAAAGACCTATTACTATGTGGATGGCAAAAAGGTCACCGGCACCAAAAAGATCAGCGGCAAGACGTACCGCTTCGCGACCTCGGACGGGCATCTGTACAAGAGCCAGCTTCTGTATCTGTCCTCCGCGAAAAAGTACATCTATCTGGATGCGGACGGGCTGCAGGTCAAGAGCAAATGGGTGACGGCCGGAGGAAAGAAGTATTACCTCGACGCCAGCGGCTATGCCCTGACCGGGACCAAAAAGATCAGCGGCAAGTATTATTACTTTGATACTTCCAAGGCATACCTCCGGACCAATTTCAAGCATATCACCTCGTCCGGGAATATCTACTACTACGACAAGAACGGTGTCCGCTATACCAAGGGCTTTATCACCGTCACGGAAAGCGGAAAGAAAAACACCTACTACTTCAACAAAAACGGCCTGGCTTACAAGGGCTGGCACACCATCAAGGGCAAGCTTTATTATTTCCGTCCCGGCAAGACAAAGACCTCCGGGATCCGCGTGGAAAACACCACGATGAAGATCGGCGGAAAGAAATGTGTCTTTGACAAGAATGGTGTCTGTACTTCACGCAAATGAACGATCATAAATCGATAAAAATGAACAGGGGCAGGGCAGGGGATTTTCTCCTGCTGCACCTGTGCCTGCTGATCAGCTCGGTCAGCGGGATCTGCTCCAAGATGGCCGCCGGGCAGAAGGATATCCGCGGATTCATCCTCTGGTACGGCGGAGTACTGCTCTTCATGGGCATCTACGCGTTGGCCTGGCAGCAGATCCTCAAAAAAATGCCGCTCACCGTCGCTTACGCCAACAAACCGGTCAGCCTGATCTGGGGGATGATCTGGGGCGTACTGCTGTTTCACGAAGCGATCACGCCGAAGATGCTGCTGGGAGCAGCCATCATCTTTGCCGGGATCTGGCTGGTGGTGACGTCCGATGAGTAAGCTTGCACTTTCCGTCCTGATCATGCTCTTTTCGGTGCTTGTGGCCTCGGTATCCCAGATCCTGCTGAAGATATCGGCAAACCGGGAACACGGCTCCAGACTGAAGGAATACCTGAATCCGCTGGTGATCACAGCCTACGGTCTTCTTTTCGGATCGACACTCCTGACGATGACAGCCCTAAGGCATCTGCCGCTGTCATGGTCACCGGTCCTCGAATCGGCCGGCTATATTTTTGTGGCTGTGTTTGGGTATTTTTTTCTCAAGGAAAAATTCAACAGAAGAAAACTCGCAGGGCTGGCGCTGATCCTCGTCGGGATCCTGATCTTCGCCCTGTAAGGATGAACCTATGATGAACCAGAAGAAACTGATGATCCTGGGAGCCGGCTATACGCAGGTTCCGCTGCTGATGGCGGCCCGGAGGCTGGGCTGCCGGACCATCGTGGCCAGCATTTTGGGGGACTATCCCTGCCTTTCCCTGGCGGACCAGGTCTGTGAAGCAGATATCTCGGATCCGGAAGCAGTGCTTGCCAGCGCCCGCCGTCTCGGGATCGACGGGATCGCGACCTGCGGACTTGATCTGGCCATGAAGGCGCTTGGGCATGTGGCGGGTGCGATGGGACTTTGCGGACCATCCGCGGAAGCGGCCATGCGTGCTTCCGATAAATGGCTGATGAAGCAGGCGCTCCTGTCTGAAGGCGTTTCCACGGCGAAGGCCATCTGCATCCACGGTGAGGAAGAGCTTTTTGGGGCTGCCGGGCAGCTTGCTTTTCCGGTCCTTCTTAAGGCTGTGGACCAGATGGGCGGGAGAGGGATCCATGTCTGCAGGACAAGGGAAGACCTTCCGGATGCCTATCGGCGCTGCCGGGAGGCAAGCCGCAGGGACTACTGCCTGCTGGAGGAGTTCGTGGACGGCGAACTGTTCGGCGTGGAAGGCATGATCTTCCACGGGCGGATCTGTTTTCTGCTCCCGGACAACACGGAGGCTTTTCACGGCGAGATCAGCATCCCCGTGGGACATTCCGTCCCGTTCTGCCATCCGGAACTGATCCCGGAGGTGGAGAACGAGATCCGGAAGGCGCTTCACGCACTGGGACTTGACAACTGTGCGTTCAACGCGGACCTGATCTGCCGCGACGGAAAGATCTTTGTGGTGGAGATGACAGGACGGTCCGGGGCCACGGGCCTTTCGGAGCTGGTCAGCGCCTGGTACGGGATCGATTATTATGAAGTGCTTGTGCGCCTTGCGCTTGGCGAGGACGTGACAGGCTTTTTTGAAGAGAAGAAGAACCATCCGGCGGTCCTGACCCACACCCTGACAGCGGACCGCGAAGGGACCCTCGGGAGGATCTGCCATGTTGTTCCGGCTTCGGAGGACATACTGGATCTTTCGTTCAACGTGTCGCCCGGGGATGAGGTGCGTCCGTTTACGAACGGCCGTGACCGGATCGGGCAGGTGTTCCTGAAGGGAAAAGATCTGCCTGCCTGTGAGAAACGTCTGCGGGAGATCACGTCCGGGATCCGGGTGCAGCTGCAGCGGGATCTGGATATCCGGAGGACGCCGGTGCAGGAGATGGGGGCTCTTCTGGGGAACCGCCTGTACTGTAAACGGGAAGACCTGCTTCCTTTTTCCTTTGGAGGGAACAAGGTGCGGTTTGCCGATGCATACCTCAGGGATATGGAAAAGAAGGGCGGAAACGCCATGATCCTGTACGGCGGCTATCATTCCAACCTCTGCCGTATCCTTGCCTCGGCCTGCAGCCGTCGCGGGATCCCCTGCGTGATGGTCCACAATGTGGATGATGAGGATACCTCGCTCCAAAGCTTCAACCGGGACATGATACAGCCGCTCATCCTGCGGGAATATCCCTGCCATAAAGGGGAGATCGCCGGGGCCGTGCAGCAGGCGATGGACGACTTTGAAGCAGAGGGGCACAGGCCTTACTATATTCACGGGAATATCTACGGCGAAGGGAACGTGACGGTCCCGATGGAAGCCTACGTGTATGCCTACCGCGAGCTGCTTCTGCAGGAGAAGGAGATGGGAAAGCATTTCTCCTATGTGTTCCTTGGCTGCAGCACCGGAACGACCCAGGCGGGACTTCTGGCCGGGCAGCTGCTTTACGGCGGAGACAGGCAGATCGTCGGGATCTCCGTGACAAGAAACCGGGACAGGGCGGAGGAAGTGATCCGATCCGATCTTTCCGAGTACGCCCGGAAGCACGGGGTCACCTATGACAGGGATCCGCAGACGCTGATCCGTGTCGAGGACCGGTATCTGGCCGGCGGCTACGGCTGCCATGACCGGGAGATCGAGCAGGTGATCCAAAGCGCCCTGCGGGAATACTCCCTGCCGCTTGATCCCACCTACACCGGAAAAGCATTCCGCGGCATGTGCGGATATCTTTCCGAACAACAGATCCGGGATGAAGACATCCTGTTTATCCATACCGGCGGCCTTCCGCTGTTCTTTGACCATCTGGCAGAGATACGGCAGAACGGAACGCAGGAAGGAGTGTAGACCATAATGCTGGTTTCTATCGTGATCCCATGCTATAATTCCGAACAGACCATCGAGAAGGTCGTCGACCAGTGCATGGAAGTGTTTGAAAGCCTTCCGGAATATGACTGCGAGATGATCCTCGTGAATGACTTCTCCCGGGACGGTACCTGGGAGGCGATCCGCCGCGCCGCGCTTCGCTACCCCCGCGTCACGGGCGTAAATCTTGCCAAGAATTTCGGCCAGCATGCGGCCATCATGGCCGGCTTCTCCTACGTAAACGGCGACTACGTGGTGGGGATGGACGACGATCTGCAGAATCACCCGTCCCAGATCCCGGAATTTCTCGCCAAAGCGGAGGAGGGGTACGATGTGGTCTTCGGCGTATTCAAGGAACGGCATTTTTCGACGGGCAAGAACCTGACCGGCTCTGTCAGCCGGTTCCTGCTGTGGCATCTCCTGGACCGCCCGAAGGACATCCAGATGAGCAGCTTCTGGCTGGCGAGACGCTACGTGGTCGAAAAAGCAAAGGAATACGAAGGCTGCAACGCCTTTATCCAGCTCCTGTTTTTCCGCACGACCCACAATATGGCAAACATCGAGATCGAGCATTTTGACCGGGAGGCAGGCCAGTCCAACTATACCTTCCGGAAAGGCCTGAAGCATTTTATGTCCGTGCTGAATTATTCGATCATCCCACTCAGAGCGGCCTCCCTTCTGGGAGTCCTGTTCTCGACCATCGGGCTGATCGGAGCCATCTACGTGCTGGTGAACAAGCTGCTGCACCCGTCGGTCGCGGTGGGCTGGTCCTCCCTGATGTGCGTCATGCTGATCCTGTTCGGCTTCCTGTTCCTGATGCTGGGCGTGATCGGTGAATACGTGGGAAAACTGATCCTGACGCTGAACAAGACGCCGCAGTTCGTGGTGCGCGAGACGGTCAGTCAGGAAGAGGAGAATAAGAATGATTGATTTTAACCGTCCGGCCTTTACCGGACGCGAAATGGAATATATAAAGGACGCGGTGGACAGAGGCATGCTCTGCGGGGACGGTCTTTATACCCGCAAGTGTTCCGCATGGCTGCAGGAGCATTTTCACGTAAAGCATGCCATCATGACGACCTCCTGTACCCATGCGCTCGAGATGGCTGCCTACCTGGTGGACATACAGCCGGGGGATGAGGTGATCATGCCTTCCTACACGTTTGTATCCACTGCGGACGCATTCGTGCTGCGGGGAGCCAGGATCGTCTTTATCGACATCCGCCCGGATACCATGAATATGGACGAGCAGCTGATCGAGCAGGCGATCACGCCCCGGACCAGGGCGATCGTCCCGGTGCATTACGCCGGCGTGGCCTGTGAGATGGACACGATCATGGACATTGCGTCGCGGCATAACCTGAAGGTGGTCGAGGACGCGGCCCAGGGGGTGAATGCATGGTACAAGGGACGAGCCCTCGGAACGATCGGGGACCTGGGCTGCTACAGCTTTCACGAGACCAAAAACTATACGATGGGAGAAGGAGGCGCCCTGACCTTCCAGAACGAGGAGTACCTGGAACGGGCGGAGATCCTCCGTGAAAAAGGAACCGACCGGAGCAAGTTCTTCCGGGGCCAGGTGGACAAATACCGCTGGATCGATTACGGATCCTCCTATCTGCCCAGCGAGCTGAATACCGCCTACCTGTATGCCCAGCTGGAGGCTGCCGGCCAGATCGACCAAAAACGCAGGGAGATCTATAATTTCTACCATGAGGCGCTGAAGCCTCTCGCGGATGCCGGAAAGATCGAACGGCCGGTCATTCCCGCGGACTGCGTGGATAACTGCCATATGTACTTTATCCGTGTACGGAACCTGGACGTCCGGACGCGCCTGATCCGCTACCTGCGTGAGCGGGATATCTGCAGTGTGTTCCACTATGTGCCGCTGCACAGCTCCCCTGCGGGACAGAAATTCGGGACCTTCAGTGGAGAAGACCGGTATACCACTTCGCTCAGCGAGCGGCTTCTCCGGCTGCCGATGTTCTACAACCTTCCGATGGAGGATGCAGCGAAGGTCGCGGACGCACTTCTGTCCTTTACGGAGTATTGACCTGACGCGGAAACACAGAGTAATCAGAAATGAGGAGATCATAAAATGGGTAAGATCAAGGTAACGCCTTGTCAGGAGATCGAGGGCCTCAAGGTGATCGAGCCGACTGTCTTCGGGGACAGCCGCGGCTATTTCATGGAGACCTACAATTATAACGATTTTAAAGAAGCGGGGATCGATGTGGTGTTCGTGCAGGACAACCAGTCTGCCTCCCACTACGGCGTGCTGCGGGGACTGCATTTCCAGATCAGCCATCCGCAGGACAAGCTGGTACGCGTGGTGCGCGGCGAGGTCTTTGACGTGGCCGTCGACCTGCGGGAAGGCTCAAAGAGCTTCGGCAGGTGGTACGGTACGATCCTGTCCGCCGAGAACAAAAAGCAGTTCTTTATCCCCAAGGGCTTTGCCCATGGCTTCCTGGTGCTCTCCGACATAGCGGAATTTACCTACAAATGCTCGGATTTCTATCATCCCAACGACGAAGGCGGGCTCCTGTGGAGTGATCCGGATATAGGGATCGACTGGCCGGTCCCGAAGGGAATGACGCCGGAGCTGTCCGAAAAGGACAGGCTGTGGAAGGGCATCAAGGACTACAGAAGATAGGAGAACGGCATGCAGAAGGGCATTTTTTCACTGCCGGCGGACTGTATCAGGAACCGCCGGCTGATCATGAAGCTTGCCGGGAACGATTTCCGGACACGATATGCGGGCTCCTATCTGGGGACGATCTGGGCTTTTGTACACCCGGTCGTCACGATCCTCGTCTACTGGTTCGTCTTTTCGGTCGGCATGCGGAACGGGGCAGGGAATCTGGGGATCCCGTTCGTGCTGTACCTGGTGGCCGGCATCGTGCCGTGGTTCTTCTTTCAGGATGCCCTGACCGGAGGGACCAACGCGTTTCTTGAATATAATTATCTTGTAAAAAAAGTCGTATTTCAGATCAGCGTGCTGCCGGTCGTCAAGATCATCGCGGCCCTCTTCGTACACGGCTTTTTTGTGCTGTTTACGATCGTCCTGTATGCCTGCTACGGGCGCTTTCCGGACTGGTACTATCTGCAGATCTTTTACTACAGTGCCTGCGTATTCCTGCTGGCGCTGGGGATCTGCTACATGACCAGCTCGGCGGTGGTGTTCTTCCGGGATCTGTCCCAGATCATCAGTATCCTGCTGCAGGTGGGGATCTGGCTGACCCCGATCATGTGGGTGGCGGAGGATGCGCTTGCGAGTCATCCGCTGATCATGAAGATCATGAGGCTGAATCCCATGTACTACGTTGTTTCCGGCTACAGGGACGCCTTTTTCGGCAAGAGATGGTTCTTTGAAAAACCACTATGGACCCTGTATTTCTGGGCCTTCACCGTGGTCTGTTTCCTGCTCGGAGGCGTGGTGTTCAAGAGGCTCAGGATCCATTTCGCGGACGTACTTTGACGGAGGGCGTACATGGAGGATAAAAATGTCATTCAGGTCAGGGACCTGACCAAAATCTATAAATTATACGATAAACCATCCGACCGCCTGAAGGAGGCGCTCGGTCTGACCCGGCGTAAGCGGTTCAAAGAGCACTACGCCCTGCGGGGACTGAATTTCAGGATCCGCGAAGGGGAATGCGTCGGGATCATCGGCGTGAACGGCTCCGGAAAATCCACGCTTCTCAAGATCATCACCGGCGTTCTGACGCCCACCTCGGGGGAGGTCAGCGTAGAGGGACGGATCTCCGCTCTGCTTGAACTCGGGGCCGGCTTCAACATGGAGTACACCGGCATTGAGAACGTATACCTGAACGGGACCATGATGGGCTTTTCAAAGGAGGAGATCGACCGGCGCCTTCCGGATATCCTGTCATTCGCGGACATCGGGGACTATGTCAATCAGCCGGTCAAGACCTACTCCAGCGGTATGTTCGTCCGGCTTGCTTTTGCCGTGGCCATCAACATCGATCCGGAGATCCTGATCGTGGATGAAGCCCTGTCCGTCGGAGATGTTTTTTTTCAGGCGAAGTGTTTTCACAAATTCGAGGAATTCAAAAAACAGGGAAAGACCGTGCTGATCGTGAGCCATGACCTGGGAAGCATCACCCGGTACTGCGACCGCGTGCTTCTCCTTCACCAGGGGAACCTGCTGGACCAGGGATCTCCGAAGGAGATGGTGGACGTCTACAAGCAGCTCCTGGTGCACCAGGAGCCGGTCAGGCAGGCGGAAGGACAGGAGGGAGAAGGTTCCGGAACCTGGGAACGGTGGCACGACGGGATCTCCGGGGCGACCACGATCCCAAAAGGGGAGGACGATCCCTCCGATGTGTGGCAGCAGCCGTTTCAGATGAATCCGGATATCCTGGAATACGGGGAGCGGCGTGCGGAGATCACCGGCATCCGCATCGTCGATGACCGGGGGAGGGCGTCCAATGTGGTGCACAAAGGAAAGCCCTTCGCGATCAAGGTGCGTGTCCTGTTCCATGAACCGATCCAGGATCCCATCGTCGCCTATACCTTCCTGAACGTCCATGGGACGGAGATCGCGGGGACCAATACGATGTATGAGAAAATGTCCTTTGAGGATCCCTCCGCCGGCCGGGAGTGTGAGGTTACCTTCCGCCAGCAGATGGACCTGCAGGGCGGGGAGTATCTTCTGTCCTTCGGCTGTACAGGCTTCAGGGACGGAGATTTTACGGTCTATCACAGGCTTTACTATGCCTGCAATGTCACCGTCGTATCGGATAAAAATACGGTCGGTTTTTTCGACATGAATTCCCGGGTCGAGATACAGGAGCTGAACGGGAGATAAGTACAAAGGCAGACTTGGCAGGCCGTTTCCGGCCTGCAGGAGGATTTATACATGACAACGGAAAACCGGTATGCGTGCATCGATGATACCTGGAACCGGGGCAGAGATCCATGGGAGCAGGAGGCTGCCTATGAGGAGCTTCTCCAGGTGGCGGAAAAATACCCCTGCGGTGAGTGGAACCAGGTGATCGCCCGGAAACTGAAAAGGCCCGTTCTCTTCACATTTTCGCATCTACGCGAAAACCTGGTGAACTGGCTTCCCATCGGCCCGAAGGACCGCATCCTGGAGATCGGGAGCGGGTGCGGGGAGATTACGGGCGCGCTTTCGCGTGCGGCGAAGGAGGTCGTCTGCGTGGAACGTTCCCTCAAAAAAAGCCGGATCAATGCCCTTCGGAACGGAGCCTCCGGAAATGTACACATATTCGTGGGCATATGGCAGGATCTTCTGATGCGGATCCCGGGGAGCTTTGACTATGTCTTTCTTGCGGGAAGCTTTGCGGATGCAGGCGCCCTTATGCACGGGGAGGATCCCCACGAAGAGCTTCTGAAAAGCCTTGCGGGTTTTCTGAATCCCCACGGCAGGATCGTGATCGCTATCGAAAACCGGCTGGGGCTCAAGTACTGGGCCGGATGCCGGGAAGAGCATACGGACCGCTATTTTGCGGGACTGGAGGGCTTTGACGGAGCGGGAAACAGGCGCACCTTCTCCCGGAGGGAGCTGTCGGAGCTGATCGGCCGTGCCGGACGGTTCAAAACGGAGTTCTATTATCCCTGTCCGGACCATGTGTTCCCCACGGAGATCTTTTCGGACCGGTATCTCCCGAAGCCGGGAGAACTAAAGGGTTCCTACCGGAACTTTGACAGGGAGCGGATGCTCCTTTTTGATGAGCAGAAGGTGATGGATTCCCTGATCGGCAGCGGCCTGTTCGGGGAGTTCGCGAATTCCTTCCTGGTCGTGCTGGAAAAGGAGGGAGCGGAATGAAAAAGGTCATCTACACACGCTTCTCCAATGAGCGCAGCCGCGCCTTCTCCATACGTACAGCGATCCTGGAGGATGAGAACGGACAGCGCTTTGTCCGGAAAAGCGCATGCTGGACGGAGGGCGAGAAGCATCTCGCAAGGATGGTGCCGCTGCAGGATACACTGGATGAGCTGTACCGGCCCTGCGGCCTCTGCTGCAACCGCTGCCACGAGGAGGACGGGGCCGTCTGGTTCGAATACCTGACCGCGGAGACCCTGGAAGAATGCCTGGACCGGCTGCTTGCAGAGGGAAAGACAGAGGAAGCCCGCGCGAAGCTGATCGATTATCTTGACAGAGTGCAGAAGATCGTAAGCAGAGAGCCCTTCACCGTGACGCCCGCGTTCACAAAGGTGTTCGGCTCTTTTACGGAAACGGGAAGCTTTCTGTCCGCACCTGTCACCAATATCGACATGGTCTGCCAGAACGTGATGCTGACGGAGACGCCGACGCTCCTTGATCATGAGTGGAGCTTTCCTTTTCCGGTTCCCGCGCCTTATGTGCTGTTCCGGATCCTGCACTACTATCTGGAGACGCTGGACTCCCGCAGAAAGCTTGGTGACGGGCTCTATGAAAGATATGGGATCACGGAGCCTTTGAAAAAACAGTTTTTACGGATGGAACGCTGCTTTCAGCGCTATATGCGGGGAGGCGTGACGCCCCTCGGAGAACTGTACCGGGACCTGGGGGCCGGCACCGCCGTCGTACAGGCACTGCCGCCTGGAAGCCTGCAGGTTTATTTTTCCTATGGGACAGGCTACAGGGAAGAGGATTCCGCCAGGATCCCCATCAAGGACCGGGAGGTGCGCGGAAGCGTCGGGATCCCGGAGGGCTGTACGGCCGTGCGCGTGGATCCGGGCGATGAGCCCTGCACAGTGAAGATCCGGCAGCTGTCCTTTGACGATAAAAAGGCGGATCTTTCCCATGCGAAGATCCCGGCCGGCGTCCGCATGGGAAACGACATCCGGATCCGGAAGGCCGATCCGGGGATCTTTGACATCCCGGTTCCTTCCGGTGCGAAAAGACTCCGGGTTCACATGGAGATCCTTCCGAAGAGTGAAGGCTCCATTCTGCCATTTCACAGAAAAGAAAGGAAAAGCGAATGAGAAGTCAGCTTCTGGAAGTTGAAAAAGAGCGCTTTTATCTGAACGACGCGTCACAGTATCTCGTGCAGGGAGTGATCCCGGAGGGGGATGAGGTGGAAGCGTACTTAGACCGGAAAAAGCTTCCCTGTGTCACCACGCCCAGGGTTGCGGTCAGTGCGATCCAGCGGTTCAAGGACAGCGAGGTCCTGGAGGGACAGCGGGTGGAAGCCCTGATCACCCTGCCGGAGGATCTGTCCGGCTATCGGGAGCTGAGGCTTTTCTCGGTTTCGAAGGAGAGCCGCCGGAGATGGTTCCGGATCGGCACAAAGGAGCTGACCGCGCGCCGGAACCGGCCGCAGTTCTTCATTGAGCTGGAGCATATGGACCAGGATACAAAGACGCTGGTGATCCGCGGCTGGGCAGCCGCCGATGGACACGTCCGCCTGCGGTTTTACGATGATGATAAAAAACCGGTTTCCGTGGCCATTCAGCGGAACGCAAGGACCGACGTGCAGGATATGTTCGCGGAATGCACCGTGGACCATGAGGCGGGGTTCTATGCGGAGATCGAGGGCGTCACCGGTCGGTATCTATATCTGGTGATGCGCCCGGAAAACGGAAAGCCGGCTGTCCACCGGATCGGGACCGGTAAAAAAGAGGTCCTGTTTTCAAAGGTCGAGAAGTACCGGAAAAAGGGAATGACCTACTTACGGGCCAACGGCCCCCGGGCGCTGGCCATCAAGGCGGGGCAGAAGGTCCAGGAGATCCGGAACCGGCCCATGCCCTACGAAAAATGGCTTCCCAGGCATCTTCCCGACAGAGACGAGCTGGAGAGGCAGAGGCGTGATGTGCCGGCCTTTTCCCCGAAGATCTCCATCGTTGTGCCCCTGTACAGGACAAAGGAGGAATACCTGCGTGCCCTGGTGGATTCGGTAAGAGCCCAGACCTACACAAATTGGGAGCTTATCCTTTCCGACGGCAGCGGCGCGGATTCACCGCTTACGGGGATCCTTAGGGAACTGGAAGAGACGGACAGCCGCATCAGGCCGGTCCTCCATAAGGAAAGGCTCCGGATCGCCCAGAACACCAACGCGGCCATTGAGGCGGCGTCAGGTACGTACATTGCCTTCGCCGACCATGACGACCTGCTGTGCGAGCATGCGCTGTATGCCTGCGTGCAGGCCCTGAACGAACGACCGGACGCGGAGCTGATCTACTCGGACGAGGATAAAGTGTCCGTAAACGGAAAACACTTCTTTGAGCCGCAGTTTAAGCCGGATTTCAACCTGGATCTTCTGCATACGGTCAACTACATCTGCCATCTGATGGTGGTGAAACGGGAGCTTCTGGAGAGGACAGGACTTCTGCGGCCTGAATTCGAGGGAGCACAGGACTATGACCTGACGCTGCGCTGCATCGAAAACACCGGCGCCATCGTGCATATCCCGCAGATCCTCTATCACTGGCGCAGCCACGAAGAGTCCACGTCGGAAAACCCCGAGAGCAAGCTGTACGCCTTTGAAGCCGGGGAGCGTGCCCTGCAGGCGCATTTTGACCGGATCGGCGTCAAAGCGGAGGTCTACCGGGGGGCGTACCCGGGACTTTACAGGACCCGCTACATCCGGGATCATGATCCGCTGGTGTCGATCCTGATCCCGAACAAGGATCATATCGATGACCTGGAGCGGTGCATACGGTCCGTGGAGGAAAAGTCCACCTACCGGAATTACGAATACATCATCATCGAGAACAACAGCGAGGAAGAAGAGACCTTCGCTTATTATAAAGAACTGGAGAAAAGATACCCTCATGTCCATGTTGTGTACTGGGACGGGCCTTTCAATTTCCCGGACATCAACAACTTCGGGGCGGAAAAGGCTTCGGGTGAGTACCTGCTCCTTCTGAACAACGACACGGAGGTCATCAATGAAACCTGGCTCGAAGAGCTGCTGGGATACGGCATGCGGCCGGACGTCGGCATCGTCGGCGCCAGGCTGTACTATGAGGATAATACGGTCCAGCATGCCGGCGTCGTCATCGGCTTCGGCGGGATCGCGGGACATTGTTTTGTCCAGCAGCCAAGGGAGAATACCGGGTACTGCCACAGGATCATCAGCGCCCAGAATTACAGCGCCGTCACGGCGGCCTGCATGCTGGTGCGCGCTTCCGTCTACCGGGAGGTGGGCGGTATGTCCCATGACCTGGCGGTGGCCTTCAACGACATCGATTTCTGCCTGAAGGTCCGCGAGGCCGGTTACCTGGTGGTGTACAACCCCTATGTCGAGCTGTACCATTACGAATCCAAGTCAAGAGGGTATGAAGATACGCCGGAAAAACGGGAGCGCTTTGCCAGGGAGACCGCCACGCTCGAGGCTCACTGGCCGGAGGTCTTCCGGAAACCGGATCCTTACTACAATGTGAACCTGACCCTGAAAAGCCAGGACTTCTCACTGAAAAAGCTTTGATCGGATCAAAAGCCCCGGTGACGGAAAAACCGGGGCATATTTTCCGGGAAGAGCCGGAACAACAGGAGGAAACCATGCATCCGGAAACAGACAATACGATGCTGCGAACAGAAAAAAGAAACAACCGCAGAGACAGGCTGCTGCTTCTGCTTGTCATCTTTGTGAGCGGACTGTTCATTTTCCGCCATTATATTTTCGGCGATCAGGTGCTGGTGTTCATGGACATCGGGAGTGATACCTATCAGCTGTACACGCTTCAGTTTGCCAGCATTATCCGGCATCTGCGGGAGGGAACCTTTGCCCTGTGGGATTTCACCAACGGGTTTGGCGTCAACCAGTTCAACATGAACCTGTTCGACCCGTCCCTGATGCTCGTCTACGGTATCGGATACCTGCTCGGACCGGACCGGGTGCTCTACTTCCTTCCGGAGATCCAGATCCTGCGGATGATGGCGGCCGGATGGGCCTTCTGGCATTTCATGAACTGCTTTTCTTTCCGCAGACAGTCGAAATTTGCGGCTTCCTTCTGCTATGGCCTCTGTGGCTATCTGATGGTCTGGGGGCAGCACTACCAGTTCGGGATGGCGGTCGTCTATCTGCCGCTCCTTCTGCTCTTTACCGAAAAGTACGTACAGGGAAAGCGTTCCGCCAGGTTCCTGCCCCTGATCGTGTTCCTGCAGGCCATCTACAGCTGTTTCTTTTCGTATATGAGCCTGGCGACGGTGGGGCTGTACCTGATCGGACGGCTTGCCATGCAGGAAAAGCTGAGCTTCAGCAAACGGATCCTGCGGTTCCTGGGGGGCTGCATGTATATCGTCCTGGGACTGCTTCTGGCTATGGCGGTCTTCCTTCCGATGGCTGTCTGCATGCTGACGGTCTCCGGACGGGTGGACGGCGGTTCGGGTGGACTCCTCGGACTTCTCCGGGACGGATTTACGCCGCTTGAACCTGCCTATTATCAATCCGTGCTGCTGCGGCTGTTCTCCTCGAATCTGCAGATCACCTACGGATTGAGCGATGCGTTTTTTGAACCCTGGAAGAATTTCTACGAGGATCCGGCGCTGTTTGTGTCCGCCCTCTCCGTGCTTCTGAATGTGCAGTTCCTGTTTATGTACCGCAGAAAAGAGCCCTCCCGCCGGAAAAAGATCGTTGTCTATGTGACGGCGGCGCTTCTTGCCTTCGGCATCCTGCTTCCGATGATGGGGACCATCTACAATGCCTTCAGCTATTTTGCCACCCGCTTCTTCTATGTGATGGCACCTTTCTTCCTGCTGGGAATGGCCTGGACCTGGGACCGCCTGCGGGAGGGGGAAAAGCTGAACAGACCGGCCCTTGTGATCAGCGGCCTGGTCATGTGTGCGGTCTATGTGACCGGCTTCCGGCAGAGCATCTTCCGGGAACTGCGGATCAACGCTGCCGTCCTTATGGGGACGGGGCTTTTGATGAGCGTCTGCCTGTTTCTGTGGCAGCGGGGAGAGGAAAAAAAGAAAGCCCGTGTGGAGCTTCTGCTGGTGGGCCTGGTGCTTGTCCATATGATTTCGGAGGGGAGCGGCTGCTTTGAGGATCGGGCGAGCCTTCGGAAGACCGATACGCCGCCGGAGCAGCTTGCGGCCGCGCAGGCCGAGTATGAATCGGAACGTGATTCCGGGGACGATGAGCTGGAAGCCTACGCCTCGCTGAAGATCCCGCAGGGGTATTTCGGGGCTCTCTACAGTCAGAATATCCAGGACGCGATCGCGTATCTGAACGAGACGGACCCGGAGTTTTTCCGGATGGAGAAGGACTTTCTGTCCGCCTCCCAGGCGAACGACGCCATGGCCCAGGGGTATTACGGCGTCAGCAGCTACAACGCGGTGATGAACCAGAATATCCGCTCCTTTGCCAAGAACTGTGCGAAGGGTCTCCGCTTCCAGTACATGACCTACTACCTGCAGTTTATGGGAAATGAGGAGGACAATACCCTGGCCGCGTTCATGGGAATACGGTATCTGCTGTCCCGGGATGGTAACCTTCTGCCCTCCAAATATGAGCAGATCGGTCAGTTCGGGGATCTGTACCTGTACCGAAATAAAGCGGACGCGGCGATGGGACGGTTTTTTGACAAGACCATTTCGCGGGAGCGCTTTAAAAAGACCTGCAAGTCCGGCAGCAGGGACGTGGGGCTTTATAACGCCCTCTGCCTGGAGGGAATAAAAGATACCTTTACATGGGAAGAACTGAAAAATGTTTCCGAAGAGATGAAGAATTCCACGGTGACCCTGGACCGTCCGGAGATCGACAGCCGGGTCACGGGCCGGGTACACGCGGAAACCGACGGCTATGTGGAGTTCATGGTTCCTTTTGAAAACGGATGGCACGCCTTCGTGGATGACGAGGAGGTACCGCTCCTGCAGGGCGATATCGGATTCTGCGCCTGTGCCGTTCCGAAGGGCGACCATACCCTGCGGCTGCAGTTCGAGGCTCCGGGGCTTGGCCTCGGCATCCTGCTGAGCGGCGCCGCCTGGTGTGTGTATCTGCTGATGCTGCTGCACCGGCCGATCTACAGAAAAAAGAAGACGCAGGGGTGAAGTAACGAAAAGAAAAAAGAGACCTGCATTCCTCGTTCCGGGAAATGGAACGAGGAATGCAGGTCCTTTTTTTCGGTGCGCCTTTTCAGTGAATGTTTCTGTACTGCGATCGGAATGGTCAGGCGGGAACCGGGCCGGATTCATCGGCTGCAGCCGTCGGCCCCGGCACGGAGGATTTGCGGATGATAAGCTCGGTATTGTGCAGGATGTGCTGCGTGTAGGCGATATCCGAGGTCATGTGCTCATTCAGGACTTCCCCCGCCGTGTAGCCGATCTGGAACCGCGGCTGGCTGACGGTGGTGATGGCGGGATCGCTGATGGTCGAGATGTTGATGTTGTCAAAGCCCACGATCGACAGGTCCTCCGGTACCCGGATGCGGTTTTCCTGCGCGGCCTTGATGCAGGCGGCGGCGATCAGATCAGACGAGGCGAAGATCGCATCCGGCATGTTTCCGGAATTCAAAAGCTGGCATGCTGAGGCGTAGGCCATGTCGTAATCGATCTCGGGCAGGCTGATGCACCAGCCGGGCAGGGGATCAAGCCCCATGTTTTTCTGAAAATCCTCATACCCGCGCAGGCGCTCCTTCGCGTATTTGAAGGTCGTGGGACCATTGATAAAGGCAATCCTCCGGCGGTCGCAGGAGTAGATATGCTCCATGGCGCTGTAGGCAGCTTTGTAATCATTGATACTGACGTAGGAGAATTCCTCGGAATTGTATTCACAGCACTGGACCAGCGGCATGGGACCGCCCAGGATCCGGTACTGCTCCGGAGAGGAAAGGGGACCGCAAATGATCAGCCCGCCGGCCTGCAGGGACTGCGCAAAATGAATATAGGAGGTGATCTCCGCGTCCGTGGAGAGGGGGTCCTGGCTGAAGAGCGTCCTGTACCGATGATTGGCGGCGGAGGTCTCGATACCGCGGATGATCTCACTGTAGAACGGATTGCTGAGCTGTGGAACGTTGATCAGGATCAGCCGGGAGGAGGAAGAAGGTCTCTTGACTGAGGATTTCCGCGGCTCATAGTTGTATTTCTCCATGGTGGCCCGGACGAGATCGATGGTCTCCTGGTTTACAAGCTCGGGGTGGTTCAGCACTCTTGAGACCGTTGCCGTTGAAATGCCGGCGGCCTCCGCAATCGTTTTGATCGAGATTTTACTTTTCATGAATTCGACTCCTGTCTATCGTGCTTGTTCAGTCATTCTGACCTTATCATAGCATACCCTTTCAGAGAATGCAACGTTTTTGAATGATTTCATGTAAGTTACATGATTGATTCATATAATATGCATAAAACCAGAGAGATGTATTTAGCAAATATCACTAATTTAAAAAAACAAACCGGTTTAATATTGACAAATCGAGGACGATGTGGTGAAATAGAGCCATAAGGACATGAAACATACATGTAACTTACATAAGGATGTTTACATGCAGCAACAAGAAAAGTTTCAATGGAGGAAAACAAAAATGAAAAAAAGAATGGCAGCATTATCTCTGGTACTTGCAGCATCCATGGTTCTGGGAACCGGCGTGACCGCTTTTGCGGAGGAAAAAACTTCCTTAAATATCGGAATGGCATGGGCCATTCTCGATGACGGTCAGACCAACCTGACGAACGGCATCAAGGCCTGCCTGGAGCAGAACCATCCGGATCTCGAGATCGAGACGACTCTGACCAACGCGGACGGCGATATCGCGACCTTGATCGATGACGTGGAATCTCAGATCGCGAAGAACCCGGATGTCATCTATATCATGAACTCCGTCGGCGATACCGGCATCGTTCCGGCCATCGAGGCCTGCGCGGAAGCGGGGATCCCGGTCGGCATCGGCGTCGCGATTGACGCAGAAGCCCCGTACACCTATCTGTATGAAGGCTTCAGCCAGTATGCCTGCGGTCAGATGCAGGCTGAGTACATGGAAGGTATCTTTGATGAAGGCACCGAGTATAAGGTCGGCCTCATCACCGGTGACGCCGGAAACACAGCCGGACAGGCCAGAACCGAAGGTTTCCGCGAGAACTTTGTTGACAAGCATGACAACGTCGAAGTTGTGATCGAAGGCGAAGGCAACTGGAATACGGACGATTCACAGAGCCTTGCAGAGGACTGGCTTGTCGCTCATCCGGAGATCAACCTGATCGCCTGCGTCAACGATGACGAGGCGCAGGGCGTTGTGAACGCCTGCGAAGCAGCCGGAAGAGACGATGTCATCATCCTTGGCATGGATGCCAGCGATGTAGGTAAGGCAAATGTGGATTCCGGTGCACAGGCCGCTTCCGTAGGTATCGATTTCTTCGGTGTCGCAGCAGCATGCGCAGACGCCATGGTCGACGCAGCACAGGGCAAGATGGAAGGTACTGGAAACGAAGTAAAGCTGACGACCGAGAACCTGTTCCTGTACACCAAGGAAGGCTGAGGACCCGTAAGGAACTTTGCGATTACAACAGAAGACTTCTCAAGGACAATCGAGAAGATCATGAAGACACGATCGGAGCCGGATTTTCCGGCTCCGATTTCAAAAGGAAGCATAGGTAAGCAAGCTGTTGAGAGGGATGCTTATGCAGGATAATACGATACTCGAAGTAAAAGATCTGTCCAAGAGCTTTCTTGGCGTCATGGCGCTCAACAAAGTAAGCCTTTCCGTTCGCCGGGGCGAGGTGCATGCCGTGATCGGTGAAAACGGCGCCGGTAAGAGTACCATGATGAATATCATTATGGGAGACCTGAAGCGTGACCATGGTGAGATCCTTCTGAAGGGACAGCCGACGGATTTCAAGTCGCCCGCGGATGCGATCGCATCCGGTATCTCCATGATCCACCAGGAGATCAGTCTGGTTCCCACACTGAGCGTGGCGGAAAATATCTGGCTGCACCGGGAAGAGCAGTTCATGAACGGTCCCTTTATCAGTGGGAAAAAACGGCTGGAAGCCACCCGGGAGCTGCTGGACCGTATGGGGATCAATATCAATGCCGGAAGCCTCGTGAGCGAGCTTACGGTGGCACAGGCCCAGCTGGTTGAGCTGGCCAGGGCAATTTCCACCAATGCGGAGATCATTATCATGGACGAGCCTACTTCATCACTTTCGGACAAGGAGATCGCGATCCTGTTCCGGGTGATGAGGGACCTGCGGGAAAAGGGCGTTGCCATTATCTTTATCACACACAAGATCGAAGAACTGTTGTCCATATCGGACAGAGTTTCGGTGTACAGGGACGGCTGCTATATCGGGACACAGAGCTGCGCGGAGACCAACAAGGACGATCTGATCAGCATGATTATCGGAAGGACGCTGACAGAGCAGTATCCGGAGATCCACGCAAAGGAAGGAAAGACTGTGCTGGAGGTGAAAAACCTCTCCGGAAGCGGATATCACGATATCAGTTTCCGGGTACATGAAGGTGAGATCATCGGCTTCTCTGGCCTGGTCGGCGCCGGCCGGAGCGAGGTCATGAGAGGTATTTTCGGAATAGATAAGAGAGCGTCGGGGGAGATCCTTCTGGACGGACAGAAGGTGGAGATCCATTCTCCCGGCGATGCTGTAGGACTGGGCATGGCGATGGTGACGGAGGACCGCCGTGATATGGGAATCATACGGACCGGCTCCGTCAGGGAAAATATGTCGATCTCGATGCTGCAGGAATTCACCGGCTCCTTCGGGATCGTGAATGTCAGAAAAGAAGCGGAAGCTGTGAACGGCATGATGAAGGAACTGTCGGTCAAGGCGGCTAATATGAACATGCTGATCACCTCCCTGTCCGGAGGAAACCAGCAGAAGGCCATTCTCGGAAGATGGCTGATGACAAAGCCGAAGCTTTTGATCCTGGACGAGCCGACAAGAGGTATCGATGTCGGGGCCAAGGCGGAGATCTACCGCCTGATCGGAAAGCTGGCGGAGGAGGGAATGGCGATTATCCTTGTTTCCTCTGAGATGCCGGAGATCCTGGGGATGAGCAGTCGGGTATTTGTCATGAGGGACGGTGATCTGGTGTTTGAATGCAGTGCCACCGAAGCGACACAGGAGCTTCTCGGCAAGCATGCACTGGGATGAGGAACGATTCTCAAAACACTGTAGAAAGGAATTACGTGATAGCTATGACTAAGAAAAAAGGCCTTGATTCTGAAAAGCTGATGCAGTTTTTTATGGACAATAAGGCGGCGATCATCCTGATCATCTTTGTGGCGGTCGTCAGCTGCCTGACCAGCGATTTCTTTACCGGCAGAAATATCTCCAACATTTTCCGCCAGATCTGCGCCAGCTGTGTCCTTTCGCTTGGATTTACCCTGGTGCTGGCATCCGGAGCCATCGACCTGTCGGTCGGTTATATGCTCGGCATGATCGGCATCGCCACTGCCCTGATGTCGGTCAATGGTGTGCCGGCAGTCGTCGTCATTCTTTCCGCAATCGTGATCGGCGGCTTCTGCGGGTTTATCAACGCGTTCATCACCCAGGTGTTTGAACTGGCGCCCTTTATCGTGACACTGGCGATGGGCATGGTCTATCAGGGCATCAACCTCCTGATGTGCCACTCCAAGAGTATCGCGGGACTTCCTGACTGGTACAAGTTCTTCGGAAACGGGAAGATCGGTCCGATCCCATTCCCGATCCTGCTGATGCTGGTCATGGTGGCCTTTATGATGGTGCTGGTACAGAAGACCCGGTTCGGACGCTACGCCCTGGCGTGCGGCGGTAATCGTAAAGCAGCGCGGGTCTGCGGTATTCCCACCGGGAAGATCATCTACATCGTGTATATTCTGACGGGCATCTGCGTCGGTATTGCGGCTCTTTTGCTTACGGGCAGGACCGCTTCCGCTCAGACGGGGGCAGGAGCCGGAATGGAAATGGACTGCGTAGCCTCTGTCGTCATCGGCGGAACCCCGATGGAGGGCGGCAAGGTCAATGTGTTCGGAACATTGATCGGCTGTCTGCTGATCCAGGTCATCTCCAATTCACTGAATCTTCTGGGCGTGGATTCCAACTGGCAGAAGATCGCCAAGGGGGCAGTCATTATCGTTGCCATCATCCTTGACCGTCAGGGCTCCAAGCTCCTCGACCGCATCCGCGTGCGTAAGGTCCAGACAGAAGCATAAAAACGATCATAACGCCATACCGGCAGAAAAGAGGACATTATGAGTATAATCAAGAATCTGTTTCACGTTTCCCTGCAGGCGAGATCCTGGGACGAGGCACTGGCCTTCTACAAAAAGCTCGGCTTTGAGCAGATGTTCGAGCTGACCGTCGGGCAGTTCAAGGACATGCTGGAGCTGGGCGAGCACAACGAGGAGGACGCCAATCACTGGCTGACCTACCTTCGCGTGGCGCCTGACGAGTACATTGAGATGTTTAACGCGGTGATCAATCCGCCGGAATTCCACACGGAGCCGCTGGGGGTTCACGAGGATACAGCACTTCATTCCTTTGGCCTGGGCTGCGAGGATGTAAAAAAGACAGAGGCTGCTCTGGCCGGCCTGGGCATCCCGGTGGAAAACGGCTATATCACGGATCCCTCCGGCGTCCGGATCCGGCTTGTGGAGCGTCACGGCCATACGCCCCGGGAGGAAAAGCTCTTTACCTCTCTGGCGGGAATCACCCTGTATGTGAATGACCTGGAAAAAATGACGAAGCATCTGCAGGCCATGTGCTTTGCGCTGGAGGAGAAGGAGGAGGGGCGTGCCCTTCTGAACGTCGGCGAGTTCGGCCAGTATGTTGAGCTTCTGCAGGTAGAAAAGCCGGTGGCGGTCTATGACGATGACCTGCTGGGGCATTTTGCGATCCAGATTTACAGCGTCGGGGATACGACGAAGGCTTTTGGCGAAAATGGTGCCTATTGCTGCCCGCAGCCCTTCATGAAGGATGTGCAGCTTCCGATCGACGGGAGCGCCAAAGGAAATATCGGCCTGGATGGCTGTGAGATCGTCTGGATGGTCTGCCCGGAGGGAAACAAGATCGAGGTCATGGTCGAACCCGGGAATACCATGCAGCAGCAATTTGAAAAGACGCATGAGTGGTAAGCAGGAGGAGACGAGCGATGAAGGAAATAATAACAGCCGTGATCGGCGCCGGATTTATCGGGGCTGTTCACATTGAGACAATCCGGCGACTCGGAAAAGTCAGAATCGTAGCTCTCTGCGACGCCAACGGGGCAGAAGAGAAGGCAGCCCAGTTCGGGATCGAACAGGTTTTTACGGATTACCGGGAAATGATCGACAGCTGTGATCTCGATGCAGTTCACATCTGTACACCGAACTTTACGCATTACGAGATCGCAAAGTATGCAATCGGACACGGCGTAAACTTTATATGTGAAAAGCCTTTTACCACGACGGTGGAGCAGGCGGAGGAGCTGATCGCCCTGGCGAACGAAAAGGGCGTGAAGGGTGCCGTGAATTTTCACAACCGCTTGTATCCGGTGACCAACGAGATGCGCCAGATGATCAGCGGCGGGGAACTGGGCGAGATTTTCACCGTGCATGGTGAGTACATTCAGGATTGGCTTCTGTACGAGACCGATTACAGCTGGCGTCTGGACAAAAGCCAGGTGGGCAAGACCCGGGCTATCGCGGATATCGGTTCCCACTGGATGGATCTGGCCGAATTTGTCAGCTGCATGCGGATCAAACGGGTGAACGCAAAGTTCCGCACCGTATACCCGGTCCGCAAAAAGCCGACAGGGGAGGTCCTCACCTTTGCATCCGCCGGAGCGGATCAGGAATACGAGGAGATCCCGATCGATACCGAGGACGAGGCGGTCGTCCTGTTTGAGTTCGAGAACGGAGCGCTTGGGACCATGCTGGTTTCCATGGTATATGCCGGGCGGAAAAATACGACCACGTTGGCGGTTTCCGGAAGCAAAAAGGCATTGAAATGGGATTCGGAGGATCTTAACAACCTCTGGATCGGCTACCGGGAGAAAGCAAATGAGGTGCTGACTAAGGATGCGTCCCTTCTGCATCCGCTGGCCGCGAGGCTTGGCTCCTATCCGTCGGGCCATATTGAGGGCTTTGCCGACGCATTCAAAAATGTGTTCCGGCAGTTCTACGGAAGCCTTACAGATCCGGATGGTGTGTACGAATACGCGACATTGGAGGACGGACTCCGTGAGATGAAGCTTTGTGATGCTGTGTTTGAAAGCGCAAAGAGTGAAACCTGGGTGGAGGTATAAAAATGAAGCTTGGATTTGTCAGTTCAATTCTGCAGGACGAGACGTTTGAAGAGGTGATCGATTTTGCCGCGAAGCATGGCTTCCGCTGCGTGGAGATGGCCTGCTGGCCCAAGGGAAAAGCTGAACGGCGGTATGCCGGTGTGACCCATATCAACGTAGATGAGCTGAATGATGAAAAAACCGAATATATCAAAAAATACTGTGCGGACAGAGGCGTAGAGATCTCTTCCCTTGCCTATTATCCAAATACCCTGGACGCGGACCCGGAAAAAAGAGAAGTCGTGACCGGACATCTGCGCAAGGTGATCCACGCTTCCGCACGCCTGGGCGTCGGCATGGTGACCACCTTTATCGGCCGTATGGAGCATGCAAACGTGGAGGAAAACCTGGAAGAAGTCAAAAAGGTATGGCCGCCCATCCTGGAGGAGGCAGCCTCTCTTGGCGTGAAGGTCGCCATCGAAAACTGCCCGATGCTTTTCGGGCCGGAGCAGTGGCCGGGAGGACAGAACCTGTTCACCAGTCCGGCCAACTGGGACAGGATCTTTGCCGTGCTTCCCTATGAGAACCTGGGCATCAATTATGATCCTTCTCATTTCATCTGGCAGATGATGGATTATATCCAGCCGATCTACGATTACAGTGAAAAGCTGTTCCACATCCATGTAAAGGACCTGAAGGTATTCCCGGAAAAGCTGAAACGCGTCGGCATCACGGCCTATCCGCTGGAGTACATGTCACCGAAGATCCCGGGCCTCGGGGATGTCGACTGGGGGAAATATATCAGTTCGCTTACGGATGTAGGTTATGACGGCTATGTCTGCCTGGAGATCGAGGACAAGGCATTTGAAAAGACCAGAAAGGATGTCTATACGTCCATTCTGCAGTCCAAACAGTATATAGAGAGCTACCTGAAGGACTTTTCAGACGTTCTGTAAGAAGAGGAGGATGACCGTATGTTTATGACACAGTTTGCGCAGTGGGACCAGTATATGCTGTGCGATGCATCTCTTACGAATGTGGAGGCGGGCGGCGTTGTGTACGGATATGAGTTCCGCATCCATTATCCGACGTACCGCGGAACCTATCTCAGCTGTATCGAGGACCTGTATTTCGAGCTGGACGGGCAGCGGATCCCGGATGAAAAGGTACAGTTCAGGTTGAACGGAAAACAGTTCCTTCTGTCCGAGCTGGAGGACCTTTTCCAGGAATACTGGTGGATCCGGGACGATGCGGTGATCCGCGTGGTGGATCTTGAAGGGCTTGAAAAGGGCAGCAGCCATTCCGTACATGTGCACATGCAGCACAGGATCCCGTACACCGGGTACGAAGGTGAGTACGGTGTGGAGATTTCGGACTGCACCAAAGAGCTGACGGTAGAATAGGAGGGCAGAAAAATGGCAAAGGATATGAAGATTGGCTGCACCATATACAGCTTCAGCTATTTTTATGATCTGCGTCTGATGGATCTGGAGGAGATCCTGAAGAAGACCCATGAGATGGGCTACGAAGGGATCGAGATCGTGGCCGCCCAGATGACACCGGAATATCCGAATATTTCGGATGAATGGATCGCCATGTTCAAGGGACTTCTTGATAAGTACCAGCTGCACCTGGTGTCCTGGAGCGCCTACGTGGACATGGGTATCCACAAGGACCGCGATCTCACGGATGAGGAGATCATCGAGCACACCACGAGAGATATGATCATCGCCAAAAAGCTCGGGGCAGACCTGGTCCGGACACAGCATGCGATCGGGCCGCACAATTTCAGGGCAATGCTCCCCGTGTGTAAAAAGCTGGACATGAAGCTCTGCGTGGAGATGCATGCACCGCATCATCCGAGAGTACCCGTCTGGCAGGAACTTTTGAAGATCATGGCGGAGCCGGAGAGCGAAGGCTATCTCGGCGTCGTTCCGGACTTTTCCATCTTCCAGGAGGAGCCGCACCCGCAGATGATCGACAACTATATCCGCGGCGGTTTCCGTGAAGACAAGCTTCAGAAGGTTATCGGGCTGAACCGTCAGAAAAAGACCGTGGAGGAGATCAAGGCATCCGATGACTATACCGAATATGAGCAGACCGTGATCTGGGATATCGTGGATCATTACCAGCCGCAGACCTTCCTTGAGGATCTGAAGACGCTGATTCCGCTTAGCCCCTATATCCACGGAAAATTCCATTATCTGGACGAGAACTGCCACAACCCCAGCATTCCCTACGAGGAGATCATTCCCGAGGTACAGCGTCTGGGCTTCAAGGGCTATATCGCCAGCGAGTACGAGGGATGGGACGACGCCTGCATCGTGCAGCTGGAACGCTATGTAAAGCTGTTGAACAGCCTGATCAAGTGAAGAGTCCAGCGGTGAAATGTCAAGACATGAATGAGTAAAAATTCGCATTATTTTGGCTCATTCTAAAAGGGCGCAAAACATCCACCTAAGCCCCGTCGACCTGCGTTTTTAAAAGGAGGATCGCAGAGCCGGGCGTAGATCAGACGGTCCTCGCTGCTTTAATGGCAG
>JAFTPT010000050.1 GCA_017463155.1 Blautia sp.
ATCTACGCCCGGCTCTGCGATCCTCCTTTTAAAAACGCAGGTCGACGGGGCTTAGGTGGATGTTTTGCGCCCTTTTAGAATGAGCCAAAATAATGCGAATTTTTACTCATTCAGGTCTTGACATTTCACCGCTGGACTTTTTATATTCTTTCTCTAAAAATGATACATGGACATATGCAGGTTGTCAAGCAGCTTCCTGCGAGGAAACCTTGGACCCTGGGTCCAGGATTCCTTCCGCATAAAAAGGGCCTCAGCTTCTGCTGAGACCCCTCTTATGCGGAAGATGGGAAAAGTTCTCTTTCCCCATGTTCCTTGAAAAGCCTTGCCATTCGCATGATCCATCAAATATTCTCTTCTGTTATGGGGCAAAAATGGGGCAGACTGTTCAAATTCCGAGTAGTTTACCCCATGTCTTTACTCCGCAAACTCCGTCAACCACAAGGCCCATCTTTTTCTGATAACCTCTTAATGCGTAGTCTGTATTAGTTCCGTCGCTTCCGTCAAGATTAAGGGTCTTTCCATCCTTACCCTTATAACCACCAACACGAAGTAATTTCTGCATCAGTAGGACCGAACTATTTTTGTTGCCGATTCTGACCGTCTTTACCTCAAACATATAGCATCCACTCCCATCTGTCAATACGGTTTCACTCTCGTCCATGCTCTCATACCTCAAGACGTAATTCCAAGGGTAGTTACGGTACGACCGGATCAGAATCTCTCTGCCGGTCTGATCCCCAGGCTCCCCGCTGGTAGCACCGCCACGCTCATTGATTGACGCCTCGACTTCCTTACCATTGCCGCAGTACATCGCGGTGTGATGGACTGAATTGAGTAAAACATCCCCACGAATCAAGCCAGATCCAGTGCCAACATTGACCTTGGATGAGACATCTTTAAAGCCACACTTGAGGAAAACAGACCGCATATTGCCGGTATAGGTTGCCCCATTGGACTTAACCGGCACACCTGCCTGCTCCCATGCGGTTATGACAGCGGAACTGCAATCGTAGTCTCCTTTCTGCCCCCATCTGTAGATCTGATCATATCCATGAGCATCGTCTTTTGCAAGATTCTCCATCCACTCGATGGCCTTCTCGACAGTGGATTTCTTGACTTCAACGATCAGCTGCTTGCTCGGAAGTGTTCCGAAGTAGTAGTTCATGTCGAGGTTCTTGCTGTATCCATTTATCCTTCCGTTGCTGGTATACTGCTGCATGATGCAGGGATAGTCGGGGCCTCCAGCGTAATCAGCAAGCCAAATGTCATACCGCTTGAGTGTCTCCTGTGTGTACCAGTTCCTCCAATAATCGATGTTGGTATAGATGCCTGTAGGATATCCTGCTGCCTTGACAGCATCACAGAAGGTGCGCGTGAACTGATTGCATTCCGCTGGTCTCAAAGTAACGCCTGCCGCTTTGGCTTTGGTAATCGTGTCATACTCGAAATCCGCCCAGATGACCGTTGTCTTCGGAAGTCCGACGGCTTCCACGTTCTTGATGCAGGACATGGCTTCCTGTTTGGCCTGCTCATTGGTCAGTGCATAGATGAAATGATATACGCCAATTATTGGAACTCCCAGAGCCTTGAATGCATAGAGATGCGTTTTGAACATATAGTCCTCACGCTGGCGGCATCCCTCGCGCAGGACAACAAAGTCAATCTGCTTGGAAAGCGTTGTGTAATCAATACCAGTGTTATGCTCAGACAAATCTACGCCCTTGTAGTTACTCATAAGCCTCACCTTCCTCGTTCTGTCACTTGCCATCATCTTCGAATCTGTCATCCTTGCGGATTGCATCGGAAGTTTCCTTGATATCTTCAGGCAGGACTGCTATTTCGCTCGTGTTATTCTGCAGGAAACGCTTGATGGCCTCCCATATCTTTTCCACAGGCAGTCCTGATAGAGCCATATTTTTCAGGACAGACACAACTTCGTATATTACATATAGCAGGGCAAAAAATTCCATTATACCGATACTCTCAGCCGGCAGCACGGATCTGATCTTCTCTGGCAGAAAGCCAATCAGGTTTATCTCCACGATCATATCCAGATACACCATGCAGACAAGACTGATCAGCATTCCTGCCTTGCGGATCATTCCGTTGATGCCGATCGTGCTGTTGAATGACTTCTCGCGGATTGCCCGCAGGCACCCGAATATCACATCCATGACTACCAATACGATCAGGACCTGAAACCATTTGCTCTGTCCAGCCGCGATTACGATCGGCCGGATCCATTCATCCATATGCATTTTCTTCTCCTCCTTTTCCGCTTTGCGCCGGCGCAATTAAGCACATAATAAAAGGACCGTTTCCGGTCCTGCTCTGATCAGCATCTTCATGCGCCTCCATTTCTTTCTTCATGCACACATATATCAGTGATGATCTGTCTTCACTTTCTCTTTATCAATCAAGCAATACAGCTGCGTCGTGTCCAGATCCTCATGGCCGAGGATTGGGCTACCTCCTCAATCGGCATGCCTTTATAACGCACATAATTTATCGCGTTACCTCGTGATCGGTAGTGCGTTATATTCCACTTTAGCGAACGGCAAAGGGGCGGATATTGGCGATATAAGATACAAAATGAACAACTATCGTATTGGTTAAGAGCGAGGTTTGTGACTTCCCTTCGGAGAATTATCAGTTGATGTTGAGCCTCAAACTTAGACGTGTTTCTTTTACTTTTTACTACGCTCATAATTCACCTCCTTCCTATTCATAAGTTTTTTATTGTAGTTCATATGTAACCTCTCTTTCATCGCCTTGCGGCATTCCTGATTGCGTCGTTGATCGACGTGTTCTTACTTCCTGTGCTGCCTTCAGAACCGGATGCCGAGGAAGTGGATACCCTGTATCCGTTTCCTGTAAAACGCGGATTCTCCTTCAGGAATTTGTCCGCGGCCTTCTTGAAATCAGTCTTGTCATCCATCAGCTGCTTCGCCTTGAACATGACATAGTCCAAGTCCTCGGTTTTGATGTTCTTATCCCGCAGGTAGTCTTTGTTATCCCGCTCCTCCAGCTGCGCTTTGTACTGGTCGCGCTCTTTCTCTATCGCGCTCGCATCCGGCTGTCTGGCTGCCTTGTCCTTCTTGTACTGTTCGAGGGCTGCTGCCGCTTCCTGTTCAGACAACCCCTGCTGCTGAAAATAGCTTTTCAGTGCCGCCTTGGAGGCCCTGTCAGCCCTGCTGGTCGCGATCTCGTCAAGCTGTTCATATGTAAAAGTTCCTCCGGTGTTCTCCCGGCCACCGTTGCCGGATCCGGCGTTTCCCTGGCCGCCGTTGCCAGTTCCGGCGTTCTGACCGCCGTTTCCTCCTTCATCAAACAGATGCAGGTTCATCATTTTTCTGTAGTTCATATTCTCCTCCGTTTTAGGTGCGATAACCCTCAGTGCTTTTAGAGCCTTCATGGTTTGGGCATAAATAAAACCGCCTCCAAAGAGACGGTCAGACAAACGTTATGCAATTATACTGTTCATTGATCCTGCAGATACCCAGGAACCAGGTGTCAATAAGAATCTTGCCCTTGTCGGACAGCTTCTGCCATTCGATTATGGTCGTTCCGCTGCCGGTGTCGGCGCGGATCCGGTTGTCGGTCAGCTCCTGCAGTCCCATGATCAGGGTGCAGGTGAGCGCTGAGATCGCGCTGCAGACGATGTCCTGGCCGTTGATGCTGCATCCTGCATGGCCTTGCATCCGGATTATGTTTTCTCTGATCATTACAGTGATCACGGTAATCCCTCCATCCGGGTATAAAAATACCACCAGCATCACTTACTGGTGGTTAATGCATCTTCGCAAAACTCTGGATTATTCCATAGCTCATTGAAATAGTCGCTATAATACTCATACGCTGTTCCGAAGTTGTTATACTCAAATGATAACGTCTGTTGGCTCTGCTTATGGAACAAATATGGGCCTGTAAACAACCTATTGTTCATCAAAAACAGGAAATTCTGCGGCTGATGTGTGTGGTAGCGAATTGCTATCTTCCCCTTGTATTTTCTTGAATTCAGCCTCTTAGCCCATGCTATCAAGGATTCTATATCATTTGACATTTGCCCTGGGATCTGATCCTCGTCTGCTTCCCGCTGGGCCAGATTCTCGCACCCTGGCTTCATGGTGATTATCCGTATCATTCCACCACTTCGCAGTATGTTTTCAATAGCTTTTTCTTGAGAATCCCGCCATGATCTAAGCCCAAACGCAATGATATCAATCGACTTCGCTTTTTTGAGATAATAGTCACAGCTTTTATTCATCTCTCCGCGTGTTCGGTATACTCCTTCTAGCCCCCATTTTCTGGCCTCTCCTTGATCTCCTGTTCCCATTAGAACATCGGTCAGAAAAACTATGATCGCAGAGGCCAAGACGGAGACTCCGATGTCGGCGAGAATTCCTCTTGTGGTCTGATCCACGATGATCAAGGCCAGTCCAACCAGGGCAATGATAATCTCTACAAGCGTCGCATTTTTCCTGATATATTTCCTTAATGCTTTCATCCGCCTTCTCCTTTATTAAAAACACCACCACCGCATGGGTGGTGGCAAATGCGCTGTCCTTCCAAAGATCGCCCGGCTCAGGTTTCTCTCTTTAAGATTACTCCCGTATACCTCTAGCATGAAGGGCCTCTAACCTATTATGCTCTGCTGCTGCCATTGCAAGAAATCTAGGAGACGCGTGTTGCTCAATATACTCCGAAAATTCAATTTCTCTATCGTCTTTCATGAAGGCTTCATATAGCCCCTGCAATTCTCTCTTCCACCATTCCATATTATTATCCTTCTTTCACAAGACGATATATCTCTTTTGCCAGCTGGTTATCAACTTTTCCCTTCGCAGTTTCTATTGCGAAAGCAAAGATCTCTTTAGAATCCTCATATGCCTTATGTTCTTTTACAAGTCCAACAATTTGATACACCTGGCTTATATATGCCTTTGTTCCTTTTCGGAGTTTGAGATTTTTTCTCGCCTTTTCTAATATTTTAGCCGCGTAATCATATCCCCGCTCCACAGATCTAATATGATCCAGCATATGAGCTGATTCATGAACTCCAGTACCGTAGTCATACAATCCACTTTTTCCTACCCTGCTTTTCCCTAAAGTAAGGTCTATATCTCCATTCGCTGACATTCTGGGATTATAGCTGATTTCTCTAATCTTTCCATGAAGCACTGGAAATTCCTGAAGCATATCATCGTAACCCGCAAGTGGAGATTGGACTCCAAGTGTTTCTTTGTTTTCAAAGCCCTTTACGGCAATACCATATTTCTGTTTAAAATAGTCAGCAATATCCTTTTCTGATGACATTTTAATTATACTACTATTGCTTATCGCCTTCAAGTCGGATTCGTTTTTTATCAATCTGGCACGCTCCAAAACCTCTTTTCTTCTCGTGTTCCCATCAGAAGAATTACCTGCTGTTTCTTCTGTTTTCCTTGTCCCTCTCATATTTACTTTCAGCCCATCCTGGTAGATCCGCTCCTTCTGTGTCGGCAGATCCATTTTGTCGCTGAATGCTACGTATTCCTGAAGGATTCCCTGGTACCGGGCTTTCTTCAATGTGATCTGCTCGTCGATGGCTGCTGCCGCCTCTCCTTCGATCCCATCCTTGCTCTTCTCCAGGAGATACACATCCTCCCTGTACTTCCTGGCCCTGGTCTCCAGCTGCCGCTGACGCTGCAGGGCTTCATAAGTGGTGTATTCCTTGCCATTGTAGATCCTTGTCGCGTTCTCCTTCTCGTGGATCCGCTCCAGCTCCTCGTCAGTGTATGTACGGACGGATACTCCCGGAATAAAGGCATTATAATCGTGATAGCAGTTGGCGCCGTGGAGCCCGGTTACGGTACCCAGACCACAGACGTTCTTCAGCTGCTCCATAGTCCAGACCTTTCCTTCCCATATCTGATGTGTCGGCCTGGCTCCGATATGCACGGTGACCTCGTAGGAGTCTGTTCCCAGCTCTCTGGCCACCTGCTCGTTGATCTTTCCCTGCACCTGCCGGAAGCCGGTCATGACAGCCCTCCTGGCTGCCACAGGAACGCGGTTATGATGGCCGCTGTCATAATCGATCCACCGAATCCCGGATGCGGTCATGTCCTCGATCGTTCTCTGCACCACCGTGCTGTAATCGAATGCTCCCGAATGGATGTCGTACATGGCATCGTCAAGTGTTCTGACATAGAATTCGCTCAGTGTTATGAGCTCCGCGCCTCCCGTTGCGCCTTTCTTGACAAACCCCATGGTCCCGGTAATATTCCGCAGTTCCTCGTTCGTCTGCTTTTTTATGCCATCGATCAGCTGCTGAAGCTCCTGGTTTTCTTCGAACGGGATCTGCTGCCTGCCATAGACATCATATCCGCGGCCCTGCTTCATGTATTCCTCATAAGTGGTGTCCGAATAGATCTTTTCGATTTCCTCCTCGGATACCTCAAGCGCCATCCTGACCCACTCTTTAATCTCCTTCTGGGACATGCCGAGCTGCTGCAGCCTCGTGAACTGCCAGTCGGCCGACGCTGTTGAGAAGCTGTTGATCCGGATCCGCCGGACGATATCGTCCATGATACGGATCTGCAGCTGGTTCATCGCCCTCTCGATGCCTGCAGGGAGCTTTTCCAGTTCGCCCTGGGTCATTCGATCACATCCTCATCCATGCTCACATGGGCTTTTGCGGTTGCTTCGTCCTCGTTATACCATTTCATGCGGTATTCCCACAGAGGCATGGCGCCCATGGCGACGTCCTGCCTGTCTGTGTTTCTTTCCGCAGTCTTATCCTCGATGATCGAATCATCGAACTTGATGTCGATCTGGACATCCTCATTGAGGCCGGTGCCGATCGCGTTCCCCAGACGGATGATGATCCTGCAAAGCTCCTGAAGCACACTTTCCAGAATGATCTCATGCTTTTTGAGTTTTCTGTACATGTCCGAGTTCTCAGAGATCACCTCTGTCGCTGTCTTCACCTGACCATTTTCAAACCTGTAATGCTGCGGGCCAAACCCGCACTTCATCGACAGGTAGTTCAGGTCATCATTGATCGCCTTGCTGTGTTCTTCCACCCGCAGGGTCAGATCCACTTCATGGATCATTCCCTCCGAGGAGTCTTTCTCGGCATAATCGTCCGGGAGTTTATAGAAAACCGTGTCCTCCGGATCAAACGCTGCAGATCCGTCATTATTCCGGAGCATCTCCGGCGCCACGAAGATCCTTTTCCTTCCCAGTTCGAATTCATTGCTGTAGCTGTCGAACTTCACATCCAGGGAACGGAGGACATCCAGCGTATTGGCAAAGATCGCGACTCCCAGCGGGTTGCTCTCATCCTCATCTGCGTTGTTGACCATATTCAGGCGCTGGAGCACGTACTGTGGCGCTCCGGATCCTGTCTCCATGCGCGGTGCCAGATTCTCGAACGGACGAAGCTGCTGCCACCTCTCCGGTGTCAGATCCGTCCAGCTTTCTCCGGTGGTTCCGCGCTCCACGACACTGTTCTCGATTACGTAAAAGCCCTGCGCATTCTTCCTGTGGTGCTGGAGATGGATGTATTTCTTCCTGTCCACCGTCTTTGGAAACGCGAAGATAACTTCTGTGACATTCCCATTGTTCCAGGAGACAGGAAAGATGTTCCCTGCGCTGACATAATCGATTCCGATCCTTCCGGAGAGCATCCGGCCGTCTCCGTCCGTCTCTGCGTCATACAGATACGGGACAAAGGCAATCGTCCCCGTATAAGCCATGCGCTCCTGGTAATCGTTTCCAAGCACCCAGAAGTTATTTTCATCCAGCACCCGGATGACATATTCCTCTGCGGTCCGGTCAGAGATCACGATCTCCACGCGCTCGTTGATCAGCAGATCGGCTATGTCCTCACAGACCATCTTTGCCATCCCAAGCGATTTCCTGCGTCTTCGCACCTTCTCGCCCTGGCCTGTGTAGATATAGTATGTGGAATGCCTGGGTACATTCGAGTTGTACCAGCTCTTCCAATCCGCAATTTTGCGGTAGAATGACGCGTCCGCCGTCTCGATCCCCTTCTTGCGGAAATATTCAAAAATCGTCATCTTCTTCCTCCCTGTCCAGCGGATTCATCCACTCTTCCTCTTTTTCCGTCTCCGGGAGCCAGCGCTTCACCTTGCTCCAGGCTCCCATTACCATGTACCGGATTGCGTCCATGCAATGATCATTTTCCTTTACCGGTACTTCCTTTCCCTTCTCTATGGACTTTTTGTCATATTCATACGTGCCGAACTCGTCAATGGCATTCTTTTGCGCCGGCGCAATTTTGAGAATGTCATAGGTCAGACATTTCTGCACCCGGCTGATCCCAAGTGCAACATCATTCTCTGCCTTCTTCAGATGTACGGCAAAGGGAAGGGACAAATCCCTCACCTTTCTGCGGACCTCTTCCATGAGTCCTGCTGCCGACGGATCCAGATACATATAAAACACCGTCGCCCCATACTTTTCATGTACATCTTCCATCAGCCGGATCGCCTCCATGGCATATTCAGCCGGCGTCTTCTGCTTCCCGCTGTCCCGGCCGCTGTGGTAGAATTCACCGCATCCCCGGAGGCGCCTCTCATAGGTGTCCAGAAGAAATGCCTCATATGTTGTAGCGTTCAGCTGCCCGTAGTCGCCACCGATATAGCAGGTTTTGAATGTCCTGTCTCCCGGTGGCTTCTCCTTGTGCCGATCCGAAAACATGTAGTAGATCGCTTCGTCGATGCCGACCGGAACTCCCAGCCACACCCAGCGGTATTGCCTCTCATCCGCCCGCTTCAAGGCCTCTGCCGATGCGATCAGGTCATCTCCCAGCCACTCTGCCGGCACGTCCCTGTAATCCGTATGGATGTGGATCACATCGTCTCTCTGTTCCATCTCGCGGCACCACTTATTGATCGCCGCGTTCGGATTCTTCGGTGGATTGTACAGATAGATCATCTGGAACCCGGACCGGTTCCCTCTTACGAAGGTCGCTTCAATATTCTGCAGTTCATCTGCTCCCTCGCCGTCATCAAAGAATTCCGTCAGCTCGTCCAGGATCACCAGCTTGATCGGATGCTCCTCGTCAATAATGCCCTTCGTGTCATCAATGCCGTCTGATCCTGCGAAATACATGGTTGCCCCGGTCTTCAGGTATGTGATCTCCATGGGCGACTTCGTGATCAGGAACTTCGATTTTGGAATCCCCAGACGGTTGATCCCACGCAGCATCTCTTTGTACACGGTCTTCCGCAGCTTATTATGCCGCTTACGCAGGACGATCACGCTGGCGTCCGGATCGGAAACCAGTGTGAAGTCTCCTCTGATCGCCGCAAAGCTGGACTTCGTCCCGGCCCGGCCGGACGTCAGGATAATATGCTTGATCCGCCGGTTATTGAAAACCTGCAGATATTTATCGATCACTATCTCCGAAATCCTGACCTGGCGCATCGTTTATGATCTCCACTCCATCGTCTATATCGTCCGTCCACACAAATCCGTTTGCCCTCCAGGCCTCCGGCTTTCTGTTCTTCAGCCAGAATATCTGCGCGGTCGTATCCGCGGGGATGTGGACTTCATCGATTCCTGTCTGCAGTTCCTCCCGCTCCCTGATCTTCTTGCCTGTCTTCTTGTCATAGTCCACGATCCGGACCTTGAATGTCTTTTTTACTTCGACTGTATACCCTTTGGCTTTCCGCAGAAGGGCGTTCTCTACTTCCCGGTCAACTATTTCCTTCCCCTTTTTTAGGGTGTCCGAAATGTCCGGATACTTTTTCTTCCACTCATTCAGGGTGGACCGGCTGATGTGCATCTTTTCTTTCGAGATCTGCTCATCCGTTAGGCCGTCCCGCGCCCATCCCTCCAGGAGCAGCAAGCCCTCCGGTGTCAGCCAGTACTCATACTTGCCTTTGGCCATCCGGCTCACCTTCCTATCCTGTATTCTGTTTTAAGCAGCAAAAAGAGCCCTCCGTTTTTGAAGGGCTCTCCGCTAAAGGGGTACTTTCATGATGAAGATCGTTCTGACACTTTCTTCATCGTAATAATAACATAGATTTTTGTGGAATTTGTGGAAAGTTTCAGTTTTTTGTGGAAAGTTTTCGATTGATCCTCTTCCCGACGTTTGAAAACTCCATGTTTAACAATACACCCACATCCCTGTATGTCTTCCCCTGTATGAATACCAGATCGAAGATCAGCCTGTCGGTGCTGTCCGGGATCGACTGTATATACTGTTCGATCCGGAGCAGCTGCTCTTCTGCTGCCTTCTTTCGTGCCTTCTTGATCCGGATCCGCTTCAGGATGCGCTCTGCTTCCACCGGATCCGACTGCTCAACCGTTACATGCGTCCGAACATACGGGAAATCTTTCATGGATGACTGAACCTTTCCTTTGACCACGGGCACCTCATTCAGCTGCTCCTGCAGTTTTTCGATCGATTCCTCCAGCATGGCTATCTCCCGCTTCAGTGCTCTGTACTGCCTGAGTGTCTCCTTATCCATTACACACTCCTATCCGTCCTGCTGCCCGGCCGGCATTTTTTGCGCCGGCGCAATTTTCCAAAACAAAATGGGCGCTGCATATTGCGCAACGCCCTTCCTGCTATCTTCGATATACTTCTCTTCTATGCCCGATCCTGATCACATGAATGACTATCTCCTCATCATGGATCACTGCCAATACGCGGTAATCTCCGATTCTGTATCTCCATTTGCCGCTTTTATCTGCCGTCAGCCCTTTTCCATGTGCCCTTGGATCTGTACATCCGACAAGATTCTTCTGGATCCATCCGAGGATCATCTTCTGTGTGGCCTTATCCATCTTCTTGAGTTGTTTAACGGCCTCCGGAGCATAATCCACCCTATATTCACTCATCTGTCTCCAGCATCCTCCAAACTTCCTCCTGGGAATAGGTCACCGGGTTCTTTCTCCATTCCTCGATAGCCTTATCTAATTCAGCCAGGTCAAATTCGTCTTCGATCTTCTCCAGCATGGCACGTCTGGCGAAATCAGATACTGAAATACCGTGCAGTTTTGAATATTTCTTGATAAGTGTCAGATCCTCATCTGATATTCTCACGGAAATAGCCATTCTATCACACCCCCTGCTGTAATACATTGTATCACACTGGCAGTCTTTGTCAAGCGTTGCCCAATATGCAGTTGCCAAGGTTCATGCTCCGGCTTCTATTCGTTTATTTCGATCTCCGGCCATGTCTTCGGTGATATCTTCCACCAGTTGCAGACTTTCCTTCCTGCTGCATCTCTCCGGAAAACGCAGTCCACGCACATCGGATGCTCCAGGCAATATCGTCTCATCTCCATGTACGCATCTCTGGCCGCTTCATCGCTGACCTGCTGCCGGTCAATGATCTCGATCATGGTTTTCTCCTTTCCCTATCCTGTCGTGGAAATACACTCTCACGTAAGAGCCCGGAACATCCGTTTTAAAGTAAAGGAACCCCAGATACCCGCCTGGCTCGACCGGATCCTCCCACTGAGTCACATAATAATCATCCGTACTGTATTCCGCGATTACTTCTTCTCCCTGAAGGAGACAGGATCCGTCTTCGGATTCTGTCAGTCTGTCAGCAAATTCTGTCTTTCCCCAGTCCACTCCGTCAAGCGACGGAACTTTCTCAGCCAGCTTCATGGCCCAGGCTCTGACTGCCTTCATCGATATAGCGATCATCTCCGGTTCACTGTAAATGTTCATCCTGTTTATCCTCCTCCTGGTATTCCTTCTGCCAGAACCGGCATGCATGGTCATCATCCTCTACAAAGACGCCTTTTCTGTCGCATAGGCCGTCCTCGTTCCAAATACACGTTCCGCACGATCTAGCGATCAAGATCCATCCCCTCCTTCGGCACCCAGAACGGACAGGATCCGCATAAGTGTTTGGGCGTCAGTAAGATCCCTTTGACCATAGAGGTCTGCCGGCAGGTCGGCTCCACAAATACCGCGTACTGTCCGATCGATTTCACGTGTATACATGTCTCATACCGCGGTTTCTCATCCTTCCGGGAACTCTTCTTCGCCGACATACATGTCCTCTCCTTTCTCCGGTTCCGGCTCTCCTTTCTCGTATCTCTTGCAGTTGACGGCCGGGCATCCCCTCATATGCCCGGTGATCCCGATGTAGTTGCAGGTTCCATGGTCTGTGTTCGTCGTCCTGTAACGGCAGTCTTTGCATGGAATATGCTCCTCATCCATTTTGTGGCGCTTGTTCCATCCGGCAACTGTCGAGATGGCAACACCGAAATGCTTCGCTATCTCCCGCTGGCTCTTCCCTGCTGCCAGCAGTTTTAGCATCTCTTCATCATCGATCTTTGCATTCTTCGGCTTCCCTTTCCTGGCCTTCCTGGGCTTTTCCTCCGGATTTTGGGCACTTTCATCCTCAGTCTGGGCACTTTCAACCTCTGTTTGGACACTTTCGCCCTCTGTTTGAGTACTTCCATCCTCGGTTTGGGTATTTTCACCCTCAGGCATCTCGATCGGGCCATCAAAAACCACCATCGGCTCCTGTTCCTCTTTCAGCTCATCTTCAATAAGTTCCATGATGTCCTTCGCCAGCCCACGGATCGGAAGCTCCCCTGACCTTTCATTTTCCAGATCCGGTTCTTCAAACTCACCAATGAGTCTGATGCCCTCAAAAAGATCATCCAGAATCAGTCCTAACGGGACCAGCTGCTGCCGGCCTTGTTCATCCTTATCCGGAAGGATGGCCCGGATATCCGCCCCTCTTGCATATTCTTTTAAAGCTCTTTCTGCCTCCAGCTCCTTCAGCATCTGTTCTTCCTCCTTATTCCAGATAGTTCTTTCCGAATATCCTGATAAAATCCCTCCTGCTACCGACCTCTGCTTCAAATGCCTGCTGCCCTATCCTATGCAGTTCATCCGAGGTTGCCTTACATCCATGTGCTGCCTTTGGCCCCGTCCTGTGGCAGGATAAGCACAGATGGACTTTCAGGCCATATTCTTCCGATGCCCGCCGGTTCGGTCCTCCGAATATATGATGCTCTTCGGTCCTCTTCGGCATCTCGCAAAGGTAGCACCACGCAGGCTGGTCGCCAGGGATGATGCTCCGGGGATGATGCTTCCTCTTTTTCTTCTGCACCTTTTTCGGAAACAGAAGCCCCTTCTGCTCCATGTTTCTCCTTTCCGGGGCAGGATCCCGCCTGCCCCTGTGTATTTGTGATATATTTTTCTTCCGGGAGTCCCGGAAAGCACCCTTATTCCGTATAACCCACGCCTTCCGTATCGTCTGTATAATCCGTCACCTTGATGCCCAGAATGCAATACCCCTCCTCGAGGCCTGCGTAGTCTTCAAGCATGTAGGCGATATCCGCATGGATCAGTCTTCCTGTCTCTATACCTTCCTTGAATTCCACCATTTCCAGCATATGGCCGGTCCTGTACCCGCGGTCATTCTTACGCAGTTCAAACGTCTTCCGACCCGAAAGAACGTCGTCATAATAGGAGGATGCCAGGCGGATCCTGTGCACCTTCGTTCCTTCATCACTTGGAAGATGCTCCATCTTTTCAGCGTCTTCCCGTTCCCGGAGCTTCGCCCTGGTTTCCCGGTCGATCCGATCCTGCTCCGCGTTGTATTTCTGTTCTTCCGTCATTTCATGGCTTTGTGCAGGCGCATTCATGCGCTCCGGTCCTATCTCTTCCGGAACTTCCTGCCCTGCTGCCGGCGGCTGTCCTGCTGCCGGATCCTGCGCTTCAGGCGCCGGCGGCATGACCTCCGGGTGGTTCTCGATCGAATCCTGCCCCGGGATCTGATCATCTTCCTCACCAAAGCAGCTTTTCCAGGTGATCTGCCCCGGGATATCCTCGAATATTTCCTTCATTCGTTCAAAGAATTCATGCCATGTCAGTGTTTTGGGGCTTTCTCCGAACCGGTTGATCATAAGGCCTTTTTCATAGCCATAGAAGATCAGGAACCTGGTCTCCTTGCGGAAATGCATACTTCCGGAAGGGTTGATCAGTTCCGCCATGCCCTTTTCATCACCTTCGGCATATTCACGGCTGGCAAACAGTTCGTCCATGATCTCCGGATTTGCCCGGAAAAATTCCTTGACCGCGATGCCGAAATCATCTTCCGGATCTTTCATCCAGTTCATCAGGTTCTCCGGATTCCCGTCATTCTCTTTCTGGAAAGCTTTGAATTCCCTGATCGTCTCCCTCTTGACCTCCGGCTGGAACATGGCCTGGTCTTCCTCGCTGATCTGCAGAAGTTCTGTCAGCTGGGAGAAATTGTATTCCCTGTATTGCTCCTTGAGAGCCGGTGTGTCCCCCTCTACCGAGTACCGCTCATAGACTTCCATGAACCGCGACACCCCTGACGGTGTCATGCCATATTCCGCTTTTGCAAATTCCGCGATCGTCTTGTAGCCGTCAAGCTGGTATGCTTCGGACCGGTTGATCCTGGACAGCTGCCAGCCTACCCTTACAAAGCTTTTTACGATCCCGCTCAGATCCTTCTTGATCTCTTCCTTAGCCTCCCTGTACTGTCCCAGGTCCATTGTCAGCTGTGTGTATTCTTCCATTGTTCTACCTCCTGAAATCTTCCCATGATTCATATGCTCTCGATGCAAGGCATCCCATCGCATACAGCTCCAATTCCGACTCTTTTTTGAGCCATGCGCAGTACTTCCGGCAGTGGGCTTTTATGTCCTCCAGCAGGCTCTCAAGCCCGTTCTCTCGTATGATCGCTTCTGCCTGCTGCCTCCAGGCAGCCTTCGTCATGTCTCCCGCCTTTGTAGAAAAGCCCTGTTCCGTCGTACTTTTGTATCGGATCTTGCCCCGCCGGTCATCGTATTTCATGCTCGTTCCTGTCGTGATCATTATTTCGTACCTGACCGCCAGGTGCTCCAGCGGCCAGGCCTCTTCTGTGAAAAAGAAAACGTTCACCCCCTTATACTGCTGCCATGATCCGGATCCGCGTAGCCGCTGCCTTTTTCTTGATCCGTTTATCTACCTCGCGGCTGTATCCGGCCATGAAGTCCGTCACTTCCTTCGGCGGTTGTGAGTTCCGGACTGCCCTGCACTGGATAATCCTGCTGCCGTCCATCTCAACGGTACAGAAGGCTTTGTCCGGCTCTTCTTTCCTGCGGAGGAACAGGACAACACTTTCTCCTTTCAGCATTTTGTCAAAATAGCTGCCGCCTACGCAGTTGTGGTTTTCCCTTCCTTCACGGTTGAAATCCTCCTTGCAGGTCGGCAGAACCATCAGATAGCCCTCATTCTTCGTTCCTTCATAGATCTCCCGGAGCTCCGGCAGCATTCCCTGCAGGATCCGGTCTTTCTCCGCGATCCTCCTGATCTTCAGTTCCTGCTCACGTTCCTGCCGCTGTTCAGACAGCCGCTCATGGGCCGCCTGGAAATTCCTTGGAAAGATCACGTCGTTCGTCGGTTCCACCTTCAGCACGCGGATATCATCAAGATAATCCACATAGTCCAAAACTGCTGTTTTCTGCTGCTTCTGCAGTACCTGCAGATACTTCATCATTTTATCGGGATGGCCATACCACAGCAGCCGGCCTGTAACCTGTGCCCCCGCTTCACTCGCATACCATTCCACCTGCTGCCTTGTCAGCCTGATCTCAAGCATCCTGGCCGCCTGAAGGGTAAGGAGCTGCCGTTCCGAGATATTCATCCGGATGCACATTTCCAACTGCTGCCGGTCTATCCACAACGCTTCCCATGGCTTTCTCTTTTGGAAATTCACACCCCTGTTGTCTCCCGGTTTTCCTCGGTATGTAAGGTCCCACGCCAGGCGATACAGCTTCAGCTTGATCAGGTATTCCATCTGTGGAGTCTTCCGCAGTCCATACAGCTGGTCGATCACATAGCTGTAGCATCCCTCATTGTGCCGGAAGAGATCCTCGATCGGGATATACTGTAATTCCGTTCCTCTTCGAAGCCTCCGCAGGTTCCGATAGTACAGGATGCATTCATCTGTCGGGCCCTCATAATACCCATGGTTTATTGCAGAGCACCATCGAAGCTCATTCTCATACCTGTTTTTGAAATGCGCCCATTCATAGATTCCCTCCGGTTCAAAATTCCTGCTTAGAAAAAAGCGGTATTTCTCGCAGAGCAGGGAATCCTTCGTGCTCAGCTTGTAGTCTCCGCCCTTCCATCTTTTGATCTTGCTCTCAAAGATCCGGAGGACGTATCCGTTCCCGTCCTTCCTTTCCTGCAGGATCCCTGGCTTCTTCCAGTCCGTGATCTGTCCCTGCTTGTTCCAGGACAACGCGATCACTTTCTTTCTGCAGGCCGGGCATCGGACCATTTCCTGATGCTTTACCTGCCGCGGCAGTTTCACATTCCTTCCACAGAGCGTGCACCAGCCTTTATGTTCTTTATCGCCATAGCGGTACAGCATATACTGTGATCTTGAATAAGCTGACTTATATACCCAGTCCTCAAAGTCCTTCGGAAGAGGCGGTACCTGCTCCATGGCCTGGTCGATCCGTGCTTTTTCTTTCTGATGGCGTCCTTTCAGGCGTTTGATCTGCAAGATCTGCTGGTAGCTCTTGATCGCCTGGAATACATTCACATCATTCCAGCCAAAATACTGGTTCACAAGCATTCTCGCCCCTTCTTCCTCCCACAGCTCCATCGTGCAGTTATCGAAGCACCGGTTCCATCTTGGCCCGTCATGTGGGATCGGCTGACTGCCAATCTGTCCTCCTGACCACTTGTTTTCCATGGGAAGGTATGTCAGGTGTTTCTCCTCTCCGGCAGATACATACACCTCATACCTTGGCCGACGTTCTCCTTCCTTCATGTCCTTCCTGCAGAAGAATGCCACCTTCAGGATCCCGTCCTCGATGCGGACACGAACAAACAGCTCCCGGAACACTTTTCGCTCCGACGCCCAGGAATAAATCTTCCTTTTCCGGCCCCTGTCCCGCCTTGCTGCCGCGATCATCTCATCCGTCGCCAGCAGCTCCGGCATGGCCAGCAGATCCCTCTTCTTCATTTCCCGGCGCCTCCCTGGTAGTATTCACGGATCAGGCGCCTGGCATCCCTGCTGCCCGGCACGCCGAAGTCTACGCGGCCGGCTGAGATCTTTGCCTCCTTTACGATTTCCTTATCTACCTGCTGCCGATTCGCGAAGGAATAAGCCAAGAGAGAAGCCATACAGCTTTTCAGGCGCTTCCCTTTTTTGCGGACAGCTGCTGCCATGTCCAGGTTTTCCATAGTGAGCCCGCGGATATACTCGCACCAGTCCTCCATGAGTCCCTTCGGCTTCAGTTCCTCGCATTCCAGATCCAACTTCCCGTTGGCGGCCGTGATCTCATCCGTCAGGAACGGGATCGCATTCCCCGTATACATCTCTACATACTCCTCCGGGATCCCGTTCTCCTTCGCCATGGTCTTTAATCCCTCAATGTCCCCTTCCTTCAGCAGGTTTTCAGCCCGCTCATTGATCTCCTTTGCGGAGTCCATCTCTCCAAACTTGTCAAACATTCTTCTTTTTCTCCTTTCCTGGCATGCCCGAAAGACAAGTTTCGGACAAGGAATCTTTCTGTTTTGCACGCTCTTTTTTCGTAAAAGCGCGGACTTTCGTAAAAATCTGTCCGCGGTTTTCAGGTAAAAACGCCTGAAAGCCTTGATTTCTTTCTGTCTCAGCGTGTCCGCGGGTATTCTTCCGGTTTATCTACACCGAATGGCCTCAAAACGTTGATTTCTTTCTGTCCCGGCAGCATTTCATTTGTACATGTCGAGATTTTCGTAGCGGTACCGGATCGCATGACCTTTCTGAAGCTGACGCAGTTCCTCCCAAAGATCCGCGTTCTTTACCGGTGCCCCGTTGGTCCTCCTCCATCCGTTCTGCTTCCACTGATCCAGCTGCCCCTGGCTCTGGATCAGGTAATTGCTCTCCGTCCATACGGTGATCAGGGACAGCTTCTTCATCCGCTTCAGGGCTTCAATCAGCGCGATCAGGACGACGCGGTTCCCGGTGGTGTCTTCCACCCTCCCGCTTCCCGTGATCTTTGCGCCGGCGCAATTCATGATGTATTTGAAGCCTGCTGCCTTTACCCTCTCCGGTCCTCTGGCCTTCGTAAGGATCATGATCGATACTTCCTGCATTTAATTCCTCCTTCTCTTCAGCCGGACCAGCGTGTAATGCCGGTACAGGTATCCCGTGACCGGGTTCACTCCCATCCGCACACTGTCCGGATCCACATAGTACCCCTTCCTGGCCGGCGGATACCGCATGTTTCCCTTCCGGTCCGCCAGGCTTCTCCTCCGGATCACATTGTCCTTCGGCTCCCTGCGGACCAGGTTCCTGGACGGATGGAAGCGCTTCAGGTCCAGAGGCTCCCATTCCTCCAGTGGTTTGGCTATATATTCCGCCAGTTCCTTGTATCCGCCGGCGTCATACGTCGGCCGTATATTCACATGGCCATAGCTCCAGCATTCCTGCAGGATGATGTCGGTGCCGGTCTGATCGTTCGCGAACCGATTCACAAGGACATGGACATGGGGACCGCCCTTCTTGCCGATCGCCAGCCTGTAGATATACTTCAGCTCTACTCCCTGTTTCCGGTACCTTCTCTTCACCTTCGCAAGCATATTCTGGACATGCTTCATCATGACCCTGTGATCCGGCCTCTCTCCCTTCCGGTATGTCAGCGTCACCCAGTAATCCCTCTCACCAAAATTCCATTTGATCAATCTCCGGAGATCCCTCTCCCTCTTCCACTGGTTCTGTCTCCGGATGTCTTCAGGAGTCGGATCCTTCCTTCGGCTCCGCGGCTGCCCAGGTGCTCCATACCTTCCTGTGTGTTTTTCCTCAATCTCCAGGGTGTCCTCGAACTCCCATGTCTGTCTTATATACCCCCGCTCCATGCTCTACCTCGTGAACGTAACTCTAATACGCCTGATCAGGCTTTTAAGGGCTCCCGGAAAGCCCCAAAATAAAAGGCCGTGAAAGCCTTTTCCCTTGACTTCACGGCCCGCAGCGGTATATAATGAACGTGTCAGAAATATACCCCTGACAGGCCGAAAGGCATCTGGCTCATGCGTTGCCCCGCATGAGCTTTTCTTTTGTCTCAGTGGATCTCATAGCTGCTGCCTCTGGCTCCCGCCCTGGCGGCCTCTTCCGCTTCCTCCCGGCTCCCCAGGCAGCTCTGCATCCGTCCGTCCGAATACCGGATGATCCAGATATTCAGATCTTTATTCTCTTCAGCTATCCTTGACATCGTTCCTCTGCTCCTCCATAATCTGTGTGCAGGCCTGACACCTCCGCGAGAATGGAGGTGAACGCCGATAAAGAAATACACCTATTCTTCGGAAGAGATGCAGTCTCTTCTGAAGGAGGGATGGACACTGCTCTCCATGAGCCGTTTTGTGAACGGATCAGGTGAGTGGCTGTTCATTCTCTCCAAATAATTCTCTTCTGTAACCATCAACCCTGCATGCAGGCCTGCATGCGGCCCTGCCGGCTTCGCCCCCGGCGGGGCTTTCTTTATCGACGCTCAACTCCATCCTCGCGGAGGCTCTTTTCTCCTTATGGCATGATCCTGCTGACCTGGATCCAGGTCGTGTATGTCCTGTCTCGGTTCCGCATCCGGAATTCATGTGCGATCTCTTCCTGCTCCTCTTCCTCCAGTTCGGCCAGCCGCTCCTCTTCCAGGGATTTCAGATCCGCCATCCTGTACCCGATCGAGGCCATGAGCAGATTCATGAGCAGCAGGAACAAGACCAGTTCCCATGCCGGACTGTCCAGGGCACAGCCAGTCAGAACAACGCCAAATACTCCCGTGCAGAAAAGCACCCATCCGATCTTCATCTTCATTGTTTTCCCTCCTTATGCGGTCCGCAGTCCTTCCAGCAGGATCTCGCGGATCAGCTGCTTGATCTCTTCTCTGTCGATCTTCGGTTCCTCTACTGCGGGACAGTCCCACTCCTTCATGGCCAGCTCCCGGATGATCTTCTTCGGATCATAGGGCGGCACCTGCCTGGACATGTTCTTGTCCCGCAGCTTCTCCCGGTTTCGCATGTAATCTGCAAACGCCGGCCTGTAGACCAGGACCAGGTTCGTCTGATCGATCACTGCAAGCTCTCCATACCGATCGCGGAGCTCTCGGAGCTCCTTTAACCTGGACTGAACCGTCTTGGACGTCAGGCTGAACTCCTCTGCAATCTCCTTCTGCTGCCTATACATCGCAGGACTCGGTCTTCTTGCCATTACTCGCACCCCCTTCGCATGAATAATTAAACCCAATTGTCTAACATGTTGAACATTTAGCTTAAAAAAATTTCGCTTACTTTAAGCCCCAGAGCTTCGGCAATCCGTGACAGAGTCTTTGTCGTTGTTACAGTAATAGAACCGTTCTCCAATCCAGAGATTATTGCACGGGATACACCTGATTTCTTGGACAACTGCTCCTGTGACATGCCAGCTCTTTCCCGGCTTTCTCTTATTCTATATTCCATTCTTATCACCTCCATTCGTGTTATGTCCACTATCCTGTACAATTGAAGTCTAACATGTTGTACATTGTTTGTCAACAGCTTTTGTTTAATTTATTTGACATATAGCCAATGCAGTTGTATAATAAACTAAACAACTAGACTAAAAGGCGGTGATTTAATGACATTAGGAGATATTATAAAAAGATTCCGAGATGAGAAAGATATGAGTATGGACACCTTTTCTGAGAAGAGTGGTATAAGCAAAGCATATATATCTATTTTAGAAAAGAATAAGCATCCGAAAACCGGAAAGCCCATTGCCCCCTCAATAGGCACAATTAAGCAGGCTGCTGATGGAATGGGACTAGATTTCAATGTTCTATTTAATATGATAGATGGTGATGTTGATCTATCTTCTTCGTCTATCTCAGCGTCTCCGATGGATCAATGCTCTTCCGATCCCGTCCCCTCCGGCCTCCGGATCGATGAACAGGCTCTCCTCCGTAATTATAATCAGCTTAATGATGCCGGAAAAGAAAAGGCCCTCGAGTATGTCGAGGACCTCACTGGTAATTCGAAGTATGCTTCCGGCTCCTTCGAACCGGCAAAAAAAGAGATGGCATGAATCAATAATTAAATGTAAAGGGAAAATAGTTTTCTATGATTTTGGAAGATGATTGCGCCGGCGCAATTATATTAGACCTGTTTCTTGAATATTGAAAAATCAAAAAATCTGTTGTTTTTGGATCCATTCTCGTGTATACTTACATTAACAGAGCTGCCCAGAAGCTGAAAGGCATTGGGGGCCGGCCGGATCCTTGGATCCGGCCTTTTACTTTTTAGAGGACTAATACAATGCTCAAAAAACCTTCTACTTTGGATGAACAGATAACCATCCTTAATGATCACCGAATCGCTATAAATGATCCTGTGGCTGCGAAAGAGATTCTTCGGCAAATTGGCTATTACCGTTTTTCCGGATATGCGCTTCAATTTCGTCAAGCCTCTTCCAGCAGCACTTGTATAGATAATACTACCTTTGAATCTATCTATGATGCATACTGTTTTGATCAGGAACTGCGTGGAATTCTTCGGAATTATCTGGAAATTGCTGAAGTGTATTATAAAGCTCAGATTGGTTACTGGTTTGCTTTGCAAAAATGTTTAAATCCGCCGCATGACCAGCACTATGACCGAAATAACTATTTTAATAAATCAGGATTTGATTCCATTATGAACAGCTTTCAAGCTAAAGGTGCGAGCTATTATCAGGACAGCCTTATCATGAAACATCATCAGGTAAAGTATCACGGGAAAATGCCTCTCTGGGTTCTGTTAGAGCTATTATCATTCTCAAATGCTTCTATGCTGTTTAATGCTATGTATATATCTGAACAGGATGCTATTGCTGGTTCTGTCGGGGTGAGCCGACAGACTCTCGTAAACCATTTGCACTGTCTCTCTGTATTGAGAAATAGATGTGCTCATGCTGCCCGATTATACGACACTGCGTTAAGGCCTCCTGTTAGATTCAATTCAACTTTTTTGAGAAAGCATCCGGAAATCGCACCGACAGACACTGTGTTCTGTTATGTTCTGTTATTGCTACGACGCCTTCCGTCGTATGAAGATAAAAACAGATTTTTTGCGGAGATCATGTCACTTATGGATAAATATCAGGAGAAAATATCCTTAGACAGAATCGGATTTCCAGAAAACTATCAACTCATATTTAAGAACAGCCTCTGCTGATACTGCTAAATATAAAACCGGATCACAAAGTCCAAATCTTTATGAAGGAGGTTCCTTTTATGTGGGTTGAAGAACTATCTACCGGCAAGTTCCGCGCTGTGGAGCGCTATATTGACCCTATGACGGGCAAAAGCCGCAAGACGTCCATTTGTATCGACAAGAATACCAGAAGTGCCAGGAAGGCCGCTGAGGACATTCTGAGGGCAAGGATTGAAGAGTTAAGCAAGCCCAAGACCAATGAGACTACGACCCTGGAGGACGTCATCGAAGCTTACAGGGCCGATCAGAAGCTTACCGTCATGCCTTCCACATACACCCGGAACTATTATGCCGCAGAAACGATCCTGGCCTTATTGGGGAATGATACGCTTGTATCCAGGCTCACAGCCCCTTATATCCGTCAATCCATGATCGAGTCCGGGAAAGAGCCGGGAACGCTCAACGAGCTTCTGAAACGTTTCCGGGCCCTTATCAGATGGGGCTATAAGAATGACATGATCGACAGCATTGACTTTCTGCAGAAGCTTGACGGCTTCAAGGAGCGTCCTCACCGGGAAGCGATCCAGTTCAAATACCTGGAGACGGACGAGCTGAAGATCCTTCTCGACCATATGGCCGTCCCGGTTTGGAGACTGTTCACCGAGTTCCTGGCGCTCTCCGGCCTGCGGATCGGCGAAGCCATCGCTCTGGAGCCATCCGACATCGATCTGGCCACCCATCAGATTCATGTTTCCAAAGCCTACGACAGCGTCAACAAGCGAGTCAGTTCCGCCAAATCACTATGTTCCATCCGCGACGTCTTCATACAGCCTCAGCTGGAAAACGTGATCCGGCAGCTTGATACCGAAATGAAGCGCCGCCGGCTCCGGTACGGGATCCGGAAAAAGAAGCTTCCCTTCCTCTTCTCGGAGGATGGCACTTATCTCAAATACTATGCCTTCAACAAATACTTCAGGGAAAATACCGAGAAATATGTCGGCCGGCCGCTGACGCCGCATGCCCTCCGGCATACCCATGCTTCTTTGATGCTGGAAAAAGGTGTCCCGATCGATGTGATCTCCCGCAGGCTCGGACATGAGAACAGCCGGATCACCCGGGAAATCTATCTCCATGTGACAAAAAGCTGAAAGAAAAGGACGATACCCTCATTTCCAAGGTCTCGATCCTGTAAATCCGTGGGGCTCTCATGGGGCAGCCATGGGGCAAAAAGAGGGAGAACCCTTTCCACCAGGTTCTCCCTCTTTTCCCCTGAAGCCCAGTAAAATCAAGGCTTCCAGGCTTCCGGCTCCGTCCGTTCGGGCATTAAAAAATGCGGAAGATGGGACTTGAACCCACACGAGCGCATTGCTCACAAGATCCTTAGTCTTGCTCGTCTGCCAGTTCCGACACTTCCGCATATCGCATTTCGTGGGAAATTGTTGTCCTTTCCCTCGCGACAAGAAACAGTATAACAAAAGCGTTCACTAAAGTCAACACTTTTCTTCTGCTTTTTTGGACCACTTTTCGTTTGTTTTTTCAGAACAGTTTTGCGATATCATTATACAGGATAAAGACCATGAACCCGAGCAGGAGCATGACACCCGCCACATTGATCATACCCTCCAGTTCCCGGTTGCCGGGCTTACGCCGGATGGCCTCGATCAGCAAAAAGATCAGCCTGCCGCCATCCAGTCCCGGGATCGGAAGCAGGTTCATGACGCCCAGGTTGGCCGACAAGAGCACGACCAGATTCATCATGTTCAGAAGAACGACGAACGCGCCCTCGCTTTTGCTGTTCTCGTAGGTTTCGCCGACAACGTTGACGACTCCGACAGGGCCGCTCATCTCCTTGACGCTCAGCTTACCTGTAAACAGCTCCTTCAGGCCGAGGATCGTGGACTTTACCGTATATTTCAGTTCGAGGAATCCGTACTTGAAAATGGAAAGTCCGGACTGCTTTTCATTCCACACCGTTGAAAAGCCGAGGATCGGGATCCGGTCCTCCCCCGGTGTGACGGACACCTCATACGAAAGGCCGTCTCTCTCATAGGTGATCGTGACCGGCTCTTCGGATAACGGATTCTCGGAAAGATATGCATCCAACGTGTCCCCGGTCACCGCCGTCCCGTTGATCGCCGTGATCAGATCCCCCGCCTTTATTCCGGCATCCTCCATGCCCATCCCCGGGATCACGGAGCTGACGAGTGCCGCGTTTTCTTCATCCTTATAGTATCCCATCAGATACCGGATGTTCACATCCGGTTCATAGACGATATCCACCGTCTGTCCGTCTCGTCTGACCTTGAGACTGACCTGCTCTTCACTCAGCGGATTCAGGTACAGATACAGGTAGAGTTCCTCTGTCAGATCCACCTTATGGCCCTGGAAGCTTGTGATCAGATCTCCCTCCTGAAGCCCTGCCTTCATGGCGGCAGAATCCTCCGCGACCATGCTGACGCGGGAGGGACCGGAGCCGTACAGGCCGACGATCAGGGTCGCCAGCACAAAAGCCAGGATAAAGTTAAAAACAGGGCCGGCGGCCACCGTCGCGATCCTGCCCCATACAGGAGCAGCGGAGAATGCCCCGGGCTGTGTATCATCCAGATCTTCGCCCAGCATCGCACAGGAGCCTCCGAACGGCAGCAGCTTCAATGAATAGCGGGTTCCCCCGCGTTCAAAGCTGAAAAGCCGCGGTCCCATGCCAAGCGAAAACTCCGTAACGCCTATATGATTCGCCTTCGCCAGCAGGAAATGCCCCAGCTCGTGAAACAGGACGATTGCGCTGAGCAGAAGGATTGCAATTATGATCTTCAAATTACCACCTGCTTTCGATCCATTCCCGGACTTCTTTTTCGGTCTCCAGGATCTCGTCAAGATCCGGGTCCGTGATCAGGGAATGGCGGTCCATTGCGCTCCTGATGATCTCGTAGATCGTGAGAAAACCGATCTTTTCTTCGAGAAAGCGCCCCACGGCCGCCTCATTGGCCGCATTGAACACGGTCGGCATGGAGCCGCCCGTCCTGGCCGCCTCGATGGCCATCGGAAGTCCCAGGAAGGTATCCATGTCGGGCGTTTCAAAGGTGATCTGAGACAGCGTCGTGAAATCCAGTCGTTCTCCGGGAAGATACCGACGCTCCGGATAAAACAGCGCATACTGGATCGGAAGGCGCATATCCGGCGTCCCCAGCTGCGCCATCACGGCTCCGTCCGTGAATTCCACCATCGAATGAATGATGCTCTGGGGCTGCACAACGACCTGGATCTGGTCCAGATCCACATCGAACAGCCATCTGGCTTCCATGACCTCCAGGCCCTTGTTGACCAGTGTGGCCGAATCCACCGTGATCTTCCTGCCCATGACCCAGTTGGGATGCTTCAGCGTATCCTGAAGCGTCACCGTCTCGAGATCCTTTCGGGACTTTCCCCGGAAAGGTCCTCCGGAGGCCGTGATCAGGAGCTTGTGAATCTGCCGTCTGTCCTCGCCATGCAGAGCCTGGAAGATCGCGCTGTGCTCACTGTCGACGGGAAGGATCTGTACGCCCTTCTCTTTTGCCAGAGGCATCAGCAGATGGCCGGCCGTCACCAGCGTCTCCTTGTTGGCCAGGGCGATGTCCTTCCCGGCCTTGATGGCTTCGATGGTAGGCCGGATGCCGATCATGCCCACGATCGCCGTCACCAGGATATCACTTTCCTCCATGGCGGAAAGAGCCAGAAGGCCATCCATCCCGGATACGACTTTTGTGCCGGTATCCGCGACCCGCACCCGAAGATCCGCCGCCGCGGACTCATCGCCGACAGCCGCGAGAAGCGGATGGAATTCCCGGATCTGTTCCTCCAGAAGCCGGATATTTCTTCCTGCGCTGACGCCCAGGACCTTCAGATCAGAGTTTCTCCGTACCACATCGAGTGTCTGCGTCCCGATGGAACCGGTGGAACCAAGTATCGCAATATTTTTCATCAGGTAACCTCTTTTATCATTGATCTGTGATCACAGGATCACGATCGCCAGCAGATAGATCACCGGCGCCGTGAAGATCACGCTGTCAAAACGGTCGAGTATCCCTCCGTGACCCGGGATCAGTTTACCATAGTCCTTGATATCCCTGTTTCTCTTGATCGCGGAGGCTGCCAGGTCTCCCACCATGGAGATCAGGGCTCCGATGGCACAGATCAGCCCGTATTCCAGGACCTTCCCGCCGGTTGCCGCCGCATAGATCATGCCCAGAGCCGCCGCACCGACCACGCCGCCTACGGCGCCCTCGATGGACTTTTTGGGGCTCAGGACCGGAGCCATCTTATGCTTGCCGATCAGCATGCCCACACAGTAGGCGCAGGTATCGCAGCCCCAGGAGCAGAGGAAGATCAGCCACACCAGATATACGCCGCCGTCCGGCAGCATCCTGGTCAGATAAATGAAGGAAAGCATGACCGCCACATAGACCACGCCGAAGAAAGCCGCCATCACCTGCTCCGCGTGGTATTCCGGATAGCGGAACACATAGACGGCCATGAGAAGGATCACGGAAACCACGATCATGACGGCCCCGAATTTCTGAAAATCCCTCATCATCATAATATAATACAGGATCGCTCCCAGATAGCCCGCTCCGGCCAGCAGCCAATCATCCTTTTTCTGTACCTCCATGGCCCGGTAAAGCTCAAACATGCCGATCAGGGAGATGAGCAAAAGTGTGCCGAAAAGGACGTAGCCTCCGCTGATGATCGTCGCAAGCGCGATCGCTACCAGGATGATCCCGCTGATCAGTCTTGTCTTGAACACGATGCTTCCTCCTTTATGCCGCCGTACCTGCGGTCCCGGCCGTTATAAACCTCGATCGCTTCGACCAGTTCCTTTTTGTGAAAATCCGGCCAGGCCACATCCGTGAAATACATCTCCGTATAAGCCATCTGCCAGAGCAGGAAATTGGAGAGACGCATCTCCCCGCTGGTACGGATCAGCAGATCCGGATCCGGCACACCGGCCGTATCAAGATACCCTTCCAGCGTCTCCTCCCCGATGTCGGACGGAGCGATCTTTCCGTCCGAAATATCCGCCGCCAGTTTCCGGATCCCGCGTACAAGCTCGTCACGGCTTCCGTAATTCAGGGCGATCTGGAAATACAGTTCGTCATACTGGCTGGAATAATCCTCCAGCACGTGAATACTGTCCTGGATATCCTGGTCAAAGGCGCTGATATTGCCGATGATCCTGACACGCATCCGGTTCCGCTCCGCGATCTTGAGACAGCGCTTCAGGTAACTCCGGAACAGCTTCATCAGCCCTTCCACTTCCTCCCTGGATCGTTTCCAGTTTTCTGTGGAAAAGGCATAGACGGTCAGATATTTGATCCCCAGCTCTTTGACGTCATCGCAGATCGATTCCAGATTGGCGCAGCCCTTCATATGGCCGTAGCTTCTGGGCATGCCCTTGGCTTTGGCCCACCGGCCGTTCCCATCCAGGATGATCGCAACATGATTTGGAATGTTCACAGGTTCACCTCCGCGGAAAAACAGAGAGCTCCTTGATAGAGCTCTCCGTATGGTCACTGTTGATGGAGACGATCCGCCTTTTTCAGACGGTCATGATCTCTTTTGACTTCTTCTCGACGACAGAATCAACTTCCTTGATATACTTGTCGGTAAGCTTCTGCACGTCCTCTTCCAGTTCCTTGATGGAATCCTCGGAAATATCCTCAGCCTTGCCCAGCTTCTTGAAGGAATCGTTGGCGTCACGGCGGATATTGCGGATCGCGACCTTGGAGGCCTCGCCTTTCTTCTTAACGTCTTTTACCAGATCTTTACGGCGTTCCTCGGTAAGCTCCGGGAATACCAGACGTATGATCTTGCCGTCATTGTTGGGATTGATGCCCAGGTCGGATGTCAGGATCGCTTTTTCGATCTTTTTGATCAGGCTGGATTCCCAGGGCTGGATCTGCAGCATACGGGCCTCCGGAACCGTGATGTTCGCTACCTGCTGGAGCGGTGTCTGTGTTCCGTAGTAATCCACGGTTATACGGTCCAGAATATGCGGATTGGCACGTCCGGCACGGATCGTACCCAGTTCGGATTCCAGATTCGCGATGGTCTTCTGCATCTTATCTTCGTATTTCTGTACACGTTCGTCCATAGTCTCTTCCCTCCAATTTCAGCTTTTATACAGTTACCTTTGTACCATGGAAATTTCCATGGACCGTATTCACGATACTGTTCTCCTCATCAAGCGCAAACACCAGCATGGGCATGCGGTAGTCCTTGCACATGATGGAAGCCGTCAGATCCATGGCCTGGAGTTCTTTCTCCACGACCTCCTCGATCGAGATCTCGTCATAACGGACCGCATCCGGATTCTTTTTGGGATCGCTGTCATAGATGCCGTCGATCGCCTTTGCGAGAAGGATCACGTCGGCTCCGATCTCGAGCGCCCGCAGCGTGGTCGCCGTATCGGTCGAGAAGAACGGATGGCCCGTGCCTCCAGCAAAGAAGACGATCTTTCCTTCCGCAAAGCTCGCTTCCACAAGGTCCTTGCTGTACCGGGTGGTCATTCCCTCCACGGCGAATGGCGTGAACACCTCCGTCTTCATGCCGAGATACCGGCAGATGTTGGATACGAACAGACAGTTCATAACCGTAGCCAGCATACCGATCTGGTCCGATTTTGTCCTCTCGATGACCTTGCTGCTCTCCCGGCCCCGCCAGAAATTGCCGCCGCCGATCACGATACCGATCTCCAGACCTTCCTCGGCGACTGTCTTGATCTGCTCTGCCACCTTGATCACGGTCTGCTCATCAAAACCCCGCTTTGTTTCGCGTTCACCCAGTGCTTCGCCGCTGAGTTTCAAAAGTACTCTTTTCATACTGACCCCCTGCGTTTCTTTTATTGTTACGGATACTTACCAGATCCCTCCGACCACTTCCTCATCGCCGTCCATAAAGGTCGAAACGGTAAAGGAACCATAATAATGGTAGCCGGTCATGCCGGTCTCCGGTTCGTCCACGTATTCGCTGCTGTCCGCTGCCCCGAGCGAGCTCTCCAGGCTCGAGAGAGACTGACCGATAAAGCTTTCGGCCTGCTTGATCCTCACGTCGTCCGCATCCCCGTCGCCGGCGTTGGCATCCTCATTATGATCGGGCGTCACGGCCGGTGTCGGCGTCGGTGTCCCCGCTGTTTCCGCCGGTGTCGGCGTCGGTTCCGGCTCCTCCTGGTCTTCACTGTCCAGAAGTCCGAGACGCTTCTTTACTTCCTCCAGGGTAGAATATTCCCTGCTGCCGGTCGATGTAAGATACCTGGCATAAGGGATACTGTCCTCCCCGGTCCCGTCCATGCAGAGCCTGAGCTCCTTCATGACCGTAAGCGGCAGCCTTCTGAAAAAGCACTCATTCCTGTCCACATCCGAATAGCTTACACGGATGTCGTAGCTCGTAATGACCTGCCCTTCCTCATCCTTCCGGCTTCCGTCGTAATAATAGACTGCTTTGTCCCCGTTCGCGAGCACAAATCTGTGCCCCGTCTGTTCGTCGCCCCACTCGTCACTGTCCTCACCGGCCGGAAGAGCCGGACGGATAAAAATGTCCGCGATCTCACTCCCGGTCTGATTGATCAGCACGACCTGGGACGCAGTCTGTGTCTTTGTGCCCATCTCATTCTGGATCTCTTCCGCCGGAGCTGCCGCGACCGTCGTAGGCGTCGGTTTTTCCATCTCGACAAGAGATCCCTCCGCGGCTTCAGCTTCAGCCTCGGATAGCTTTGCGGTTTCCTCCTTTGCCGCCTCCCCCTGTTCCTGTCCTGCCTTTTTTCCGCAGCCGGCAAGTGCCAGGATGAGTACCGCGAAAACGGCAAAAAGATAGTATCTTTTTTTCATCTGACTCCCCTCCTGTTGACCGGAATCTTCGCGTAAATCGTCCCCTTACTCCTTGTTCATTATTGCAGAGGAAACGATTCTTGTCAACCAAACCGGGTCGTAATTCATAGAATTTTCATGATTCCATTCAGCTGAGCTGCCAGGATACCATGCTGCCTGTGCGGTCTCTTGTGACCAGCAGCTGGTCCTCGATCTCCTGCTTCAGCTCGGACACATGGGAGATCAGGCCTACCAGCCTTTTTCCTCCGGCCATCTGCTTGAGTACGCGTACAGCCTGGTCCCGTGCGTTGTCGTCCAGCGAGCCGAAGCCTTCGTCGATAAACATCATGTCCAGATGAATGGCTGCCGCACTCTCCTGGATCTCATCAGCCATCCCGAGAGCCAGGGAAAGCGCTGCCATAAAGGACTCTCCCCCCGACAAAGTCCGGACTTCACGCTCCTTGCCCGTAAGCGTAGAATAGACCATCAGGTCCAGACCCCGGTTTCGTCCTTCGCCGGCCATCTCCATGCTGCAGAGGCGGAAGGAGAACTGTCCCGAGGACATCTCCTCAAACCGGCGGTTTGCGGCATTCAGAATCCGTTCGAGATATTTTCGCTGCACATAGGTCTCAAGATCCATCCGCGCCCCGGTCACCTTTCCGGCGAGTACAAGGTACAGATTCTCAAGCTTCTGGAATTCCCGCAGCATTCCGGCACGTTCCTCCATGCGCGGCGTAAGTGCATCAAAGACCTCTCTGTTCCGCTGCAGAAGCTCCCTGCACCTGTCATAGCGGACCGTGTCTGTCCCGAGTCTTTCCTCCGCTTCCAGGACTTCCTGTGCAAGTCTTTCAAGATCCGGCTTATCATTATCCCCGATCGCGGTCACGGCTTCCTCAAAAAGCCGGCCGGCGGCGGCCCTGCCGCTCTGGAATCTCTCTGCTTCCTGCCGGAGCAGCTCCACCGATTCAAGGGAAAAGCGTTCTGTAAGATCCTGCCACTCCTTTTCCGAAAGCCCGGCTTTTTGGCAGCCGGCTTCGTACAGGGACTTCCGGTGATCCGCATCCTCCCAAAGACGGGGAAGTTCTCGCTGGTACTGCAAAAGAAGTGTCCTGCAGCTGTCGGCCTCTTTTCTGGCCGCACGTGCTTCTTTTACGGCAGCCTCATATCGCGCCGCCGCCTCCTTCCTTTCCTTCCGGGCTTTTTCTTCTTCCAGGACAGCTTTTTCCACCGTATCATAAGGGAGCGACTTTGTCAGTTCTTCCAGCGTACTACGCTCTTTTTCGGCGGCTGTAAGCAAGGTCCCCGCATTCTCGGTGGACTTCAGCACCTCGCGGCGCAGATGCTCTGTATCCTGCACAGCCTTTTCAATCTGCTGCTGCAGCCGATTCAGCTGACGCGCCGCTTCCTGCCTCTGTTTTCCTTCTTTTTCCAGTTCCTCACAATACGTCCGGAAAGCCGCTTCCAGTTCTGACAATCCCAAATCCGACGTAATACCGGATACACCACGATCCGCCATCTGCCGGGAAAGCTTCTGTATCTGTCCCGCAAAGCCGTTCTTCCGCTCCTCGGCCACCATGAAGGCCGCATGGCTTTTTGCGGCGGCCTTCTCCTGCCGTCCTGACGCGGTACGAAGCTCCTTCTCCAGCTGATCGACGTTTTCCCTGGTGAGTTCAGGTTCTGTCTCATGTGTCATGCATGGCGCCGGATGCTCCTTCGAGCCGCAGACCGGGCACGGTTCTCCTTCAATCAGATCCGCGGCCAGAAGCCCCGCCTGGGCGTTCAGGAACCGTTTCCGGAGCTCCTCGTAGCGCAGCTGCGCTTTTTCATAATGCGAGCAGGCCTTTTTATACTCTTCTTTCAGGCGGTCGGCCTCTACGGCGCTTTTTTCCGCCTCCCCCTTAAGGGTACGGACCTCCTCAAGTTCCCGGGTAATATCATCCGCGGCCTTAGCACGCACCTTGAAAAGTGCCAGCTGCCGGTCGGCGTCCTCAAGAACCTCCCGCTCCTTCGTCCATCTTTTCACGGATTCCCCGAGATCCCGAAGTTCTTTTTTATATCCTTCGGTCGCTGCTTCGGCCTGCCGGCAGTCGCGTTCTTTTTCTTCCAGCCTTTTCCGGCATTCATCGATCCTTGCAAACAGTGCAAGTGCTTTTTTTGCCTGCTCTTCGATCCGGGTGCTTTCCTTCAGCTGTTTCTCGTTACGGTCGGCAGCTTCCTTTTCGGCGTCTGCCGTGCTCCCGGCCTTCTGAAGAAGCTCCGGCAGCCTTTCTTCTTCGGTGCGGGCTCTGTCTTCGGTTTCCGAAGCCATCTTGCGGGCGTCTTCAAATCGTCTGTACAGGCTCTGTACATCGTACGCGCTTCGGATCTGCCGTCCAAGCACCTGTTTCTGTCCGATGTCCGGTTCCTGCATGGCAAAGCCGTCAAGCTCCTTTGCCGCGCGTTCCTTCTGGTCAAACAGAAGCGCCAGGTTCTTTGCCCGGGCGTTTTCTTCTTTTTTTTCGTCGCGGATCGTTCTGCTCTTCTCAAAGCGTTCCGATTCCCCTGCAAACGCATCCTGCAGGAAGTCCAGCATCTGTGCCAGGGAAGAAAGGAGTGCTTCCATATCCGTGACAGAGAACCTCTCCGACAGAAGGACCTTGTCCATGCCGGCCCGGACAGCCTCCGCGTTCTCATACTCCTCCGGCACAAGAATGCGTGCAGCCTCCGTCTGGCAGATCGTCCTGATCCGGGCGATATCCTGCAGTTTTTCCTTTCTCCTGCCCGCCAGTTCCTCCACAATGGCCTGATACCGTTCCGTCCGGAACAGCTTCCGAAAAACGACCTTTTTGTCTTCCGATCTGGCCCGTAAAAGCTCCATAAACTCGCCCTGCGCGATCATGGCCACCTGCATGAACTGTGCCTTTGTGAGTCCGATGATCTCCAGAAGCCGGCGGTCCGCCTCCTTCTGAGGATATTCCCTTCCGTCGGGCATCAAAAGGGAGACGCTGCCCGCTTCCTCCTTGGTGCCCGTCCCTCTTTTTAACGGACGGACGTGCCTCGGCGAACGGCGTACGGTATAGATCTCCTGCCTTCCGCCGCTCTCCTGGCTGAAAACAAGCTCTACAAACGGCGTAAGCCCCAGATCCGCAAACTGGCTCTGGAGCTCTGTCCCATCCTTTTTATTGTTCAGCGAACTGGCCTCCCCGTACAGGGCGAACACGATCGCGTCAAAGATCGTCGTCTTTCCGGCTCCCGTATCTCCCGAGATCAGGAACAGGTTCTGACGCACTTTCGTAAAATCGATCACGGTCTCACCGGCATAAGAGCCGAAGGCCTGCATCGTTATCTGTAACGGTCTCATCCTTCCGATTCCCCCCAGACCTTCCGGATCACATCCTGCAGGATACGCTGTTCTTCGTCATCGGGATCCCGCAGGAATTCACAGCAAAGGGCATACGGATCCGGCTCAGCTGCCATCTCTCTTCTGTGGTCGTCCTGCCCGGCACGAACCTGCTCCCGGCGGATCTCCAGCAGATAGGGAAAGGCCGCCCGCAGCCGGTCCTGCACGTCGATCTCCCCCTCCTCCGGAAGACCGGTGAGGATCACGGTCACGTAATCCTCGCATGCCATGGACAATACCTCCGCAAGAGTCCCCTGAAGGATCCTCACCTGCCGAAGCGGCAAAAGCGGCAGACGGCTGATGGAGATTTCCCCTTTTTGGGGCATGTCGACCATGACAAGGGATTTTTCCTGCCCTGCTTCACTTACGGAACATGCATAGGGTGTCCCTGAATACAGAGCATGGCTGCTCACCTTCATGGGCTTGTGGATATGCCCGAGGGCGGCATAATCAAACCTCTTCAGCACCTTCGAAGATACCTCGTCGATGTTGCCGAGGATCCGGATCTCCGAATCCATCCGCTCCACATCCTCCGCCGTCCTTCCGGCCGGAAGGTAAAACTGGTGGCTTACCAGCACGTTCCGCGCATCCGGATCATACTCCTCCCGTTCGAGAAGCCTTTGAAGAGTCTCCTCGTAGGAATACAGGTTTCCGTTCTCCTGCGTCCCGACGACCTGCTTTACCATGGACGGCCTGACAAAGGGAAGCAGATAGAAATGCACCGGTCCGGCCTCATCGGTGAGCGTGACCTTCTGGATATGCTGCTCCTCCGTTTCGGGCGGAAGCCCGATCATGTATACATTCTGTTTTTTCAGTACATTCCGGAAACAGTTGACCCGCGGTGCACTGTCGTGATTGCCGCTGATCAGCATCAGCGCCGTCTTTGGAAGGCTTTCGGCCAGTTCTCCGATAAAACGGTCAAAAACCTCGACCGCCTCCACCGAAGGGACCGCCTTGTCATAGATATCCCCGGCGATCACGACCGCGTCCGGTTTCTCCCTTTCCGCCAGTGTCACGATCTGCCCGAGCACATGCTCCTGGTATTCCCGGAGATCCTGGTTCAAAAGCTTCAGGCCGATATGCAGATCCGATAAATGGAAAAATCTCATCCCTGGCCGCTCCTTTACAGGTTCCTGACCTTGAATTCCCGTTCCGCCTCGCGTCGCTGGTCTTTCTTCGCGATGTCCTCCCGCTTGTCATAGAGTTTTTTGCCCCTGGCAAGTCCGAGCTCCACCTTGACCAGACTGTCCTTGAAGTACACCTGCAGCGGGATCAGGGTAAGCCCCTTCTCCTTCAGCTTTGACTCGATCTTGCGGATCTCGTACCTGTGCAGCAGAAGCTTCCGTACGCGAAGGGGATCCTTGTTGAAGATGTTGCCCTTCTCATAGGGGCTGATATGCATGCCGTAGACCAGCACTTCCCCGTGCTCCACCCTGACAAAGGATTCCTTGATGCTGCACTTTCCGAGCCGCAGGGATTTGACCTCCGTCCCCGCCAGGGCGATCCCGGCTTCGTATTTTTCATCGATAAAATAATCATGATAAGCCTTTTTGTTGTTGGCGATCAGGCTTGTCCCTTTTTTCTTTGCCATCTTCCGTCCTCCGGTTTTACTTTTCTTTAAGAAACAGAAAACACTCTTGCAGGATACAAGAGTGTTTCAGATTTTGATTCTTCTGTCTCTGTCCGTGACCCATCAGAAATTGAGGTTCAGGATGATCGCAAATACAAAGAAAAGCACAGCCATAATGGTGGTCGCTCTTACAAGGCCGCCCTCCATGGAACGTCCTTTGTTCTTGCCCCAATAGGAATCAGCTGCTCCGGCGATCGATCCAAGTCCCTGCTGTTTGCCTTCCTGCATCAGAACGACTACGGTCAATGCGATACAATCTATCACGAAGAGAATCGTCAGAATAACTCGTAAAACACCCACTTACGTACACCTCCTAATCAACTAAAGGCTATTGTACCATAGCCAGATGGGGATTTCAACTTCTTTTTTAAACGAATAAAGCTTTACGGTTACTATTCACGGCAGATTCGATGACTCCACCGCCGACAACAATGTCCCCGTCGTAGAGAACGACCGCCTGGCCGGCCGTGATCGCCCGCTGGGGCTCCTCAAAACGGACGTGCAGTTTCCCGTCCTCCGTCTGCCAGGCAAGTGCGTCCTGTTCTTTATGCTTATAGCGGATCCGGGCTTTCACATGCATCGGTTCCTTCAGTTCATCCACGGAGATCAGGTTGACATCCCCTGCCGTAAGCTCCCTGGAAAAAAGATCTTCATTCTCTCCGAGCACCACCTCATTGGTATCTGTCCGAAGCTCGCATACATAGATCCGCCGTCCCGCCGGCAGGCCGAGGCCGCGCCGCTGGCCGACCGTGTAATGGGTGATCCCCTTGTGGCGGCCGAGAACGGTGCCCTGCCGGTCCACAAAATCGCCCTCCGGCAGCCGGACCCCCGTATGCCTTTCAATAAAGGAGGCATAATCCCCGTCCGGCACAAAGCAGATATCCTGGCTGTCGTGCTTCCGGGCATTGACAAACCCGTTCTTTTCCGCGATCGCACGGACTTCCTCCTTGTGAAGAGTGCCCAGCGGGAACCGGACATGCGCCAGCTGCTCCTGTGTAAGGGTGTAGAGGACGTAGGACTGGTCCTTGTTCCCATCGACAGCCTTCCGAAGCAGGTACCTGCCCCGTTCTTCATCATACTCCGTTCTGGCATAGTGTCCGGTCACGATATAGTCGAAACCCAGCTCCTTCATACGATGCAGAAGCTTCTCAAATTTCAGGTACCGGTTGCAGTCGATACAGGGATTCGGCGTCCGCCCGTGCAGATACGCGTCGCTGAACCGGTCCATAACCTCTTCACGGAAACGATCCGTAAAATTGAACACGTAAAACGGGATGCCGATCCGGTTCGCGACGCTTCTTGCGTCCTCCACGTCCGATAAAGAGCAGCAGGATTTTTCCTTCTCGATCCCGACGTCCTCGTTCTGAAAGAGCTTCATGGTCGCCCCGATGCACTCATCCCCTGATTCCCTGACCAGAAGAGCGGCTACCGAGCTGTCGACGCCTCCGCTCATGGCTATGATCGCCTTTTTCATGAAAAACTCTCCTGTCAGCCGATACGCCCTTCCTGCATGAATCCGGCCAGTTCCTTCGCGTAGTATGTAATATAGATGTCCGCACCGGCTCTGTAGGCGGCTGTCGCCATCTCGCACACGATCCGTTCCTCATCGATCCAGCCCTTCAGGGCTGCCGCCTTGACCATGGCATACTCTCCGCTCACACTGTAGGTAGCCACCGGAAGGTCGATGCAGTCGCGCACCTCGCGCACCAGATCCAGGTAGGACATCGCCGGCTTGACCATGATGATGTCGGCGCCTTCCTCCACATCGAGAAGTGCTTCCTTGATCCCTTCCCTGCGGTTGTGCGGATCCATCTGGTAGCTCTTGCGGTCTCCGAAGGAAGGCGCAGAGCCGGCCGCGTCACGGAACGGGCCGTAAAAAGCCGAAGCATATTTCACCGCATAGGACATGATCGGTGTATTCTGAAAGCCGTTTGCATCCAGCTTTTCCCGGATCGCGCGGACCCGGCCGTCCATCATGTCGGAAGGAGCTACCATAGCCGCTCCTGCCTGCACATGGGACAGGGCTGTCTTTGCAAGGAGTTCCAGCGTGGGATCATTATCCACGTCATGGTCGCACAGAACGCCGCAATGACCGTGGGAGGTATATTCACACATACATACGTCCGTGATCAGATAGAGCTCCGGATAATCCTGCTTTGCCTTCCGGAGAGCCCTCTGTACGATGCCGTCCTCCGCGTAGGCCTGGCTTCCGACCTCATCCTTGTGCTCCGGGATCCCGAACAGCATGACGTTCGTTACGCCTGCCTTCAGCAGTTTCTCCAGCTCTTCGCCCATCCGGTCGACCGTGTAACGGTACTGTCCGACCAGCGACGGGATCTCCTCCGCCTTGTTTTCCCCGTCCATCACGAACATGGGATAGATCAGGGAAGCCTTGTCCATGCGGGTCTCCCGTACCATGCGGCGGATCGCCTCTCCTCCGCGAAGTCTTCTTGGTCTCATTGTCAGATCCATCGTCCTTATCCTTCCTTTCTAAGCGTATCCGCCAGTTTTCGTCCAAGATCTTCCGCCTGCCGGCGGTCCTGAACGCTTTCCTCCATGACGCCCGTACGGTGCTCATGGGTCTCCTCATTCCAGTATAATCCCCGGAGAAGGATGTGTCCGTCCTTCACCTGTGCATGCGCTGCGACCGGTGAACTGCAGCCTCCGTCCAGCTCCGTCACAAATCCACGTTCGCAGATGGCCGCAAGGGCTGTGTCCCTGTCCTCATACCCTTCCAGATAGGGATGCTCTTCGCCGGCTCTTCCCTGCACCGCCAGGATCCCCTGGCCGCCGGCCGGGATCATCTCCTCCGGTGAAAAATACCGGAAGATCCGATCTGCAAGGCCCAGCCGTTTGAGGCCGGCCGCCGCCAGGATCAGCCCGCCGAACTGTCCTTCATCCAGCTTCCGGAGCCGCGTCTGCAGATTCCCCCGCACCGGCTCCACCTTGTGATCCGGAAACAGAGCACGGAGCTGCAGCTGTCTTCGCAGGCTCGAGCTTCCGATCGGAAGAGCCGGATCCAGCTCTTTTGCCCCCTCCGGAAGGACAAGCACATCCCTCGGATCCTCTCTTTTTGAAAAAGCCAGCAGCGGCAGATCCTCCGCCACCTCCATCGGCACATCCTTCAGGCTGTGGACCGATATATCCGCGCGATTCTCGCGAAGCGCGATGTCCAGTTCCTTGACGAACAGGCCTTTCCCGCCGACCTTGTCAAGCGTGCGGTCCAGGATCTTGTCTCCCGTCGTCTTCAGCGTCACAAGCGTGGTCGCCACATCCGGATGGTTTTCCTCAATAAATGCCATCAGGGAGCGGCTCTGTACCACGGCAAGGCGGCTCTCCCGGCTCGCAACGCGTACTTCCTGTTTCATGGCTATCCTCCATATACTTTTATATTTATCGATCTTTCCGTCTTCGTTTAAGAAAATGGTTCAAAATCCCACCGGCCAGGATCACGGACACGCCCAGGAGCAGCACCTTCTTGGCGGCTTCCTGCGGGATCTCGCCCTTGGCCCCGATCGAATCCTCGTAGAAGGTCAGCGTATAGGCGATCTCGAGCGGATCTCCCATGGCCGTACTGTCCGCGATCACAGGGATCGGTTCATCCAGCACCGTGATCGGGATCTCAAAGGTAGAATTCCCGCCGTCGGTGGTTTCATTTAAATACTTTTCGCTTCCGAGGAGCATATAATCATAGTGTGCGCTGCTCCAGAGAAGTGTTGCATAGGCCTTCCCCTGGCGGATGGTGAGAAGCGTCGGAGAACTGATGCTGGCTCTTCCGCTTCCTCCGGTCATATTCACCTCGATGGAGTATTCCCCGTCCGCCCTTGTCATTTCGACCGGCTCCGGGGTTTCCGTCCCGAGGCCGTTTCCGGATTCATCTTCGTCTTCAGCAGGCTGATAAGCCGCCACCGCCTTCCGGATCAACGTATAATCCGGAAGAAGGACCTTAAGCGCCTCCTCCGGCAGGGAATCCGCCCTGAACACGATCCGTCTGTCATACCACCGCTGTTTTTTCTTACTGAACGCGGCACAGTCGAACTCCATATCCAGCCCCTCCACCGGAATATGGAAGGTACTCCGCTCATCTTCCTCGGTCCCGGAGATCCACTCCTCCTCGGGTGCATTCTCCGCTTCCTCCGCTGTTCCCATGAACACGTACGCATAGCTGTCACTGGTGATGGTCATATCGGCCATCATCTCATCGCCCGTGTTCGTCAGGACCGCCTCCGCGATCTTAAAGAACACCGAGCTGGTCACAACCTCGACAGGATACGTTCCTTCGCTCACGTCCCGGGCATAGATCGGCAGCATTCCGTAATCCGCTACTGCCCTCTGACGCTTCCATTCGTCAAATGCTGCCGCGGAAGATTCTGCAGGGGCTTCCGCCGCAGATCCACCGCTTTTGATGACCAGTGCTTCTGCACGTTTCAGATCCATACAGGGCATCAGAAGACAGATCATCGCGAGCCACAGGCAGAACCTGCGGCCATATATCGGCTTTTCTCTCATCTCTTTATGCTCCTGTCTTCACAGATTCTTCTTTTTGTAAATGAACCAGATCGAGATCCCGGTAAATATGGCCAGATACAAAAGCAGGATCACATATCCGATGTGTCCGGGATCCTCACCGGCCGAAATAGCCCTGATCATCCGGCTGGTCTGTGAAAGGGGCAGAAACCCGATTACCTGCCGGAACCCCGCGGGCATCTGGTCAGTCGAAAAAAAGGTATTGCAAAGAAAAGACATGGGCATAATGATATAGGACGTATATCTCGGCGCATCCGCGTAGCTCTTTGATAAAAAGGACAGTACCAGCGCCAGCGTGGAAAAAACCGTCCCGTTCAAAAACATCAGAAGGAACGACCATCCGTTGAACACAAGCCCGGTCCGGATCGGCAATGTGAGGAGCAGGATCACGGTGCCGGCATACATTCCCCGGAGGCTTCCGCCGATGATCTGTCCCAGGATAAACTGCCACAGCGGCGTCGGGGAGACCATCACCTGGTCCAGCGCTTTTTCATAGAGCCGCTGTACCGTCATATTCTGTGCAACCGCGCTGAAGCTTCCGGTCATGGTCGCCATGGCCACGATGCCGGGGATCAGAAAATGCAGATACGGCTCCCCATGGGACGTCGTCTGTATCCCCATTCCGAAGATGATCAGGTACATGAGCGGCGAGATCATGGCGGCAACGGTGATCTTATAGAAATCCCGCCGGAATTCGACCCATTTTTCCCATAAGACCGTTATAATTCCCATAGTTTCATAGCTCTCCCTGTTATTTTTTTCGGATCCTCCGGGAACTATTTTCGTGTCAGTCTCTGACCTACATGCTCCACGAATACATCCTCCAGCGTCGTACTCCGCATGGAGGCCTGTCCTCCTGCCGCGGAAAGATACCGGATCGCTTCGTCACGGTCTTTAAAATAGCGGCTCCTGGTGTTGTCGTCAATGACCTCGTCGACCGCATAGGCGCCCAGATCCGCGATCAGATTGGCGGGCGTATCAAGGCTGCCCAGCTTTCCGCGGCTGACGAGAGCCACCCGGTCGCAGAGTGCTTCTGCTTCTTCCATATAATGGGTCGTGAGAACGATCGTCATCTGACGCACATTCAGCTGGCGCAGCAGATTCCACATCTGTCTGCGGGAAAGCGCGTCCATACCGGCCGTCGGCTCATCCAGAAGCATGATCTCCGGCTCGATCATAAGGGCCCGGCAGATCATCAGCTTACGCTTCATGCCGCCGGACAGATGCCGTACCGTCCGGTACCGGTATTCCAGAAGCCCTGCAAAATCCAGAAGCTCCTCGGTCTTTCGGCGGATCTCCTTTTTGGGCATAAAATACAGCCTTCCCTGGTATTCCATGACCTCGTCCATCGTCATATCCTGCCGCATGGAATACTCCTGCGTGATCACGCTCAGCTTCCGTTTCTGGGCGGAAGCCTTCCGGTCCAGCCTGGTTCCGTCGATCAGGATCTCTCCCTCCGTCGGAAGAAGTACCGTGGAAAGCATGCTGATGGTCGTGGTCTTTCCCGCTCCGTTCGGGCCGAGAAGCCCAAAGAACTCGCCGGTCCCGATCGTCAGGTTCAGGTGATCGACCGCTGTAAAATCGCCGAATTTTTTTGTCAGGTTTTTGATCTCGATCATTTTGCGATGATGAGGGAGAAGTAACCGGCGTCATCCGGAATCTCCTCGACACTCCGGTACAGTTTTTCATTTTCCATGCAGCAGTTTTCCGCCGCCTGCACGGTCCGTCCGCTGCTTCGGAGCATGTCCTTCGTCTCTTTCATATGGCTGGCGGACTTCATCAGGACGTAGTTCCCATCCAGATTCAGCTTGTCCTCCAGTTTATGAACGGCGGGGATCACATGAAGAGGCTCGTTCCATTCCACCAGCGGAATGTTCAGCCTGGCTGCCGCCGCACAGAAGGACGGAATCCCGTTGACCAGCTGCACTTCATAGCCATCGGCCTCCATATAATGCTGCAGATAGGTAAACGTACAATAGATCGTCGAATCACCCAGCGTGATATAGACAACGTTCTTTCCCTGATCCAGGTATTCTTCGATGATCTTCGCACCCTTTTTGTGGTTTTCTTCAATCTTCTGACGGTCCTTGACCATGGGCATATCGATCGCGATCAGTTCCTTATCCGCCAGTTCCGGAACCGCCTGTACCGCGATCTTGTAAGCAACAGAATCTTTGGGCTCCGTACCGGGAACCGCGATCACATCATTCTCACGGATCAGCCGGATCGCCTTCAATGTCATCAGTTCCGGGTCGCCGGGGCCAACGCCCACTCCATAAGCTATTCCTTTCATATTTCCTCCTCTTAAAAAACGAACTCTAATAACCCAGTATACACGAAAAAGCCGCACTGTACAAGCAGTACGGCCTTTGCTTTATGACCTTTTTCCAGGAAGTGACCGGCACTTCAGCACCAGCTTCATTAAATTCCGTTTGCAGAATATATCTTTCCCGGTGATTCCGGTCTATAATAAAACCAGATAACAGAACAGCGATCCTATACAGCATAAAAGGAGAAAACACATGAAAGCAGTCATCGCAATCGATTCTTTAAAAGGCTCTCTCACATCCCTCGAAGCGGGTGAGGCGATCCGCGAAGGCATACTCCGGGTGCATCCGAATGCGCAGGTGCAGGTGCGTCCCCTGGCTGACGGCGGAGAAGGAACCGTCGAAGCGCTCACGCTCGGCATGGGCGGAACACTCCGGCACGTGGATGTCACCGGTCCGATGGGCGAGAAGGAGACGGCCGCCTACGGCATCCTCAATGACGGCGTGACCGCAGTCATGGAAATGTCAGCTGCCGCGGCGATCACCATGGTTCCGGACAAGGAGAAGAATCCGCTTCTTGCCACAACCTACGGCGTAGGCGAAATGATCCTCGACGCGATCCGCAAAGGCTGCCGGACTTTCATCGTCGGCATCGGCGGAAGCGCTACCAACGACGGGGGGATCGGCATGCTGCAGTCCCTCGGCTACGGCCTTTTGGATGCGGAGGGCCGGCCGGTTCCGTTTGGGGCGCAGGGCCTTAAAAAGCTCGCGAAGATCAAGAAAGACAAGGTTATTCCGGAGCTTGCTAAATGCACCTTCCGCATCGCATGCGACGTGACAAATCCTCTTTGCGGTGACAAAGGATGCAGTGCGATCTACGGTCCGCAGAAGGGTGCCACACCGGGTATGATCCTTCAGATGGACAGATGGCTCGCGGACTATGCCGCTCTGGCCAGGACCGTCTTCGAAGACGCTGATCCGGATTATCCCGGTTCGGGAGCGGCCGGCGGCATCGGCTTCGCGTTCCGGACCTTCACCAATGCCTCCCTTACAAGCGGGATCGATATCGTTCTGGAAGAGACAAAGCTGGAATCCTATATCAAGGATGCAGATATTGTGATCACGGGCGAAGGAAGACTGGACGGACAGACCGTGATGGGCAAAGCCCCGATCGGAGTCGCGAAGATAGCCAAGAAATACGGCAAGCGGGTTCTGGCATTTGCGGGCTGTGTCACGGAAGATGCGGTCGCGTGCAATGAACACGGCATCGATGCTTTCTTCCCGATCCTGCGCAGTGTCGTCACACTGGAAGAGGCAATGGATCCCTCGAACGCGCGACGCAACATGGCGGCCACTGTAGAGCAGGTCTTCCGTCTGATCCCGGATCAATTCTAACGCCAATAATACAAAAAGTCCGGAGTTCCTCAAAAAGAAAGGAAATTCCGGACTTTTTCAGCAGGGGATGAGAGAATCGAACTCCCACCAAAGGTTTTGGAGACCCCTATCATACCATTTGACCAATCCCCTGTAAACAAAAGAAAACTCCATGGGGAGTCTTCAATCGTTTAAAACTGCACCTTCAAAACTACATACATGTAAGACATTTCCTTGAGAATCTTTTTGGTCAAGCCCTCACCCGATTAGTAGCAGTCAGCTGCACATGTTGCCATGCTTCCACCTCTGCCCTATCTACCTCGTCGTCTTCCAGGGGGTTAACTCTTGCGATGGGATAACTCCTCTCGAGGGGGGCTTCACGCTTCGATGCCTTCAGCGTTTATCCCTTCCAGGCTTGGCTACCCGGCCATGGGGTTGGTACCCCACCC
>JAFTPT010000011.1 GCA_017463155.1 Blautia sp.
CAAATGCGCATAGTTGTCCTTTGCAGTTTCTCCAGATACTGCCTCGACAGCCTTCTGGTAATATTCCTGATACCGCGCATCCTCCGGCAAAATCTCTTCAGCCTTCAGTTCGGCATCATTCGGGATTCCTGCATCTTCGCCGTAAGTCACAGTGATTTCCCAGGTGTCGCCCTTCGCGTCAATCACGGTCTTTATGATCTGTGCGTCCGTCACTTTGATCGTGAACACTTCCCCGGTCTTCATGGTGACGGTCAGCGATTCCTCACTCTCGAACGGAAGCATACTGATCAAAGCCCAGTCTCCGCTCTCCACGGTCTGCGCATTAATCTCTTCAATCTGCTCTTCTGTCAGCTCCGCTGAGTACTCACACTCCAGCCCGTTGGCTTCTTTAATCTCGCCAACCGTGCTGTCAGTTTCAACCTTCCCAACCCAAACCAAATCAGGATTCGAAAACTCAACGCTCTCCACATCCGCGACGAATTTCCTCGTCTCCTCAGAAACCGTCACATCACTCAGCGTGAGCGCATCTTCGTCCGTTACTTCCGCAGAATTAACGTCATTTTCCCCACTGTTCGTTCCCTCAATTATACCAAGGACTTCTATGAGGTCTGTGAAACTCACAAATCCGCCTCCGGGAAGGCTGAAATCGTACATTTTGCCGTTCACCAAGTACGAGAAGTCCACTGTGAACGCAAACACAGAAAAGCCGTCCGTAGTAAACGTGGCCGTCTCATCATCGCCGATATCGATTCCAAGGTCTTCGATCTTCGTTTCAATACCGTCTACTGTAATGTCGTCTGCAGAAATATCCGTTGCATCCTTCGTAGAAGCAACGTTTTCGATCACTTCTTCTGCCAACGGCAGATGGAAGACATTGACCGAATCCGAACTCTCCGCTCCCATCTGTTCGGAAAGCTGTGCTTTCTTAAAGGAAAAAGCAATCTCGATATCATCATTTTCCGGATGATACTCGACCCGGTTGCCGGTCGGATTTCCTTCCTCATCCAATTCATCGATCATGAAGGCGATATCATAGAGAAGCGTATTCTCATCAGTATAAGAGGACGCTTTTTCAGAATCCGCAGCCCCCTTGTTCAAAGCCTCCATATAGGCTTCATAATTGTAGCCTTCGACATCCGGTGTCACACGTGTAACCTTGAACTCAGCGCCATCCGGAACAGCTTCCGGGTGCTTAAGAATCGCGGTTACATAGATATTCCGGTCCTCGAATTCATAGAAGGCTTCTTCTTTCGACGATTCTTCTTCTGAAACGATATCTTCGGCATCCGCATCTTCACCGCAGGAGAGCTCTTCTTCAAACTCTTCATCCGCGTCTTCGGACTGTTCCAGGGAATCATCATCCGGGAAGTCCTCGTTTTCCTGCGGTTCCACGGATTCTTCGGCTCCGTCTACGGTTTCGCTTTCTTCCTCTTCTTCAATACCGGTATCAAGTGATTCGTCAGCATAATCTGCCAGCTCGGGATCATCCGATTCAAATCCATCATCAAGAAGATCTTCCTCTTCGATATCATCGAAGACATTCTCATCAAGCATAGTCTCCTCAAATTCAGACGCTTCGACATACTCTGCCGGCTCACCGTCATCGATCGAAGAGGCCGACAATGGCGTGGTCGACACGATCACCATCACCAGACTCAGCAGCAGGCTGACCATCCTTTCTGAAAATCTTTTATATTTCATAGCGTTACTCCTCGTCCCCATTATAATCTTCTACGATCTTACCAGAAATAAGGCCTTGGAACAGTCTCAAAGTTAAAACATGCTTCAAGTCCTGGTACCGTAGATACTTTATATCACATCGTGTCCAACAAATGTCCAACAAAGCGTCGGTACTTGTTGTAGCATTTGTAATATTATTAATATATCCGTTTTCGTATGCGATTATATTGGGGACGATAGTTGTTTTTTATGCTGCTTTTCTCCGTTTCTTCTGCATTACCAGGCCCGCGCCCGCGAACGTGGCGAGCATGATACCAAGAAGATAAAGTGCCGTGGTGCCCGGGCCGCCGGTATTCGGAAGGGCCGGAGCGGGTTCGTTTAAGATCTTATATGTGGCGGATGCATCGGTGGTATCATTGATGTGATCGTAAATCAAAGAATGCGTTCCATCATAGTCTGTATCATCCAGATTTAACAGTTTTATCGTTGCCTCCTGCATCCAGTTAGACAATACATATGGATCCGGTTTTTCCTGCACTGTGCGATTATCGGACACCTTCGTCCATGTGTTATGCCCTGTCATATCAATGATCACCTTCAGTGGCGCAGACAACCTGATATATCCGGCAGGGGCTTTTGTTTCCACAAGATAATACGGCTCGTTATCAGACAGCAGCGGGATCGCATCCGATATCACCGTGCCACCATTGGTAGTAAGAGTCTGTGCCGCGACATAACTACCCGTCAGGCCGGACAAGGTTATTTTTGTCACGGAAGAATCCGCCAGTTCATCGTCAGTCGCCTTACGGTAAAGAACAAAGGTTGCCGTATCTCTGGTTATCGTATTCCCGTCCTGGTCAGCCTTTACGATTCCCAGCTTCTTGGCAAAGACATTGATTACATGCTCATTCGTGCTGGTCTCACGGCCGGTAGCATGGCCCTGATACATGGATCCGTAGGTGCCGGTATGGAAATCTGCTGTGCTCTGCCCGCCTTGTCCGACAGGCGTAACGGTGTAGTCAGGATTGTACTTGACCGTGAGCGTGTACGTCTCCACACCCTCGCCCACGACGGTGGTGTTGTGGCTCGGAATCGGTTCAGTTTCAGTACCAATAGGATCAGGATTGGTGTTCTTCTCCAACGTAATGACGATATTGCTGCCATCTCCCTCAATGCCATAGAGGTGATAAGGTACGGTGACGCCGCCGGTCTTCAGAATATCTTTCAGGAAGTTATCCCAGTTAAGAACCTGTTCATCATCCTCGGTTGCAATATACCTTGCTTTCTGATCTTCAGTCCCTTCGGAAATCAAGCGTTCCAAGATAACCGGCGCGAGTTCAAACGTTGCCGCTGTTCCAGTATTATCGTCCCTTCGCTCTTTAATACTGTTAGCGGCAGGAGTGTAATGCAAACTTCCATCTTCGTTGACCACTTCTTCCACAATGAGGCCTTCGTACAGTGCCTTAAGCTGCTCCTCAGGATCAACTTCTGTTCCGAGATATACCGTCCACTCTGTTTTATTCTCGGAGAATGTCAGTTCATTGACGTTCACTTTCGGGGACGGCAGTTTCGCGGTGAGGTTCAGCGTATCGCGTACAAGTGTGGTATCAAAAGCAACATCATTCCCACCCACACGATATTTCGTTGCAACAATCGATGCCTCTCCATCATTCGTGTTCATGGCGTTTCCGCCAATCAGATCTTCCTGTGCCTTGACATAGACTGTTCCGTGCCAGCCAGTTACCGAGTCAATAGGCTGATTCTTCCACACGATGGTCTTACCGTCATCCTGCACCACGCCAGCCGCTTTAGATTGATCTGTCGTCAGGTTGCCCTCGATATCGATCATATTCCCCTTCTTAAGAGGCATACCGGTCGTCTTGTCCACCAGATAGAATCCTTCGCCAACAGTGTCAGTGACGTCCCCCAAAACCACGGCATCTTCCATGAGAACCTTTGTAATCTGACGGAAAATGTTCTGCAGATCGCTGCCGCTCTCCGCCATATAGAACATCTTATTACCATTACTGTCGAGATCCGCCAAATCATAAAGCAGTCTCTTTCCGGACGTGACATTATCCATGCTCAAACCAACCGTGATGAGCTTGACATGGGAATTATTCTTCAGATTGTTTGCAGCAGTTCTGACCCAGGTTTCAATTTGCTCATTGGAAGTCTTACTATCTTCCCCATCCCTGACACCCTGCGGCGCACCGTCAGTTACCAAAATAACGTACCTATCGGTTGCTGTCAGTTTTCCACTGCTATCAAGCGTATAATCCGCAGTCCAAGAGAAATTTTGCGCGTCATTGAACGCCTGATCCGGGCGAGTTCCTCCACCGCTTGAATAGGAAAGATCAACTGTCAAACCGGGAGATGCCGTTTGAAAGTCACTCCGATTCATAGTCCCTAAGTTTTTGTTAAACGTATTATAGGCAATTTTAACTCCCGGGCTTGCGTCTCCTGCAACTGCAAGCAGGTTTGCAATCGTGTTCAAATCAGTTGAACTGCCACTCAAGCTTTGATTCAGATATACAAATCTGTTTTTTCCATCATCGCCGGCATCGTAGATCGTGTATGTTGTATTGTCATTATCTCCTTTTGTAAATGGATGCCTTGCATCCTGACCATAATTAGTAGTGAAGTCTTCTTGCCCAATCTTAAATGACTTATCACTTTCGGTAGTTCTCGAAGCGTCCTGCGCTTTCCAATATCCGTCCTTATAATAGATTTTGAAGACTGTGGCTGTGCCAGACGCATCTGCCACCAGATAGTATGGATTATTCCAGCCTCTGCTTGTATCAAGCCAGCCTTGGTTGCTCCAACCCCTGCCGCTATTATTGATCTGATAGATAGGCATAGGATTGCTATGGTTTGTATCAGCTTCAACCAGAGCCGACGGGAAATACATCGAGTTGGATACATCCAGACAGAATGCCATATCGATGTTTCCTGCAAAAGTCTCGAAGTTAGCCTTTGAGGTAAAATCCACCCGATAGATACGGTTCTGGTAATCGTAGACTTCCGCAGTCTTCTTAGTTGCCGAACTGTCAAGCGGGATATTGCGGTTTTGCAATCCCTCCAGCCAGACGGCCATATCGTCAATGGATGAGGGCTCTTTTTCGATTGGAGGAACCACATAATTTGGATTCTGCCTGAAGTAAGCGACAAGATTGCTTCCGTTATGAGGGATTGGCAGTTGATCTGCCTGTATCGTTGCCCCATACTGTGCACGATCCAGTGGCAGTCCATCCAATTCCCAGTGGTCAAATTGCCATTTGTTCTGACCCTGGTTCATATGCCGAACTGGCGTTGCCGTAATTGTTCCTGCGTTTTTCTTATCGTGATTGGAAGTTGCATCATAATAGTGTGCGACAACAGTTCCTTCATTGTATACCTGTTGCTCTGTTCCGCCCGAAACGGTGACAGTACCTCTGATCTCATCTGCAGAGCGCACTGTATAATCATAGGTGGGCAGGCTGTCCATCTCATAGACATGAACCGTTACACCGCACATAATTCCAACGTCTTCTCCACAGCAGCATTCCCGCAAACAGGGTCAAGATAGAACCAAGAAGATAGAATACCCTGGTTCCGGGGCCGCCGGTGTTCGGAAGGGCAGCGCCAGGTTCATTTTCGATGGTCACCTGAACAGCTGTGTTACTCGTCTTCTGTTTGAATGTCACCATGTTATTGACATCAGAATACGTGATGTGCCCATCCTCATCCTCCGTCCTGCCGGTAACCGTTACAGTTCCGTCAACATTGATCGTGAAGGCAATCTCGTCATCAGTGATGATGTAGCCATCGGGAGCTTTTGTCTCCTTCAACTTATAATCGCCGTAAATAAGATCATTGATAATTATTTCACCAGGGCTGCCAACCGTGAATGGACCCTTCTTTGCTTTCTCATGCGTCGTTTTGTTGATTTCAATTTCCTCGAACGCATCATTTTCAAATGAATCGTAGGTTCCACTGCTGTTCTTCCTGGTCAGCTGGAACTCTGCATTAGGAAGTTTTGTCTCAGTATCTCCCTTCTTCACCTTTATGATTTTGAGAGAAGCCGGAACCAGGGAATTCGTGAAGGCGGCACTGGCGTCATGCAACAGCTCAGCCTGGGTGTTTTTGCCTGCTGTCACGTGCGCGGTTACGATATTGTTCTCCACGGAACTGCCGCCGGTAGCCGACTTCAGCGTCAGGCCGTTGAAGCCGGTCTCCTCAACGGTGTAATCACCCTCTTCCAAATCCGGGATGATCAGGCTGTTTGAGATGCCGTTCGTCACCGTGATGGTGAACGGGCTGCCAGCGATGGGCGTCCCGTCCTTCTTAACCGTAAAGGTGTAGTCACCGTTCAGCAATGCCTTCTTCGCGTCGGTGTCAGCCACCGCGTCGTCGTACATGACATACTTGGTAATCTCCAAGCCGCCGTGCCGGGGCCTGCGGTTGATGAAGTTGAACGTTTTGTCGCTGTCGGTCGGGTCTCCCTCGCGGTCGGAGAAGACGTATTCCTCGGGCGCATGGGCCGTCTCGACCACATAATAGTAGTAGGAATCACCGTTCTTGTCATACTTGTCTTGTGCCGGGAAGGTGTAGCTCCATGGACTATTGGTGAGCGTAACCTGGATATGCTTATCGGTGAACTCACTGTCCACCACGTAATCCGCAGGCGCATTCTCCCACGCATCGACGTCGGCTGCGTTCACCCTGGCGGGAACCTTCGAGATGCTCAGCATACGGGGTACCGACCGGGAAGCGGTATTTGGCATCATGGCCGGAACGGAATTGGACGGCGCAGCTGCCGACTCCTCCATGCTGAAGGAATAGATATTACTGAATCCCCAGCCGCTGACCATGACCAGGTTGTAAGTCGTGTTGTCCTCAGTTGGCTTGAAGGAGAAGCGGTAGGTGCCGTTGTTGAAACCGTTCGGATCCAGCGAAGATACGTTTTGGGAATCCAGATCGTGGTTATATCCCTGACCGCTTGTGAAGTCCTCGACCGTATCCCAGTAGAACCACACGTTGTTCGGGTACATGCCGGCATCGATCGTGGCTACAAAATCGTAGGTCTGATTGACCTTCTTGCCGGGGATCGTTTCAATCAATTCCCAGTTCGTCGGGTTGCTGTCCTTGCTCTGCTTCTTCCACAGCTTGAATGTCACGTTGCCAGCCGTGGTATTGTTGACAAAGGACACCTGCACTTCCTGGTTCGTCTCGCTGTTGGCCCGGATCTCGACATTGTTCTGGTCGTCTGCCGGCGTGTAGTCGCCGCCGGCATTGCCCACATCCACCTGATGGACGGTGTATACGCCCTCGTACACATTCTCGAAGCGCACGATTCCGTCAGAGCCGGTGGCTCCTTCGGCAATCAGCGCTTCGCCATTCTTCAGCTGGAAGCGCGCACCCTCGATGGGCAAGGTACCGTCCTTCTTCAGATTGATGACCATGGTGCCCTTACCCTTGAGGTCGTTGGTCTTGCTGCACGTATATTCCTGCTCGCGCCAAGGCTCGTCGACCACATCGACGACGGGTGTCACAGCGGGATCACCGGGCATCCTGTAATTATCCGGGGTTCCGGTCTGGATGAACTGATACTGCCCCGGGCCGACCGTAATCTTGATCTTACCGTCATTGCCAGTCGTATATACGCCGTCTGTCAGTTCACCGTTCTTGTAGAGTACAAACGTTCCGTCCTTGATGGCAGCACCCTGGGTGCCGCTGCCTGCGCCGCTGTCTGTAAGAGTCAGCTCGATGGTGGCCGCGGTCACAAGGAGCTTGTTCATCAGGTCGTCGGTGGTCACCTCCTGAACGGCCGTAGACGTGTCGGAAACCGTCAGTTCCGCAGATTCGGTCTTGACTCCGTCTCCCTGCATCGAGTAGGTTCTCGGAGTGGTCTTCTGCACCAGTTTATATTTGTGCGGGCCTTCCAGTCCGGTGGCGCTCGTCTGGCCGTTCACGTCGGTCGTGAATATTTTTCCGGTCGGCTCGTCGTCGCAGTATAGCTCAAATTCCGCGCCCGCAATGGCCGCGCCGTTATCGTCCTTTAACGTGATGTTAATCGTGCCGTTGGTCTTTTTCGCGTAGCGACGCAGCTCAAAGGTAACGCTGGGTTTATCGGAAGGATCCGGTTCAGGTTCCCAGCTCTTGCTGACACTGATTTTGACTGTCTCCTCACGATTGTTGGTGAATTCCACCCTTGCTCCTTGGGCCTCGGGCGTATCGTCTCCGGCCACAACGGTGGCTGTAATCTTCTTCTGCGCGACGTTCCCGTCGTTATTGCCGCCCGAGACGCTCTTGAGCGTCATGTTCTGGGGCTGTTCTGTCTCGGTGATGGTATAGTCGCCCGCCGTCAAGTCATTAAGGACGACGCTCCATCGGTTGTCAAGGCCGACGACGTTCACCTGATCCTCATTGTCGACCTTGTACCAGGCCGCCCTGCCATTGGCAAAGTGAATGGTCACACTGTGCCGCTCGTCGGCGGTGGCGGTGCCCGCCATACCTTCGATGCTGAACTTGTAGTCTCCGTCGGTCAGGCTTGTAGTGCTGTCCGCGTCGTTCAGGGTGATGATCTTGGTCAGCATCAGGGCGCCCTGGCGCTTGACAGTATTGTTGACGGTCAGGCTGACGTCCTCATCCTTATAGTTGTCGATGCTGATCATCTGGAGCTTGCCGTTCTCATCGGTACCGATCTCACAGATGGTCTCGGCGTCCGCCTCCAGACCGGTCTCAACGACGTTCTCAATATAGTAGTAGTACTTGTTTCCGTCGCTGTCGGTGGCGTCCAGATTCATCAGCACGTTATGCCAGGCCTCGGGCGTGTTCGTCTTATTCAGAGTCATGGTCGTGCCCGTCCAGCTGTCCTTCACGTACTTCTTGAAATCCGGTGCGGCCGGCAACTCAGCGTCGTTGTTCAGCGAGATGCTGTCTCCCGTGCTGACGGCAAAGGCTTTCAACAGACTCCGGGGCGCGGCGTTGGCGGAGGCGCTGGCCGCCCTGCGGATGTTCCACCCTTTGATAAGATCTTTGTTGCTGTCATGCTCGTTGACCTTAAACTCGATCGTCTTGTTATTGTCCACCGTGAAGGTGACATCGTACACATAGTAGGCGCTGTTATCACTCTCCGACTGCAGATACACATAAGAAGCGTTCGAGACTTGGGGAATATCGTTCTGGTTATTGAGATACATCTTATCTTTGTTGATGTAGAGTGTGACCGTCACTTTGTCGCCGCTCTTCAGACCCTTGCCATTGATATTTGAAATCTTCTCCTGCATGAAGGTCTTACTGCTGTCGTACTTGTGTACTACTTTGAAGTAACAGTTCGACACAGCACTACTGTAGTTACTGTTGAACGCCACATTGGTGGTTTGACCCTCTGTGACGACGATATTGCCCAGCGTTGAACCATCACTGGCCACGTTGTTCAGTTTAACGGTATGCGTCCCCAGCGACCCGTTCGGGTCATCGGGCACATTAAGCGCCCTCACGGAATAGGTGCCGATGGGCAAAGTGAGATTCTTGCCACTATTTCCGCTAAGCTCGGCATAGGTCGCGGTGCCCACCTTCCTGCCGTTGGCATCGATGATGGCATAGCGCACGTTCTTGAAATCCGGTTTGGTGGCTGAACCCGTGACGGAAGCCGTCAGGTGCAGCGTGCCTGTCTTGGCGGTGAAGGTCGTGTCAAACTCTGCCCTCGCGCCGGCGCCCGGATACTCAGCCAAGTTCACGGTGCGTGTAAAGTTGCCAGGATCGTTGGTCATGTTGTAGCGGTCAGGCGCTCCGCTTCGGATATTCTGCACGATCGTGTATTCGCCGGGCACGGTGTCGGGAACCTTGTAGATGCCGGATTCAAATGCGGAATAATCCACGCTGATCTGATGTCCGTCGGGATAGGTGACCGTGTAGTCCGCCTGGAACTGATAGTTGTCTGGCTTACCGTTCAAATCCTGCACGATATACAGGCCGTTGGTCAGATCCACCAGCTTGTAGCGCTTGATGGTCAGCGTAACCTGCGCATCTTCGGTCACGACATCATGGGTCCAGGTCTTCTCTGCAGGAACATTGATCTTCTCGATCTTGTCGTTGGGGAACACGATGGCGCCGTTCTCCAACGGATTCAGCGGATGGCCCTCCTCGTCGATGACCTCCATCACGATGTAGTTGCTGCTGTCCCTGACGATCTTGCCGCTTTCCAGCTTTGGCTTAATCCGGTAGACGTTGGTATCCAGCACATAGCCGCTGATGGTCTTTTTCTCCTTCAGATAATAGGTAGTGTTGGCATCGGCGATGGCCAGCTCGCCCAGGGACACTTCGCCATTGGCATTGGATGTGCCCTTGCGGATAGGATTGCCCTCGCAGCGACCGTTGTCGAACAGTTCAAACTGCACGCCCTGTAATGGGGTGATCGTGCTGGTATCGCTGTCACGCTTTACCACGTCCACCTTTGCCTTGCCCAGTTTGGTAGGAAGGTTGAAGCGGATGGACAGGTTGGAATCGCAGCCGCCGCGCTCCAGGTAGAACACCTGCAGTGTATGTGGCTCGTCATCGCCCTTCTTCCAGGTCTTGTCGGAGGACGTGGACTTGTTGAACATCTCCTGAATGGTGGTGTCTGGCTGACCGTTCACCATCACCACGTCGTTGGAGAAGTTTATGCTGGCCGTCACGGGCTGATGCAGACCGCCCACATCCAGCACGAGCTTGCCGTCGATGAACACCCAAAGGTCATCGTCGCCGGAGAACTCGAAGGTAATGGGGTTGCCAAATTCATCCAGGCCGTCCGCCGGCACCGAGAACTCCACCGCCATGTCCATACCAAAGTGATGGTTCAGATACTTATTGTGGTTCATGCTGACGCCATAGTTTGGATTAGCGTCAGTGCTATGAGCGCCATTGGTATCGGTATCCGGTTCATACGGGTGGAAGGGGAAGAAGCCGATGGGCTTGCCGTTGCCGGCCTCGTTCTTTCCCGTATGCTGCTGGTAGGTGTGCTCGTAGACCTCGAAGCGGTTCGTATCAGGATTGTACCATGCGTAGTTCTGATTGCTGTTGTAGTAATAGTAACCGTTTGATCCCTTCTGGAACAGGCCGTTGGCGTCCTTGTAGGCTTGCACCGCGCCATCGGTGCTGCTAAACGTGGATGTTGGATTGAAGAGATAGAGCAGATCTTCACTGAAGTTATTCAGTGCGGGCACTTTGATCTTTGCACCACCACTGATCGTTTTCTCCACCAGGTCGGGCTTCACAATCTCCGGTGACACCGTTGTTCCTGTGTAATCCAGTATTCCCTTGGACCAGTGATTAGATAATTTTCCGCTGTAGCCCCAGCCAAGGAATTTCAGATAGTGTCCGTTGTTGAGGGCAGTCTTGTAATTAAAATCCTGATTATTGTGATAGATTCTCTTGTTATCCGCATACGTGTAGTCGCCAGTATTGGAACTGTCGTTTTGACTAACTGTATTCGTATTCCAGCCTGTCCAATAGGCCGCCTTATTAGAGCTCTCATCAAGGGTCTGGCCCTCATCATAATCATACAGGTTGAAGGTGATGCCCTCGTCTGCGTTGTTGACCGTGGACACCGTGTCGGGGGTCTCATGCTGAGTGCCCACCTTGACGTGGATGGTACGCCCGCCCTCGGTCTTGACATCAAACTCCTTTCCCGCAGCGTCGCTTTTGACCACGATATCGTAGAAGGTATACGTGTGGCCCAGATTGCTGTCGGTAACCGTACGTGGGGTCACATTGGCAGCAGCCCTTACGGTGCTGTCGTTGCCGGGGTTGATCCAATAGTCGCTCTGATTCGACGGATTGTCCCAGGACCATTCATCGTAAGGCCTGAGGACAATGCTGTCGCCAGGGCCGACAGTGATTTCCGTCGCTGACTCATCCAGGAACACCAGCCAGCTGGAGAAGGAATCGGTGGTGAAGGTGGTCGTGAATTCCTCGGCTGTGATGTTGTCGAAGGTGTCCATAACCTCCGTCTCGCCGTCCGCGGTGTGATGGATGACCTGCAGTTTCTTCTCCACGCAGCCGTTATCTTCCTGAACAGGCGCGTCGTTGATGAGCAACGGTGTATCCTCGTCGGAGAACAGACCCTTGAGCGCGTCACCGGCAAGCTTCACCTCTACCTTGACCTCGCTGCCCTCTGCGGGCTCGATTTCCCTTTCGCCGTCCCAGATGGCAATGTCGAACAGCACGGGCTTCACCGGCTGAATCGCCAGGATGTCGTCCGTTGCTTCTTCGTTTTGATCCTCCGCGGCCAGCCCCGCTTCGATATTGCCGCGGATTTTCGCGTAATCCTCATCCTCCGGCAGGATCTCCCTGACCTTCAGCTCTGCGCCATCCGGAATTTCCGCGCTGTCATCATAGGTTACGATCACTTCATACTTTTCACCAGAATCAGAAATCACGTACGTATGGATCTGTGCATCCGTCACCCGGATCGTAAACGTGTCCCCGTTCTTCATGGTGATTGTCAGCGTCTCTTCGCTCGTAAACGGCTGCAGACTGATCAGTGCCCAGTCTCCGGCTTTGACCGTCTGTGCGTTGATCTCAGCGATCTGTTCTTCTGTCAGTTCTGCGCTGTATTCACATTCCAGTCCACGGCTATCTTTGATCTGTCCAACCGTTGTATCTTCTTCAACCCGGCTGACATCTACAAGTTCAGGGCTGCTGAATTCGACCTTCTCTACATTCGAAAGGAATTCGGCCGGATCCTCCGCGATCTCAAGTGCCTGTACCAGGTCGGAAAGGCTGATGAATCCGCCGCCGGGAATGCTGAACTCGAACGATTGTCCGTTTACTTCGTAGTGGAAGTCTACCGTGAAGGCAAACACCGAAAGGCCGTCGGTCGTAAAGACAGCCGTCTCGTCGTCACCGACCTCGATCCCAAGATCCTCGATCTTCGTTTCGATACCGGCTACCGAAATATCGTCCGCGGTAATATCCGTGGCATCCTTTGTGGAAGCCACGTTTTCGATCACTTCCTCCGCAAGGGGAAGATGGAACACATTAACCGAATCCGAACTCTCCGCGCCCATCTGTTCGGAAAGCTGTGCCTTCTTAAAGGAGAACGAGATCTCGATCTCATCTTCGTCCGGATGGTATTCGACTTTGCTGCCGGTCGGATTCCCCTCCTCATCCAGCTCGTCGACCATGAACGCGATATCATAGAGGATCGTGTTCTTTTCCGTATAGCTCGGATTATCGAGAGGATCAGTCGAAGGATCTGCGGTCTCCGTGTTCAGAGCCTCCATGTAGGCGTCGTAATTGTAGCCGTCCGTGTCCGGTGTCACAGGCGTCACCGTAAACTCGGCGCCCTCCGGAACTTTTTCGGGAGCCTTAAGTATCGCGGTTACATAGTTATTTCTGTCCTCAAACTCGTAAAACGCTTCCTCTTCTTCCATCGGGTCCGCATCCGAATCCAGTTCCTCATCTGCATCCGCCGCTTCGCCGCAGGACAGTTCCTCTTCAGATTCGTTTTCTGTTTCTTCAAACTCTTCGATCAGATCGAGTTCGTTTTCCGGGTCAGGATCGTAGAACGTTTCGTCTTCGTCCTCTTCCTCATCCGTACCGGAATCGATCATCTCTTCCTCGATTTCCTCTTCCTCAGGATCAGACAGCTCATATCCGTCATCAAGAAACTTCTCGTCTTCATTTCCGTCCCATACTATTTCACTGAATGCGGAATCATCGAGCTCCGATTCTTCGACAAGCTCTGCCGGCTCATCATAGAGCGCAGAGGCCGACATGGGAGTGACCGCCGTCATCACCATTGTCGTACTCAACATCAAGCTGATCAGCCTTTCCAGAAATCTTTTCTTCTTCATCGTGCTCCTCCTCATCAAGGGTCATTCTTCTTCCATATTTACAGCAGAAATGCTTACAATAGCCTCCACAATATATAAGGCTGTTTCAAGACAGCATAATCTCCCTTTTTACATGATGTTAGTATACCACGGCAAGTCCAACAAATGTCCAACGAAACGTCCGCGAAAAGCTGTTCACTTCGTACTAATTATGTTATTTTTGTATCCATTTTCGTTATCACCGTTCGCAAACAATCCTGTGTGACAAAATTAGCTCTTTTCTGCCAATCTTTCTTAAACGAAAAAAGCCCTGCTTTCGCAGAGCAATTTCAAAGAAGTATTTAATAAAGCAAAAAAGGAGCAGGCTGGTGGCACCTGATTTCAGTGCCCGTCACCTGCTCCTGGTTGTGTTCTACTTATGCAGTTATCAGAACTTGCCGGCTGTTGCAGCCTCTTCTACGCTGACGGCCACGGCCACGGTCATGCCGACCATGGGGTTGTTGCCGGCGCCGATCAGACCCATCATCTCAACGTGAGCCGGAACGGAGGAGGAACCTGCGAACTGTGCGTCGCTGTGCATACGGCCGAGAGTATCGGTCATACCGTAGGAAGCGGGGCCTGCAGCCATGTTGTCGGGATGCAGGGTACGTCCCGTGCCGCCGCCGGATGCCACGGAGAAGTACTTCTTGCCCTTCTCGTTGCACTCCTTCTTGTAGGTGCCGGCTACCGGATGCTGGAAACGGGTCGGGTTGGTGGAGTTTCCGGTGATGGAAACGTCAACGCCCTCTTTCCACATGATGGCCACGCCTTCCGGAACGCTGTTGGCGCCGTAGCAGTTGACCTTCGCGCGGAGTCCGTCGGAATAGGACTTACGGAAGACTTCCTTGACCTCGTTGGTGTAGGGATCGTACTCGGTCTCCACATAGGTGAAGCCGTTGATACGGGAAATGATCTGAGCGGCGTCCTTGCCAAGACCGTTCAGGATGACGCGGAGCGGTTTCTGACGGACCTTGTTGGCCTTCTCGGCGATACCGATGGCGCCTTCCGCGGCTGCGAAGGATTCGTGGCCAGCCAGGAAGCAGAAGCACTCGGTCTCTTCTTCCAGAAGCATCTTGCCGAGGTTACCATGGCCGAGACCGACCTTACGGGTATCGGCAACGGAACCCGGGATACAGAAAGCCTGAAGGCCTTCACCGATGGCGGCGGCCGCCTCGGATGCCTTGCGGCAGTTCTTCTTGATCGCGATCGCTGCGCCTACGGTGTAAGCCCAGCATGCATTTTCAAAACAGATCGGCTGGATGCCCTTGATCTGGTCATAGACATTGAGACCGGCATCCTTGGTGATCTTCTCTGCTTCCTCGATGGAAGCGATTCCATAACTGTTCAGAACGGCGTTGATCTGATCGATACGTCTTTCATATGATTCGAATAAAGCCATTACTTTATAACCTCCTCATCAAAAAATCAATATTATTCTTTTCTCGGGTCAATAATCTTCACTGCATCCGCGACACGGCCGTACTGGCCTTTTGCCTTTTCCCATGCGGTATTCGGGTCATCGCCTTTTTTGATGAAGTCGGTCATTTTGCCAAGGCTTACAAACTGGTAGCCGATGATCTCGTTGTCGGCGTCAAGAGCGATGCCGGTAACATAGCCTTCTGCCATTTCCAGATAACGTGGTCCCTTTTTGAGGGTTCCGTACATGGTACCCACCTGTGAACGGAGTCCCTTGCCCAGGTCCTCAAGTCCGGCGCCCACTGCCAGGCCGTCCTCGGAGAAAGCGGACTGGGAACGTCCATAGACGATCTGCAGGAACAGTTCTCTCATAGCGGTGTTGATAGCGTCGCAGACAAGGTCTGTGTTCAGTGCTTCCATGACCGTAAGGCCCGGGAGGATCTCGGCGGCCATAGCTGCGGAATGTGTCATACCGGAACATCCGATCGTCTCAACAAGTGCTTCCTGAATGATACCTTCTTTAACATTAAGAGACATCTTACAGGCACCCTGCTGCGGAGCACACCAGCCGATCCCGTGCGTAAAACCGGAAATATCCTTTACTTCCTTCGCCTGGACCCACTTCGCTTCTTCCGGAATCGGTGCAGCGCCGTGATGCACGCCCTGCGCAACCGGACACATTTCTTCTACTTCGCGTGAATAAATCATCTTTTTGACTCCTTTCAGGTTGATGAACTGTTTTGTTGTTATTGAAAAGCATCAAACAACTTGTGAATATTTTCTCACACCGCACACGAGTTTGTCTACCCTAACATATTGTCATCAGCATGTATTCTCATACTTTTAAGATACGAATCATTCGGTTTTGATTGACCTGCGAACAGATTGGAATTATAATGAAATTCAAAAGAAGTATCCTTATTCGAATTCGAATGATGCGAAGCCGGATTGCATTCGAATACGACCGACAGGAAGCTGATCTGCCAGTTAAAGGGGGTATCGGAATGGCTGAGATGATGAATTGTAAAGAAGCTGCCGAAAAATGGAACTTTACCGAACGATGGGTCTCGATCCTGTGCAAGCAGGGCCGGATCGAAGGGGCCGTGATGGTCGGACACCGCTGGCTTCTTCCCGTGGATACACCCCGTCCGGCCGATACACGTGTGCGTACGGGTGCCTACAAAAAGGAAACCGCGTCCGTCTCCTCACCCAAGGTACGTCCGCTCCCCCAGGGCATTACGGATTTCAGGCGTCTTTGCAGTGACTATTACTATGTCGACAAGACTTCCATGATCAAAGACTTTCTGGACAGGAAGGCGCAGGTCTCCCTGTTTCTCCGCCCGCGCAGATTCGGCAAGACCGTCAACCTCGACATGTTCCGAACCTTCTTTGAGAACACGGGCGAGGACACTTCCTCCTGCTTTACCGGCAGGAACATCTGGAAAGCCGGCGACGTCTACCGAAGAGAACAGGGTAAATACCCCGTGATCTTCCTGACCTTCAAAGATGTACGCTTTGATTCCTTCGAAAAAGCCCTCCAGAAGATCCGCACGCTGGTGCAGAAGGAGTTTGACCGTCATTCGGAGCTCCTTGTGAGTGACAGATGCACTTCCTACCAAAAAGAATTATACCGGAACATGGTACTGAATACGGCGAACGAAGTCGACCTTTCCTCTTCGCTTTCCTTCCTCTGCGACCTGCTGACGGCGCATTACGGGATCGCGCCCGTCGTGATCATCGACGATTACGATGTTCCCTTCGTAGAAAGCCAGAGGCATGGCTATGCTGAAGAGATGGGCTCCTTCCTTCGCAATTTCTACTCCGCGGGTCTAAAGGACAACCGTCGCCTTACCTACGGGATCCTGGCCGGAACGGTACATCTTCCCGATGAAAGCATGATCCTGGATTCCTCCGCGGTCCGCTGCTACGATGTCACCACGCATGACTTCAGCCAGAGTTTCGGATTTACCACCGACGAGCTGCAGAAGCTGGCGGAATACTATCACATGGCAGACCGTGCGGAAGCCATGGATGAATGGTACGGAGGCTATCACATCGGTAATGCTGTGCTGGTAAATCCCTGGTCCGCGGTCGCATGCCTCGCCAATAACGGCCGGCTCAAGGCCTACGATGTCAACGCCGGAGATCTTCATATCCTGGAGCTCCTGTTCCGTAGCGGTGCCTACGGAAGCATCCGCCATCTTCGCTCCTTCCTGCAGGACCGGTATGTCAAGACCCAGGTCAGCCTGCAGATGCGCGACGTTTTTGATCCGGACAGCCTCGCCGATATCTACGGTCTCATGGTCAACAACGGATTTCTGACGGTCATGATGCAGAAAGCGCAGCCGAGCGGGATCTACATGTATGATGCCATGATGCCGAATATGAACGTGATCACGGCCTGCAAAAAAGAATTCCTCCAGTATCTGACCGGCAACGGGATCCTCCCCAAAGCGCCGGCCGCAACGCTGCAGGAAGCTCTCTATAACCGTGACGCTCTTTATTTCCAGCAGTCATTAAAACAGCTGATCTACCAGTCCGTCCGGGACAACAGCAGTTCCACACAGGACTTTTACCAGGCGCTGATCACCGGACTCATCGTCCTTACCGAAGAATACTATGTGATCACGGACGTGCAGGATGTATCCGGGGATAATTATGATATCCAGCTGATCCCCAACACCGAGTCCCTGCCGGGCGTCAAGATCGAGATCAAGGCCGGCAAGACGGTCAAGCTGTTCTACACCAAATAAAACGATCCAGCTGCACGGGCAGGCGTTTTCCCGGAATGACTGCCGCCCATCGGAACAGCTCTTTTGGAGGACACTATGACACAGACAGCAAGGCGGCCGGTCTTTCCCGAACAGATGCGCATCATAAGCGGCAGCGGACTCAAGATGATCGCTGTGATCTGTATGCTCATCGACCACATTGGCGTACACCTTTTGAACAATACCACCGGAAAGACGATCCTGTTCCGTCTGGCCGGTACGGATTACACCCTGTACCGGGTCTCCAGGGATATCGGACGGATCGCTTTTCCGATCTTCTGCTTCCTTTTGATCGAGGGATTTACCTACACACACAGCCGGCTTTCCTACGCGCGGAACCTCCTGCTCTTTGCGCTGATCTCCGAGCTTCCCTGGAACTATGTCCACGACGGCCGTTGGTTCGGCTATGGCAAGCAGAACGTCTGCTTTACGCTTCTGCTCGGATATCTGGGCTGCTGGGCGATCGAATATTTCCGCGAACAGCAGCTTTTGCAGATCGGCTGCGTACTGGCGCTCCTCGCGGTCTCCTTCAGGCTTTCCGCCGATTACGGCTGGCGGGGGTATATCTTCATCCTCATCATGTACGCATTCCGGTATGAAGCCGCCACCCAGGCGATCATCGGCAGCTGCTGGCTGTACTATGAATGGAAGGCCTGCTTCGCCTTCATTCCGATCAACCTCTACAACGGAAAGCGCGGCTTTATCCGTGGAAAATGGTTCAAGTACGCGTTCTACGCGTTCTATCCCGTTCATCTCATGATCCTGGCACTGCTCAAATTCTGAAGAACGGAACGAGGGGACGGTTCTTGCCCGAAGAACCGTCCCCTTGTCTTGCCGAGAACCTTTTCCCGTTTTTCTTATTTCTTTTTCATGACGATCTCGTCTCTGGTCTTGTAGATGTGCTCGGCCGGTACGCATCCTCTGACCGGTGACAGCGGATAGATATTGCTGTTCCGCCCGATCACGGTACCGGGATTCAGGACCGATCCGCATCCGACTTCGACAAAATCGCCGAGCATGGCGCCGAATTTTTTGACGCCGGTCTCGATATGCTCATCGCCGTCATGGACCACGACCAGCTTTTTGTCTGATTTGACGTTGGAGCAGATGGAACCTGCGCCCATATGGGAGCGGTATCCGAGAACGGAGTCGCCTACATAGTTGTAATGCGGTACCTGCACCTTGTTGAAGAGGACCGCGTTCTTAAGCTCGGTGGAATTTCCGACGACGGCGCCTTCGCCTACGATGGCCTTGCCGCGGATAAACGCGCACTGGCGGATCTCCGCGTCCTTGCCGATGATGACGGGGCCTGTGATGGAAGCCGTGGGGGCAATCGTCGCTGATTTCGCGATCCAGACATCCTCTGCGGGATGATCATATTCGTCCGGAGAAAGCGTCGCGCCCAGCTTCAGGATAAAATCGCCGATCTCGGGAAGCACTTCCCAGGGATAGGTCTTTCCCGCGAACAGGTCTGCCGCGATGGTCTGTGTAAGATCCAGCATGTTATCGATCGTGTAGTCCTTGATCATGTTCAGTTTCCTCCTTTTCTTGCCGTAGGCTTCCTGTAGTACGCCGCGGATGCGTCAAAGCACCGGAGCAGCATCTGTCTGTTCTGATACCCGTTCTGCTGCACCTGGCTGGTACGGAGCCTCACAAAGTTTTCAAGCTTGTCCATGTATTCCCGGGAGGTGATGCTCCCCTCCGCCACATACGTAAGTCCCTTCTCCCAGCTGGCGGTGAGCTCCGGGTTGAGGAGCTGCCGGATGGAAAGGTTGACCACGTCAAAGATCATCTCGCCGAGCAGTGTCGGCGTAATGATCTGGGTCTTCTTGTTCAGGGCCAGATATTTGTTGCCGAACAGCTTTTTGAGGATCTCGGCCCGGGTCGCGCTGGTGCCGATCCCGGCGGAGCGGATCTGCGCCCGCAGCTCTTCATCCTCGATCAGCTGTCCCGCGTTCTCCATAGCCAGGATCATCGACCCGGAATTGTACCGTTTGGGTGGGGATGTCTCGCCTTCCTTGATGGACAGATTTATCACAGGAAGTATATCACCTTTTTTGAGCGTCCGCAAGGCGGAAAGGAGCGCTTCATCGCAGGAAACGTCCTCCGTCTCATTCGAGCCGTCCGAAGAACCCTCCCCGCTCTTCTCCTCGTCCTTTTTCCCTGCCGTATTCTTTTTTGCGAAGGAGTTGGTCGCGATGGCGAGCCACCCCTCCGACAGCAGCACCCGGAAGGAGGAGAAGAAGGATTCGTTACCGATCTTCGTCACGAGGTTTACCTTCTGATACTGGGCTGCCGGGAAAAAGATCCCCAGGAACCGCCGGACGATCGTCTCGTAGACCCTCTGGTGCGTCTGTGAGAGTCCCTTAAGTGCGCCAAGCCCCTGTCCTGTGGGAATGATCGCGTAGTGATCCGTGATCTGCTTGTCGTTCACGTAGCGCGTCTTCGCGATGTTCTTCCAGGCGCCCTCTTCGAGCACACGCGCCGCGATATCCCCGGCGATCTCATAGGACCTGAGTCCGGATATGTTCTTGTTGATCTCCTTGGCGACCGCCGTGGACAGCACGTGCGCGTCCGTCCTGGGATAGGTCACCAGTTTCTTCTCATAGAGTTCCTGTACGATCTGCAGCGTCTGGTCCGGGCTGATCTTGAAGAGCTTGGAACACACATTCTGCAGCTCCGCCAGGTTAAAAAGCATCGGCGGATTCTTTGTCTCTTTTTTCCGTTCGATCTTATCGACCAGGCAGGTGAGCGGATCGCCGGTCTCCCGGAGGATCCGGACCAGCTCCTCGGCGTCTTTTTTCTCCTTGAAGCCGTTCTCCTTGTAGAGCTTCGGCGACGCAAAATAACGGCTGCCTTCTACGGCGCGCCATTCTCCGTCAAAGTTCTCCCCCGCCAGGGCGATCGAAGAGAGCACCCGATAGAAGGGGGTCTTTACGAAGGCACGTATCTCCCTCTCTCTTCGCACTACCATGCCCAGCACGCAGGTCATCACACGCCCGACGGCGATGGACTGGTATTTTGTCCCGAGATAGCCGGAAAGCTGCCGGCCGTACTGGATCGAAAGCGCCCTGGAAAAATTGATGCCCATCAGGTAATCTTCCTTGGCCCTAAGATAGGCCGAAGCGCCCAGGTTGTCGTAGGCGGACAGGTCTTTGGCCTCCCGGATGCCCCGGAGGATCTCCTCCTCCGTCTGTGAATCGATCCAGACACGCTTCTGTTTTTTTCCCTTGACGCCGGCCATCTGCGCGACCAGACGATAGATGTACTCTCCCTCCCGTCCGGAGTCGGTGCAGACGTAGATCGTATCCACATCCGGCCGGTTGAGGAGCCCCTTGACGATGTCGAACTGGGACTTTACGCCCGGGATCACCTCGTATTTGAACTCAGACGGCAAAAAAGGCAGGGTATCAAAACTCCACCTTTTGTACTTCATGTCGTATTTTTCCGGATAGCTCATGGTGACCAGATGCCCTACGCACCAGGTCACCACACTGGATTCCGATTCCAGGTATCCGTTACGACGCTGTCCGTTGATCTTGAGTGCTTTTGCGAATTCCTGCGCAACGCTGGGTTTTTCCGCAATGTATAACGATTTTGCCATTTATTGATCCGCGCTCATCTTTCTGATCGGCCATGCGAGCAGCACCGCGCCGCCCACCATGTTGCCGATGGTCACAACCAGCATACTCTTCAGGACTGCCCCGATGGAAAGTCCCGGTACGATGCACATTCCGATGGTAAACACGCCCATGTTGGCGATACAGTGTTCAAAGCCGCTGGCGACAAAGCCCGTGATACAGAGGGTGATCATCAGGATCTTGCCGACCTCCTCCTTGAGCTTCAGGCCGCAGAGCACGCCCAGGCAAACGAAGAAGTTGCAGAGCACCGCGCGGAAGAACATCTGTCCGACAGGGATCGCGACCTTGTTGGGAACAAAGCCTTCAAAATAGCTCTGCGTTCCGGAAAGACCCGCGCCTACCCAGATCAGTGCAAAGATCAGGCAGCCGACAAAATTGCCGATATAGCTGACCAGCCACACCTTGCCGACCTGGCCCCAGGTCACCTTCTTATCATAGGCGCCAAAGGCCATGACCAGGTTATTGCCGGTAAATAACTCTCCGCCCACCATGATGATCAGGATGACGGCGATGGAGAACACGACAGCGCTCAGGAATTTGCCGAGCTCCGGCATCACGCCGCCCGCGAACATGTTCCCGACCACGTTGCTGAATACCACGGCCACGTCGATAAAGAAGCCTGCCATGATGGCTTTCAGAAAGTATTTAAAAATATTGCTGTTGACAAGATTGCTCTTTGCCTTCGCGGCATTTGAAATTTTAGTGACATCTTCGAAATTCATAACTCTATTTTCCCCCTGCGAAACCTCTTATGGTTCTATCATGATGATGACGTGTCGTCCGACTCTTGCGGCGCTGTGATCATCTTACTTATTTTGCTGTAATGTACCCCTTCGCCTTCAGCGTCTCGGCGCAGAGGATCCCGCCGCCGGCAGCGCCGCGGACGGTGTTGTGTGAAAGTCCGACGAACTTCCAGTCATACAGCTTATCTTCACGGAGACGTCCGACGGAAATGCCCATGCCGTTCTCAAAGTCCACGTCCAGCTTGACCTGGGGACGATTGTCCTCCTCCATGTACCGGATGAACTGCTTCGGAGCGCTCGGAAGCTCGAGTTCCTGCGGAAGGCCGCGGAAACTCTGCAGCGCCTCGATCAGCTGCTCCTTGGTTGCTTTTTTGCGAAGCTTTACGAACACGGCGGCGGTATGGCCGTTCAGCACCGGCACACGGATGCACTGGCAGTCGATCACGGGCGTCTCGGCCGGAACGATCTGTCCATCCTTTACCTCGCCCCAGATGCGGAGCGGTTCCTTCTCGCTCTTTTCCTCTTCTCCTCCGATGTAGGGGATGACGTTCTCGACCATCTCCGGCCAGTCCTTGAAGGTCTTGCCGGCGCCGGAGATCGCCTGGTAGGTCGTCACCACGACCTCGTAGGGCTCAAATTCCTTCCACGCGGTCAGGACCGGCGCGTAGCTCTGGATCGAGCAGTTGGGCTTGACCGCGATGAAGCCCCGGGTCGTGCCGAGGCGCTTTTTCTGGTCCTCGATCACTGCAAAATGCTCCGGATTGATCTCCGGGATGACCATCGGCACATCCGGCGTCCAGCGATGGGCGCTGTTGTTGCTGACGACCGGGGTCTCGGTCTTTGCATAGGCTTCCTCGATGGCCTTGATCTCTTCCTTGGACATATCGACGGCGGAGAAAACAAAATCCACGGTCGCCGCCACTTTTTCGACGTCGCTCACGTTCATAACGACAAGCTTCTTGACTGCCTCGGGCATCGGCGTATCCATTTTCCACCGTCCGCCGACGGCTTCCTCATAGGTCTTGCCAGCGCTTCGCTGGCTGGCCGCTACGGTCACGACCTCAAACCAGGGATGCCCTTCCAGAAGCGAAATAAAACGCTGGCCTACCATACCGGTAGCGCCAAGGATTCCCACTCTCAGCTTTTCACTCATGTCCTTACCTCCTGCTGAATGATTTGATTTATGATGACGGATCAGCTCCGTTCCTGACACTTCAGTTATTCTGCAGATACTCCCGGCACATGGCCAGGACCTGCTGCATGGCCTCCCGTCCGGGAGCGCCGATGGTGTTCCGCGTCTCCACGCAGGTTTCCATGGAGATCGCTTCATAGATATCTTCCTTGAATACAGGGCAGATCGCCTGGTACTCGGAAATGGGCAGCTCGTCGAGCGAGCAGTCCTTTTCGATGCATAAGAGCACCAGCCTGCCGATGATCCCGTGGGCGTCACGGAAGGGCACGCCGTTCTTGACCAGGTAATCGGCCGCGTCCGTCGCGTTGGTAAATCCCTTTGCCGCGCTCCTCTTCATGACATCCTTCCGGAATCCCATGGTGGAGATCATGCCGGTAAACAGAGCCAGGCATCCTTTTACGGTATCGATGGCGTCAAAGGTGAGTTCCTTGTCCTCCTGCATATCCTTGTTGTAGGCCAGCGGGAGCCCCTTCATCGTGGACAGCATCTGTGTCAGAGCACCGTAGACCCGTCCGGTCTTGCCGCGGATCAGTTCGGCGATATCCGGGTTCTTTTTCTGCGGCATGATGCTGCTGCCGGTGCTGTAGGCGTCGTCGATCTCGACGAAGCGGTATTCGTTGGAATTCCAGATGATGATCTCCTCGCAGAACCTGCTGAGATGCATCATGATGGTGGACAGTGCCGAAAGAAGTTCGATCACGTAGTCCCTGTCGGAAACGGAATCCATGCTGTTCCGGGTCGGTCCGTCAAAGCCGAGCAGCTCAGCCGTATACTCCCGGTCCAGCGGGTAGGTGGTCCCCGCCAGAGCCCCTGCGCCAAGAGGACAGGTGTTCATGCGCCTGCGGATATCATGCATGCGGTCCCGGTCCCGCCGGAACATTTCAAAATAGGCGCCCACATGGTGCGCAAGCGTCACGGGCTGCGCCTTCTGCAGATGGGTAAAGCCCGGCATCACGGTGCCCGTATGCTCCTCCATCAATGTATAAAGCCGGCGGAGCAGTTCAAGAAGAAGTCCGTCGATCTCGTCGATCTCGTCACGGACGAACAGTTTCATGTCCAGCGCGACCTGGTCGTTCCGGCTCCGGCCCGTGTGCAGCTTTTTGCCGGCGTCCCCGATCCTCTCGGTCAGCACCGCCTCCACAAAGCTGTGGATGTCCTCATATTCGGATGTGATCGAAAGCCGTCCTTCCTTCACGTCCGCAAGGATTCCTTTCAGCCCTTCGGTGATGGCGTTCATCTCCTCTTCGGTGATGATCCCCTGCCTGCCGAGCATCGCCACATGGGCGAGGCTTCCGCGGATATCCTGCTCGTAAAATTTCTGATCAAAAGAGATGGACGCGTTGAACGCGTAGACGAGCTTGTCGGTCTCTTTTGTAAAGCGTCCTCCCCAAAGCTGTGCCATATTCTCTCCTCACTTTTCCTGTCGGTCTTCAGGTTCCTACTATCATAGCACATGTTTCACAAAAATCATAGCGGATTTTTGTGTGTTTTGCCATTATTTTGTTTTGAATACACACAGCCGCAGTAGTTCTGCCTGTACAGGTCATATTCCCTGGACAGCTCGATGGAACGCTTGTAGCCGTTTTTCTTTTTGAAATCCGAAGGAAGATGTTCGACCTGGTAGATATCTCCCAGCTCCTGCCCGATCTCGTTGATCTTCGCGGCATTCTTAAGCGGACTGATGGAGAGCGTGGTCGTAAAGTAATCACATCCAAGCTCCCTTGCATAGCGGGCGGCCTCCTCCATCCGGAGCCGGTAGCAGCGGAAGCACCTCTCTCCTCCCTCCGGGACCAGCTCGAGTCCCCGGGCCATCTCGTAGAATCGTTCCGGCTCATAGGCCCCTTCCAGAAGGTTCACGGGGTGCTGGAATTCCATGGCGCCGATCAGCCTTTTCAGCTCCTCGACCCGTTTATGGTATTCCTCCTCGGGCGAGATGTTCGGATTATAATAAAGGACCGTGATCGTAAAGTACCGGCTCAGATATTCCAGCACATAGCTGCTGCAGGGTGCGCAGCAGCTGTGCAGAAGAAGGTGCGGCACCCGGCCCGAAGACTCGAGCTCACTGATCAGCTTGTCCAGTTCTCTCTGATAATTAACAGGATTGGCCAATTTTCTCCCCCATTTTCACGATGGTCTCGTACCCGTTCTCCGTATTGGTAAGAAGATTCTCATCGATCCGGACCCGGCCTTTCTGCAGCAGCAGGACGATCGTGGAGCCGCCGAACTCGAACATGCCCTTTTCCTCGCCCTTCTGCACCCGGGCGGCGCAGGGCACATGGTTGGTGATCTTCCCGACGATCATCGCCCCGACCTCCGCCATCAGGACCGTGCCGAGATGCGATGTCCGGATCAGGCAGTATTCGCGGGTGTTCTCCGTGTATACCGGGACGGCCTCATTGGCCGCCGGATTCACGGTATGGTAGACACCCTTCAGGTACACCTGGTCCGACTTCATGCCTCCGGCCGGATAACAATAATGATGATAATTATCCACCGTCAGGCGCAGCACCACGGCGTATCCTCCCCGGAAGTGCTTTGCCAGATGACTGTTCCGGAGAAATTCCCCGGCTGTGTAGGTCCGTCCTTTCACATAAAAACGGCTGTCATCACCGATCCGCGAAACAGAAACCTTCCCGTCACAGGGACTCACGAGGATATCCTCTCCCGGTGCTACAGGACGTGCTTCCGGGCGGATCCTCCTTGTAAAAAAGTCGTTGTAGGAGTGATAATCGGCCTCCTCGTACTCCGTCATATCGATCGAGCTGTTCCTCAGGAAGCCGGGGATCAGATGCCTCGAAATGCCGGAGGACAGAAAAATGCCTGCCGCCCGGGTAAGCCAGGGCTTCACAAGCGCCCCGACCGCCAGACGTCCGGCATGATCATTGTAAAGACGGGCAAGAAGCTTGTCCTGCCCGGTCTCTTCGTTCATGATATTCCCTTTTCGGTCTATGTATTTCATAAATGATACACCTGCGGTTCTTTACAGAAGATGGAACATATGGGCCAGCAGGAGGGCTATCACTGCCACGATCAGGATGACGCCCGGATTCTGCGGTTTTTTGATCTTGATATTGCTGATGAACAGGATGCCGACGATCAGCACCACAATGTGCAGGATCAGCACGAAGCCATGCCTTCCGACATTCCGGAAGAGGTACATGAACGGCAGAACGATCGCCATGGAGGTGATCGGAAGCCCCTGATAGTATTTCCGGGGGCCTTCTTCGCCGGCCTGACGCTTCGCTTCCATCACATTAAAATAACCCAGCCTGATCACGGACGCGGCCCCGTAGAAGCACAGGATCGCCACACCGATCGGTCCATGCATGCCCATACAGTAGCTGATCACGATGGGGAATACGCCGAAGCAGACCACATCGCACAGGGAATCGATCTGGATGCCGAAGCTCTTCTCGTCCTCGGTCCTGTCTTTTTTGGTGCGGGCGATCTTCCCGTCAAACATGTCACATAATCCCGAGATCGCCAGGCACAGGATGGCCCTCCGGAAATTTCCCTGCATGGCATGTGTCATGCCATAGATGGATATCATAAGGCTGACGTAGGTCAGGACAACGGTATAATCATAAAATCCAAGCATATGTGCTTACTCCTTTGCTTCTACTTCGTTTTGATCCTTGATGACCACATGCGCCACACAGGTCATCAGTGCGCTGACCAGCATTTCTCCATAATAGGAGATCCCGCGGCTGAGCAGCATGGAAGGCAGCAGCAGGCTGCCGAAAACGGGCTCGAACATGGCCAGGTACAGGGTCTCGCTGATGCCCATGCCTCCGGGCAGCGGCAGCATGTCCACCGACACGGAGATCACCGACTGAAGCAGCGTGATCGTAATAAAGCCATATCCGGAAAGGCCGAGGGCCTTGTATACCCAGTAGGTGATCGTAAAGTGAAAGAATCTCTGCGCGATCGTGATCAGCAGCACGTTGAAGATCACTCTCTTGTGCGTCGCCCAGAAGGCCGCCGTCTCGTGATACTGGTTCATGGAGGCTTCGAGTTTCTCCGTCCTGCTCTCCTTATGCTTGAGCAGATGAAGCTTTTCGAGGATCCTGAGCCCCTTGTGCATGATCCACTTGGCAAGTCCGGGGGCAAACACCAGCACCAGCATGCCCGACACGCAGAACACATTCATGAGAACGCCGACATAGAAGACCCACATGAGATCCCCCAGATAGCCTTCAAGGAAGCTCCGACAAAACAGGAATACGGCCACACCGATGATCACCAGTACAGCCTTGTACGTGATGGTGACGATCATCAGGACCAATGTGGTTACCGGGACCGGCAGTTTATCCTTGCGCATATAGTAGATCTGCATGGGCTGCCCGCCGGTGGCCGACGGCGTGATACAGCTGAAGAAGAACCCCACGAACGAATAAAGAGCGCAATGGCTCATACGGATATCGGCTCCGAGCGTCTTCATCATATAATAGATGACCGTCGATTCCCCGATGATGAACGTGATCAGGCAGACCAGCGCGATCAGAAGATAGCCGGGCTTCGCATGGGATGCGACCGCGATGATCTCGCCTACGTCCTTTCCTCTGAACACGAGATAGACCGTGATCCCGAAGATCACTGCCATAAATATGATATTCCAAAGCATCTTCTTTTTGGATGCCATTTTTTCACTCTTTTCAATATTGTATTTAGAACGCAAAATCTCTTTTAGGATTATAGCACATGATACGGCAATATCCTACTGGTAAAAATGTTATGATTTATTAAAAAAGTCTTAAATATAAAATTTCTATTATTTTCAGAGAATTCCTTTGCCTTCAACAGACTGATGTGGTAAAATGCTTTTGAAGTATTCAAACAAATCTCATAATCTGAGGAGGAGGTTTCTATTATGAAGAAAACTCAGTTCTTTAAGAAGGCCGTCGCCCTGACGGCTGCAGGTCTTCTGGCGATTGGTCCCGTGCAGGGTGTTCTGGCCGCAGAAGGTTTCTCGGAGGTCATCAGCGGGCAGCTTGACGACAAGGCCGCAGATCTGACCACGCAGTACAATACGTATATGGACTCTCTTGAGCAGGCCGCCAAAGGCGCCGTCGCCGACTGGACCGTCTCGCTTGGCGAAACCGGCAAGATGCTGGCAGGTATGTTCCTTCCGGCCACTTCCGGTGCGCAGATCGATCTCAACTGGTTCAACGATCTCAAGATCCATCAGGAGCAGGCGATCACCGAGGACCAGATGACGGCCAATTTCCAGTTCAGCCTGAACGACACGCCGTTTGCCAACCTGAACTCCGCCATGGATATTCCTTCCATGAAGATGTACATGGCTGTTCCGGAGCTTTTCTCTGACTATGTCGTTGTCGACATGAACAAGGCCATGGAAGAGACCGCCCAGGACACCTCCGGCATCACCGTTTCCACAAACGTTGATCCCGCCTTCTGGAGCACCTTTATCAAGATCTTCGTGAACGCAAAGGAATATCTGCCGGACGGCGAGACCTTCTCGGCAGTCATCAACCGCTATATGCATATGTTCTTTGACCGCTTCCAGGATACCGGATCTGCTGAGCAGACGATTACAGCCGGCGGTATCGCGCAGGATTTCACGGTTTACACCGGTGAGATCAGCAACGCCGATGCGATCGCTGCTGTCATTGATATCCTGACTGCTGCCAAGGACGATGAGGATATCAAGGGAATCATCGAAAATATCAGTACCACCCTCCCGGAGGGAACCGACCTCTACACGCAGTTCCAGAGCGGTATCGACAGCGCGCTTGCCGATATGAATCCGGACGAGGCAGACGGTTCCGTCATGACAGCCGCTCTCAGCGTTGATGCCGAGGGTGAGGTCAAGGGTACTGCCGTTTCCATCGACGGTGCTCCGATCGTTGACTTCCAGCAGACGGCCGACGGCGATTCCAGAGGCCTTTACTGCAAGATGTTCACAGATAACGCCGAGGTCCTCAGCCTTGAGGGTGCCGGTGAGGTCCAGGATGATCTTCTGAACGGTACCTATGCGGTTTCCATCACTTCCGACGGCGAACCCATGAATCTGGATGTTATCGTCGAGAATTACAAGTATGACGAGAACACCTTCGCAGGCCAGGGTACCTACACGATCTCCATGGCGGCTCCTGCTGAGGATTCCGAGAGTGATTCCGGAATGGCTTCCATGTTCTCCCAGTTCGGCATCCAGTATGGTTTTGAGACCGCCGAGAATGCCCAGGGCGGCAAGTTTGATCTCGCAGTTGTGATGGCCGGCAGCCCCGTCCTCTCCATCGCTATGGAGACCCAGGCCGGTGAAGGCCCCGCTGCTGTTGATATCTCCGGCCTCAAGGCTTATGATATCACCAACGACGCGGATATGCAGTCCTTCATGGCCACGCTTGATATCGGTGGTTTCCTGAACAACCTGGTCAACGCAGGTGTTCCGGAAGAACTGATCAACAGCGTTCTTGGAATCGAGGGAAGCGATACCGCCGAGGAGACTCCCGCTGCATAAGACAGTTCGATCTTAACTGAATCAACGTAAGCAAAGACCTCCTGTACGGTTCCGGATTTCCGGATGTACAGGAGGTCTTATTATGCCCCGAACGCGGGGACGGTTCTCCGTTCCGTATTTTTCATCTCGTACTTGTACGCTGCGGTAATGAAGATCTCTCTGTCCGCAAGGGCCCGGGCAACGTCGAGCCGAGCTAATCTCCAACTCCAACTTACAGAACGCTCAGCAAAGGCTTCGCGTTCTGAGTTTCCGTAGGAGCTGGATCTCGTCTCTCCTAAGGACGCCCTGAAAAGCCCTTGCTTGGCAGAGATGATCTTCATTTACCTGCAGCTGTTCATTGCCAGTTCGCGAGAATTGCCGCAACACGGAAGGCAGAATATACCGGCTGGTGAAGGACACTTGCAGTCGACGCCCGGGATCGCGAGCATAGCTTCATGTGCGGAGGCCGCCGTTTAGCGTAGCTGGCTTGGCCGAAGCACATGATCATAAGCGGCGCAGCGATCCCCAGGAGACAAGCGTGGCCTTCACCAGCCGGTATATTCCTGCCTCCGTTAGCGGCATTCAAGCGAACGTCATAAATTTCACAGCGAAGCCCTTCCCAGCACGTCCTTGACGTTCGTGACGGGAATGATCTCAAGCCTCTCCTTCACCTCTTCCGCTACATCCTTCAGGTCTTCCTCGTTCTCCTCCGGAATGAACACGGCCTTGATCCCGGCTCTCTGCGCGGCCATCAGCTTCTCGGGAAGCCCCCCGATCGGCTTGACAACGCCACGGAGCGATACCTCACCCGTCATGGCATACTCCGGATTGAAAGGATGATCGGTCACAAGCGACGTGATCGCCGTCGTAAGAGCGATACCGGCCGACGGACCATCCTTCGGAACGGCACCATCCGGCACATGGATGTGCAGATCGTTCTTCTCAAAAAGTTCCGCCTTGTCAGGATACATGGATTTCACCAGGCTGACAGCGATCTGGGCGGACTCCTTCATCACATCGCCCAGCTGGCCCGTGATGATGATCTTACCGTTTCCTTTGGTAAAGAGCGTCTCGATAAACAGGATCTCACCACCAGCCTGGGTCCACGCAAGGCCGGTGACGATGCCCGGCTTGTTATCCGAAAGGATATGCTCGTGACGGATCGGCTTCATGTCGAGGAAGTCCCTGACATGGTCAGGATCGACCGTTACTTTCTCCACGTCACCCTTCACCAGCCGCACAGCTGTCACACGGCAGAGCGTATCCATGCGCTTTTTAAGGCCGCGGACACCGGACTCCCTGGTATAATCCGAGATGATCTCACGGATCGCCTCATCGGTCACCTCCAGCTGGTCCTCCCGGATCCCCATGGTCTCCATGGCCCGCGGAAGCAGATGCTTTCGCGCGATCTGGAACTTGTCCGTCGCCGTATAGCCCGGGAACGCGATCATCTCCATACGGTTCAGCAGCGGCTCCGGGATCGTATCCGTGGTATTGGCCGTGCAGATGAACATAACATTCGAAAGATCGTAAGGAACGTTCATATAGTGGTCTGTGAATGTATGATTCTGCTCCGGATCCAGCACCTCCAGAAGTGCGCTTCCGGGATCTCCGTTGTAGGACGAGGAAAGCTTGTCCACCTCATCCAGGACCATCACCGGGTTGCAGACGCCGCTCTTGTGGATCCCGTCCATGATCCGCCCGGCCATGGCTCCGATGTAGGTACGCCTGTGCCCGCGGATATCCGCCTCATCCCTGACGCCGCCAAGGCTGACACGTACATATTTGCGTCCCAGGGCTTTGGCGATGCTCTGTCCGATACTGGTCTTGCCGGTACCGGGCGCCCCCACGAACAAGAGGATCGAACCCGACTGCTTCTTGTTCAGGCTCATCACGGCGATCTGCTGGATGATCCTCTCCTTGACCTTTTTGAGGCCGTAATGATCTTCATTCAGGATCTGCTCTGCGTCGGTAAGCGAGATCTCCTGTGCCTCCGGCTGCTTCCAGTCCAGTGTGGTAAGGAAATCCAGATAGTCATAAAGCATGCCGTACTCGGCGCTGTTGCTGCCATCCTGCTTCATCCGTGAAAGGACCTTCCGGGCTTCACGGAGCGCCTCGTCCTTCATTCCGCACTCTTCGATACGCATCTCCAGCTTACGGATATCCGACACATTCTCCGGATGCATATCATCCAGTTCCTTCTGCAGGTACTGGATCTGCTTTTTGATGGCGGCCTCCCGGTACGTCTTCTTGTAATCGTTCTCCTGTGCACTCTCCGCCTCACTGCTGAGCCGGGAGATCTCCAGGTATTCATAGATGATCTTCTCGATCAGCTCCATACGGGCCTTCCGGCTGTCCTCCGCCAGCACCGCGTAGCGTTCCTCGTTGGAGGCGCTGAGCCACGGGGAAGCGGCCGCGATGACCTCCTCCGGAGACTGGAACTGCATGATATAATGCTTGGCGATCCCTTCCCAGCGGGTCCCCTCCATGGCCTTCAGAAGAGATGCCTTCAGGTGGTTCATATGCTCCTTTTCGACATCGGGCTCCAGGTCGGCAATGTCAGGCCGCCTTGTCACGGTCAGTTCAAACATGTGGTCGCTCTTGATATGGATCTCATTCAGGCTGATCCTCCCCGTGGTGCGGACGATCACGTAACCGTTCTCATTCACCTCGGTCACGGAGCCGGACACCCCGATCTTGTAAAAGCTGTCATCGGTAAGGCTCACCTTGCTGTTTTCTTCCTTCATCACCATAAAGATGACCCGTTCACCCTCCGCAGGGTCCTTGCCGGCCATCTTCTTATATGCATCCGTCTGCAGGAACACACTGGCATTCGGGACAACAGCCATATTGTATACGGGTATTACTGTCATGTTATCTCCTCCAGTTTTAGAAAAGTGTCACGTACGTTCCTTACTAGCACTCATTTAATTCGAGTGCTAACAGCATAGTAGCATAGAATGTATGTTCTGTCAATACCCAAGTAAAACACTATGATTAATCTCCCGTTTCGGAAATATGCACAAAAAAAGAGCCCGGCGCTAAAGCAGCCGAGTCTCTTCCCAGACATTCTTTCATCGTATTACAAAACCCATCTCATTTTTTCTTTATAGCGTGCACTCAGCTTGTAGACCCCGTACCTTACGCCATAATTGTTGCTGAAGCTTTTCGCCTGGGCGAACAGCGGGTCATAGACTTTTCCGTTGATCTCGGTCCAGGCATGGCCGCCTGCATTCCGGGAATCCAGGCACGCGTAGATCTTGGTGTATCCGATGGCCGCGGCAAGGTACGCAAATGCGGTCGCGTCCGAGAGGCATGTCCCGCCCTTGCCCTGGAAATGGTCGTTGGCGTAGAGCGGCATCCACCCGGCTGCCGTTGTAAACGGTCTCTTGGTGATATAGTACTTGGCCATGACCCATTTGAAGCACTTGAGGAGCTTCTGGCTCTTGCTCATCTTCTTGGTCGTGATCTTGGCCGCAATGGATCTTGCCGTCAGGAAGGTCGAAAAGTCATACGCGTCCGTCTTGCTCATCTTTCCGCCCTTCGGCCAGTAATAGGTGCTGCCCTTCTTGTATGCCTGCAGGCGTCCCGACTCCTGGAAATAATAGGTAATTCCCTTCATCGTGTGGGTACCTGTCAGCATATAGCCGTTCTTGTTAAAATAGTACAGGTTCCCCTTGACGTTGCGAAGCTTGCATTTGACATACTTTCCGTTGACGTAGAACCGTTTTTTGCCATTCTCTGTCTTCCAGCCGCTATAGCCCGACGATGCGGCTGCCTTGGTTGTTGCAGCCTGTGCAGGCACAGCTGCTCCCGCGACCAGCAGAAGCAATCCCAGCAGAAGCAGACATCTGAAGATCTTCTTAGTTACTCGTTCAGTCATTTTTTACTCTCTCCCCGTTTATAGTTTATTATTTTTATTCGCTGATCCCGGCTTCGATCAGGTCTGCCGAGAGCCACGGAAACTTTGTCTCCTGCGGATTTGTGATCCATACAGGCTCATTATACCATTGCCCTGCCGAAATGAAAAGGCTATTATTTATGTCAAGTACCTGAAAAAACACAAGCGCCGGTCTTGTCCGGCAAAGCAAAATATCGTACTATAGTTATAGCAATCATATAGCAAAAGAAGGAGGGGAAAACAGCCATGACGACCGCGATCCATATTGAATTCAATACGCTTTGTCTTCTGGTATTGTTCTTTATCTCCTACCAGAGCCGGCACAATGTCAACCAGCAGATGCGCCGGATCCTTTTCCGCACCGTCATGTACGGCGTGATCGTCCAGCTGGTGCTGGATAACCTGTGGCTTCTGGTGGAAGGCCGGCTTTTCCCCGGGGCCCGGGCCGCCAACCTGGTGATCAACGCCCTCTTTTTGTCCGCCGGCGTTATTCTCGGATGTTTCTGGTACCTGTATGTCCTGGAGACCCTCGGCTATCCGATGACCTACTATCTGGAGACCGTTGTCATGCTGCCGGGCTTCCTGTTCACCTTCTACAATATCATCTCCATCTGGACAGGCTGGTCCTTTACCGTCTCACCGGACAACGTCTACGCCCACGGGCCTCTCTTCAGTATCCAGATGGTCGGAGCCTACGGAATGCTCCTGGTCTCCTTCGTTCATCTGATCCTCCGTCTGTTCACCCGGCGGAAGGGAGTCCGAAGAAGGGTCGTCTATAAGCTTCTCGGCTTTTATGTCATACCGGTCATCGGCTCTGTCATCAGCCTTTTTTATACCGGTATGCCCGGTACCTGGACCTGCGCGGCCATCTCCATCATGCTGATCTATATCGACGATCTTGACAGCGAAGTCCTTCGGGACGGACTGACCGGTCTCAACAACCGCAAGGCGCTGGATAATGTCTTTGCCGATTATACCCGGCAGATTTCAACGGACAACAATCTCTATCTCTTCATGATGGACCTGGATCATTTCAAAAAGATCAACGACACGCTCGGCCATTCCACCGGTGACCAGGCCCTCGTAAACGCCGCAAAGATCCTGTCCGGCTCCCTGCGCGCCGTCAGAGGCATCCTCGTCCGCTACGGCGGCGACGAATTCCTGATCATGGCCTTCTTTAAGGATGACGCCGAAGCCGATGCCTTCCGGCAGAAGATCAACGACCGGTTCGCCTCCTTTAATGTGGAGCAGGCGCTTCCCTATCGTCTGGCGGTGAGCATCGGATTTGCTTCATGGTCGGAAGGTGTGGAACTGGGGGCTCTCATCCATCAGGCGGATGAGCAGCTGTACCTGGTCAAACAGACACGTAGATAAGCAAATTCATATACAGAAAGGATGTTCAGTTTGAAATACCTTCAAAAGGATGAAAATCTCTGATGAAACGATTTGAATGCAGAACAGCCCAGCCTGGATTTGCCGCCGGGCAGGCATTTGTGATACCGTCCGGCCAAACCGGAGAATACCGTCCGGGAACGCCGGAGGAGGAAGCGGCCCGGCTTGAAAAAGCCGCGGAGGCTATGAACCGGCAGCTGAAAGCCGCTCAGGCACAGGGCGCATCGGTAGATACCGCTCTTATCGACGCCGAGATGATGATCCTGAACGGCGATGAGTTTCTCGGGGCGGCACGGCGCAGCATCCTGGGGGAGGATCTTAGCGCACCGGATGCCGTGACCCATGCAGCGGATAAGCTGTGCGAGATGTTTTCCGAAAGTGGTACGGATTATATCCGGGAACGATGCGAGGACATCCGTGGCCTTGCCTCCGCCCTGAACGCGCAGATCACCGGAAATGATTCCGAAATCCCTTCGGAGCCGTTTATCCTGGTTGGCAGTGAGCTGAGCCCGGGACAGATCCTGATGACCGGGACCGGGTCCATCCGCGGGATCCTCACCGAGACAGGCTCTCCCACCTCCCATGTTTCGGTCCTTGCCGGAAATCTCGGTATCCCCTACCTGTTTGGTCTGAAAGACCTTCCCGAAAAAGTACAGGACCGTGACTACCTGATCCTGGATGGAGACGACGGCACTGTCTGTGTCGATCCCCCTGAAGAAACGATCCGGGAGGCCGAAAAGCGGCAGGCAGAAGTCCTGCAGGCCCTGGAAGCCCAGCGTACGCTTGCCGCCGGGGAAAAGACCCGCACGATCATCTGCGCGAACATCTCCCGCGCGGAGGAAGCAGACAATCTTCTGGAGGCCGGTGCCGACGGGATCGGTCTGTTCCGCTCGGAGCTCCTGTTCCTGAACAGTGAACAACCGCCGTCCGAGGAAGAACAGTTCCTCGCCTACCGGCATGCCGCCGAGGCCATGAAGGGGCGGAATGTCGTGATCCGGACGATGGATATCGGGTCTGACAAGCATGCCGCCTGGCTTTCAATGCCCGAAGAGATTAATCCTGCACTTGGCCTTCGGGGTCTACGTGTATCCCTGGAGCACAAGGAGCTGTTCCGCACACAGCTGCGCGCATTGCTGCGCGCCGCCGTACACGGAAGCATTCAGATCATGGTTCCGATGGTGGCTTCCGTATGGGAATTGGATGAAATACAGGAAGAGATCCGGATCGCAGAAGAAGAACTGAAGCAGCGGGACGTCCCGTACAGGATCCCGGAGCTCGGCGTGATGATCGAGACGCCGGCTGCGGTCATGATCGCACCGGCTCTGGCACAGAAAGCGCGCTTTTTCAGTATCGGCACCAATGATCTGACCCAGTATACCCTCGCGGTGGACCGGGAGGCGCGTGGGATGGACCGTTATTTTGATCCGCTGCACGAGGCGGTGCTTCGCATGATCTCCCTGACTGTCGAGGCCGCACATCAAAAACAGATCCCGGTCGCCGTCTGTGGGGAGCTGGCCGGGGATCCGCGCGCGGTCGAGCAGCTGATCCGCATCGGTGTCGACGAACTGTCCGTATCTGCCGCCAAGCTCTCCCGCGTGCGCAGCCAGGCTGCGGAGGCCGAAGAAAAGCTTGCCGAAGAAGCAAAATCCAAAAAGTAAAAAGGGATCTTCTCTCCCGCGGAGGGAGAGCTGATCCCAATGGAAGAAATCCCTGACCCCGTATTCTCAGGCGGCGTCATGGGGGAATGCGTCGGCATCCGGTCGACAGATGGAAGGGGATATCGTCGAGCAGGGCCAGCTGGTCATGGAAGCGGATCTTTCGCTGATCCGGGCCAGAGGCTATGATCCGATGGTTATCGTCGTCAGGATCACCCCCGATGCATGATCAGTCCTTCACTGCCTTCAGATGATACAGAAAAGCCGTGTATTCCGGGATCTCACGCGGAACCGGAATGCCGGCATGCATAAGCGCGGTGCCGCTCGCGGTTATGACGTTCCCGTCGCCTTCCACGGTATAAAAGAGATCCGGCCTGAGGCCTTTGCATTTGATATATTCCTGCGGACCGTTCATGGTCACGTTGACCGTCACCACCGTCAGGAGCGCTTCACTCTTATCCTTTGCCACAGTCTCCCACGCGACCAGATTGACCGGTTCAAAGGGGTTGGACAGCCTGTAATAGTCGCCGAAGAAGTTCAGGTCATAGTACTTGTGGTACTGCTCGCTCATCTTCTTACAGGCGAGGATCTCCTCCTCGCAGAGCTTTGTCGAGTCAAGCTCATAGCCGAAGGTCCCGCACATGGCGATCGCGGCCTTGGTCTCAAAGGGGACCATCGGGCTTGCCTCCGATACATGCGCGCCCATGCTGCTGACCGGATAGACGAAGGAGGAGCCGTAATGCAGCTTCAGATTGTCCAGCGGCTTTGTATTGTCAGAACTCCAGTACTGCACAAAATAGGTCAGCATCGCGGAGTCAAAGCGTCCGCCGCCGCCCGCGCAGCCTTCAAACATGATATCCGGATGTGTCTTGATGATCCCGTCCATGACTCTGTAAAGACCCAGCACATACCGGTGCGACACCTCTCCCTGCTTATCGGCCGGGAGAGAGTTTGACCACAGGTCCGTGATCGCGCGGTTGATATCCCATTTCACATAATAGATATTGGCACTGTCCAGGATCCGGTTGACACTCTCTATCAGATAATCCTGGACTTCTTTTCTGCTTAGATCCAGGGCCAGCTGGTTGCGGCTCCGGACCGCGTGCCTTCCCGGGATCTCCATGGCCCAGTCCGGATGGGCGCGGAACAGATCCGAATCCTCCGACACCATCTCCGGCTCAAACCAGATCCCGAATTTCATATCCAGGTCATTGATCTGCTGCACGAGCTTTGTCAGGCCGCAGCGGATCTTTTTTTCGTTGACGTACCAGTCTCCCAGGCCGGAATTGTCATCGTCGCGCTTGCCGAACCAGCCGTCGTCCATGACGATCATCTCGACGCCCATCTTTTTGGCCGCCCTGGCGATCTCCACAAGCTTTACGTCGTCAAAGTCAAAGAAGGCCGCTTCCCAGGTGTTTAAGAGCACCGGGCGCCGGACATCCTTCACAAACTTGCTCCTGTTCAGGTTGTTCCGGAAAAAGTCATGATACCTGCGGCTCATCCCGCCGAGGCCGTCATGTGTATAGGTCATCAGGACCGCCGGCGTATCAAAATCCTCTCCCGCCTCCACGGCGTAGCTGAACAGCCTGTCATTGATCCCCATGACGAGACGGGCCTGGTCGTACTGGTCCAGCTCCGCTTCCGCGAGGAAGCTTCCGGAATACATGAGGGAAAAGCCGTAGCACGAACCATACTCCTCATTGGCCGAACGGTCCGCCAGCGCGATAAAGGGATTCTGCTGGTGGGAAGAGATCCCCCGTCCGCTTCGGATCTTATGTACGTGGTGAGTCAAAGGCTGACGCTCGACCTGACGTTCCAGTCCGTAGCGTCCGGGCAGAGAGATCAGATCCATATCCGCCCCGTTCAGGTAATCCATGTTCATGGACATGATCCTTTTCAGCTGAATGGTCCCGTTTCCGCCGTTATGCACCCTTGCCGCGCGCATGATCATGTCCGCCTCAAAAAAGACGGAATAGAAAAGCGTGACCTGCACCTTTGTCACGGCATCCTCAAGGACCAGTTCGAGCGTATCCACCGTATCCTGCTCCGTGGCAAACGCCGTGGGCAGGCCCTGCAGGGTAAACGCCCCTTCACAGATCCTGTGGCTCTTATATCTGCCGTTGAAGGAAAAACTGCCGTCCGCATTCTGGACCTCGATGGAATTGATCCTGAAATCGCCCTGCTGCTGCGTGGTAAATTCCTGCGGCTGGGCGTCCAGCGAAAATGTACGTTCCTGCAGAGAGTCATAGGGATTTCCCGAAAAGCCCCTGTCATACTGCCTAATCAGGTAGATCAGGTCCTCATCGCACATCTTCGGCCCGTAATAAAGGTGCTTCACGTAATCCAGATTGCCGATCTTCAGCTGATAGGTGGTGTTTTTCGTCTGCAGAGAAAAGGTTTTTCTTTTTTCGTTGTAAATGATCCCCATATGTAAATCCTCATTCCTTCACCGCGATGCGGCCTTGCCCGTAGGGCCCGGCATATTCATCTCCGATGATCCCTTTGTCCATTCCTGCGATATATTCCAGCAGCACTTCACTGTCTGTTTCATCTGCTTCCTCCAGTATAACGGCATTGCGGAAGTTTCAAACAATGATTACTAGCCTCCGATCACGCAGGTAAGGCCATGCTTTTCCACGACCGTTTTCAGCTCCCGCATTTTTTCGATGGTCGGTGTCGGGAGATCTCCCATCAGGTACGGCCGTCCGAGACCGACGTATTTGTCGTATCCCAGCCTGTGATAGGGAAGTATATGCATCTGCGTTACTCCCGGAAGGGACGCCGCAAAAGCCGCGATCGAGTCGATCTCCGCCGGCGTGTCATTGAAGGTCGGGATCACCGGCGTACGGACGATCAGTCGGCATTTCCCGGACGAGGCCACACGTCTTGCATTCTCCAGGATGGGCCTGTTGTCCTTTCCCGTGAATTGCTCGTGCTTGACCGGGTCGGTGTGCTTGATATCCATCAGGTACTGGTCCAGGTACGGCAGGACGCCCTCGATGGCAGAATAATCAACGCGTGCCATACTCTCGATCGCCGTGGAAAAGCCCGCGTCCTTCGCCGCGTGCAGAAGATCCCGGGCAAAGGCCGGCTGCAGCAGGCATTCTCCCCCGGACAGCGTAAGTCCGCCCTTGGAGCGGCGGTAATAGATCCGGTCCTGCTCCACAACGCGCATGACCTCCTCCACCGTCGTATCCTCCCCGACCGTCTTTACCTTGCCGTCCGGCTCTTTCATCGTTTCGATCTCTCCGGACTGAGACTCCGGATTGCAGCACCAGCGGCACCGCATGGCACAGCCTTTTAAAAAGACAATGGTACGGATCCCGATCCCGTCATGCACCGAATAACGCTGGATATCAAAGATCCTGCCTTTTGTTTTCAGATACGCAAAGGGTTCTGCTGTCATAAGTGCTCCCCATTCCTTCCATCAGAATTCATAGCCCTGCTCCGTACGGTTGATGATGTCATCCTGCAGCGACTTTGACAGGGTGGTAAACAGTGCGGAGTAACCGGCTACCCTGACCACAAGATAAGGATATTTCTCCGGATGCGCCTGTGCATCCAGAAGCGTCTGCTTGTCGACGACGTTGAACTGCATGTGCATTCCCTTCTGGTCAAAGTAGGTACGGATCAGGGATTCAAAATCATTGAGGCCCTTCTCGCCCGCCAGTGCGGACGGATGGAACTTCTGATTCAGAAGTGTCCCGTTGGAAGCGATCATGTGGTCGATCCTTGCCACGGAGTTGGCTGTCGCGGTCGGACCCTTGCGGTCATGGCCTGCCATGGGACCGATCCCGTCCGCCACCGGCGTGTGGGCAAAACGGCCGTCCGGAGTTGCCCCCGTCTGCTCTCCGAGAGGAACATTCGCCGATACGGGATAAATGCCGGCATGGAACTGTCCGCCCCGCGGATTTTTGTACTTCTGGATCGGGCGTGTATACAAATAGGCGACCTCCCTGGCGAAATAATCCACCTCCGGGATGTCGTTTCCGTATTTCGGAACCTCCTCGATCATCTCAAGGAGCTCCTCGCAGTGTTTCCTGAGGTCTGCCGGGATCGACGACGTCTTCAGATCCGCCACGATTTTCTGGATCTCCTCCTCCGACACTTCTCTTCCGTTCTGCTTCATCGTATTTACGATGGTGAAGGTCATATCCTTGATGGACGCGTCATCCAGACCCTTTCCGAAGTTCAGGTCCAGTGCCTGCTTATATTCTTCCAGCGTAAGCTTCTTCTGCTCGTACACGAGCTGTTTTACGGCGTACAGAGAATCGGAGACATTGGCGATCCCGAAGCACTGCGGGCCGGTAAAATTGTAGATGGCGCCGCCCTGTTCCGTTGTCTTGCCGGCTTTGATACAGTCATCGACCATGCAGGAGAGCCAGGGAAGCGGCACCCGCTCGGCGTGCGCACAGTCAATGGCATTGTCCGCATTGACCAGCAGGCCGATCTGGTATTCCATCTGCTTTTTGTAGGCATTCCAGAAATCCTCGAAGGTCCGAAGCTCCGAAAGCTCTCCGGTGCGAAGTCCCACCTGGACGCCCTTGTCCATTCCATTGGAGAAAACCATCTCCAGGGGACGGCACATGTTGAAGAAAGCCGCGTCATGCCAGCCCATCATCTTGCCGGGTACATGCGGCTCCACGCAGCCGATAATGCTGTAGCAGCGGGCATCCTCCAGGCTGATCCCGCGGTTCATGAGCGCGGGAATGATCACCTCATCGTTATAGTAGGCCGGCAGACCGATCCCGGTACGGGTAAGGCGGCAGGCTTCATGCATCAGGTCGTGCGGGGAAAGATTCCACACACGGATGGAAAGGGACGGGGCCGGAAGTCCTACGTGATCCGAGGCCCAGATGCACATAAAGGAGAGATCGTTGGTCACGTCCTTTCCCTCGGCATTCTGGCCGCCGACGATCAGGTTCTGGAACAGGCTGTAGCCGGCAAAGCCCCTTGCGGAGGCCGCGTCCCGGCACTTGTTCAGGTCGTTCAGTTTGACGTAGATGCAGTCGATCAGCTCCTGCGCCTTGTCCCTGGTGATATTCCCGGCCTGCATGTCTTTCTCATAATACGGGAACATGTACTGGTCGAACCGTCCGGGCGAGATGGAATGACCGCTGGACTCCATCTGCAGAAGCTGCTGGATGAACCAGAAGCTCTGACAGGCTTCCCAGAAGCCGTTGGCGCCTCTTCGCGGGACATTGTGGCAGTTGCGGCTGATCGTAAGAAGTTCTTCCTTGCGGACCGGATCGGTTTCTTTTTCCGCCATGGAAGCTGCAAGTACGCTGTATCTTTCGGCGTAGCGGATCACGCCCTCACAGGACAGGATCATTGCCGTCAGAAGACGCTCCTTTGTGCAGTAATCGGCATCACCGACATCCATACCGGAGAGCTCCCGGCGGATCTTCTCGATGATCCCTTCAAACCCGTATTCGAGGACCTCCCAGTATTTGACGCACACGTGCCCCACCCCGTTGTAGAAATAATTCCCCGGGGTAAAGACATTGTGGTCGATCGCGGTGAGGGTGGCTTTGCTCATATAGGAAGTAGCCAGCTCGCTGCTGGTGCGCCCGGCCCAGTAAGGATGGACCGACCGCAGAGCTTCTTTGGTCTCCTCGGAGATAAAGAACGGATCCGCTTCACGGTGTTCCACCGTCTCGAACTCGTCATCCAGCCATGTATAGGAAAACTCCGGATAGGTCTGGCACCCTCTCGGCGCGAGCGTGGAGCTTCCCACGATCAGTTCCTCCGGCCGGATCGTGATGGGAATATTGTCCAGAATATGCGCGAACGCAAGCGCTCTGCGCATGACCATCGGCTGCCCTTCCGTCCCGAGGTAGGATTCGGTCAGGAGCAGCGCGCGGGAAGCTTCGATCTCGGGCATCTTTGCGTACAGGTGCTCGACAAGCCTCTGGATCCTTGGACTCTTCTCCGTGGGTGAAGCATTATAACTCATGTGATATCCTCCTTGTTTATTTCCTTAACAAAGAAAGCTGAGGCATCAAAAAAATGCCACAGCCGTATTTCTGTGATTAAAATGAACAAGACCAGTGAACCGCTGTCTGTCCATGCCGGGCTCTCAGCAGGTCTCCTGACTGGTGCTTCCGGCAGATAAAGCTGCCGGGACCTGGTCCGGCCTTCTCGGCAGTAAAGCCAATGGCGGGCAAAAGCCCCGGACCGGTCCGAAACACTCACAGTGGCGGCACCGTTCATGATTCTCACATGATTCCCTATTATCCTGCGAGGCTGCATCCCCACAGGCACTGAGTAAGCCTTCTGTTTATCAATAAAATCATACCATTCAGGAGTATTTCTGTCAATAAAAACGGACCACCCTTATCTGTATTTCTTTGTCCTGTCAGATCATGTTCTTCCGATAAGTTCTTGCATCATATCCACGTTTGGATATCCGTTTTCATGTTATTCTGTCCTCTCAGTGTTTACAGTCTGTCTTTGATCCTGCCGAAATCGATCTCACACTTTCCGCCCGAGATGGCGATGGGGATCCTTTCGGTGAACGGATAACTCTTCGGCGTCAGCGATTCGTCCGAAAAATCATAGACCTGGACACGCTCTTCCTTCGGATCAATGATCCAGTATTCACGAACGCCTGCGTTCTTATATTTGTAGGTCTTGAGAAGCATGTCCTTGGCCCTGGTGGAATCCGAGAGGATCTCCACCGTCAGATCCGGGGCGCCTGAGAAGCACCTTTTTGTCCGGTCAAATTCCGTGCAGACCACAAACAGATCCGGTTGGACCATGGTCTTGTCATCATTATCAAGCTGCACATCGCAGGGCGAAAGAAACACCCGGCAGTCCTTTCCGTGCGCGTCCGCACAGGCACGGAACTGCAGATGCAGCTCACCAAGGATCGTCTGGTGAGTGAGCGAAGGTGCCGCCATGTCAAAGATCTCCCCGTCGATCAGCTCCACCCTTCTCTCATCCGGAATGGCGTAGTAATCCTCCAGGGTATATTCACCCCGGCGCTTTTTACCATACGCAGGGGCAGCCTCCTGCACCCGGCCGGGCTGTGAAAGGCTGCCATTGGAATAATACATGCCGGATCGTTCTTCTTTACGCAGTACCCGCTCGAGAGCCTGCAGGGTCCGCTGCCGTGGAGAATCCGTTGCGCCTGAAAAGATCTTCTGTACCGTACTGAAAGGCACACCGGAAAGCTTTGCCAATGCTTCATTGGACAGTCCAAGTTCCTTTTTCCTGTCCCTCATCTCCTGAATGGTCATTTTGCACTCCTTTCAGCCAAATATGGTCTATGATATCTTATACCTATTTATATCATTCCATTTATGTGCCTTAACAATACCGTATATGGAATGTTTTGTCAATCATTTTCAATATCAAAAGGATCTCCAGAGAACAATTTGGATCATGCAGACTGTCCCGGCAATCCTTACCAGCAAACGAGAAGGCCGCACCCGGTTCATCGCCGGATACGGCCTACTCTCTTCCATCCTGCTCCGGAACAGGTGCTCCGGGTCAGGTATTCTGCCAGCGTTTGGCGGCAGGTTTGTTCATTTTCATTTCTGCTTCTTCCTGAGCGTCAGCCCGGTGACCATGATGGCCGCCATGGACAAAAGCAGGAGCATCAGCCACTGGAACGGCTGGCTGTCGTCGCCGGTCCTGGCGGCACCTGCGTCCGCATCGTCCGAGAGCGACGAACCAGAACCTCTTCCTGTGCTGCCGCTATTGTCGTCGTCCGAACCCGAATCATCCGAGGAGTCCGTAGTCACCCGGAACTCTGCCTCCGCGGATCCGTCCGTAAAGAGTGCCTTGATCGTATGTTTCCCTTTCGACAATGTCTTCAGGTAGGACGGCTTCAGGCTGATCTTAACACTGCCGGCCTCTGCATCATAGTCGTCCGCAGAAACTTCGTCTCCGTCGATCTCAATACCGGTAAACAAGGAGAACGTCTGGCTGTCATCCTCGTTTCGTTTAACGACAAAGTCAAGCGTTGCCGTACTGCCCTTCTTCCACTTGCCGCCGTCACCGGACACAAATGTGTAGGTGATTTCCTCCGGCTCCTCGGTCGGCGTCGGCGTGACCGTATCCTCCGGTGCTTCTGTCGGTGTCGGTGTGACGGTATCCTCCGGTGCTTCTGTCGGTGTCGGTGTGACGGTATCCTCCGGTGCTTCCGTCGGGGTCGGGGTGACCGTATCTACCGGTTTATCCGTCGGGGTCGGGGTGACCGTATCTACCGGTTTATCCGTCGGTGTCGGGGTGACCGTATCCTCCGGTGCTTCTGTCGGTGTCGGCGTAACGGTATCCTCCGGTGCTTCTGTCGGTGTCGGCGTGACGGTATCCTCCGGTTTCTCCGTCGGTGTCGGCGTAACGGTATCCTCCGGTGCTTCCGTCGGCGTCGGTGTGACCGTATCTTCCGGTGCTTCTGTCGGTGTCGGCGTAACGGTATCTTCCGGTCTCTCCGTCGGGGTCGGGGTGACGATATCCTCCGGTTTCTGCGTCGGCTCCGGCTTCTCCGTCGGGGTCGGGGTGACGGTATCCTCCGGTTTCTGTGTCGGTTCAGGCGCTTCCGTCGGCGTCGGTGTCGGCTTCGCCGTGATGGTCAGGTCTGCACCGGTGTAGGCGATGGTATAATTCGCCCCGGCATCCAGCGTTCCCTGCAGGATCGCGTATCTGCCTGCAGCCTCGCCTGATTCACGGGCAAGGGCTCCACTGAGCGTATCTCCTTCGACCAGGTTCTCTGCCGTGTAGGTCAGCGCCGGATCGACATTCCCCTCAGTCTTGGTCTTCGGGTCCGCCGTGACCGTAACCGTACGCTTGTTGATCGTCAGGTCGGCGCCTTCGTACATGATCGTGTAATTCTTTCCGGCGTCCAGGGTACCCTGCAGGATCGCATAGCTGCCCACGTTCTCGCCGGCTTCGCGGTCCAGTGCTCCGGTCAGTGTATCGTCGTACTCAAGGCCTTCAACCGTATAGGTCAGTTCAGGATCCTTGTCCCCGTAGGTCTTCTCTTTTTCATCAGCCGTGACCGACAGTTCCTTCGGTTCGATGACGATCTCCTTGCTGCCGGATACGAACATGCCGTCGTCCAGCATAACATAATAGTAGAACGTGTATGTGCCTGCGTCCTTACCGCCATAGCTGTCCCCGCTGTGGGCGGCGGCATACTCTTTGACCTCCTGCAGTGTGTCAAGCTTTTCATCCGCAAAGATGATCTCCGGGTTGCCTTTGGTCACTTCGACTTCGATACCATGCTCGACGCCGTCGTAAGCCCCGCTGTACCCGTGGGCTGTGAATTCCACGTCTTCATGGACCGTATATTTTCCATTCACGGTCGTGATGTCGTAGTTCGCGTTCGGCGCGCAGGAAACCTCGATCGGGTAGACCTTCGGCAAAGTGTCCTCCGATGTGCCAAGCTGCAGCTGTACCTGCAGGCCGGCACGGTCTTTTTCGACCAGGTCTCCGCTGATCTCGTAGTCCAGCGAGGAGGCATCCGTGATGTCCGGTCCCATGCCGTCATTCGCGGTGATGGTGATCTTTGCGGGCTTAATGGTCAGCGTGCCGTTCTCCTTTTTGACATTGGTGAAGCAGGCTGTCACATCCTTGCCCGCGGCGTTTTTGATCACATAGCCGTCGCTTACCACGTTCTCCGCCTGTCCGGCATTGGTAATGCTCCCGGCTGCGGCTGCACTGACGGTAAAGCCCTCCGGAAGGCCGCTTGCCGTCACAGTGCTTTCGGACAGCGGCGTGCCGTCGTATGTCTTCTGCGCGGAAGCCGCCGTCAGGACGATCTCCGCGTCGTTTTTCGTCACGGTCAGTGTGCCGAGGTCTTCCTTCGTAACCTTGTAGTTGGAGGCTTTCGCAGTGCCCCAGGTGAGCTCATAGGTATTGTCACTGCTCCCCACCTCGGTCCGGCTTCCGTTCGCTTTCACATCGGCGGTCTCGCTCTTCACAAGGCCGTTGATCTTTGCGCCGTCCGTCTTCACAAGCGCTGTGCCGTCATAAGGCTTGGACGCGCTCGCGGTCGTGACGGTCAGTTCCTTCGGAGCGATCGTGAACGCATGGGTGGTCACGCTCTTGTCCTCCGGCAGCGCATAGTTGCCGGCTTTTTCACCGGTCAGGCTTTCTGCCTTGACCGTGTATCCTTCGCCTGCGGCGACCTCGGCGCCGGTCACCGTGACTTCGACCGCATCACTGTTCACAAGGCCCGTAACGACAGCCTTGGGTGCCTGGCTCTCTCCGTTGTAGGTAAACGCATCGCCCGTCCAGGTAAGGCCGACCGTACGCTTTTTGATCGTCAGGTCCGCACCGGTATAGACAATGGTGTAATTCTTTCCTGCGTCCAGGTTGCCCTGCAGAACAGCGTAGCTGCCCACATTCTCGCCCGCTTCACGGGTCAGAGCGCCGGTCAGCGTGTCGCCGTCCTCCAGCCCTTCGGATTTGTACGTCAGCTCCGGATCCGTATCCCCGTAGGTCTTCTTCTTCGCGTCCGCCGTGACCGTCACGATCTTCGGCGTGATGACGATGTCCTTGCTGCCGCTGAAGAACTCAGCATCTGTAACGACGTAGTAGTACACCGTCGTCGTGCCCACATCCGTGCGGGAATGGTCCTCATCCGGATGAGCCTTCAGGTATGTCTCCAGTTCCTCCCTGGTGTTCAGCTTTTCGTTCGCGAAGAAGATATCAAAGCCCTCGGTGTCCTGGGTCTCCACGTCGATACTGTGCGGTACGCCGTCATACACGCCGCTGTAGCCGTGCGCCGTGAAGCCCCCGTTCAGGGAGACCGTATATTTTCCGTCGACGGTCGATATCTCGTAGTTGTCATCCGGCGTATAGATGACCTCGACCGGATAGGTCTTGAGTGTCCCGCCCGCCGGCGTTCCAAGGACCAGCCTGATCCCGAGAGCATCCTTGTCGGCTTCGACGATGCCGCCGCTGATCTCATAGCCCAGCGAGGAGGCGTCCGTGATGTCCGGGCCCATGCCGTCATTCGCAGTGATGGTGATCGCGGCCGGAACGATCGTCAGTGTGCCGTTCTCCTTCCGCACATTGGTAAAGGAGCTCGTCACATCTTCGCCCGCGGCGTCTGTGATCACCGGATCACCGGCCACGTTGTCCGCCTGTCCGGCATTGGTCAGGCTGCCGGCAGCGCGTACGCTGATGGCAAACCCGTCGGGCAGTCCGGTAACGGTGACGCTGTCATCGGACAGCGGTGTCCCGTCGTAGGTCTTCTGTACGGAGGCTGCGGTCAGGACGATCTCCGTGTCGTTAGCCGTGACAGTCAGCGTCCCCAGGTTCTCCTTCGTGATCTTGTAGTTGGAAGCCTTTGCGCTGTCCCAGGTGATCTCGTACGTGTTGTCGCTGCTTCCAACCGCGGTCCGGCTGCCGGTGGCGGTCACAGTCGCTGTCTCGCCCTCAACCAGGCCTTCGATGGAGGCGCCATCCGTCTTTACAAGCGCCGTACCGTCGTAGGCTTTGGAGGCGCTCGCGGTCGTGACGGTCAGCTCCTTCGGTGCAATGCTGAAGGAATGGGTCAGTACGCTGCCATCCTCCGGAAGCGCATAATTGTATGCTTTGTCGCCGGTCAGGCTTCCGGCCGTGGCCGTGTAGCCTTCACCTGCGTCGACCTCGGCGCCGTTCACCGTGACTTCAACTGCATCCTCATTCACAAGCCCCGTAACGGCGGCTGACGGTATCCGGCTCTTCCCGTTGTAGGTGAACGTGTCATCCGTCCATTCCAGTCCGACCGTTCGCTTATCAATGGTCAGATCCGCACCTTTGTATGTGATCGTGTAGTTATTTCCACCGTCCAGGGTGCCCTTAAGGATCGCGTAGCTGCCCACGTTTTCACCCGCTTCACGGGTCAGGGAGCCGGTCAGTGCGTCGTCGTACTCAAGGCCCTCTACGGTGTAAGTCAGCTCCGGATCTGCAGCCCCGTAGGTCTTCTCCTTCGCTTCCGCGGTCACGGTCACGTTCTTCGGGGTGATGACGATGTCCTTGCTGCCGCTTAAGAATTCATCCTCTGTCACGACATAATAGTACACCGTGGTCGTGCCCACATCCGTGCGGGAATGGTCCTCATCCGGATGGGCTTTCAGGTATGCATCCAGCTCCTCTTTGGAGTTCAGCTGTTCGTTTGCAAAGAGTATATCAAAGCCCTCGGTGTCATGCGTCTCCACATCGATGCTGTGCGGTACGCCGTCATACACTCCGCTGTAACCATGGGCCGTAAAGCCGCCGTTCAGGGAGACCGTATACTTTCCGTCGACGGTCGATACCTCGTAGTTGTCATCCGGCGTATAGACGACCTCGACCGGATAGGTCTTGAGCGTCCCGCCCGTCGGCGTTCCAAGGGTCAGCCGGATGCCGAGCCCTTCCCTGTCGGCTTCGACGATGCCGCCGCTGATCTCGTAATCCAGCGAGGAAGCGTCCGTGATGTCCGGTCCCATGCCGTCATGGGCGGTGATGGTGATCTTTGCCGGATCGATCGTCAGTGTGCCGTTCTCCTTCGTGATATTGGTAAAGAAGGTGGTCACGACCTCGCCCCGGGCATTTTTGATCACGTATCCGTCATTAACGACGTTCTCCGCCTCTCCGGCGTTCGTGATCGTCCCGACGGCACTGGCACTGATGCTAAAGCCCTCCGGAAGTCCGCTCACGCTCACGCTGTCATCGGACAGCGGTTCTCCGTCATAGGTCTTCTGCGCGGAAGCCGCGGTCAGGATGATCGCGGTATCATTCCCGGTAACCGTCAGCGTTCCTGTGGTTTCTTTTGTGATCGTGTAGTTGGACTCCTTCGCGCTTTCCCAGTCGATCGTATAGGTGTTGTCGCTGCTTCCTACCGGAGTCTGGCTTCCGGTGCAGACAATGGATGCCTTCTCGCCGTTCGCCAGGCCTTCGATGGAGGCCCCGTCGGTCTTGACAAGCGCCGTGCCGTCATAGGGTTTGGAAGCGCTTCCGGTCGTGACGGTCAGCTCCTTCGGCGCGATGGTGAGTGTACCGGGCACCAGATCCGTAACCATGTAACGGCCGCTGGTATCGATGGTCTCACCCGGCGTCACGCCGGCAAAGGTAACGTCATAGTCTCCTGCGTCGATCCCGCTTCCTCTCGCGCTTACGTCCTTGAACGAAGCTTCAACAGCTGTGCCGTCAGGGAGTCCTGCGGTATACCCTTCCGCCGTCTGTGTTTTTCCGGTATAGATACCATCCGCCGTAGTGGCCGTCAATGTCACATGCAGGTACCACTGGGCATACAGGGTCGTGTCCTCTTCAAATGCGGCCGAAGCCTTGTCATCGTAGGCCGTACCGCTTCCATCGGCCTTTGTGTTCCATCCCTTGAAGGAAGCATCCTCCCGGGTGAATGTGTTGGCACGAAGCACTCTCTGCTCACTAATGGGCAGGACCTGCTTTTCCATGGAACCTGTGCCGCCGTTTGCCTCGAAGGTGACAGTGACTCCCTTGACCAGGCGGGCCTCTCCCTGGTCGTTTTCGCTCACCGCATAGGCGGTATCATCGCTCGTGAAGTTTTCCTCCGAGCCATTGCCGGGAAGACCGTCGGTGAACACGCCGGGCTCCTGCATGGAAATGCCGATGGGATCACTGTTTGCCAGCGCATCGTCCACGGTGATGAGCGTGTCTTTTTCCAGGTAGACGTTGCTGTCCCCCTTGTCATCCATGTTGTCCGTAATGACAGAATTGCCGGAAAGCTTGAACGTGTTGCCCGATTCTATATAGACTCCTCCGCCTCCGGCATCCTCCTCAAGCTTGTCAGGATTAATGATGCGATTGCCGGTGATGCGGCCGCCGCTCATGGTAAAATCGCCGTCGCACTCTACACCGCCGCCCACATCGTTGGCGGTATTCCCGGAAATTTCACCGTCTTCCATGGTGAAACTCGACTCGGTGTAAACACCGCCTCCTCCGACGCTGGCTTTGTTGCCGGAGATCACACCGCCCGTCATAATGAACTGACTATCTCCATAGGAAGCCACTCCACCGCCTCTTTCATCAGAGATATTATCACTGATGCTTCCGCTGTTCATGGTAAAGCTGCTCTCATCACCGATAATCACGCCGCCGCCATCTACATCGGCGGTATTTCCGCTAATGCGGCTGTTCGTCATAACAAGCGAACCGGATCCCTTGATGCTCACGCCGCCGCCATACCAGTCCGCATAGTTGCCGCTGATCTCGGCGTTCGTAAGTGTAACGTCGGCCTCGCTGTATACACCGCCGCCCTCTCTCTCAGCTTCATTCTCACTGATGGTGCCGGTTTCCATGGTAAAGCCGTCTTCGCAATAAACGCCGCCGCCGTATCCGGCTGTATTCCCGCTGATGACGCCGCCTTTCATGGACTCGCTGGTGGTACCTGCTTCCATTGTGAATTCGCCCTCGTTGAACACGCCGCCGCCATATGCATAATGGCGACCTGTTGCATCCGTAGCGGAATTATCAGTAATGCTGCCACCCTTCATGACAAACACGCCGTCATATGAAACAAACACGCCACCGCCGCTGCAGCCGGGTTTGGTATACGGTTCAGCCTTCTCGAACAAGGCATTGTTTTCTGTGATGCTGCCGCCATTCATAATGAATTCGCCAACATCAACAAATACGCCTCCGCCATACGCTGCCTGATTTTTACTGATGATAGCGCCTGTTTCCATCGTGAAGGCAGACTTATCATCGATGATATACACACCGCCGCCACAATAGTCGGAGGTGTTGCTGCTGATGCTGCCGCCGGTCATGGTGAAGCTGCCTTCCAGAATCGACACACCACCGCCGTCACCACCAGACTTGTTATCCGTGATACTGCCGCCGGTCATGGTGAAGGTACTCGCATCCTTTTCCATGTACACGCCGCCGCCTCGGTCCCCGGCTGTATTGCCGGTGATACTTCCGCCGTTCAGGATCAGCGAGGCTCCGTCCATGATGATGCCGCCGCCGTCTTCGAGATTATACCCTCCGGTGATCATGCCGGTCTTTTCAGCAGAAGAATCCTCCACGGTCAGGCTGCCCTTGACGGTGATAACATTGCCGTCCTCCTGTGCCTCGGTAAGGCCACGGTCAAGCGTATAACCCGCCATATCAAGAGTGATGCTCTTGCCCTCGGGGATCAAAAGCGCAACATCGTCCTCTTCCGCCGTCACAGTGTCGGTCAGCGTGATGGTCGCGCCGCTTTCGGCCTCATCGATCTCTTTCTGCAGGAGTGCCCAGGGGGAGAGCCACTTCGCCTTCAGGGTGGTGTCAGACATCATGGGACCGTCAAAGTTGTACGTTCTGCCGTTCAGCTGCCACTCCTTGAAGCCGTAGCGTTCCCTGGTGGGATCCTCCGGCCGGACAGGCACCGCGCCCTTGATGAGCTTCTGCGGCTCCACCTCGCTGCCGCCGTTGCTGTCGAAGGTGACCGTAACGGCTGTATCCAGATAGGCCTCGTTCGCTTTGATGCCCACTGTGTAGCGTTCGTCGTCGCTGGTGAAGTTATCCGCCGTGCCTTTTCCGGAGAGTCCTGTGGTGAACACGCCGGTCTGCGACGCCATGGTCACGCCGACACTTGCGGTATCATCCAGTTTGCCGGCAATCCTGATCTCTGCATCGGATTCCAGCTTGACGTTTTCGGTTTTGCCATTGGCCGTATTGTCCTGAATGACGGGACTGCCGGACAGGTTGAAGGTGCCGAATTCATCACACAGCACTCCGCCGCCGTAGGTCGCTTCGTTTCCGCTGATGGTACCGCCGCTCATGGTGAATGTCGCGCCGAAACCGATCTGCACGCCGCCTCCGTAGGTGCCCTTGTTGCCGGAGATCGTGCCGCCGTCCAGGGTGAACGTACCTTCCACAAATATACCGCCGCCTGTGCCGGTATTGCTTCCGCCCGTGATGACACCGCCGCCCACGGAATCGGTGACAGTCAGACCGCCGTTGACGGTGATGACGTTGCCTTCCTCCTCTGCCTCGTCGAGGTTACGGTTCAAGGTGCAGCCGGCCAGGTCGATCGTAATACTCTTGCCATCGGGGATCGTGAGAACAACATCATCATCCCGCGCCGTCACATTGCCGGTCAGCGTGATGATCGCGCCGTCCTCGGCCTCGTCAATTTCTTTCTGCAGATCGACCCACTCATTGCTCCAATGCGCCACCAGTGTGATATCCCTGGTGATCGGGGTATTTTCAAAATCAAAGTCCTCGCCATCAAGCCGCCAGCCCAGGAACTCCCTTCCCTCCATAGTGGGTGCGGGAACGGGGACCATGGCGTGCGCGCCTTTCAGCGCATGCTGGTTGGAAACCTTGCTGCCTCCGTAGGAATCAAAGGTGATGGCATACTCCGGGCGCTCCCAACGGGCCGTGACGGTCGTATTCCCCTCGACGGTGATGGTCTCCAGCGGCTGCTTCAGGTGATCCTGATCCAGGCCTACCTGCCAGCCGACAAAATCATGCCATTCCGGTTCGGTGAATTTGCAGGGCGGCAGGGGGTATTTTTCTCCCACGCCTGCCTCGCCGGGCTCCATTTCGCCGGTACCATCGCCCGGATCAAAGGTGATCACATAAGGTGCTTTCCACTGGGCGACAGCGGTCACGTCCGCATCGATGGTAACGGGCTCCGCCTCCTGATAGGTCTTCTCACCGATCTTCCAGCCACTGAAGATCCTGCCATCCGGGCCGGTAAAGAGGCACTCGGGCAGCGCCATTGCCCTTCCTTTCGCGATAAACCTGTCTTCCATGGCACCCGTGCCGCCGTTCGCGTCAAAGGTAATGCGGTTTCCGTCCTCCTGATAACCACAGACCATGCACACGCCTGCATCGTCAAAATCGTGCGCTTCGCCTGCGAACACCTGGTTGCAGTATGCGCAGGGCGCACGCAGGTGCCACGTTTTCGTGATCTCGGTAAAGCGAATGGTCTTAAGCTCGCTGTCCTTGACCGGCTCCCACGGATGATCGCACTCCCCGTCGATGCGGGCATAGTGTCGGTACTGGCAGGCCGACTCCCGTCCTTCCGCGGTAAACGGGTCGTTTTTGAGGGCTTCCTCTTCACTCCAGCCGGCATGCACCCACATGCCGTTCTTAAATTTGATATGCCCGTATTCTTTGTCGTTATCACCATGGCCAATGGCGCTGCTTTTGCCTCCGCCGGACTGGGCGATCACAACGCCTCCGTTGATCTGTACCTCGTCGCAGCCCTCGCCGCCGCCGCCCCAAAATCCCTCCGCGCCGCCGCCGATACCCGCCGCCTTGGGACCGCCTTTGGCGATGACGGTACCGCCGTTGATGATGACATGGGTAGTCGTGCCACTACAGCTATAATTACCGCCGATACCTGCGCCGCCACAGCCGTCCTTTCCGCCACCTGTCGCCTTGAGCATGCCGCCGTTGATGGTCAATGTTCCGTTGGCGGCGAGACAGATACCAGCGCCGCCGTTGTCCTTATGGCTGCTATTGGATGTATGCGTACCTCCTTGCGCGGTGACATCGCCTCCATTGATGGTCAATCTTTTGCTTTGAATGCCGGGATATTCATGGTTCGCGCAGGTTGATATCACTTCGCCGCCATTGATCGTGACTTCCGTGACGTATATACCCGCTATTGCGCCAAGAGCATTGACCGTCCCCTCTCCATCGATGGTGAGCTTTATACCGTTGATGCCGGCACCTGAACGCCCTGTGAGTCTGATCAGACTCTCCTTTTTCTTCCCCCCGTCGATGGTCACTTTATTCGTGCTGCTTATGCCATAAGTATATCCTACGACTGTCACTTGACTGGATGTGATCTTCACCGTATCAACCTGAATCCCACATTGTTTCGTACTTGTGACATTCACCACGGCGTTCTCGATCGTAAGAGAGACACTACCTTCACTATAATAGCCAAGGCCGATGCCCGTATCTCCGCCTGTCACCGTGACATCGCCGCCGGTGATCTTGATGATCAACTCCCCGCTGTACGTACAATGACTTCCACCGCCGATGCCCGCTCCCCCATATATTCTTCCTGCTCCACCGGTCACCGTAACCGTACCGCCGGTAATCTCGATCGGGCCCATCGATGTGGTTTTTTCTGTTCCACCGATTCCCGCAGCACGACAAGAACCCAAAGCTTCCACCACTCCGCCGTTGATCGTAATGCCGGTATAGCCGGGTCCATTTTTACCAGCGCCGATGCCCGCGCTGCCCGGGTGATCAATATATCTACGCGCCTTGGCCGTGATATTGCCGCCGTTGATGGTGATGGCTCCGGCAAACTTGTCATCCTTTCCGCCAATGGCCGCGTAATCGTAGCTGCTGGTTATATCTGCCACCAGCTTGCCCATATCCTTGCCTGTACTCTGGGCCCATATGGTCAGCGAGGCGTCCTGCTTGACGTAGATGCCCAGGTTGGGCCTTAAGGTCTTGCCGTCGCACAGGATCAGGTTGACGTTTCCGGAAACCTCCATGTTTTCGGAGAAGGACACGTCCTCTGTGACCGCGTACCAGCCATTGTCCAGATTCTTCTCCGTGACCGGTCTGCAGTCCACGGGGCCTTTCGCGTTACCCTTCGCGTCCACATAGCTGATGGATACGGTCTGGCCGGCGCCCACGGCCGCCAGCGTCACATTGTACAGAGAAAAGCTGTCGGTCAGCGCCGTGACCGTGTCGCCGGATTCGCTCACGATGTCCAGTGTCTCGGCGGTCATGCCGCCGTCGTCTTCATGGATGTGGTACACACTGGCTTCGATGCCTTCCTCTGCCGCTTCGGCAAGTGCGAAGGAAACCTGGACGTCAAAGCCCTCGGCGGGCTGCAGCTCGCTGCCCTCCGGGTCCAGCATACTGATGTCAAAGGTGTAGGAAGCGATCACATCCTGTTCATCGCTTTTTGTCTCGTCGCTGTCCTGCCCGTCCTGTTCTTCCCGGACGTCCGCCACTGCCTCGTCCACAGCGCCTGCCGTCTCGGCGGAGACCTTTTTTACGGACAGCTCCGCGTCCTCGGGGAACGCGCCCGCCTCGTAGCGCACCGTAACGGTCACGCCGCCCACGGTCGCGGATTGTTCGAGAACCGCGGCCTCCGAAGGATCTGCTCCGGCGAGGGAGACGATCTCCTCCGGTGCTTCGGCCGTCTCCGGCATATAGATCACAGTCATAAGGTCATACACCGTCAGCGAAGACAAAGTAAACGCCGCCTGATCCTTCTGAACATCGATATCGGCAGGGATGATCTCCACGTCTTCCAGCTCGCTGTCCCACCTGTACAGACAGGAGGAGATCTCCGAATCCGGATACTCTTCCTGAAGTTCGGACAGCCCTGCTTCCTCGATCAGCACATTCGCGGAACCGTTCATCTCCGCGCCGGAAAAGCTGTACAGACTATGCTGAACGATCGTCTGCTCTGCGGGAACAATGCCTTCCGCAGCTTCCACCTTCTGCGCGATCTCCTCGTCAAAGACCTTTTGGATGACCAGGACGGTCCCCGGAGCAAAAACACCCGCGTCCGCCGTGACGCTGAACTGCACGTCTTCAATCCGTACCGTCTGTTCGAACGGCACCGGTTCTTCATCTGCGTCTGGCTCCGCTTCCGACGTGAGTCCATCCGAAAGAAGCTCTTCTTCGCCCCATGCCTGAACATCCGCCGCGTTATCATCCGCCTCCGGCTCCGCGGGCAGGTCATACTGCACCTCATCGCCCGTCAGATCACCGTTTGCCGGGACGGTCTCTTCGTTCCGGAATGGCGCCTCTTCGTCCGTCAGGACAGCTCCTTCCGTATCGATTTCCTCCGCGTCGGCCGCTGCGGATGAATAGCTTTCCGCATAAGCTGTAAGTCCGGGATTGCTGACCGCAAGCAGTCCACTCAGCATCATGGCCGGGATACGTCTTATCAACATCTCTTTCGTCATCTCAAATTCCCCTTTTTGTCTATAGATTTCAAGCAAAAAACCATATAAAATGATCACTTCAGCACTAAAAAAGGGCACAAAATCCCTAGTGTGGATATTATACCATACAACGCCCGATAATGCAAACTTCTCCGATGGAATTGTACAGCGAAAAAGGCTGCCGCACTTTCGTGCGGCAGCCTCCGGTACACTGCTTTTAAACCCTTATGAAACGGAATCCTTTATCAGTTTCCGGCCATCTGCTTGGCAACTTCTTCTGCGAAGTTTTCCTGCTTCTTCTCGATGCCTTCACCGGTCTCGTAACGGACAAAGCCCTTCACATTGATCCTGGCGCCCTCTGCCTTGGCGACCTCTTCCACATACTTGGAAACGGTCTGCTTGCCGTCCTCAGCCTTTACATAGACCTGATCCAGGAGGCAGATCTCCTTCAGCTCTTTGTTGATACGGCCGTTGATCATGCCCTCGATGACCTTTTCAGGCTTCTGGGATTCCTTCGGATCATTCTTGATCTGTGCAAGAAGGATCTCTTTTTCATGGGCGATGTACTCTTCGCTGATCTCGCTGCGGTTGGTGTAGAGCGGCTTCAGGGCAGCGACCTGCATGGCGATGTTCTTGGCCATCTCCTTGACAGCGTCGTTGACGACATCGGTCTCGACGTCGACGAGGACACCGATCTTGCCGCCCATATGGATGTAGGAAGCGACAAAGCCGTTCTCTTCGACGATCTTGTCAAAGCGGCGGATGTTCATGTTCTCACCGATCACGGCGATCTGTCCCGCCAGTGCTTCCTTGACGGTCTTGGTGGTATCGAGGGCCCACGGCTCCTCCATGAATGCTTCGATATCGGCTGCGTTTGTATTCAGAGCCTGCGCGGCAACATCCGCTACGTAGGTCTGGAACTTTTCATTCTTGGCAACAAAGTCTGTCTCGGCGTTTACTTCGACGACAACAGCCTTTTTGCCATCCTCAGATACGAGGGTACGGCAAAGACCTTCTGCCGCGATACGGCTGGCCTTCTTCTGTGCGGTGGCAAGGCCCTTCTCACGAAGGAACTCAACTGCCTTATCCATATCGCCGTCGGTAGCGGTAAGAGCCTTTTTGCAATCCATCATACCGGCGCCGGTCATTTCACGTAATTCTTTAACCTGTCCTGCTGTGATAGCCATTCTTTATTCCTCCTCTGCTGCGAACTCTTCGGATTCTGCCTCGATCGCGCCTTCTACGTTGGCGGTTCCCTGGTTGGCCTCGATGACGGCGTCAGCCATCTTGGAGACGATCAGCTTGACGGCACGGATCGCGTCGTCGTTGCCCGGGATCACATAGTCAAGTTCTTCCGGATCGCAGTTGGTATCGCAGATACCGATCAGCGGAATACCCAGCGTATGCGCTTCCTGTACGCAGATCCTTTCCTTCTTCGGGTCTACGATAAAGATCGCATCCGGAAGGCCGTGCATCTCCTTGATGCCGCCCAGGTTCTTCTGCAGCTTCTCAAGTTCCTTGCGAAGAGCGATGACTTCCTTCTTGGGAAGAACATCGAACGTCCCGTCCTGCTCCATGGCCTCGATCTGTTTCAGTCTGGCAATACGGCTCTGGATGGTCTTGTAGTTGGTCAGCATACCGCCGAGCCATCTCTCGTTGACATAGAACTGTCCGCAGCGCTCTGCTTCGGTACGGATGGCATCCTGTGCCTGCTTCTTGGTTCCGACAAAGAGGATCTTGCCGCCGTTGGCAACGATGTCCGCGATCGCATTGTACGCGTCGTCCACCATGCCGACAGACTGCTGCAGGTCGATGATGTAGATACCGTTACGCTCGGTGTAGATGTACGGAGCCATCTTGGGGTTCCATCTTCTGGTCTGATGTCCGAAATGGACACCTGCTTCAAGAAGCTGTTTCATTGAAATTACGCTCATGTTTTCTTTCTCCTTTTTGGTTTTTTCTTCCGCGAAGGTCCTCTTCCATCCGGACCCGGCCTCCCGGGCACCTCCATGGGAATCACTTCACGTGTTTTTTCAGTTCTGCAAAGAGCAGGTGCAAAACCGTTGCAACTTCTGAATTATAGCATACGAAAAGCCCCGTGTAAAGGGGCTTTTTCGGGTTATTTTCCATGTTTTTGATCAGGCTCTTCCATGCCTCTTCAGTATCCCGAGTTCCTCCGGCGTAAGAGCCCGGTACTCCCCGGCCATAAGGTCCTCCGGCAGGGAAATCCCGCCCATGGAGATCCTTTTGAGATACAGGACCTTCCTTCCCACCGCCTCGAACATCCGCTTGACCTGGTGGAACTTTCCCTCGCAAAGCGTTATATGGGCTTCCGTGCCGGGCGGCAGGATCTCAAGCAAAGCCGGAAGCGTCGGCTTCTTTTCGCCGATGTCCAGCCCCTCTTCGAAGCGCCGCACCATCTCTGTATCAAGCAGTCCGTCAAGCCGTGCATAGTAAGTCTTTTCCACGTGCCTGGCCGGAGACAGAAGCCGGTGCGCCAGCATCCCGTCATCCGTCATGAGAAGAAATCCTTCCGTATCCTTGTCGAGTCTCCCGACAGGGAAAACGCCCTCCCGCACGCCGGGCATCAGGTCAAGAACGGTCGGCGCATGCCGGTCCTCCGTCGCGGACAGATACCCGGCCGGCTTGTTGAGAAGGTAATAGACGAACTCTTCGGGTTTTTTGACCTCCTCATCCATGAACAGGATCCGGTCGGTATCAGGGTCGATCTTCAGATCCGGCGCCTTTGCCGTTTCTCCGTTCACGCGGACCTGGCCTTTTTTTACGGCCTGCTTTACTTCACTCCGTGTTCCACAGCCTGCCCCGGCCAGAAAACGGTCCAGTCTCACAAGGCTGCCCATATCGATCCCTCCTGTTTTTACTCTATACTCCTGCTTCTTCTCCGGAACACGTTCGTTCCCCCGACGATCGCGAACATCAGGACAAAATAGACGAGCAGGACCAGATACTCGTTATCCATGCCGAAAAAGACCGTCCCGAATTCCGAGATCAGCAGGGAAAAGCAGTTGGCCCCTATATGCAGAAGGACCGACGTCCACAGATTGCCGGACCATTCCTGAAACAGCGCGAAAGCGGTCCCCAGGATAAACGCGTAGACTCCCTGAAGAATGTTCAGATGGTAGATCCCGAAGACCAGTGCCGACAGAAGAACGGCCGGCATCTTTCCGAGATAATCCCGGAGCCGGTAATAGAGCAGCCAGCGGAAGACCATCTCTTCGGTTATGGGGCTGAAGATCCCGAGGATCAGGATCAGCATCGGAAAGCTGTAGCCCTCCATGTAGGCGCCAAGAGGATCCACGCCCGGAAGGAGTCCCAGCATCTGAAGCCAGCCGAGCAGTACATTACAGTACAGGGCCAGCCCGGAACCTATAAGAAGCAGCAGGACAAAGTCCTGCATGGTCAGTCTGAAGCGGTCCCCCTTCTTTTCGAAGCCTCCGATCTGTCTTGACAGGTACCTGTTCCCGTACCGCTTCTGGTCCTTCTTAAAAAAGGACAGGGCAGGGATCATGGCCAGCAGATTGCCGAGGCCCGTCAAAAAGATCACCTGCCGGCTGAAGGCCTCCGTCGGATCCTTGGCATGGTTCATGTACCAGTAAAGCGCCGTACCGGAAACCAGCTGCGAGATCGTAAAATGGACCAGGACCGGATAGACAACCCTCCACAGACGCAGCAGGGGGGATTCCTGCCGCGCGAGAGGGCTTACGCGAAAAAAGCCGCGACCTCCGCGGGAGAAGCCGCGATCGCGGCAGGCCCTGCCGCGGTCAGTTCCTCCATCGACCCATAGCCGTAGGATACGGCCAGACACGAAAGAGAAGCTTTCCTCGCACCTTCCACATCATGCATGCGGTCTCCGATCATCATGACCTCGTCCCGTCTATCCTGCATGCCAAGCTCCTCGAGCGCCGCCTCGATGACTTCCACCTTTTCGGTACGCCGTCCGTCCATCTCGCTTCCAATCACAACATCGAAGCAGGACAGAAGGTCAAAATGCTCCAGTACCTTCCGCACGAACACGGTCGGTTTGGAGGAGGCGACGGCCAGAAGATAGCCTCTATCCTTCAGTTCCCTCAGCATTTCAGGAACGCCGTCGTACACTTTGTTCTCATAGAGGCCGACGGGTGTGTAGCGTTCCCGGTAATAGGCAACAGCCTGCCTGCCCTCCTCTTCGGTAAGAGAAGCATAGCTCATGAACTGTTCCATGAGCGGCGGGCCAACAAATATGCGCAGCTTTTGAAGGTCCGGTTCCGGCTTTCCAAGCTTTTCAAGCGCATACTGGACGGACTTGGTAATACCCTCGCCGGAATCCGTCAACGTCCCGTCCAGATCAAATAACAGTGCGCGGTATTTCATCGGTCGGCTCCTCTCTCACATACGGTCCGGTGCGGAAAAGCCCAGCAGGTCAATGCTGCTCTCCAGCACGCCCCTTGTCAGGACCAGGAGCCGGATCAGGGACTGCTTCTGCTGCTCGTCCTCCTGTCCGAGGATCTTTGTCTCGTGATAGAAGCTGTTGAAGGCGTTCGCGACATCATAGATGTACGCGCATACCTTGTGCGGGGCCTTCTCAAGAAAAGCCGTCTCCACCATGCTGTTGAAGCCTGCGAGCTGCAGCATCAGTTCCTTCTGGCTCTTGTTGAGGGGCGCAGCGATCTCACCTTTCGTGACGTCTCCGCCCTCCTCACAGAACCTAGTCAGGATCGATTTGATCCGCACGATCGTATAGAGAATATAGGGGCCGGTGTTCCCTTCAAAGGAGGTGAACCGGTCCACGTCGAACACGTAGTCCTTGGTCGCCTGGTTGGAGAGATCTCCGTACTTGATGGCCGAAAGGCCGACGATCCTGGCCGTCTCCTCGGCGTCCTTGTCCTTGACGCTCTTGTTCGCCACGATCTTCCGGAACATTTCCTCGTTGATATCGGCGATCAGGTTCTCGAGCCGCATCACGCCGCCCTCACGGGTCTTGAAGGGCTTGCCGTCCTTGCCGTTCATGGTGCCAAAGCCAAGGAAAAAGAGCCCCGTGGTATCCTTGACAAGGCCGGTCTTTCTCGCACAGCGGAATACCTGCTCAAAGTGCAGCTCCTGCCGTTTGTCCACCACGTAAAGGATCTCATCCGGATCGTACAGCTTCATCCGTTCGACGATGGTCGCAAGGTCCGTGGTCGTGTACAGGGAGGCGCCGTCGGATTTCAGCAGCATGCAGGGAGGGATCTCCTTGGTGTCGCTCTCCTCCTTCACGTCCACCACCAGGGCGCCCTGGTCTTCGTAGGCATAGCCTTCGTCCCGCATGCGCTGTACCATGTCGGGAATGTACGGCTGCGCGTCGGACTCCTTTTTCCAAAGGTCAAAGGACACGTCGAGCTTTTCATAATTCCTCTTAAGGTCCGTCACGGAGACGTTCATGATCTGGTTCCAGAGCGCCATGTATCCGCGGCGTCCGTTCTGCAGCTCATGGGTCGCCTGCAGCGCCTCCTCGCGGTAGGCTTCGTCCTCCTTGGACTTTGCGCTGGCGGTCGGGTAGATCTCCTCCAGTTCACCGATGGTGAAGGGCGCCTCCTCCGGGTACTCCCCGGTATAGCTTTCGTCAAAGTAGACCAGCTCCGGACTCCTGTGCCTGAGCTCCGTGATGATCAGGCCCATCTGAAGGCCCCAGTCGCCCAGATGCACGTCGCCGATCACCCGGTGTCCCATGTAGCGGCCGATCCTCTTGATGCTCTCGCCGATGATCGCCGAGCGCAGATGTCCCACATGAAGCGGTTTGGCAACGTTGGGCCCGCCGTAGTCGATGATGATCGTCCTGGGCGCGGGAGCCTCTTCAACGCCGAATTTCTCCGCTTCTTCCATCTGTCCGAGGTAGGAAGCAAGAAAAGCCGGGGCAACATTCAGGTTGATAAAGCCCGGCCTGACCACCTCGACACCTGAAAACACGGAAGTGCCGGCAAGATTCGCCGCCACCTCGTCCGCGATCATAAAGGGGGCTTTCTTGTACTTTTTGGCACCCGCCATGGCGCCGTTGCACTGATATTCACACAGATCCGGCCGGCTCGAGACGGACACCTTTCCAAGCGCGGGATCATACCCGGCTTTTTCAAATGCCGCCGCCAGCTCCTCTGTCAGACAATCCATCAGTTTCTTCATAATGATCGGTCTCTCCTGTTTTCTGCATGAGATACGGGCCAGAAGCTTCTGACCCGTTCATGGTTATATGGTTACTTTTTTGGCACACGCAATGGCCAGTGCTCCCTGCCCGATATGGCAGGACACACTTAAGGACAGCGGATCCATGTGCACCTCCGGAAACTCCGGAAAGCTCTCGAGTATCTCCTGCTTCCATTCTTCAGCTTCCGCGGGATTGCCCGCATACGCGGCCATCAGGCACATCTCTCCTCTCGAGACGTATTCGGCAAACCGCGTGTCCATATCCTGGCGCATCGCCTTCAGCATCACCTTTTTGGCCTGCTTTTTGCCGCGTACCTTGGAGTAAGCGTCCAGCTTTTCCCCCTGGATCTGCAGCACGGGCTTCAGGTTCAGCACGGTGCCGATGGCTGCGGCGGCCGGCGTGATCCTGCCGCCCTTTTTGAGATATTTGAGGGTCTCCAGCGTGATATAGATGCTGGATTCCATTTTTTCTTTTTCGAGGATCTCCCGGATCTCGGCCGCCGACCTCCCCGCGTCACGGAGAGCCAGCGCGTCCAGTACGGACTGGCGCATGGTCACGGAGATCCGCTGGTTGTTGACAACCTGGACTTTTCCATCGTAATCCTGCGAAAGGCCGATGGCCGTCGCGCAGGAAGTGGAAAGACCGCTTGACATGGGAATGTGGACGATCTCGTCATACTCCGTAAGCAGGCTGTCCCACAGTTCGATAAGGTCGCCGGGGCTCGGCTGGGAGGTGGAGATCGGTTCGTCGTTCTTGAGTTTTTCGTAGAACTGCTCCTGGGACAGGGTTATCTCCTCGAGAAACAGTTCTTCATTGATGAAGAACGGCATGGGGATCACTCTGATCCCGAGCTCCTTGCCCTGCTGTTGTGTGATTCCGCTGTTGCTGTCGGTGACAATGGCAATTTTGCCCATGATGATGTGAAACTCCTTTCCTTCTTAGCGCACTCTGTTACTCACTTCGCAGTGCGTCGATGGGGTTCAGGTTGGATGCTTTTACGGAAGGCAGCAGACCGAAGATCAGCCCGATCAACGTCGAGAACGCCACGGCGATCACGATCGAAGGAATGCTGATCGCGGAGGGCGTCCCGGCTGCCTTTGATAGGATCTTTGACAGCCCGATGCCGATCACCACGCCGATCACGCCGCCGATGCTCGTCAGTACGGAAGCCTCCGTCAGGAACTGGGCCCGTATGGTATTCTTGCGGGCGCCGATCGCCTTTTTCAGTCCGATCTCCTTGGTACGCTCCGTGACGGTGACCAGCATGATGTTCATGACGCCGATGCCTCCTACAAGGAGGGAGATCGCGGCGATAAAGATCAGCTGCTGGTTTGTGGAGCGGCTCAGATTCTGCATGTCACGGACCTTCTGCATGACGTCATCCGCCTTGTATGCATAGGACGATCTCTTGCCGGCGGTACTCGGAATAATGGTATTCAGGGTATCCGCGGCCGCGTTCCCGGCCGTGCTCATGTTGTCCGTGCTGTCCGCCTTGATCACCGCGTTCATTGGTTCATCGAATTTGAACGCCACGGGCCAGCACTTGTCGGGGATCATCACGCATCCCATGATGGTCTGGAAATATTCATCGAACTCGGACAGGGAATTGATCTTGGGAAGGTAGTCGTCCTTCTGTCTGACCAGTCCCACGACCGTAAAGGGCTCCTGCCCGATCTCAATGGTCTTGCCGACGGGATTCTCTCCGCCAAACAGGTTTTCCGCCGCGTTGTTGTCGACGATCGCCACCTTGCTGAAGGCGGCAAAATCGCGGTCCACAAATCCGCGGCCGGACTGCACCTGGTATCCGCAGGTGTCCAGGTAGGAGCTGTCCACCCCGTAGACCTTACCGCCCGAAAAAGCCGTGTTCTGGTAGTAGACGCTGCTCGTAAAGCTCCTGTTATAGAAAAAGGTGGCGCTGACCACGTTGTCGAGCTTGCGTACCTTCTCCTTGATCTCCGTCGTCAGGATCGGCGGTGCGGCGCTGTTGCCCCATTCCGGATCATATTCATTATCTCCGTCATACAGAGTGATATTCACGGTATTGTTGCCGGACCCGATCAGATCCTCCTTGATCTGCTCCGTCGTTCCCTTGATGGTGGAGACGATGGCGATGATCGAAGCAATACCGATGATGATACCCAGCATGGTCAGGAAGGACCGCATCTTGTGAGACCAGATCCCCTGAAAAGCCAGGCGTATATTTTCAAACATCTGCTGTCATTCCTCCTTGTGATCACTGGTACAAAGAATCGATCGTCCCTTCCTTGGCCAGTGTCCCTTCCACCGCGTACTTGCCGTAGGGGAAGGCGATCCTGTCGGTCCTTTTTAGTCCTCCGAGAATGATGACGCTGTAGCCGCCGTTGGTCACACCGCCCGACTTGACAGGCTGTTTTACAAGCTTGTGATCCTTGCCCTCCTTGAGGACAAAGGACATGCCGCTCTCGGATTTGACGAAGGCCTTGGAGATGATGATCATGTCATCGTTCACCACCCGTTCCTTCAGATTGACCTGGACCCAGTCCTGGTCGGTGAAGGTCAGCTCCTCGTCGTCGATGCTGGCTGTATACGAGTAATACGAAACATTCGGGTTTCCGGTACTCCAGAAGCTGTCCCCGCTCACCGGATACTCGGATACGTCGATGACCGTCGCCGCAAAGTTACCGGACTCCCAGCTTGTACAGTTAAGCGCGGCTCCCGGCTGCATCTGCTCGAGCATCAGCTCGCTGACGCTTCCCTTTACAAAAAAGCCGTCCTTGCTCTTGACCTTGATGAACGCGTCCTCGGAGGACGAGCCGGTGACAGCGTCTCCTACATAGGATACGGTTCCGTCCAGGCGGCAGTAGACCTCCTTCATGTTTACCTTGCGCTCAAGCTTCGCGATATTCAGGTCGCTCTCCTGCAGGTCCAGCTTGAGGTTCGCGATCCTGGTCTTCTGGATCTTGATGGCTTCTTTCCGGGAGATACCGAGGTCTTCTCCGGCGTCTCCGCCGTCATAGAAGGCCGGTTCGCCCATATCCTCCTCGGTCTCATACTGCTGGTAATCCTCCGGCAGCACAAAAAAGTCTTCGAATGTATTGAAGGGCGGGTTGTTGTCCGGATTCTCGGGATCGATCTCGCCGCCGTTCCGGAGGATATAGCCGGTACAGGACAGCTTCCGGTCATTGTAATCCGCCACCTGGTCACCCTCGTGCTTTTCGAGCTGGTACCAGTAGCCGCCTTCATGAAGCACCATTCCGCCGTCCTCAGTAAGGCCGGCCATCTTATTCAGGAACGATCCCTTGATGACAATATAATCCGGCTCACTGCTCACCAGGAAAACGAACGGATCCTCCTCGGTCCCGCTGCCGGCAATGGGAAGAGACTTGTAATCAAGCTCTGTATAGAAAGTATCCACGCCGTCGGTCAGCTCGTCACCGCCCGTCAGCTCATCCTCGCCGGGCTCACCGGACAGCTCATCGTCGTCGCCGAGTCCGTCCTCGTCACCGGGCTCTTCGCCGGGAATCTCTTCGTCGTCGCCGCTGTCAAGCATTTCTTCGTCAGAAAAATCGCCCTCGTCCTCACCGGGCTTGGCATCCTCGCCGTCCGTCCCGTCGTCCGGGCCTGGCTCCTGAGGCACTTCGGCCGGCTCCTCCGGCTCCTGCGCGGCAGGTGATTCTTCCGCAGGCGTTTCCTCAACATCCCCGTCGGATAAAAGATCCGCGGCCAGCAGCATGACCCTTGTCGCGGCCCCGAGCATGGTGCCGTCGCTGCTTCCGGCGTACGCTTCATCATCTCCGGAGGATTCACTGTCAAACGTCATGGTACTCTCAAGATCATCCTCGGTGACGCTGCCGCCGTTCTGCAGCTTGGTCAGACGGTCCATCGCCAGGTTCAGGTCGCTCTCCTGCTTCTGCTTTTTGAGCCTTGCAATATTCAGTTCCATCTCGACCAGCGTCGTGTCAAAGGACGCCAGCATCTCACCGGTATGGACCTCCTGTCCCTTGGTCACGAACACGTCCTTGACGACCGTATCCTTGTCGATCCGGATCTTCTGGGAGACGTTGGTCGTGATGGTCCCCTCGAGCGATACGTCGTCGCTGTAGAACTCCTCGGCCAGGCTGTCCACGCTCACGACATACACGCTCTGCTGATTCTGTTTTCGCATATAGGTAATACCGCCGTAGGACGCGCCGGCCGCGACAGCCAGCGCTGCGACGATCGCCACGAATTTTTTCGCTTTACCCAAATCCGTCACCTCGTATCCTGCAGGAGCTCACCGTCACGGATCATGACGGTCCTGCCCGCATGAGCCGCAATATCGGCATCATGCGTGATCATGAGGACCGATACGCCCTCATCGTTCAGCTTCTGGAACAGCTCCATGACCTGCGCGCCCGATTTACTGTCAAGCGCACCGGTCGGTTCGTCCGCCAGGAGCAGCTTTGGATTATTGACGATCGCCCTCGCGATCGCCACTCTCTGCATCTGCCCGCCCGAAAGCTGGTTCGGCTGGAAATTGACACGGTCCGAAAGGCCCACCCTGTCAAGCGCGCGCAGCGCACGCTCACGGCGCTCCTTTTTGGGGACCCTGGCATAGTTCAGGGGCATCTCCACATTCGAGAGTGCGCTCTGCCTCGGGAGCAGATGAAAGCTCTGGAATACAAATCCGATCTTGTGCAGACGGATATCCGACATTTCGTTTTCGGAGCAGTTGCTGATATTCTGCCCGTCCAGATAAAATGTCCCCTGCGTAGCCGTGTCCAGACAGCCGATAATGTTCATCAATGTACTTTTTCCGGAACCGGAAGGGCCCATGATCGCCACATACTCTCCCTCATCCATGGAGAAGTTGACGTCCTTCAGCACGGGCACCACCAGCTTGCCGGTGTGATATTCTTTATAGATCCCCTTTAACTCAAGTATCATGCCGAAACGGGTTCCTTTCCGTCATTCATCCAGCATCATCAGATCCGGCTCGTCATCCTCGACGATCTCCGCATCATAATCCTCATCACTGAATTCGTCTTCATCGATCTCGTAGACTTCTTCCTCAAGGACCTCCCAGTCCGAGTCCTCGATGATCTCCTCATCTCCCTCGACGACTTCTATCTCTTCGATGCCTTCGTCATCGTACTCTTCCTCGTAGTCCTCATACTCTTCGTCTTCATAGTCTTCGTCTTCGAAGTCCTCGCCCTCAAGGTCCTCGTCCGAATATTCTTCGTCCTCGTAGTCCTCGAACATGGCTTCCATCGTCTCCTCCGCGGTACCGAGGACAGTCTTCATGCCTTCCTCAAGGCCGGAGGCCGGGAATGCGATCCGGTCGTCCTCCGAAAGTCCCTCGAGGATCTCATATTCCTCCAGGTTCTCGTCATACTCGCCGAGTACCACCGGCCTCTTCTCGAGGCGGTTCTTGTCGCTGGCCGCCCATACGTACGGGGAATCCGTCTCCGCGTCCGCGATAAAGAACTCCGTAAGCCAGACACCCTTCTTGGCTTCCTCCTGGCCTTCGTCCAGCTCGATATAGACATGCTGTCCGAGCATCATTCCGTCGGAGGAGTCCATCTCCACGTAGAACGGATAGGAGCTGGAGGACGTCTGGCTGTCCGAGCTGTCCCCTCCAAACCCGAAGTAGGAGGACGAATCGCCGGACGTGCTTGCGTTTTCACGGTCGATGTTGCCCATCATCCCCTTCCAGGTCTGGGTCTCATCCATACGCGACCGGATGATGACCGCCTGGCCGGGCGTCAGGCTGTTGATGTTCAGCTCGTTGATCGTTCCCTTGACCCGGTATTCACCGGTGCTGAGGATCGTGATGAAAGCCCCGTCCCCGCTATCGGACTGATAGTAGGAATCCTCCTCGATGGTATCCGAGATATCACCGGAATCGTCCGTGGCCATCTTGGAGTTGTCGATCTTCTGGATCAGGCCGTCGATCTCGCTCCGGACCTCGGTATTTCCGGTCGCTCTCTCAAGCTTTTCGATCTGCGCTTCCTTGCTGATCTGATCGTACTCGTTCTTTTTGAGGTTCATCTTGTTGGTCTCGATCTCGATCGTATAGGAAAGCTGCGCGTTCTGCTTGGCCTTCTTTTTTTCCTTCTCGAGGGTCTTGATCTGGTCCTGGATGCTGATCGCCTCATTCTTCAGACGGTCCAGATCAAGCCGTGCCTCCTGCAGATCCTCCTGAATGCTCGTGAGATCATACTCGAAAAGCAGCTGCCCACGCTTGACCACGTCGCCGGTCTTTACATGGACCTGCTTGACCTTACGGCCGCTGTCGATCTGCACGGACACGGTATCCTGCGGTTCCACCACGCCTGCGTACCGGTTCTGGAGCCCGGTGTTGGTCCCCATGAGGGTGGACACAGCCGTCACATAGACCGCGTCGGAGTCATCCTCGTCTCCGCCGAAAAAAGGGATCTGGTCGAGCGGGAGCTTGTCGATATATTGTTGAAGGACGCCGAAATCGCCGTTCTTCTGATAATAATACCAGCCGCCGCCTGCACCCGCAGCCACGGCCAGGATCAGTACCCCGGCAATGATTGGTCCTTTTTTCATTCGTCATACCTCCTATATTCCACTTAGAGAATATAATAGTATATCATAACAGATTATTTGTAAAAAAGAAAGTACTCTCGGCGGTTTCTCCTTTGGTTTTTCCCCTTTCAGACAGAATTTTTCATGAAAAATCCGCTGATTTTGCACGGTTTTTTTGACATTTTTATGAATATCTGCTACAATAAATCAATAACAAAAGGAAAGGAATCATCCACATGAAAACCTTATATCGGTTATTCCCCTTTCTTCTGGTCATTTTTGCCGTATTCGGCGTCGGATGTTCGCACGCGGACAATGCCGCGATCGAAAAAGCCGTTTCCGGTGAACTGAACCTTTTGAAGGATCTGGATGCGGAATCTGCCGCGCAGTATATTTCCGCCGCAGAGCTGTTTCCCGACGCGTCGGGAACAGAACAGTTATCTTCAGAACTGAACGAAGTTTTTCCTCTTTTCTTCCAGAATTTCGACTACAAAATTCTCAAAACCACTGTCGACAAGAAGAAAAGCAGCGCACATGCTGACGTCCGGATCCGTACGATCGACGCGCAGGCTCTTGCCAGGGATTACGCTTCCTCCTACATAAGGAGCGATATCAAGGCCGCCGCCCAGACGTCAGGATCAAGACAGGGATCTATCTCCCTCGAGGACCGGATCCTTCTCATCGACCATCTGCTCACCTCCAAGGAATACGAGCTCGTCGATACCGAATCGACGCTTGCGCTCGAATACCGGGACAATGGATGGCAGCTGGTACATAATGTTGCCCTGCAGGACGCGCTTGTCGGCGGTCTGATCAGCGATCTTTCCGATCCCGAAATCCTCTCACCCGAAGACACCTTGAAGATCTATCTCAAAGCGATCAAAAAGATGGACGCGACTGAAATGTCCAATTTTCTGGGCATCAGCAGCGTTCTGGAGCAGGATGACGCTTCCCGGAAGGCCATCGCCAATGCGCTGCTCGAGCAGGTACAGAAGACTTTCGACTACAAGGTCACCGGTTCCACCGTGGATGGATATGAGGCCGACGTCACCGCACTGATCACGACCTTTGACAGTGACAGCATCATCCAGTCCTATCAAGAGGACATGGATCCATACCTCTCCTCCCCGCAGGCCGTCATGGACGGCTATGAGGAACGGTCCCGGATCTCTCAGCAGGAGCTTCTCGATCATATCCGCAGCAATACGCTGTCGGTCCAGAACGAGTCGACCTTTGCCATGTACAATGACGGGGTCTCCTGGAAGCTCAAGAATCCGGGCAGTTCACTCGGCAAAGCGATCTTCGGTTCTCTCGCGGACATGAACGTTCCCGAGGAGACAGGCTCCGGCGACGCCACCGTATAAAGACCCATGCAGACAAAAACCGCGTACAGCTTTTTGTACGCGGTTTTTTTGTCCGTTATCCGGGGATATCCTTCTATTCTTCCACCGGTTTCTCCGGTTCCTTGATCGAGAGGCAGAGCTCCGCGAGCTGGGCGTCGTCCACACGGCTCGGTGATTTGGTCATCAGGCAGGAGGCATCCTTTACCTTCGGGAAAGCGATCACGTCACGGATACTGTCCACCTTGGCCATCAGCATGACGAGCCTGTCAAGGCCGTAGGCGAGTCCTGCGTGGGGCGGTACCCCGTAACGGAAAGCGTCAAGCAGGAAGCCGAACTGTTCGTGGGCCGCTTCCTTCGTAAAGCCGAGTGCCTCAAACATTCTCTCCTGGATATCGTCCTGATGGATCCTGACGCTTCCGCCGCCGATCTCGTTGCCGTTCAGCACGATATCATAGGCCTTGGCACGTACCTTGCCGGGATCGGTATCCAGAAGATCGATATCCTCCTCCATCAGCATCGTAAACGGATGATGCATGGCCGTGTAGCGGTTCTCCTCCTCGCTCCACTCGAGCAGCGGGAATTCGGTGACCCATACGAAGCGGTATTCATCCTTGTCAAGCAGGTCGAGCTGCTTTGCCATCTCAAGCCTTAATGCTCCCAGTACGTCGTACACGAGCTTTTTCTTGTCGGCCGCGAAGAGCAGAAGGTCTCCGTTCTCGCCCTGCATGGCGCTGATCAGGGCCTGCATCTCCTCTTCCGTCATAAACTTGGCAAAGGAGGATTTGACTGTTCCATCCTCACCGATCGCGATGTAGGCAAGTCCTTTGGCGCCGTATCCTTTGGCAAATTCCACCAGCTTGTCGATCTTTTTACGCGGCATGGCCCCCTGGCCCTTCACATTGATGCCGCGGACCGATCCGCCGTTCTCAAGGGCTCCGGTAAACACGCCGAAGCCGCAGTTTTTCACGACCTCGCTCACGTCGCAGAGCTCCATGCCGAAGCGCATGTCCGGTTTGTCGGAGCCGAACCGGTCCATGGCCTCCTGCCAGGTGATCCGCTGGATGGGAAGGGACACCTCCACACCGAGGACCTCCTTGAACAGGAACGCGAGGTATCTTTCGTTTACATCGATCACGTCGTCCACATCCACAAAGGAGAGCTCCATGTCGATCTGCGTGAACTCCGGCTGTCTGTCCGCACGGAGGTCTTCATCACGGAAGCAGCGCGCAATCTGGATATACCGGTCATAACCGGAACACATCAGAAGCTGCTTGTAAAGCTGCGGAGACTGGGGAAGTCCGTAGAAGCATCCCGGATGGACTCTGGAGGGCACCAGATAGTCCCTGGCTCCTTCCGGCGTGCTCTTTCCGAGCATCGGCGTCTCGATCTCCAGGAAGCCTTCCTTCGCGAAGAATTCCCTGGTCAGCATCGCGATCCGGCTCCTGAGCATCAGGTTCCGCTGCAGGTCAGGCCTGCGAAGATCCAGATAACGGTGTTTCAGACGGATCTCGTCCTTGGTCTTACTGTTCTCCTCCACAGGGAAGGGAGGCACGTCCGCCTCGGAAAGAATGCGGAGCGAATGAACTCTGAGTTCGATCTCACCGGTCGCGAGATTCGGATTGACGGCCCCGCCGCGCTTCTCCACGACGCCTGTCACGGCAATGACGAACTCGCTGCGGAGCTTGCCCGCCTTTTCAAAATCCTCCTGGGAAACACTCCCGTTCTCAAAGATCAGCTGCATGATGCCGGTACGGTCCCTGAGATCCACAAAGACGATGCCGCCCTTGTCTCTGGCCTTCTGTACCCAGCCCATCAGTGTCAGTTCCCTGCCGGTCATATCTGTTGTGACTTCCGCACAGCGGCAGGATCTGTGCAGTCCTTTCATACTCTCTGCCATGGTCTGCTCCTTTTATTGCATTTTATCCCTGAAAAACTCCTCGAACTCATGGTAGCCCTCGGCCTCCAGCTGCTCTTTCTGGAATTTTTTGTTCTTTTTCATGACGGCAACATAGATCTGTCGGCCGTCTTTTCGTTCCTCGGCTGCTTTTTGGAAAATCTTCGTCAGTTTGTCGGCCGGCATATTCTTTTCGATCAGATAGGCCTTCCGGCTGTTCTGTCCGGGGATCGTATAGCCTCTTTCCAGCAGCAGCATGACGATCCTTTCAAATCCGATGGAAAAGCCGCAGGCACAGGTATCCGTGCCGGTGAACCGTCCGATCATCTCATCGTACCGTCCGCCTCCGCCGACGGACCCGCCGAACTCGTCCATGGCGATCTCGAAGATCGGTCCCGTATAATAGGACATGCCGCGTACCAGCGTGGGGTCGAACTTCATGCGGAAATCGGCGCTCTTCACCGCCTCCACCGTATCAATGATCGAGATCAGGTCATCCGCCGTCTCCGGCGCAAGCACATCTGCGAGCTTCTCCTTGAGGTACAGGATCCCTTTCGTGTCATCCGTCACTTCCCGGAAGAGTCCCAGATACGTGTCGATGGCGCTCTTGTCGAAGCCTTCTTTTTCGAGCTCCTCCGCCACGCCGTCAAGACCGATCTTGTCCATCTTGTCCAGGATGATGAAGACCGTGTCGAAGCTTTCTTCCGGGAATCCGCTGTACCTGGCCATCGCCTTCAGGATCTTCCGGTCGTTGATCCGTATGGTAAAGTTGTGGAAATCGAGCTTGCCGAGAAGCGATGTGGTCGCCAGCACCAGCTCGATCTCAGCCACGCAGGACGGCTCTCCGAGGATGTCGATATCGCACTGCATGAACTGGCGGTATCTACCCCGCTGAGGCCTGTCCGCGCGCCAGACGTTGCCCATCTGAAGGGCTTTGAACGGTGCTGACAGTTCATTTGCATGATTGCTGTAGAACCGGCTCAGCGGCACCGTAAGGTCATACCGAAGCCCCGAATCCACCAGGTCAGCCTCGTTTTCCGCCTCCTCAAGCTTCAGTTTTTCGCCGCGCTTCAGGATCTTGAAGATCAGCTTTTCGTTCTCACCGCCCTGCTTGCTGCACAGATTTTCGATATGCTCCACGCACGGCGTCTCAATGCATGAAAAGCCGAATGTCCCATATGTCTCCCGGATCATGTTGATCACGTAATTCCGGATCTCCATCTCCCGGGGGAGAATGTCCTTCATTCCGGTCACAGGTTTCTTTTTCAATGCCATAAGGTCCCTCCTGCCTGTTTCTTTTATGATTCTGATCTGCTTCCGCCGTGCGCCACGGTCTGGAAAGCAAGAAATGCATCCATATCAAAGTTTTTGACTTCGTCGATCATGAGCTCGATGGCCGTCTCCGTATCAAAAGCCTTCCGGTAGGGGCGGTCGGTCGTCAGCGCACAGTAGACGTCGCAGACGCGCAGGATCCTGGCCCCGATGGGGATCTCCTCTCCCACTAGGTTGGACGGATAGCCGCTCCCATCGTAGTTCTCGTGATGATAAAGCACGCTTTTCAGCACAAAGTCGGAATAGCCCTGTCCCTGCAGCTCTTCATAGCCGAGCGTCGAGTGCATGCGGACATATTTCAGTTCCTCGATCACCATGGGATCATGTTCCTGTCCGTTAATATAACCCGTCAGCTTGAGCTTGCCGATATCATGCAGCATTCCCGCGACCGCGGTCTCATAACAGATCTCCTCGGGCAGTCCCATCTCCTTTGCCACCTGGTAGCCCAGGTTGCTGACGTCGATGCCGTGTCTGATCTCCGATGTCAGGTCGTAGCGCAGTATCCGGTTTGTCTTTTTTGCAGGTGTCTGCACCGCAGCCTCCACTGGTCATCCTCCTGTTCCTATAGGTTCGCAGCGATTCCTTTACGCTTGCGCTCGATCATCTCGTCGATCCGCCCGATGTAGGCATCCACATCCTTGACGTTCGATACCCGTTCGATCCGGTGTCCCCCGTCGCAGACCAGCTTGGAGGAGCCTCCGGCTCCGACAGCGATGATCGGTTCCTTTTCTTCCATAATCAGTATATTGTAAATTCCTGCTTTGTCAACCTTTGCGTAGCCGACGTTTTCAAAATTTCCCTTCATATTCTTCTGCCTGTACAGATAATAAGGCCCCATGCCCATCTCGTAGGCGGCCTTCATCGTCAGGCTCAGGATCTCCTGGTTGTTTTCGAAGGTCATTTCCTTATATTGGTCGCGGAAGATATTCAGCCTCGCCGCGCGCTTGACCGCCAGGGAATGCACGGTCAGGCTGTCCGGACCCAGCTTTCGGATCTCATCGAGGGTGTGCTCCACCATGGCTTTCCCTTCTCCGGGAAGCCCGATGATCAGATCCATGTTGATATCGTCAAATCCGCATTCCCTCGCGAGATAAAAGGCCTCCTTTGTCTGTTCGACCGTATGCCTTCTGCCGATCACGTCCAGCGTCACCTGGTTCATGGTCTGCGGATTGACGGAGATCCTGGTCACCGGATACTCCGAGATCGCTGCAAGCTTGTCCCTCGTGATGCTGTCCGGCCGGCCTGCTTCGAGGGTAAACTCAAGTGCCTCTTCCACAGGGAAAGCCTCCGTGAGCGCATGCAGCAGAAAGCGCAGCTGATCCGGTTCAAGCGTGGTCGGTGTCCCGCCGCCGATATAGACGGTATCCAGCCGCCGGCCCTGCGTCCGCATGATGGCAGAGACCTCCGTGATCTCATGCACGAGCGCCCGCAGATAGTCATCGACCTTCTCCTTCCACATTTCCAGCGGATAGGAGCTGAACGAACAGTACAGGCAGATACTCGGACAGAAAGGGATCCCAACGTACAGGCTGTAGCCCCTTTTGTAGTCAATGTTCTTCAGGATCTCCTTTTCCCGGTTGGCGATGGTCACAGCCAGTGCGGTCTTCTCCGGGCTTACCAGATACCTGCTCCGCATTTCCGCCGCGATCTCGGGATTATTCATCCCTTCCTCGAGCATTCCCATGGCCAGCTTGGCCGGTCGGATCCCGGTCAGATTCCCCCAGGGAAGCGTTCTCCCCGTCAGCCTCACAAGGAGCTGGTACAGGTCATATTTCAGAAGATCCTTGTTTTCCTTGCGAAGGGCGTGCCTCGCGATCCGCTGCTCGACGGTCTCACTGCTGACCGCCTGCCCTCCCGCCGCAACGGATGCATCCGTTTCACAGCAAACAGGGGCATTCTCCGGCGCATCGCCGGCCTGCCCCTCAGAAAGCACTGTTCGGATAATGCCTTTTTCCGCTCCGCATACGTAGCCCGTACAGAAGGTGTTCCCCTCCTTCCAGACCGTCAGCCGGAGGATGTCCGCAGGATCCTCCTCCGTCTCCTCATAAGCGCTCAGGATCTCTGTCCCCGGATAAAAGGCTCTTGTCAGTTCATAAATATCATGTTCAAATCCGGTATCCCGGAAAATGATGACGATCCTAGACAAATGGATTGTACCTCTTTTCATGGGCGATCGTGGTCGCCGCATCGTGGCCCGGATAGACCTCGGTCTCCTCCGGAAGTGTATCAAGAAGCCTGTGCAGGCTGGCGACGATCTCACTCATGCTTCCGCCGGGAAAGTCCGTCCGTCCCATAGACTCCAGAAACAGCGTGTCTCCGCTGAAGAGCACGCCTTCGTCTTCGATATAATAGCAGCAGCTCCCCTTGGTATGTCCCGGTGTCAGGAATACGCGGATCCGGAAGCCGGCCAGTTCAAGGACCTGGTCATCATCCAGAAGCACATCCGGTTTGACGGGATCCGGTGAACGATACGGCATCATATCCTTTGGAGGGTTCTCGAGAAGCGGTTTCTCGGGCCTTGCCGCATATACGGGGATGCCGTACCGCTCCTTCACGGCGCCTACCGCCATGATATGATCAAAATGACCGTGTGTCAGAAGGATCGCCGCAGGCTTCCCGCCGATCGATGCGACCGCCTGTTCGATCCTGTCCGCCTGGTCTGCCGGATCGATGATGATCACCTCGCCCGTCTCTTTGTTTTTGAGAAAATAGACGTTGGTATAGATCGGTCCTAATACGCTTTTACGAAGTTCCAGTTTGCTCATGGTCCCTCCTGTTACCCTGTCGTACGTTCAACAGCGAGGACACTGTCCACCTGCCGTACCCGTTCGATCAGCTTCTGCAGTTCCTCCTTGCTCTCGACATTGAAGCTCAAGGAGATGGTCGCTTTTTCCTGCTTGTTGACACGGGAATTGATGCTTCTGACGTCGATCTTTCGTTCTGTAAAGATTTTGGAAAGGTCCACCATCAGGCCGGCACGGTTCTCCGCGAAGACATGGATCTCGGCCATATAGCGTTCTTCCGCCCGCTCTTCGGCCTCCTGCCACTCCGCCTCGATCAGGCGGCTCCGGTCCATCTCGGTCATGTTGAGTACATTGACGCAGTCCGTCCGGTGGATCGTGATGCCTCTGCCTCTTGTGACAAAGCCGACGATCTCATCACCCGGCACCGGGCTGCAGCACTTCGAGAAACGGACCGCCACATCATGGATCCCCTTGACGATGATCCCGCCTTTATTCTTGGTGATGTGGAGCCTTTCCTGGTTCTCACGGGCCGCCTCAAGGACCTGCTCGTCCGTCAGGTTGTCCTTGTGGTCCTTTTCGTAAGCTTCATACAGCTTGTTGAAGACCTGGCCTTCCTTCAGCCCGCCGTGGCCGATGGCGGCCAGCACGGACTCCCAGTCCCGGAAACCGTATTTGTGGAGCACCTGCTCCTGATAGGCCGGCCGTGAATACATTCCGATCTTGAAGCCCTTGCTCTTTGCGTACTGGGAAAGCAGTTCCTTGCCCCGGAGGATATTGTCCTCCTTGAGTTCCTTTTTGAACCACTGGTTGATCTTGTTCTTGGCCTGGGTGCTGCGCACGATCTTCAGCCAGTCGCGGCTGGGACCCTGCGAATTCTGCGACGTGATGATCTCCACCCGGTCGCCGTTGTTGATCTGGTATTCGATGGGAACGAGCTTGCCGTTCACCCGCGCGCCGACCATCTTATTGCCGACGGCGCTGTGCACGCTGTAGGCAAAGTCGATCGGCGTGGAACCGCTCGGAAGTGTCTTGACATCTCCCTGCGGCGTAAAACAGTAAACACTGTCCGCGAACAGATCCAGGTCGTTCTTGAGAAGGCTCATGAATTCCTTGTTGTCGGACATGTCCCTCTGCCACTCCAGGATCTGCCGGAGCCAGTTGAGCTTTTCCTCCTCGCTCTTGCCGGCCGGAGCCTTCCCGTCGGAGGTCTCTTTGTATTTCCAGTGCGCGGCGATACCATACTCCGCTGTCTTGTGCATCTCGAAGGTCCGGATCTGGATCTCGAAAGGCTGCCCGTTCGGTCCGATCAGCGTGGTATGCAGGGACTGGTACATGTTTGCCTTGGGCATGGCGATGTAGTCCTTGAACCGTCCGGGGATCGGTTTGTACATCTCGTGGATCACGCCCAGGGCCGCATAGCAGTCCTTGACCGTATCCACAATGATCCGTACGGCAAACAGGTCATAGATCTGGTCAATGGTCTTGTGCTGATTGACCATCTTCTTGTAGATACTGAAGAAATGCTTGACCCTGCCATCCACCTGTGCCTTGATATTGGCCTCCTCCATATGCTTTTGCACACGAAGGACGATGTTCCCGACGAATTCCTCGCGGACGCTCTTTCTGAGCGCGATCTTTTCGACCAGGTCGTAATAGACCTCGGGCTCCAGATATTTCAGCGACAGATCATCCAGCTCCACCTTGATCTTGGAGATACCAAGACGCATGGCGATCGGCGCATAGATGTCCATCGTCTCTTTGGCTTTTTCTTTTTGTTTTTCCGGCTTCATGTACTGGAGCGTACGCATGTTGTGCAGCCGGTCCGCCAGCTTGATCAGGATGACACGGATATCCTTGGCCATGGCCAGGAACATCTTGCGGAGATTCTCCGCCTGCACCTCAAGCTTGTCCGCGTCGTAGGACAGCTGGCCCAGCTTGGTCACGCCGTCCACAAGAAGCGCGACCTCGGATCCGAATTCCTTTTTGACCTCGTCAAAGGTCATCCAGGTATCCTCCACGGCGTCATGAAGGAGTCCCGCAACGATGGTCTCCTTGTCCAGCTCCAGATCCGCCAGGATAATGGAAACACAGAGCGGATGAATGATGTACGGCTCGCCGGATTTGCGCTTCTGGTCCTTGTGAGCCTCCCTGGCTGTCAGGTACGCCTTCTCGATCATCGTGATGTCCGCAGACGGATGGTACTTATGGACACTGTTCACCAGCTCCTGGTAGAGCTCCTCCGGTGTCATAAATTCGCGCATGGTCTTAACAGCTGCATCCGCCCGTTCAACCGTCTCCAGCTTTTCCGCGTCCAGCTTGTTTTCGATATCCTGTTGTCCCGCTGCTCTGATGATCTCAGTCATTCACTCTCTCCGCTGTTATCTGCCCGTCCTGACGGGTTTATTTTCCCTCGTAGGCGATCGCCGAACAGACATCGTAGCCTGCCAGCTTTTCTCTGCCATTGAGGCCTTTCAGTTCCATAAGGAAAACGACCTTTACGACTTCACCGCCAAGCTCTTCGACCATCTTGATCGCAGCCTCGATCGTCCCGCCGGTCGCGATCAGGTCGTCCACGATCGCCACCTTCTGGCCCGGCTTGATGGAATCCTTGTGCATCTCAATGGTGGCCGTGCCGTATTCCAGTTCATACTCCCTGGAGATCGTCTCGCAGGGAAGTTTGCCTTTTTTACGTACGAGGACAAAGGGTTTATGCAGATTGTAGGCGATAGGCATGCCAAAGATAAAGCCTCTGGATTCCGTTCCTACGATCACGTCAACGTCGGTATCCTCCAGAAATGCCTGCATGGAATCAATAGCAAGCTTCAGGCCGTCCGCATCCTGCAGAACACTGGTCACGTCGCGGAAAATGATTCCCGGTTCGGGAAAATCCGGTATACTTCTTACATATTCTTCCAGTTTTTTCATTGCCACAACCCTCCGGTTTTCTCATTAAATATCCTTTAGTATAGCACCTTTTGACAACAGAGGCAATAAGTTCATTGGTAATTGCGAAGGACAACCTGCAGGTTCTGTACGCCTCTGTATTCATTGATCTCCGGATAATAGGTGGCGGAGATCACACTTCCTTTTTGTGCGAGATCCGCGAGAAATCCTTCGGCATCTCCGAAGTACAAAGCCTCCATCGTTATTCCGTCCGGCTGGCGCAGGTTCATTTTGACCACATTCCGGTTCTTTCCGATCACGCGGACAGAGGAGGCGATCGCGTTCTTCACGGCAAAGAGCGGTTTTTCGTTTCCCTTTCCGAAGGGTTCCAGAAGCTCCAGCTGCCGGACCAGATCCGGCCGTATATAGGAAAAAGGCATGGCGGCATCGATCACGACCTTCTCGGACAGATCCTCCTCGGTAAGTGAGCAGTTCGCGTTCAGGCGGGTCCTGAATTCATCCAGGTTCTCCTCCCCGATCGAGAGACCGGCCGCCATCGGATGTCCACCGTACTGGATCAGCAGGTCTCCGGCTTTGTTGATCTCCTCGTACATGGAGTAGGCTTCGATCGACCGGCCGCTTCCCTTCAGGCTTTTTTCTCCTCTGGTAATCACGAATACGGGCTTGTAGTAGCGCTCCCGGAGCCTCCCCGCGATGATCCCCGCAATGCTCTCGTGCACATCGGGGAGGAAGACGACCAGCACACGGTCAGAGGAAAGCGAGGTGCTGTCGATCATTGCCACGGCTTCCTTCACGCCCTGCTCCGTCATGCTTTTACGCTCTTCATTCAGCGAACGCAGGTTCTCGGCAAGCCGCTGCGCCTTTTCAGAGTCTTTCTCCATGAACAGGGCCAATGACTTTGCCGCCGTCTCAAGGCGGCCGCTTGCGTTGATGCAGGGTCCGATCACAAAGCCGATATGATAAGCCGTGAGTTTCCGGTTTTCAAGTCCGCAGGCCTGTACAAGCATTCGAAGCCCCGTATTGGCGGTATGCGGGATCTTTTTCAGGCCTTCCCTGACAAGTATACGGTTCTCCCCGCGAAGCTCCATCACATCTCCCACGGTCGCGATCGCGGCGAATTCATCAAATTCCTCAAGCTCCTCCGCCGGGATCCCCATCTGTATGTAGAGGGCCGTCACGAGTTTCAGGGCCACGACCGCGCCGCAGATATTCTTGTTCGGATAGGCACAGTCCGGCTGTTTGGGGTTCACGATCGCATCCGCCGGGGGAAGATGATAGGACCGCCCGTCCTCCTCTTCGGTGAAGGGGATCTCATGGTGATCCGTCACGATCACGGTCATTCCTTTTTCCTTCGCAAGCCGGATCTCTTCCGAGGCGGCGATCCCGTTGTCGCAGGTGACGATGGTGTCCACCTGCTCCTCGTAGGCCCGCAGGATCAGATGCTCGTGGATCCCGTAGCCATCAGCAACCCGATCCGGAATATAGGTGTCCGCGTTGGCTCCGGCCCGCCGGAACCCCCTGATCAGAATATAGGTGGCTGTTACTCCGTCGATATCATAATCTCCGATCACCCTGATCTTTTTTCCTTCGCGGATCTTCTTTGCGAGGATGACTGCCGCCTTATCGACATCCTTCAGAAGCCTGTGATCAGGAATGTCCTTTCTGGTCGCAAACAGATACCGTCGGATCTCCTCATCCTCGGTGATATCCCGGTTCCGGATGAGGCGCGCGATCAGCGGATCGATCCCGTATCTCTGTGCGATCCCGTTAAAATCCGCCTTTTTGGCGGAAACAACCCATTTTTCCATTTTTTTCTCTTTTCAAAAACGCATCCCGGAGAAGATCTCCGGGATGCTCTGATTGGTTCATGATTACGGATTCTGGTCCGTGCCCTCTGCCTTTCTGGCAGCTTCTTCTGCCGCAAGCCTTTCAGCTACACGCTTACGGTTTTTCTTCTTGGGAGCCTTCGGATCCTTCGGTGTGGAATCGCTTCCGGTGCTCTTCGGAGCCGCAGCCTTAACAGCCTGCACAGGTGCAGTCTTGGCAACAGCCTGCACGGGAGCCTTGCCGCCGATGTGCTTCTTCATGATGAGCCACAGCGCGCCGGTGATGCATACGGAAGAATATGCACCGACGATGATACCCACCATCAGAGGAGCCGCGAATTCACGGATCGAGGACACGCCCATGATGTAAAGCACCGTCACCATGACGAGAGTCGTCAGGGAGGTGAAGATACTACGGGTCAGCGTCTCAGTGATACTGGTATTGACGATTTCCTCAATGTTCTCCATACGGTTGCTGCCGTGGAGATTCTCACGGATACGGTCAAAGATAACGATGGTCGCGTTGATCGAGTAACCGACGATCGTCAGCATGCAGGCGATAAACGTGTTACCGACCGATACTCTCGCGATCGCGTAGAAGGTAAGGACCACCAGCACGTCATGCAGAAGTGCCAGAACCGCACTGCTCGCAAAACGGATATCCTTGAAGCGGAACCAGATGTAAAGCAGCATGCAGATCGTAGCTACGATCACGGCCACAATGGCGTCTCTCCTCATTTCGGAACTGACCGTTGCCGAGATGTTCTCCGCCTGGATCAGGCTCTTGTCCACCTCAAAGTTTTCGACGAGCGCGTCATTCAGCGCTTCACGTTCTTCCAGTGAAAGCGAACGGGTCTTGATGATGACCTGGTTGGAACCCAGCACCTTGGTCGGCTGTACGTTCTTGTCGCCGGTCACCTCCTCGACCAGAGGCGTAACCTCCGAGTCGATCTGTTTCATATCCATGTCTTCGTTGAAGGTCACGTTGGTCGCCGTACCGCCGGAGAACTCAAGGCTGTAGTTCAGCGCGTTCCTGCCGGCCGCACCGTTGATGCCCATGAACAACGGTCCGCAGAGGATCAGGACGATGGAGATGATAAAGAAGATCTTTCTCTTTCCGACAAAGTCGATCGGGCTGCGCTTCTCGGTGCGTCCGTAGAATTTCTCATCCTTGACGCCGACAGCGTACACAGCATTGATCAGCAGTCTGGAGATCACGAGGGCCGTGATCATGGATACCACGATACCCATGGCCAGGGTGTAGGCAAAGCCCTTAACCGTACCGGAGCCAAGCCACATCAGGACGAAGGCCGCGATCAGGGTCGTGATATTGCCGTCGAAGATAGCGGAGAAGGCTTTGCTGAAACCGCTCCGGATCGCGTTATGGACAGACTGTCCGGAACCGATCTCCTCCTTGATACGGGCATAGATGATGACGTTGGCGTCAACAGCCATACCGATGCCGAGGACGATACCGGCAATACCCGGCAGGGTCAGGGTTACTTCGAATGCATTGAGCAGGAACATGATCAGCGCCGTGTACAGGATCAGCGCCCATCCGGCAACGAGACCGGGTACGCGGTAGAAAATGATCATGATCAGGATGACCAGCGCAAGACCGATCGCCGCCGCGATCAGGCTGGTGCGGATGGCGTCCATACCGAGCTGTGCCGCGACAACGCTGGAACGCAGCTCTTCAAGTTCCAGGCTCAGGGAACCGATACGGATGTAGGAAGCCAGCTCCTGCGCTCTCTCCACGCTCTCCATACCATCGATCTGGGCCTTGCCGCCTGCGATCTTTTCTTTTACGTTCGGTGCGCTTAAGATGCCGTTGTCATAGACGATGGCGATCTGCTTGCCGACGTTCTTTTCGGTCGCTTCCGCGAATTTATCTTTACCTTCGTCCGTCAGGGTCAGGCTGACCACGTAGGATCTGGAACCGGTCGTCTGGTCCTGGATGGCGCCGCCCTCTGCGTCCGCCACATCCGTACCTTCCAGTACGACAGAACCGGCCTCACGGATCTCGTCCAGAGATCTGGCCAGGACATAACCGGTGGTTCCGTAGGTAAAGTTCTGGTTGCCTTCATCATCGGTCATCTCGATAAAGCAGAGGGAACCGGGCTTTCCGAGTTCTTCAAGGATGGCGTTGGCATCCGTGACACCGGGGATCTCAACGTTGATCCGGTCGGAGCCTTCCTGATAGACCTGGGCCTCCGTGCTGTAGGATTCAACACGCTTCTGCAGCTTGTAGACCGTATCACTCATGTCTTCACTGCTGGGATTGCCGTCCTTTGCCTGGTACGTGATGCTCACGCCGCCGGCAAGGTCAAGGCCGAGTTTGATGTTCTTCGCCGCACCGCTGTGGTTCTCACCGATACCGACCACCGCGGTGAAGATAAAGAACGCGGTGATGATCGCTGCCAGAAGCAGCACTACGATTCCTCTACTTTTCTTCATTTCTTTTCCCTTCTTTTTTGTTTCTTATTTACTCCGCTAACGCGGCTTTTATCATGATCGCACATTCGATCCTTTTGCGCTGCAGTTCGCAGCCGATCGCATAATTGCCGTTGATATCCCCGGAAAAATGCCAGGAATTGGCGGCGCAGCCGCCGCTGCAGTAGAATCTTGCGAAACAGTCCCTGCATTCCGGCTTGGCATACACATGACATCCGGCAAACTTCTGTGAGATCTCCGGCTTTGTGATCCCGTCGTCCACATTGCCCATGCAGAAGCTCTCTTCTCCCACAAACTGATGGCAGGGGTAGAAGTCGCCCCAGGGCGTGACCGCAAGATATTCCGTACCGGACCCGCAGCCTGACAGCCGCTTGTACACGCACGGTCCTCCCGTCAGATCGATCATAAAGTGGAAAAAGTTGAACCCGCGTCCTTCTTTTTCACGTTTGATCATCTCCAGGGCCAGGCGGTCGTACTCCTCCTTGATGTAAGGTACATCCTCCGGACGGATCGCATAGTCTTCTTCGGGAGGCGCCACCACCGGCTCGATGGAGATCTGTTTAAACCCCAGATCGGCCAGATGCAGCACATCCTTTGAAAAATCAAGATTATAATGTGTGAAGGTTCCTCTTACGTAATAGCGATCCTGGTTCCTCTGCTCCGCGAATGTCCGGAATTTCGGGACCACCAGATCATAGCTGCCGGCGCCCTTTCGGAAAGGCCTCATGTGGTCGTGGACTTCCTTACGTCCATCCACGCTCATTACGACATTGCCCATCTCCCGGTTGCAGAAGTCCATGATCTCGTCATTCAGCAGGACCCCGTTGGTCGTCAGTGTAAAACGGAACTTCTTGTGATGAGGCTCCTCCTGGCTGCGGCCGTAAGCCACCAGCTGTTTGACGACGTCCCAGTTCATCAGCGGCTCTCCGCCAAAAAAATCTACCTCGAGATTGACGCGGGAGCCCGAATTTGCGATCAGGAAATCCAGGGCCTTCTTTCCGACCTCAAAGGACATCATGGCTCTTCTGCCATGGTACTCGCCTTCCTCCGCGAAGCAGTACCTGCAGGCCAGGTTGCAGTCGTGGGCGATGTGCAGGCACATGGCCTTCACCACCGGCTGCCGGTTCTCCATAAAAGCGTCGATGACCTTCTCGTAGGCGTCCTGTGTGAACAGCATCCCCTGTTCCCGCAGTGTACGGCATTCTTCAAAAGCGGTCTGTATATCCTCCCGGCTGAAGCTGCTGCCGCACTTTTCACAGATCTCATCCACGGACAGGCCTTGCTCGATCATCGGAAGGATCTCATAGGTGACTTTGTCGACCAGGTGGATGCATCCGCTGTTGCTGTCCAGGACAATGTTCATGCCGTTGCTCTGATAACGGTGAATCAGACTCATGAACGACCGAATCCTTTCTATTGTCTTATTCGCGCAATCGAGTAGGAGGGGAGATCTTCCCCTCCTACCCGGTCACACGATCCATTTTGATGCCCCGCTTCCCGCGGGGGATATTTCACTTCTTTTCGCAGCTCTGATTGCCCACTGTGCAGGAAGTCTTGCAGGCAGACTGGCAGGATGTCTGGCACTCACCGCAGCCACCCTTCTTGACGGTGTTCTGAAGGTTCTTGGTATTCAGTGTTTTGATATGCTCCATGGTATATCCTCCTCGTTAAATCATATCTTTGCATAGTATAGCACAGTTTATTTCAATTTAAAAGAGTTTTTTTCCCGCAGAAAGGGCCTTCCGTTTCCGTGCGGAAGGCCTTTTGTACGTTCGATTGTTTATTTGTTCCGTTTTTTCAGGAATACCACCAGAAGGATCACGATCAACGCAGCCGCGATCAGTCCGACGAAGGGAAGGATGTTTGTATCATCTCCCGTTGTTACGGGCCGGGTCGTATAGGTACGGTTCGTGTAATCACGGTTCGTATTCGTGTTGTTTCCTGTCGATACGGTTGTGTTCGTGTTGGAAGAAGAACTGTTCCCCGCCGATACAACCGTGCCGGAAGTATTCCGGACGGCGGTGCTTCCACTGCCTGTACTGGTTCCGGCCGTTCCCGTGCTGCCGGACCCTGAACTCGTCCGGGTTCCAGAGGAGGTACTGCCTCCCGATGAACTGCTGCCGGAAGAACTGCTGCCGGAAGAACCGGAATTGTAGTTCTCGTTCTCCACTTCCTCTCCGACGATCGTCCTGCTTCCGGCGATCCCGAAGGGGCTGAAGCTGTGGGTGCTGAAGGTCAGCAGATTGCCGGACACGCTCGGCGTGATCATCTCCTTCGCTCCGTTGTCAAGGATATGCTCAACGGTATACGTGTATCCTGCCTTTACGGGAATGGCAAGGCTCACATATTCACCGTCCGGTATTTCATATTTTTTGTCATTTTTAAGATCCCAGAGAGAGAACTCATAGGAGCGGAAGATATCCGCGTTTTCCTGATTGCTGAAGGAGGCCCCGCTTCCGTCTGAAACTCTGAACTGCACATAGTAAGGCAGATTGGCGCCGGATACCATGATCCCGTTGCTTGCATGGTTCGAAAGTCCTTCCGCTTCCTTTTCGGCATCCGTTGTCTTCTCTTCAAACGCCTTGTCAGAAACCGTATTGCTGATGACCTTGCCTTGATCAAAAATATTGCCCTGGTCGTCAACGCCCTCCGGAACGACACCTATGATCTCGCCATCCGTGTCCTCGTCGCCTTCGTCTTCCTCGTCAGCGTCCTCATCGTCGGCGTCTTCATCATCGGCGTCTTCATCATCGGCGTCTTCATCGTCTGCGTCTTCATCGTCGGCGTCTTCGCCGTCCTCATCGTCCGCGTCTTCGTCGTCTGCGTCGTCCTCGATGTCATCCTCGGCATCCGCGTCTTCGTCGTCTGCGTTGTCCTCGTCTTCGACGTCCTCGGAACCGGCATCTTCGTCGTCGCTGTCATCACTTTCGTCAGCAGCTTCCTCTTCGCCGTCGTCAGTGTCGTCAGCCTCTTCTTCAACGTCGTCCTCGTCTTCAGCGTCTTCGTCGCTTTCGTCAGCGTCGTCCTCCTCTTCCTCACCATCCTCGGAAGATTCTGTTTCCTCTGTATCCTCTTCTTCCGGTTCGGATTCATCCTCGGACTCTTCGTCCCCACTGCCGGATACGATCACCGTGATCGAACGAACGACCGCTTTCTGTCCTTCGTCCCAGCCGCTCATTCCGGACAGATCCACGCCGGATGCCGGTTTGATCAGGACTGTAAAGCTGTGCTCCCCTTCGTCGGCCGTCCGGGAATCATCTTCCCATACGAGTCTTCCGTATTCATTGGACGGCAGCGAAATCTCGGAGAGACTGCATGGCGAGGAAACCGTGAGACTGTCCGGGATCAACGCTCCCACCGACTCCGTCGCTGTGGACGCGTAGATCGTCGTGAGCCCACTCTGTCCTGCCACAAGGACTGTACTCATGATGGCCGCTGTCAGAAATGTCCTGCACTTCCGTACAAAGGCTCCGTTTTTTCTTTTATTCATACTCTTTACCTCCCACGGCAGCCCAAATTCCGGCCTGACAAAGTCGTTTCCAGGGCATACCAATCGTAATACCACTATACTATACCAAGTTTTTACGACTTTGTAAAGATTTCGTAATAAAATTTTTCAATTTTTGTAACTATGATGGATTATCATAAACACATTACTCACAGTTCAGGCCGGCTGTCCCATGCTGCATTGCCGGCCGCCTTTCAGGAGAAAACAATATTTATGGACACAAGATCACTGATCCAGCTGCTCATCCTCCTGTGCCTGATCCTTCTGTCCGGATTCTTCTCATCAGCGGAAACTGCCATGAGTACCGTGAACCATATCAGGATCCAGGCTCTCTCAGAACAGGGGGACAGGCGGGCGCTTCTGGTAGACAAGATCATTTCCGACCCCGGGCGGATGCTGAGCACCATCCTGATCGGGAACAACATCGTCAATATGGCGGCGTCCGCGCTGATGACGACCCTGACCATCCATCTGCTCGGAAATGTATATGTCGGAGCAGCCACCGGGATCCTGACGCTGCTGGTCCTTCTGTTCGGAGAGATCACACCGAAAACCCTCGCTTCTCTTCACGCGGAAAAGCTTGCTCTCTCCTACGCCAATGTCATCTATGTACTCATGGTGGTCCTGCGGCCGGTCGTCTTTCTTGTCGGAAAGCTGGCGAACGGCATCATGCTGCTCATCGGTACCGACCCGGACGCCAGGCAGAATACCATGACCGAACACGAGCTTCGGACCCTGGTAAATGTCAGTGAGCAGGAAGGCGTCATCGAGCATGAAGAGAAAGCCATGATCTACAACGTATTCGATTTCGGCGATTCCACGGCAAGAGATGTCATGATCCCCCGTATCGACATGACCTTTGTGGATGTGGACACACCCTATGAGGACCTTATGGATGTCTTCCGGAAGGTTCGTCATACCCGGTTTCCCGTCTACGAAGACAATACCGACAACGTGATCGGTATCATCAACATCAAGGACCTGCTCCTGTCCCCGGAGGACAAAGAATTCCATGTGCGGGACCTTCTTCGTGAACCTTATTTTACATACGAATACAAGCCGACCGCAGACCTGATGGTCGATATGCGGAAGGCCTCCGTCAATCTGGCCATCGTACTGGATGAATACGGTTCGACGGCCGGTCTGGTCACACTCGAGGACCTTCTGGAGGAGATCGTCGGGGATATCCGCGACGAATACGACGAAGACGAGCAGGAAGATCTCGCGGTCATCATTCCCGGCCGGGAATATGTCGCAAGAGGTTCCGCCCGTCTTGACGATATCAATGAAGCGCTTCATCTGGAACTCAGGTCCGACGACTATGATTCCATCGGCGGCTACATCATTGAACAGCTGGATTCGCTTCCGGGGATCGGCCAGTCGGTCACGCTCGAGGGAGGCGCCCGCCTCGTCGTGGATGACCTGTCCCGCAACCGCATCCGTACGGTCCATATCTGGCTTCCCGAAGAGGAGTCGGATGTTACATCAAAAGAGAAAACTGCCGAATGATCCGGTGGACCTCCTTCAGCACCTCTTCGATGCCCTGCTCTGTACAAAACCAGTTATCCCTTGTGATCCCGTCCACACAGGACGGACACACAAAGAATTCCGTTTCCGGAAAGACGGTCTGGTAGTAGAGCAGGGCTCTTTTTGCGTGATAATTCTTGCAGCACAGGATTGCTCTCTCTACATTCACATGTGCACGCTCCGCCGCTTCCTTCGAAAACAGCGCATTCTCATACGTGTACCCGGCCCTGTCCTCCCTGAGGATCGCTTCAACCGGCACACCGTTCTTCACCAGAACGTCCTTCAGAAAATCAAATTCCGTCCGGTAGTCTCCGGCATAGACATCCTGCTTTTCGAGAACGCCCGTGAATTTTCCGACCGTAACGCTGCATCTTCCGCTCGGAAGCACATACGGTGCCCATCCTTCACGGAACAGCTCTGCCGCCCTCTCCGCCATCTGTGGATATCCGTTCCCCGGAACAAAGATCACATCCGCCTTCTGAGGGTGATCCTCCACAAAGATCTGCCTGGTGATATCATCTGTCAAAGATACATGCATGCCCGTCCCCTGCCTTCGCTTTTTGTGCTCATTGTAGCATGACCGCGTTTTGGGGACAAGGGCCTTCGGAGCCTCCCGCCTGCTACTGCTCTGTCTCGACGATCTGTGTGATCTGGCTGAAAAGTCCCGTTCCCCTGCTGTAATGGTACAGCTTTCTGCTGAGGAACTCCTCTTCCTCCGTCGTCTCCCTGATCGTATCCGCGAGAACCCTCTCCAGTCCTTTCGGATCCACCGTTTCCGCACAGTGGACCATGACCTCGTGAATGCTGGTAAACGCCAGATAAAGGTCCGAGTTTAGCACCTCCGCGATCCTGGCCGCCACACCGGGCATAAAGATCGCGACCGCGCCATTGATCCTTCTGGTCGTACTGATGCAGTTCCCGATCTCGTTCCCTCGCAGCATGCTTTCCCGTCCCGGTTTCATAAAATCGATCCCTTCATAATCCGGATCGAGAAGGACCTCCGGAAGCTGAAACAGCCTGGGCGGGGACTGGTGCCTCGTGTTCTCCATCGCCGCCTCATAGACCTCATCCTCCGTCTTTCCCCAGATATTCAGAAGATGCCGGCTGATCTTGACACTGCTGATGCTGTCCTCGTATTCCCGGATCACCGCATATACCACAAGTGCGATATCCCCGATCACCTTGTATACGCTGGATTCGACAGCCGTCCGGTTTCGCGGATAGTTGACCGCACGGATGACCAGATACTCTCTTGCCGATTCATAGGTCCCGATCCTCCTGTCCAGTTCCTCCAGCAGTTCCTCGTCAACGCTCTTCAGATTTTGGAGAACCTTGTCTTTTATGTCAGAAAAAGCCATCCCATCCTGCAAAAACGAAAAAAGCTGTCCGACATAGATTCCGCAGACCGCCGTCTTTTCTCCCAGGACAGCCGCCTCGACCAGAAGCTTATCATTCTGTGACGGTCCGGGCTGTTCCGTGCAGAAACGAATCTTCTCCTTTGGGATCCCCCCTTCCTCGATCATCACATTCCGAAGTTCTTCTACAAACTCCTTGTATTCATTTGTCATTCACATTCCTCTTTTCCTGAAAAAGCGGGCAGATACGCCCCGGAGAAAAAGAAAAGGGAAGCCTTTGCTTCCCTCTGAAGAATAGCCGTATATAGATTATACCGTTTGAGTCATATACATGTAAAGAAAAACATTTCGTCAAATTCCGCCATGCAGCATAGCGGCCAAAAGCTCCGCCCTTTTTTACAGTTTATTCTGTTTCAGCCAGGCAAGGAGGCCGCGGCATCCCTCCATCACATCGGTCCACGTCGTCTCAAAATCGTCCGTATACCAGGGATCCGCCACGTTTCCGGGACGATCCGTATAATCCATGAGAAGCGACACCTTCCCCTCCGTATCCTTTCCAAAGACACGCAGCATATTCCGGTAGTTCATCTGGTCCATGCCGATCAGATAGTCGTACCGCTGGTAATCCGCCTTTGTGATCTGCCGGGCTCTTTTCCCGCTGCAGCTGAGGCCATGCTGTGCGAGGATCCGCCTGGCGGGCGGATATACGGGATTCCCGACACCGTTCCAGATCTCCTCGGAGCTGGTCACCGCCGAAGCGATCTCAAAACAATCCGAAAGGCCCTCCTTCCGGACAAGGTCCTTCATTACAAATTCAGCAATCGGTGAACGGCAGATGTTGCCGTGGCATACAAAAAGCACTTTTATCATCGTTTTTTGCTCCTGATTTATCTCGGTTTTTCCTTGATTTATCTCGGTTTTCGAGCATTTGCGGTATACCGACTATTTTGACGTATCTCGGCTTTTATCGGCTTATCTCGGTCTGTTTCTTCCTTCAAATGGTCTAAAAATTGGTCTAATTTGGTCTCAGATTTTCAGTTTAGACCATCGCCGATTTTGCTGATATCTGCCAATCCGCCATGGCTAAGTATTTCCGTAAGCCCTCTGTCCTTCGCCCGTCTTAACTGCTCCTACGCATTTTTATTACCGCATGCTCATTTTCCTTCACACCCAGTTTCTGCATCTCTTCATCAGCCTCTGCCTGCTTCTGTGCCAGCTTATCCATCTCTTCTTTCGCATCATCCAATTTCAGATGCGTATAGGTATTGAGAGTGACGCTGATATCCGAATGTCCCATCAGGTACTGAAGCACCTTAGGATTCATACCGGACTTCGCCATATTGGAGCAGTAAGTGTGACGGCACACATGAGGCGTGATCTTCGGAAGCTGTACACGGTAGATGCTGTTATACTTATCCACCGCATGCTGAAAGTACTTCTCCCAGTGCATCGCCACCATCGGCTTTCCATCCTTATCGAAGCAAAGGAAACCGGAATACCCATCGATCATAGGTTCCACCTTCATCTTCGGTCTTCTGGCAAGAATACGCTCGAATGCTTCATACACATCATCCTGCATCGGGATCACCCTGGTACCGGCATAGGTCTTTGTTGTATCGATGTAAACCAATGTCCCGGTCTTCTGCAGCTGATGGTCAATGTTAATGGTTCTGTTCTCCATATCCAAATCATGAACCGTCAGCCCTGTGAACTCCGATATACGCATCCCTGTCTTGAACAGGATATACATTCCGTCATAATAGCGGCAGTAGTGCGAATCGTTTTTGATAAAATCAAGGAACGTTCTTTCCTGTTTTCTTGTAATGGCTTCACGAGTAGCAGTATCATTGACAAGAACGGACACCATCTGAAACTCAAACGGATTCTTCCTTAAAAGATCATCGTCCACAGCCATCTGAAAAGCCGGTCTCACCACACCCCTGATGGTATGGATCGTCGAAAAACTCTTCTTGTCTTCCTGCTGAAGCCTTATCAGCCATTCTTTGGCATCCGAGAGTCTCACTTTGTCAATTCTCTTGGCTCCGAACGGATCTCTCTCCAGAAGTCTGATCACTGTCCCGTAACCAGCTCTTGTCGTGTGCTTCACACCGGTCTTCGTTGCAATATACTTCTTGGTCAGCTGAAGCACTGTCATTCCTCCGCCGTCAGGTATAATGTCATCATCAATATCTCGATTGATGGCCTTCTCCTGATCTCGTAAAGGCGCATTGTCTCTTTTTCCGGCTGGTATGCTATCTGTCGCCACCAATCTCCAACTGTACACTGACTTGCGTTTCCCGTTGGCGTCGATGTATCTGAACTTATAGCGACCATCCGCTTCCTGGCTCTCTCCTGTGCGAAGAATGCGATTTTTACTATCGCGTCTCTTTTCGCTCATTAAACATCGTCTCCTTTCTGTTCGGAGAGCCATGTTCTGGATACTATTTTTCGTAGACTACATAGCATGTATCCGACTATGTATCAATAGTCTAACACAGACACGGCTCTTTTACCACCCTTATTTGAAAAAAATCTCCGGTCAGATCACATTCATCTGGCTGTCCATGTATTTCTCGAACTGTTCACGCTTGATTAGAGCTCTATTGCCATTCCAGAGAACAAAATCCTCATCGGAATGTTCTTGGACAAAAAGCTTCAGCTTCTTATAACCAATACCGAAGTACTCCGAAGCCTCGTTTAATGTGAGTGTATACTTCTGCCACCAAGGCAGTTCTTTCTTCAAATCTGTGCTCATCCAAGGCACCTCCCTTCTATCTTCCTAAGCGCCTTAGGACGAGATAATTCCGGTAAAAACCGAAAAAGGCAAAAAAGCCTGCGAAACATCAGGATTTCTCCCAATGCCCGCAGGCGTGGTAACGATTCGTTTATTCAAATTATAATATTTTAAATTTCTTTCCCTTGGTCTTTATTCTTTTCAATCTTTGAATAATCAATCTTGTCAGAAGTCATCTTATATATCTGCACCATGATATCTATAAAGCCTTCAAAAGCAAGCTGCTGATCTGGTGTCATTTCAATCTTTTCCATTAGCAAACTCCATTTTCACCTCAAATTCTCCAGCACTTTCCCTATATCCCCATCGATACAGATGGACTGCTTCCTGATATCTTCAGGGCATACAGCCTCTCCATAATTCACACAGGCATATATCGCATCCGGATTCTTTGCCGTCATCTGCCAGAAAGGATATTTGATGATCACAGGCGTATTATACCCGACGCCCATTTCCAGGAACAGAATCTTTCCTTTCCTTGTTCTGAGGAAATTCTCATATCTTTCTGCCGCCTGATGCCACCCTTCATCTTCAACAAACTTATCATCGGAACGAAGATTCATGGTAAGTGGCTTTCCGCACTTCGGACATTTCGGGATCAGTTCTGTAGGAATCTTCATATCCTTCTGCTGCTCTACCATAGCCCGAACCATATCTTCATTTTCATAGGTCTCTTCATGACACGGCTCACTGCACTGGAATAAGCCGTAATCACCTTGGGTGTAAAAGAGACGCTTTTTATCAAATCCTGCCTTCTGGAAGCAGTGATCCACATTCGTAGTGATAACGAAATAATCCTTATCCTTTACAAGCGTAAACAGCTGATCATACACAGGCTTCGGCGCATCCATGTATCTGTTTACAAAGATAAACTTTGACCAGTATGCCCACATCTCTTCCGGCGTCTCATACGGATAGAAGCCGCCGGAGTACATATCCTGAAAGCCATACTTCTTTCCGAAATCTGCGAAATACTTCTCAAATCGCTCGCCGTTATAAATAAATCCCGCAGAAGTTGAGAGCCCCGCTCCTGCTCCGATCACAACAGCATCCGCTTCTTCTATGGCTTTCTTTAATCTCTTTATCTCATCCGAGTAATTCCCGGTAGATTTCGTAATCTTCATCCTTCCAAACATTGAATATCACCTCAATCCCACTATTCTTTTCCCTGCGGTAATCCCGCACGGTCTGTACTGCAATCTCAGCTGCACGTTCATTCGGGAACATGAACACTCCCGTTGATATACAACAGAACGCCACACTCTTTACTTCATTCTCATCAGCAAGTTCCAGGCATGACCTGTAGCATGATGCCAGCAATTCTTCATGCTCCTTTGTGAGCTTCCCCTGTACGATTGGTCCGACTGTATGCAATACATACCTACACGGAAGATTGAAGGCCGGTGTGATCTTTGCCTGCCCTGTCGGTTCCTCATGTCCCTGCTTTTCCATGATATCAGCACATGCATTTCTAAGCTGAATCCCTGCATATGTATGGATGCAGTTATCGATACAGTTGTGACAGGGCTGATAGCAGCCTGTCATTCCACTGTTTGCAGCATTTACAATAGCATCACATTTAAGTGTCGTAATATCACCCTGCCAGAGATAGATCCCTTCCTCTACAGGCTTAAGCACTCTGATATCTGTAATGCCCTTCCTTTTTGTTTCTTCCTTCAGATATTCATCCTGAATCTGCAAAAAGACCTCGCTGATGGGCGCGGCCATACGCACATTCATCAATGAACGCAGTAATGCTTTCTGCTCACCCGCGCTTTGCGGCAAAAGGATTTTCTTATATTCTTTCTTCTCTTCAAGAAGAGAGTCGATCAGATAGTTTCTTCTCTCTGACTGATTCACACAAATCACCTTCCTCTATGTGAAACTCCAAAAACCTGTGCCTGTTTCCGGATCGTATTTCCTTTTAATCTCTCCATCAACAACAGGCCGCAATTCAATCTCGGCTGTATAAGACACCATAATTGATTTCATATGCCCTGCAGCAACCTGGTGATCCTCTCCGACTTTATAAGCAAATACGGCATGTGTATGATGGTAATAGTCTCCATTTTCATCCGTGATAACATTACCGTTTAATGACACAAGTTCCAACATTCCTTCTAACCGGCGCATTTCGAATGTCCCGGTTTCAGGAATAAAAGTCTTGATCTCTGCTTTACCGCAACCACCTATTCCATTGAAAGTACATGAGTGTATTCCTTCTTCTTTACATACCATGAGGATTTTTTCGATAATCTCATCTCCCCTGTCCATCCGTATGTAAAAGGTATCACCATATTTTCTGTATTCCATGTTCTAATCCTCCGAAATATGATTTGGTACATTACCGGCCTTTTCTCTCGCTATACCTGTGAGTCTTCGCTGACCTGTCTTTCTGAACCCCTCTGGCATATTCAATCTCCGGATAGCCAAAGCCAACGATCAGCCCCATATAGTGTTCCTTCGGAATATTCAGCATCTCTCTTGCCTTTGGTGCCAATTCATTCAGCACTTCCGCAGAATAGCTCATGATGGTTGTTCCAAGACCATGCGCATTACAAAGAAGCTCAAAATACGCCGTGGCGATATTACAGTTCACCTTGGAATCCTCTGCCCATTTGCCAACACACTTTTCATGAGCAATAAACAGATGCGGTGCTCCGCAAAACAGCAGGTCATCCTTTCGCACGGTCTTCTCCGACTGTTTCATCTTACTGTAATAAAAATCGCTGAAGCTGTGCGTATAGATATGCTTCTTCGCCTTGGCATCCATTACAGAATAGGCTTCCTGCCATATCTCATGCACCCTATCCTTGTCATCAATGACTGTATATTCCACGCCTTGGGCATTTCCGCCAGTAGGAACTGCCGCCATTGCAGAAAGAATACGGGTAACGATGTCCGGAGCCACATTTTTATCCAGAAAACGCCTGCATGAACGGCGGCCTGTCACAAGCTGCTCCATATATTCACCCATTGCTTTGGGTGGCATCGGAAGGGAATCTTCCGGCTTCTTCCCGAAGATAGAGATTGCACCCTGCGGACATACAGCCAGGCAATGCTGGCATCTCCAGCATCCACGCCATCCGAAGCGTTCAAACTCCTTCATATCTGGATAGCCGTCCTGTCCAAACTCGATCACCATGCCGGAGCAGGTATTGATGCACTTTCCGCACTTAACACATTTTGATTTATCCACCACAAAATGAGTTTTTGTCTCTGCTCCCACGGTCAATCACCTACCTTCACAACGATCTTTCCATTTACTTTTCCTTCATCAAGGGCAATACATGCCTCACGGATATTTTCAAAATCATAGGTCGCGCCGATCAGCGACTTCAGCTGATGTTCATCCATAAAGCTGAAGATATCCTGCATCATCTTTGTTGTCGGATAATTGCTGTAAAACCCGGTCAGACACACGCCGTTCGGAATATCCTTGATGGGATCGAAATGATTCCATTCATATACCTTACCAAGAACTCCGGTATTGCAGACAATACCACCCTGCTCCACACACATCATGGTATCTTTGACTGTCTTGATGCCGATCAGTTCCAGAGCCTTCGTCACTCCGCTCACCTTTCCCCGAAGGCTACCATCATCCAGGATACATTCATCGCATCCGGCTTCTTTAAGAAACTCCATCTTGGATTCTCTGTGTGTGGTTCCGACCACGGTACAGCCCAGAGCCTTCGCGAGCTGAACAGCCACATATCCAAGTGCACATGTCGCTCCGCGCACAAGAAGCTTATCCTCTTTTGTCAGACGGAGACACTGAAATAATGACCCCCACGCTGTGAAATAAGTTTCGGGAATCGCAGCCATCTCTTCCCACGACAGCGCCGATTCTATAGGGAACACATGATGAACCGGAAGTAGTGCATACTCCGCATAACTGCCGTTAAAGCTACGTCCCATACCACCCATAAGAGCGGCTATCTTTTGTCCCTTTTTCCATCCGCTGTCAGAGGGATCCTCTATTTCACCGACACACTCAATACCAGGGACGATTGGCTTCTGAATATAATCATTTTCGATTTCAAACTCTCTGAGGATGGCTTCCGAATGATTCATGCCGAATGCCTTTACCCTCACAAGCACCCATCCCGGCTTTACTTCAGGTACAGCGATTTCCGAAAGTACAACATCTTCGCCTTTTGTCGGCTTATCAAGTATAACTGCCTTCATCATATCCATCAGCCATCTACCTCCTGAAACAATTCTCCGTTTTCATCTGCCCAGCACTGCGGATCATTCGCATAGAAATCACCATAAGTACCTCTTGCTACCGCCGGACATCCTCTGCACCATGCAAGCAGTTTGCATTTGGAGCACTTACTGAACTTCTCGTACTCACGGTAGCTCTCAACACTTGTCACCCACAGATCCGCAAGTCTGTCCTCAAATACATTTCCGACTTTGCTCTCTGCTACTCTCCGGCAGGCGTACACATCACCTGACGGCAATATCGTCAAATGGCAGTTGCCGCAGTTGCATCCGCCATAGATCATTCCTTTTTCAGCATTCTCCGGGATTTTGAACTCTCCCGTCTCATATTCATACAGCGTCCAGAGGTGATCTTTCTTGTTGAAATAAGTCTCACATCCTTCTGCTTCATATTCCTTAAACTTTTTATCACAAATGGCAAGCAGTTCTCTATATTCCTGTGCGGTCATGCTGGCATCCAGATCTCCGCCACTTGGAACATACCGAGAAAAAGCAAATACATTTGCCCCTGCCTTTACCACTTCATCAATAATTCCCGGAACCTCCATGCGGTTCGTCTTGGATACCGTTGTCATGATAACGCTTCGGATGCCTGCACGATTGATGCATCCGATCTTCTCCAAAGTGCAATCATAAGAACCTGGCTTCCGGAACCAGTCGTGTGTCTCCCTGAGACCGTCAAGAGAAAGCTGATATTTCTCACAGCCGTACCATTTTAGTTCACGGCATACTTGGTCATTTAAGTGGAAAGGATTTCCCAGGATCGTAAACTTGATATCATGCTCCTTGATAAGTTCTAATAATCTCCAAAAATCCGGATGCAGAATCGGGTCACCACCTGTGATGTAGAAATACGGCGTTCTCCCATATACCTTACAGAAATCAAGGCAGTTATAGAATGTGTTTTCCATCTGTTCCCAGTTCATGGATTGCAGACAGGTATGGTTCCCTGCCGAAAAAATGTAACAATGCTTACACCTCTGGTCACATTCATCTGTTATATGCCATTGAAAAGAAAAATAAGGTTTCATGATCCCACGCTCCAATTCCTGATTATCTTAAACAGCTTAATGCTGATATCTCTCTGAAAAAATCCTCCGACCTTTGACAGCCGGAGGATCAACTGTTTGGCCACACTAGAACCACAGAAATCTTTGATTTCGTTGTGGTTCTGCGTACAGAGTAAACAAGATTTATGCTTAATGCTTTCTTATTTGTCCCCTGCACCACAAGCACTTCCACAAGCTGCAGGTTTCTCTTCCGGTTTGTCAGCTGCCCCACATGCTGCCGGTGTCTCTGCTGGCTTGTCGCCAGCACCACAAGCTGCGGGTTTCTCAGATGCGCCGCATGCTGCCGGTTTGTCGGATGCTCCGCAAGCACTTCCTGCTGTGTTCTCATTCCATCCTGCAATGTTTGATAATGCCATGATACGTACCTCCTATTTGATCTGTTTTGTCTCAGCAGACACTATTGCCTGTCTGTGATTCTCATTATACGGATGCCTGAAAAGCCTACAAGTACGCACCTTTTTGTAACCCTGGTTACCTTTTTGTAACGATTGTTGATTTACTAGCTTAATGGCACCAAATGGAACAAAAATTTTTTGATCTAACAGTTCTCATTGACACGAGCCGAATATTACACTATAATTTGATTGTTACATCATATTTGAATGTAACATCTTAAATTAAATGTTATAGGAGGTATCCCCTATGAAGAAAAAAGAAGAACTCCCGGATTGCCCGGTAGCAACCACAGTATCTCTGATCGGCAGCAAATGGAAACTGCTCATTATAAGGAACTTGCTTGTAAGGCCCTGGCGCTTTAACGAACTGCAGAAAAGCCTTGAAGGGATCAGCCAGAAGGTTCTGACTGACAGTCTCCGCTCAATGGAAGAAGATGGAATTATCACCCGCACAGTATTCCCAGAAGTTCCGCCCCGTGTAGAATATGCTCTTTCCGAACTCGGAGAATCCATGCGTCCTATCATTAAATCCATGGAAGCTTGGGGCACAGAATACAAACAGAATTCAAACTAAAAAAACGGCTGACAGAGAACAACAATCTCCGTCAGCCGTATTTTTATGCCTTCTTACAAAAATCCAGACTTATCCAACCAATCCCGCTCTTCAACCTGCCCCATCCGGCAGAGCTGCCTTTTCCACTCCGAACTTCCATGATCGTGTACACACCCGGTGGGCAGAACTGCACCCTTCCGTAATCCGTCCCCGGACCCTTCCTGATATTCAGATCAGAGATACTGACCTTCACAAGGAATGGCACCTTCACCGCAGGCTCCGCTGCCTTCGGCTCATACACAACCTTGCCATCCGCATCAAAAACCTTATACCCCGGATTCTGATCCGCGCATTTCTTCGCATTGTCCAGAATCTTATAAGCACCTTTCTGCGTCTTGCTGTCCGTCCAGGTCTTCCTTACCCGGTACCATTTGATGGCAGTCTTATCCTCTGGCTTCTCCGGTTCCACAGGTTTATCAGTACCACCCAGAACCTTCGTCACCTTCTCTGCCAAATCCCCCATCCTGGCATACATCCAGTTCCCCGGACAGCTTTTATTCGCAAACCACCGGTGAACTGTCAGGATCATCTCCCCGCTCTTCGGAGAATAATTCAGCGTCTTATCCTTATCCCCAAACCAGATCAGCTTATTCTTCCCATTACGCTTGCAGATATCAATGCAAAGCTCGATCAGTCTCTGATAAACGATATCCCTGAAAGCATAAGGCTCCGTAGTATCGGATGCGCACTCGATCGTGATCGCCCTCTGGTCATTCGCCCCGGAAGAAGAACACCATGAACGGTTTTTCTCTTCCACATACATCCCGACACGTCCGTCCTTGTCGATGCCATAATTGCTGGATGCCTGTGTGCTGCTCTTATAAAACCAGTCGCCCAGACCTTCCGCCGTACACTGGCCGACCACACAATGAGGCGTGATCCTGTCAATCGCCATCGTCCTCTGCCCGGAATGGTTCGGACTCAGCTTCGTATAAACTACCATCGGACTATTCGTGTATCCCATTATTTCTCACCATCCTTTTTATCCTCTTCCTTCTCGCTGCGGTCATGCAGCTGTTCCAGCACCTTTCTGAGTTTCACAGGAATCGGTAATCCCAAATATGCAGCGTTCTCCACAAGCGACAGTCCTTCATTGCTCAGATAAAAGAAAATAATCGCTGTTCTCAGCACGCCCGCTTCACCAAAGATTTGTGTATCAAGCAGGTGCCCGGTACCTACCAGTGCAAAGATCAGAACCTTCCTGCAGATTCCCTTGAAGCCTACGGCACTCGACAGCTTTTTGTCCGCCACCGCGCACATAACCCCTGTGATGTAATCCAGCACCACAAAAGCCAGAAGCGCATAAAGCAGGCCGTCATTTCCGCCCAGGAAATAGCCAAGCCAGCCGCCTACTGCCGCAAAGATCGCCTGAATCACATTCCAAAACTCCTTCATTTCACATGCCCTCCTTCGCATAAAAATAGGCGGCTCCCATATCGGGATATCCGCCTTAACAACACTGTTCATTTATCCAACCCTTACGTCACCGTCTGCTCCGTCAGCGTATATGTGATCTTCATTGTCTTATCTGCATTCTTCACCACCGCCTGACTCAGATTGCAGATCGTAGCCAGATACGGAGTCAGGATCCACGTATATCTGTACTGGTTCAAATAAGCGCCGCCCCAGGCGAAGACATATTCCTTGTACTGGAAGAACGGCGTGGATACATTCCCGCAATGCTCCCCGGCAAATAACGGGATCACATGATCATTCACATCGATCTCAAAATCATAAGCTACGATAATGTCATTGAGGATAGTCAGGCAGCAGTCTGTACTTCCGGTCTCCCCAATGCATCTCATCGCAGCAGTAAATCCCAGGCTAATCAGCGTCACATCCGTGCTGTTCGATATATTGATCTTGTACACTCCGGTCTTGTCATAAGACGGCACATACAGATACCCGTTTCTCACTACAGCGCTTCTGTTTCCGGAAGGATAACTGGATCCTTCCTTGAAGCTTCCCATCGTCATCAGCGTAGCATTGGAAAGCGTCCACTGTCCTTCTGTAAAGGTGTAGTCGCTCTTCCTGATCTTGATCCAAAGCACTGTCGCATTGCCGGAGGAATTGCCCTGATTGGCAAATCCGTACCAGTACCCGTCCCCGCCATCCATGAAGATTCCATACGGCGTATAGCTTCCGTAAAAATGGAAGGTGCTGCACTGAAGAACTGTTGTATCCTCCAGCACCAGCGTGGAATCATCCAGCTTCTCATTCAGTCCGATATCAAATACCGGGATCCGGTACCGCTTAATCGTTACGGTATTGCTCGCATATCCCAGGGAATAAAGCTTCGCATTCTCAAAATCCACA